>NZ_JBQTCE010000007.1:480474-570913 GCF_052665095.1 Streptomyces sp. NEAU-174 | reverse complement strand
CTCGTGGTCTTGACCTGGGCTGGGCTACGCCCTACGTTATCGCCCACTAACATTTGACGGAAGGGTCGGTATGGACTTCATCCTCATGTCGGAGGGGGACACCCCGGTCGGGCTCACACATGAGCACCGCTACCGGGAGCTTGTGGAGGAGGTTCTGCTTGCGGAGCGCGTCGGCTTCGATGCCTTCGGCAGTTCCGAGCAGCATGTTGCTCTGGGTACGGCTTCGGTCTCCGCTCCGGAGGTGCTCTACCCGTACCTGATGGCTCTCACCAGCCGGATGCGGTTCATCCACCTGGTGACGCTGCTGCCGACGCGGATGAACCACGCACTGCGCGTCGCGGAGCGTGTGGCGACCGAGGACATCCTGTCCAACGGCCGCATCGAGCTTGGTACCGGGCGCGGCAACACCACGCTCGCCCTGCGCGCGTTTGAGGTGGACCCTTCCGAGAACAAGGCTCAGTGGCGTGAGGGCATCGAGCTGATCCGGAGCGCGTTCCTCAACGACGTGTTCTCCTACGTGGGCGAGCACTACAAGGTTCCGCCGCGCAGCCTGGTCCCCAAGCCCCTGCAAGGCCCCTACCCGCCCATTTCGGCTGCCGCCGGCAGCCCGAGCTCGGTCGAGACGGCCGCCTCGATGGGTATCGGCGCCATCATGGGCGGCCTCTACCTCGGGTTCGACCTCGTCGAGAACATGGTCAAGCTCTACGACACCACTCTCGCCGCCACCGACCACCCCTACCCGATCACGCCGCGCAAGATGGTCGCGGTCGCCGGTGGTATGCACTGCGCCGAGACCACTGCCCAGGCCCGCCTCGAGGCGAAGCCCCTGTTCGAGATGGCCAAGCTGTCCACCGACGCATATGAGCGCCTGTCGAAACTGTCGAAGGACTACGCCTACATGGGCGCTGTCAAGGACATCGACTTCAACGACGAAGAGTACATGTTCGAACACTCCCAGGGCTTCATGGTCGGCGACCCCGACCACTGCATCGAACACGTACAGCGATACGCCGACATGGGCGTCGACGCACTCGTCCTGCGTGTCGACAGCCTCCCCCACGACCAGCTGATGCGCTCGATCGAACTCTTCGGCAAGTACGTCATCCCCCGCTTCAAAAACCCCCGCAACGTCGTGCGCTCGGCCGACGACATCCTCGCCGAGATCCGAGCCGCCCGCCCCGCCCACGAAGAAGCACTCCGCCAGTACAACGACACGCACAACCCCAGCCACCACAAGGAGACCAGCCGATGACCACCCTCTACAACCACGGCACCGGCAACGTCCTCACCGAACGCCACGACAACGGCATCCTCCAGATCACGATCAATCGACCCGACCGGTACAACTCGCTCACCCTGCCGATGTTCGAGGAGATGAACCAGATCTGGGCCGACGTCGAGCGCGACGACCAGACCCGGGTCGTCGTCATCACCGGGGCCGGCAAAGCCTTCTGTACCGGGATGGACGTCGCTCAGCCCGATCCCACACCCCAGGATGCGCTCGCGATGCTGGAAACCGAACGCAAGCGGGTCGCGACGATGTTGCGCATCGAGAAGCCGATCATCTCCGCGATCAACGGCCCCGCGGTCGGCTACGGGCTGTCGACCGCGCTTCTCGCCGACATCAGCATCGCCGCGGACGACGCGGTGCTGATCGAAGGCCATACCAAGGTCGGTGTGACCGCCGGCGACCACGCCGCGCTCATCTGGCCGTTGCTTGTCGGCATGGCCAAGACCAAGTACTACGTGCTCACCTCCGAGAAGCTGACGGGCGCCGAGGCCGAGCGGATCGGGCTCGTGAGCCTGTCCGTTCCCCGCGAGCAGGTGCTGCCCCGCGCGCTCGAGGTCGCGTCCCAGCTGGCCCGCGGTTCCCAGCAGGCGCTCCGTTTCACCAAGCGTGCGCTCAACTCCTGGCTCACCAACGCGATGCCCCAGCACGAGCTGTCCTCGGCACTCGAGATCCTCGACTTCGCCGGTGCCGACTACGCGGAAGCACGCCAGGCTTTCCGGGAGAAGCGCCCCGTGGACTTCCCCTCCGCTCGCACTGCCGGCGGACCGGCGAACTGAGGGAAGGCGAGCATGAGCATTGCCTCCCACAACACAGCGCCCAGCGCTGTGCACGCGTCCGACGAAGTGGACGGCGTGGTTGTACTCACCCTGAACCACCCGCCGGCGAACGCGCTCAGCAACTCGCTCGTCAGCGAGCTGACAACGACGCTGGAAACCCTCGCCGCCGGCCCCGGCACCCCCGCGGTGGTCTTGACGGGAGCTGGTGAGCGCTTCTTCTGCGCGGGTGGCGACATCAAGGAAGCCATCGGCTTCGGGGCCGATTCGATGGTCGAGCGGATGGCGTCGTTTCACGCGCTGCTCTGCGCACTGGAGGACTTTGCCCGGCCGCTGGTGTGTGCGGTCAACGGCTGGTGCGTCGGTGGCGGCATCGAAATGGCCCTGTTCGCCGACAAGGTGTACGCGTCGACTGAGGCGCGTTTCGTCTTCCCCGAGATCAACCACGGGATGCTGCCGGCCGTGAAGGGGATCACTCGAGTGCGCGGGGTCCTGGGCGACCGCGCGGCCCGGCGCCTCCTGCTGGGCGGAGAGCCCGTCGACGCGTTCGACGCGGAGCGGATGGGCATCGTCGACCAGGTGGTCGAGCAGGGCGACCTGCTCGCGATCGCGATGGCGGACGCGCGGGCGGCAGCGGCGAAACCGCCTGCCGTGTTCGCGGCGCTGAAACGGGCCCTGCACTCAGGAACTTCCCGTTGGCCGGTCGAAGAGCAGCTCCGCGTCACGGTCGCCGACGCGCGCACGGTCTTCAACGACCCTGCCGCCCGAGCCGCCCGCGAGGGATATCATGGTTGATCGATTTCAAGGGCTGGACCCGGACGCCTTCCGCTCGGCGTTGGCCCGCTTCCCCTCAGGCGTGACGATCGTGACGACGCGAAGCGCGTCAGGCACGCTGCACGGGTTCACCGCGAGTTCCTTCGCGGCGCTGTCGCTCGATCCGCCGCTCGTCCTGGTGTGCCTGGACCGAGGAGCGGACTGCTCCCCCGTCTTCCTGGCGGCCGAGCGGTTCATCGTCAACATCGTGACTCCCGCGCACGCCGAGTTGGCGATCAAGTTCGCGACAAAGGGTGAAAACAAGTTCGCGAACGGAGCCTTCGAATTCGATGAGAGTGGTCACCCGATACTGCCCGATGCGGCGGCAGTCATCCATTGTGAACTGGAGCAAGTCGCACCCGGCGGAGATCACGTAATCCTCATCGGCCGTGTACACGACGCGCGGACAGGTAGCGGCAAGCCGGTGACGTGGTACCGAGGTGGCTTCCTGCATCTCGGGGAGAGTGCCGCATGAATCTCATCGGGCCCGGGCTTGTCGGCTCTGGAAGAGAGGCCGTGTCATGGATCTGACCAGTTTCGAGCCAACCCGGACGCTACCGGGGCTGCTGCTCGATCGCGCGAACAAGGAACCCGACGCCGTCGCGCTGCGCTACTGGCGTGACGGGGTGATGCAGACGATCACGTGGCGGACATACCGGGATCGCGTGCAAGATCTCGCGCTCGGCCTCATCGCGCAAGGTGTGCGGCACGGCGATCGCGTCGCGGTGATGAGCAGCGCACGCCCGGAGTGGGTGTTCGCCGCGCTGGCCGTGCAGAGTGTCGGCGGCGTCGTGATCGGCGTCTATCCGACCAACTCACCTGCCGAGATCGAGCAACTCCTCGTACACAGCGAGGCCGTCGCTTTCATCGGCGAGACGACGACGGAGCTCGGCAAGGTGGCGAAGGTCGCCGCACACACGCCGAAGCTGCGGCTCGTGGTCGGAATCGACGACACTCCGCCGGAGCTACCCGAGGTGATCAGAAGGACATCGTGGGAAGCGCTGTGCGAAGAAGGAACACAGTACGCCGACGACAGCGCCGATCCTCTGTCCGAGCTGGTCGCCGGCGGCTCCCTCGACGATGCCGCCGTGCTGTTCTACACGTCGGGATCCACGGGAGCTCCGAAAGGCGTCACCCACTCGCACCGCACGCTTCAGCACGCGGTTCAGACCTTCGTCGGCCTCTACCCGCAGCTCCTCCGCCACGAGCACGATGCCGTGGGCTTCCTGCCGTTGGCCCACGTGGCGCCGGCGTTGGTGTCGGTGTTCTCGCCGCTGCTCTCACGGCTGGTGGTCACATACTGCCGCATTGGTGACTACGAAGACGTGTTGCGTTCGGTGCGGCCGACAGCAGTGCTCTGGCCGCCGCGGTTCTACGAGAAGATCGCCGGCGAACTGATCGCACAGACGGAGGTCTGGCCGCGACTTCGTCGCTACGCCTATGGCGCCGCCATGTGGGTCGGCCGCAGAGTAGCCGAACGCCGTTGGTCCCATCGCCGGCCCTCGGTACCGCTGCGGATCGCGTACGCTGCCGCACTTCGTTGGGTGTTCTTGCCACTGCGGGCGACCGCCGGAATGGATCGCATCCGGGTTGCCTACACCGCGTCTGCCGCGATGCCCGAAAGCGTCATCGCGATTTGGCAGATCTGGGGGCTCGATCTTCGGGAGAACTACGGTCTCACCGAGACCGCCGGGTGTCCCATAGCTCATTTCAACCATCCGTTCCCCCGTCCTGGCTTCATCGGCAGGAAATTCCCGGACCCACGGTTCCAGGTGAAAGTCGCGGACGATGGCGAAATGCTGCTCCGCGCGCCGTTGCTCTTCGACGGATACTGGCGCAACCCGGCGGAGACCGAGGCTGCTTACCAGGATGGTTGGTTCCGCACCGGTGACCTGATAGAGCGCACACCCCACGGCGACATCCGGCTCATCGGCCGGAAGAAGGACGTGATCATCACCCGAGGCGGCAAAACGATCAATCCTCAGCCCATCGAAACCCGGTTGAAGGAGAGCTCGCTGATCAACGAAGCGATCGTCGTCGGCGATGCCCGCAAATACCTCACCGTCCTGCTCGAACCGAGTACAACCGCAGCCGCCCGGTCGGCAGAGGCGCTGGCCGAACGCCTGCGGGCGGAGGTCGCTCGGGTCAACGCGGACCTCGCGCGGGTGGAGCAGTTGAAGGACTTTCGCGTTCTGCCGCGGTCCCTGGAAGTCGAGCGCGGCGAGCGGACCGCGAACGGCAAGATCAAGCGCAATGCCGTCGTGAACTCGTTCGCCACGTTGATCGACGACATGTACGGCGCGAACGACGATGCGGCGATCGCAAACCATGTGCGCTCGAGGCCGAACTAGGTGGTTGATTATGCGGCAAGAGGTGGAGCCATGCCGGTCCCTGACCTGACGTTGCAGCAGCTTCGCGCGGTCCGGACACTCGCCGCATCCGGCAGTTTCACGAAAGCAGCCGCAGCAGAGCACATCTCTCAGTCAGTCCTCAGCAGGAGGATCAAGGAAGTCGAGCGTCTCCTGCGGGTGCGGTTGTTCGACCGCACCACTCGGCAGCTCGACCTCACGGCCGAGGGGCATGCCTTTCTCCTCATGACGGGCGCCGTCCTCGACGACGTGGACATGCGACTGAGCCGCTTCATGTCGTACGTGGCGGCCCAGTCCGGAACCATCGCCGTAGCCGCGCTTCCGTCGCTCGCGGCGGCTGTGCTGCCGGGCGTGATGCGCGGCTTCATGCTGGATCACCCCGAGGTGGAGTTCGAGATCATCGATGGGGCCGCGGATGAAGTGGTCGAACGCCTCGAAGGTGGGACTGTCGAACTCGGCTTGACCGCCCACGGTGACCTGCCAGACGGCTTCTGCTTCACACCACTGCTGCGGGAACGGTTCTACGGCGTCGCGCACCACAGCCATCCTTGGTTGGCGCGGAATTCCATCTCGTGGGCGGACTTCAATGGTGAGACCGTGGTCGCAACACGGCCCGGAACCAGCATCCGAGCGATCACCGACGCTGCGTTCAGCAAGCATTCGATCTCGGTGAGCCACCACTTCAATGCCTGTAGCGCGGCGACGATCCGCGGGCTGCTACGGGCCGGCGTGGGCGTGGCAGCTCTGCCGGCCCTGGAGTTGCGGGGTTTCGGGCTGGATGATCTGGTCGCGGTACCCGTGGATTCTCCGGGAGCAACCAGGGTCACCGGCGTGATGTACCGCTGCTCTCAGGACCTCTCGCCCGTCGCGGCTCGTTTTTTGGATTTCATGCGCGCGACCGAGATCGATCCCCCGCGAGGAGTCTCCCGCGTTCACGAGGGCCACACCGGCGAACCGGACACACTGAGCCACGCGGGGGTGCAGTTCGCAGAATGAGGTCGGCGATCGTCTGGGCCGGGTGGTGCTGCCGGGTGGCCTTCGCCAGGCCGCCGGTTGTGCCGTATCGGTGCGTTTGCCGAAAATATCATCCGCCCTGGTGGGAGGCAGTGCGCGCGGTGTACCGGAGGTCGACCGGACGCGCTGCCCGACCGCGGCACCCGCTGCGACCCCGAGTGCGGATTCCTCACCCCCGCTGGCACTGCGGGGGCGCAGGCGCTGCGGTCAGTGCCAGGTAGGACAGCCGCAGGTGGGCCTCCATGACGGCGCGCGCGGCGGCGGCATCGCGCAGGGCGATGGCGTTGGTCAGTTCGCGGTGGTCCTGGAGGCTGCGCCCGAGTTGGTGACTGTTGTAGAGCTGGAAGGAGCCCAGCATCATCGGCGCGCGGGCGAGGTTGGCGGCGATGCTGTACAGGCGAGGTGAGGCGGCACATTGCAGTACGAGGAGATGAAACTCGTGGTTGCTGTGTGCTAGTTCATCGCGGAAGTCGGAGGCTTGCTCTGTGGCGCAGGCTTCCATCCGGTCGCACAGGGCGTAGAGCTCGGTGAGCTGTGAGTCGGTGCGGCGTTCGGCGGCGCGTTGGGCGGCGTACGGCTCGAGCATGGAGCGGATGGCCATGACTTCGGTGGCGTCGCTGTCGGTCCAGGAGGCCACGAAGGCGCCGCGGTTGGTCTCGATGGTGACCAGGCCGTCCTCGCTGAGTCTGCGCAGGGCGTTGCGGACCGGGGTGCGGCTGACGCCGTACTGGGCGCGGAGGTTTTCTTCGACGAGGTGCTCGCCGGGGGCGAGCTGGCCGGTCTGGATGGAGGATTTCAGGGCGAGGTAGATTGCGTCTGCTGGTCGCCCCAACCTTGTTCGCCTCCTCATACCAGTTGCCCCCGGCAAGACTAGCCGACTACCGGCTTGCCTCCGTGGTGCCCGGGTGAGGGAGCCCGAGCAGGTCAAGGGTGGATTCACCGGCGCGGATGCGGTCGCGGAAGTCAGCTTCCTTGGCGGCACGGGCTTCGGAGGCGGCCAGGGCGTGCTCGGTGCGGTCGGCGGTGATGCGGACGAGGCCGTCGGCGTCTCCGAGGATCACGTCGCCGGGGTGGATGAGGACGCCTCCGACGATGACGGGAACGTTGACCTGGCCGGGGACGGCCTTGCTGGTGCCCTTGATGGACAGACCGCGGGCGAAGACCGGGAAGCCGGTCTCGATGATGTCGCGGCTGTCGCGGACGGCACCGTCGATGACGAGTCCGGCCAGCCCTCGTTCCTGGGCTGCGCAGGTCAGGACGTCGCCCCAGGGTCCTGCTTCGGTGTAGCCCTGGGCGTTGACGACGAGGACGTCGCCGGGACCGGCCTGGAGGAGTGCGACGTGGATGTACCAGTTGTCGGCGGGCGCCAGGTCGACGGTGACGGCGGTACCGACCAGCGTGCGGCCGGCGTCGAGCGGCTTGAGACCGGAGTCCAGGGCGCCGGTCTGGCCGTTGGCCTCGTAGACGGTGGCGGCGCCGAGTTCGCCGAGACGGGTGAGGATTTGCTGAGGGGGACGGGGAGCGTGGATGAGGGTCACGTTCGGTCCTTCGGTCCTTCGGGATCGGCTAGCGGGAGGTGTCGGCGGCAGGGGCAGGCGTGGGGGTGCGGTCGTGGTCGGTGGCCTGCTGCGGGGTGTCGGTGAGCAGGAACAAGGTGACCAGGCCCAGCAGAACGGCGGGCGGGCCCTCGATGATGAAGACCCAGCGCCAGCCGGAGACGCCGAGCCAGTGGACGTGGTCGAGGATGAGGCCGGACAGCGGTCCGGCGATCAGGGTGGCCACCGGGAGGGCCACCATGAACTGGGCGACCACGCGGGCACGTTCACGTTCGGGGAACCAGTAGCTCAGGTAGAGGATGACGCAGGGGAAGAAGCCGGCCTCGGCGACGCCGAGGATCACCAGTTTGACCTTGTTGACGATGGCGGGCCTGTACTGTCCGGCCACGTCATTGGGGGCTGTGGACATGACTCTCCGCGGAAGAGGTGGATGAGGAAAGGTGGGGGGCGGGCCAAGGGAGGCACGGATCAGAGCGCGTTCGAGCGGGTCGCGGTGATCCAGTCGATCGCTGCGTCGGTGGTGTCGTCCGCGGGGACGGAGGAGTCGGCAGCCGCGCGGGTTACCGCAAAGCGCTGCTCCGTGGCGCGGGTCATCGCGCTCGGGCAGCCGATCTGCTCAAGCTGCTCAGCGGCCTGTGCGACCTCGTGCTCGCGGCGGGCGGCGTGCCTCGGGTGGGTGCGGGTCATGGCCTGGAGCAGGTTGGTGAAGCCCGTGCGGTCCACGTCCTTCAGAGCGGCCCAGAGCTGGTCGAGCGCGCCGTAGGCACGGGCAGCCGGCAGGCACTCCACGGCCAGCGCCTCCAGCCCCTTCATCAGCACCGAGCGCAGGAGCTTCACTCGCATCGCGTCCCCGGGGCGGCTGTCGTCCAGCACCGTGACCGGGGCGCCGAGTTCCCGGAACAGGTCGAGGAGTTCTGGGATCGTCTCGCCCGCGTAGAGCAGCGGGGTGGCGGCCCTGCTGACCGCCACCGACCCGGTGATGGCGATGTCGACGTAGCGTGCGGAGGTTTGTGCGCAGCGTGAGGCGGCGTCCCGCTTGGCGTCCGCGGAGGCGGTGCTCAGGTCGGCGATCACGGCACCGGCAGGGAGATGAGGCAGCAGCGAGTCGAGCACTGGCTGGAGCGCACCGCCCGGGGTGGCCAGCAGCACCAGCTCCGCCCCGCTCAGCCATTGCCCGGTCTCGCGGTGCAGTGACAGGCCCCGCCCGTCGGCAAAAGCCACCGCCGCAGATGCCGGAGCGGGATCGAGCAACTCCAGGTGCGGAGCAGAACTGAGCTGTAGGGCCTTCTCGGCGTAGGCCAGACCGACCTCGCCGCAGCCCACGATCACGATCTTCATGCTTGGGGACCTTGCCTTCCGCGCACAACGACCCACTCAACAGTGGGTCGTGCAATCAAAGAACAATCACCCGCGTCGACGTCGAGAAACCGGGGACTAATCGTTTGGTTGTACTTTGATAGCACGGTTGGGGTGACCTGCCTACCCCTCCGGATCGGACACCGCCGGGGGACCGAGGCCGCAATGTCGCAGCACACAGCCCCGCGGTCCTGTCCGGGAGCGTCCACGCGCAGCAACCTGGGCAAGGATCGACACCGCAGAGAGCAGTGCAGCGTCCGAACAATCGACCCGACGACCTGATCCAGTGAGTGCACCTCCAAGGACCTCGGCGGCCGGCGCCCACGCGGCAGCCGCCGACGGCGGGCGAGTGGCTGAGCCTGCCCCGGTGGGAGGGCGCGATGGTGCCGTTACGCGGTTCGGCCAAGCGCGGCGCCCACCGCGGCCAGCCCCCTCGGCGGCCCGGCAACCCACCCCCGGCGCCGATCGACCCGGACCTGCCGAGTGCGGACATCCGCATCGGCTACGCGCGCTGCTCGACCCTCGGGCAGGAACTCGACTCCCAGCTCGACGCACTCGCCAAGCACGGCATCCCCCGCGACAAGATCTTCAGCGAGAAGATCAGCACCCGGGTGCGGGTCCGCCCGAAGTTCGAGGAGGCGCTGCGGACGGCGCGGGAGGTCAAGGCGCACGCCCCGCACTGCCGGGTCATCTTCACCGTGTACGAGATGAAGCGGCTCGGCCGCGACCCCGCCGAGCTCACCGCGCTCGCCGACCACCTCACCGCCCACGGCCTGGTCTCACCGGATCGGCGTCGGGATCGCTGTCGTCGAGGCCGACGAAGCCCACGTCGGCGATGGTGCCGAGACCGGCCGCCCGCAGGTGGGCGGTGAGCTTGCCGTGGCGGCAGGCGGTGATCTCGGAGGTGCGTCCGGGTCGCACTGCGGAGATCCACGGCAGTCGGCCGCAGTCGTCGTCACACCGGGACCGGGACCTGCGACGTCACGAGGCACGCCACTCGCGTCATGTGCATCCACGCGCTCGACCTGCTCCCGAACGGAACGGGCCCGATGGAAAGAGGTGCCGGAGTCCTGCTATGCCGTGGCCTGTGGAGTCAGCGACTCGGGGTGGAACTGCTCGACGCGGTCGCGCTTGGTGTACATGTTCCAGTAGTGCTCTGCGAGGTCGTCCGGGTCGACGACCGGGAAGTGCGGACCGTCGGCCGACTCGAAGGCGGCCTGGGCCGCGGCGGACACCTCGCTGCGGGCGATCAGGGACGCGATGGTCAGGGCTCCGACGTAGATGCCCGTGTCAGCCAGCTCGGCGTTGAGGGAGTACAGGTAGTTGCGGGTGGCGGACATCACCGGGCCCAGGCCGCTGAGATGGGGCATCGGCCGCGCCGCTGAGTAGCCCTGAGCGAGCAGGAAGGCACCCTCGCCGCGCTCGGTCCACTCCGGCAGCACTGCCCGGACCACCTCGACCGGGGTGAACAGCAGGAGCGGGGACAGGCCCTGCAAAGTTGCCGCGTCCAGCTCGGCGGCCGGGGTGAAGCCCTGGTCACCGCTGATCGGCCCGTACGCGACCACGTCGATCCGGCCGAAGCGGTCACGGATCGCCTCGACGAGAGCGGGCACCTCGGCGGGCTCGGAAAGATCGGCGGAGAACGCGACCGCCTCAATGCCTTCGTCGGCGAGCACCTCGACGAGGGTGTCCAGCCGGTCCTTGCGGCGGGCCACCAGGGCGACCCGGAAACCTTCACGCCCGAAGCGGCGGGCCACGGACACACCCAGGCCGGTACCGGCACCGAGGACGGCGATCACTTCGGACATGGGACTGCTCCCTGCCGCAACAGTTCGCGGCCTGAAGGTGCCCCTGAAGGAAATCGCCCGCCGGGCCGGTGTCAGTCACGGCACGCTCTACGACCTCTTCGGCACCCGCGAGGCGCTCATTGACGAAGTGGTGACCGGACTGGCCGCCGACCGTCTCGACGAAGCCGCCGAGCGCGCCCTGTCCTTCGAGGACCCCCGGGAGGGGTTCGCGTACTACATCGAGAAGGTCTGTGAACTCCAGGCCACCGATCCCGCGGTCGCCGACGTCGTCAGCGGACGCTATCCGGCCGCCGAGTGCCTGATGGCCATCTGCGGTCGGGCGCGGGACGCCGCCACACGGATCATCGAACGAGCCCAGCTGGCCGACGCCATCCGCCCGGACTTCACCAGCGAGGACCTCCTGCTCTTCTTCGGCACCAACGCCCTGCTCGCCCGCGCGGTCGCGGACACCGCGCCCGACGCCTGGCGCCGCCAAGTCGCCTTCCTGCTCGAGGGGCTGGACACGGAACCAGCTCAAGGAGCGCTTTCCGTAGCCCCGCTGACTCCGCAGCAGGTGTACGACGTGATGGGCAGGCTCGCCGGGACGCCATAGCAGGTGCGGAGCAGGTGCGGACGCTTCAGGGACGGAAAGGACGTCTCACCCCCATCTCCTCAGGCTGCCTGCCCTTCGCCTCGCGAGCCGGTGCCCGACGGTCCGAGGCGTAGGCCCTGCCGAGGTGGGTGACCGCGCTGGTGCGGGCCCTGCTGGTGCTGACGAACCGGGAAGTCGCCCGCTGACGGATGACCTTGTCGGTGGACTACCGTTTTCGTGCACGAGCGTGCGTTCGTCGTCGTTCAGGGTGCGATCCCGCAGGCCGGGGATGGTGCGGCCGGCCGCCGCGACGAACGCCTGGCAGGCGGTGACCGCCTCAGCCAGTGCGGCTGATCATGCAGCTTGCGATGAGCATCCGGCGGCCCAGGCTACTGGGCTCAGTCAGTTCCCGGCGGGCGGTCGCTGCACGATCTGACCTCCGGCGAACCGCGCACACACCCCGCCGTTGTCTCCGCTGTGGTGCCAGCGGAGATCCGCGGTGGGTGATCAGCTTGACTGTGGGCGTCCGAAGAGCAGGTCGTAGCCCGGCGGGAGCTGGAGCAGGATGCGGTTCATCAAGTCCTCACCCGCGACATCGGCCACGACGCTGAGTACCGCGCTGACGTCCCAGGTCGCGGTCTTCTCGGTGGCGCCTTCGATCCAGGCTGCGGTCGCCCGGACGAACCGCTCGGGTGACAGCGGTTCGTGCGCCTGGAGGGGACTGAGGAGGACCAGCGCCAGTGATTCGGGCAGCCGGGCGGCCAACTCGGCGCGTACCTCACCCACCAGATGAGCGCCCAGCAGTGCCAAGACGACGCGGGAAGCTCGTTCTGCCTCCTGCGGTGTGGGATATTCGCCGCGTTCCTGGATCGCGGCGATGAACGCGTCCCAGTGCATGCGCATGACGTCTTCCCTCCCGGATGGACGGCCGCGCAGAGGCGAAGCGCACGGACGGAAGCCGCTGTGCCCGTCTCCTGTCGCGGTCTTCGGCCGCTGATGTACACGTGTACGAGTCGCCGCCGCTGACGGCGATCTTGCGGTGCTTGGCCTGATCGGCGACCGGGGTACACGGCCGCAGCACGCCGGCCCGGTGCGACGCGTCGATGCGATCATGCTTTCGCCGCCTCATGCGCTGCCGCGGTGCCTGGCACCTGCTGGTTCGAACCGCTCCAGCCCACGGAAGGGGCCGGTCCGCGCGAGCATCATCGATCTCCTCACCTACTCCCCTCGACGATGGGATGGACTCCTCGACGCAGTCCTATCTTGCTCCTATCCGGAGACTTGACGCCTAGCCGAAGCGGCAATCCGAGGTGGCTGCGGCCTATTCCACTACCGGGTGACGCTGCCGCAGAACGCCGGCGCAGAACACATCAGCGCCGAACTCGCTGAGGGGGTACTCACCGTCAGGGTCCCCAAGGCCAGAAGGCCAGGCCCCGGCCGCAATCCGCCATGCGCCCCGCCGACGGAGCGGCAGCCACCGGCGGGGAGTGAGCAAGACGGGGGCGGGATGGGCAGCCCAACGGGCCGGCCGCGCGCCGGGCCCGCACGCTGTCCTTGTGCAATGACGTTCGTCGAGGGCGTCGGTCACGCGGCTTCGCAGTGTTTGTTGCCGGCCAGGACGGTCCGCTGCCCCAGGCCCAGACGCTGGCGGTGACGCCTGCGGCCAGCGGGATGACCAGCCACAGCAAGGCGCCCACGATCAATATCTCCTTCGTCGTCGGTCGGCGTTGGCGCGCATGGGTCAGGCGGCTCCTCAAGCGGTGAGGTGCCTGGGTGCCCCGCCCGAGATGGCGATCTTGCGAGGCTTGGCGTGTGAGGCCAGCGGGATGCGCAGCGTGAGGACGCCGTTGTCATAGGCAGCCTCGGCCGCTGTGGTGTCCAGGGCGTCGGAAAGGGCCAGACGGCGCGTGAAACGGCCGGTGGGGCGCTCGTTCAACAAGGGGCGGGCGTCGGCAGGAATCGGGGACGGGCGCTCGGCGGTCAGTACCAGCCTGTCGCGCTCCGTGGTCACCTCAATGCTGGAGCGGTCCATGCCCGGCAGGTCGAACTGTAGGTAGAGCGCTTCATCGTCACGCCAGGCATCCGCCGCGATGATGGTGCCAGCCGTAGTGGCGGTCTGCGCGAGCTGGTGCACGAGTCGGTCGAGATCACCCAGAGCGCCGGTGCGCGCAAGCATGTCCTGTTCTCCCTTCAATCTGCACACCCCGCAGGATGTCGACGGTCCGCAGTGCGGCCGGACGAAAATAAGTACTGTCCATCCATATAGCCGACCCGCACACTTATTGACAAGCCTCCGCTGGATGTAGTTGACAGATGCCCACTCAACCTCTTCCCGCGAGGACAGTCGGTTGCGCCGACGGAGGTGACCCGCGCGCGCGACGGTATGACCGGTCGGCGCAGATAGCTGGGGTCGCCACGCGGATGCGGCATGAGGTGCGGCATGCGTGGTGGTGGCGGGCCTCTGCCGCGGTGCCGGTCCGGTGGCGGAAGGGTCGCCGTCCGGTGCGCGCATGGCCCGCAGGTCCCCGGCCCTGCTTTCTTCAGCGCGCCGCGGACCGGCCTGCCGTGCGCTCAGGCGTACCGGAAGTGTGACGCACCGTACAGCCTGGCTGGCTCTGTCGACCGACTGCCGCAAAGAGCGCTGCGCCATCAAAAAATTGAGCCGAGAGTTGTCAACTTTTCAGCGGGGTGGTATATCAGAAGTAGAAGAAAAACAGCGGAACGACCTTCAGGAGGGATGATCATGCTGATGCGGACGGATCCCTTCCGCGAGCTTGACCGGCTCGTCGATCGGGTCTGGGGCACGGCCGCGCACCCGGCTGGCATGCCGATGGATGCCTGGCGCGAGGGCCACACGTTCTTCGTGGAGCTGGACCTGCCGGGTGTGAACCCGGAGTCCATCGACCTCGATGTCGAGCGCAACGTCCTGACGGTGAAGGCCGAACGCAAGCAGGCATACGGCGCCGACAGTGACACGGTGATCACCGAGCGGCCTGCGGGGACGTTCAGTCGGCAGCTGTTCCTGGGTGACACTCTCGACGCTGAGCAGATCGAAGCCTCCTACGAGGCGGGTGTGCTGAAGCTGCGCGTTCCGGTCGCCGAGCAGGCCAAGCCCCGCAAGATCGCGATCAGTGGCGGCAGTGACCGCAAGGAACTGGACAGCTGACCCGGCAATAGCTTCGTCTCGAGGCCCCGGGCGGTCGGCGCGGGGCCTCACCGCCTTCGGGGCTGTCGGGCGGTACGATCAGTTCAAAACTGGTCGCCAGGAGTTGGCACTCATGGCATGACGGATGGTCTCCAGTCCGTCAGCGGTCCCCCGCAAGGGCGCCGCAGGCTGGAGACGGCGCCAGTCGGTCTCGCGCGTGCGGGTTTGGTGCGCATCAGGACCGGGTCGGACGTTCTGGCTCTCCGCCATTGGCGTCGAACACCTTGGTGAAGGTGGCCCCGCACCGGCAGCGGGAGTGCTCGATCAGTTCCCCGTCTTCGGACACGCTCAGCCCCTGGCTGAGCCGCACATGCACGTGATCGGCCATGGCGAGCTGCTTTCTTTGACATCCTTGGTCGGACCATGGTGGAGGCGGGCCCCTTCGCCTGGCAATGCCGCAGCTCACACCGTCGTCGTGGTTCTTGAACTGCGTGACGAGGTGGTCGACGACCCGCTGGGCGCCACGCCGCCGGCCGGGCCCTCGTCCTGGCCGGCGGAGCGTCCGTGCTCGCGGCGAGCGTAGCTGCTTGTCTGCCGTGGCCGACATCCGGCGGGATGTCCCGCCACCGCGATCGGACTACCTGGCGGCCTCCAGATCGGCGGACCGCGTGTGTCCCTGAAGGGTGTCTTTATTGCCGTACGGCGACTGACCAGGGGCTTTGCGGCCGCTCGAGTGTGGGCATGATCGGTGATCGTGGGTATGCGACTGCCAACGCCGAGATCCTCGCTCTCCGCCATGAGGTCGCTGTGCTGCGTCGGCAGATCGAGCGTCCGCAGGTGGTCAGCCCTGACGTATTGCGGTTCCGGGAGGAGTTGCTGACTAGGTGGCCAGATGTGGACGACGTTCTGGAGCCGTCTCGATTCGACCTGGAAGAGGAACCGGATGACGCCGGAAAGTACGTCCTCCTGACCCAGGCGCACGGCGCAGGCTGGTTCGAGAACTACAGTAACCGGCGCGGCCCGGCCGCATGCGCTCCAGCTCCGTGAGGACCGGTTCGAGTCGGCCGGTTCAGGGCGTGCCAGACGGAACGCCTCCAGCGCCGTCCCGGGTTCCGCGTTGTCGACGAGGACCGAATAGCACCAGGGAGACCCGTGAAGTCCCACGCGACCAGGTCGTGCGCGTCAGCCCTGGTGCGCTGGCCGGTCTCGTCGTGGAGTTGCTGGAAGAGATCCCCCGCGGTGCCAGGGAGAATGGAGCGGTGCGCGATGATCCCCCGCAGCGCGAGTTCCACGGTCTCCTTGCCGGCCACCCGGTAGCGAGCCGACTCCTCGATCGCCTTCCGGGCCGCCGGGGGATCGCCCAAGTGCAGGTGCGTGAGGGCCAGTACGGTGAGCGACCGCCGCAGGTTTTCCGGGTCCCGATGGTCGCGTGTGATACCGACCGCTGCTCGACCGCCGCTCGCGCCTGGCCGTACCTGTCCTGATAGAGGGACAGCTCGGCCGTAGCGTTGAGCAGGTCCGCCTGGAGCGAGGGGTCGGGGCGGGCCGTGACCAGTTCGTCGCACCTGGCCAGCATCGTCAGCGCATCGGGATCTCGTTGAGCTCGGCGTACCACCTGACCAGCCGCAGGGCGGCGCCTGACGCCAGTTCGGGCTCCGTCTCGTGGGCGGCCATGAATCGCGCGCTGGTAGTTCACCCGCTCCCGCCGCGCCTGACCCGCCGGCGGGGGCCGGTCCTTCGGCTTGACTTCGAGCGCGCTCCAAGTCCTAGTTTCGGGGGCGTTCGTCAGTGCTCAAGGTACCGCCCGGTCCGCCGGGCAGGAGGAGTATCCGCGCATGATCACCCGAACCTCGCTCGGCTCGCCCGGTCTCACCGTCAGCGCGATGGGCCTGGGGTGCATGGGGATGAGCGAGAGCTATGGCGCCGCCGACTGGGACGGCGGCCTGGCCACCATCGACCGGGCCCTGGAGCTGGGCATCACGTTCCTGGACACCGCCGACGCCTACGGCACCGGGCACAACGAGGTGCTGGTGGGCCGGGCCATCCACGGCCGCCGGGACCAGGTGCAGCTGGCCACCAAGTTCGGCATCGACCGCAGTGCCGGCGACCGGGCACGCCGCATCCGCGGTGCCCGGGACTACGTGCTGCGCTCCTGCGACGCCTCGCTGCTGCGGCTCGGCGTCGAGGTGATCGACCTGTACTACGCCCACCGCCCGCCCCAGGACGTGGAGATCGAGGAGACCGTCGGGGCGATGGCCGAGCTGGTCGAGGCGGGCAAGGTCCGCCATCTGGGCCTGTCCGAGGTCGACGGCGAGCTGCTGCGCCGGGCGCACGCGGTGCACCCGATCACCGCGGTGCAGAGCGAGTACTCGCTGTGGACCCGCGACGTCGAGGCGGTCACCCCGGTGATGGCCGAGCTGGGGGTCGGGCTGGTGCCGTACTCGCCGCTGGGGCGGGGGTTCCTGACCGGCACCCTGGACCGCTCCTCACTGGGCGAGAAGGACTTCCGGCGCACCAACCCCCGCTTCGCCGGCGAGGCGGGCGAGGCCAACGAGAAGATCGCGCAGACCGTGCGCGAGGTGGCCGACCGGCTGGGTGCCACCCCGGCCCAGGTGGCGCTGGCCTGGGTGTACGCCCAGGCCGAGCGGCTCGGGGTGGCGGTGGCGACCATTCCGGGCACCCGCAGCCCGGCCCGGCTGGAGCAGAACGCGGCCGCGCTGGAGCTCACCCTGGACGCCGAGGCGCTGGCCGCGCTGGACCCGCTGAGCGACCAGGTGATGGGCGAGCGCTACACCCCCGCGCACACCGCTGAGGTCGCTCGGGGTTAGCCGGTGGGCTCGACGCGCAGGACGTCCAGCTCGACGACGTCGTCGACGTCGCGCCCACCGGTGACCTCGCCGGTCACGACCAGCCGGGGTCGGGCCGGCGGTGCCCCGTACCGCTCGACGGCCAGGATCGCGCCCCGGTTGCCGGAGCCCGGGGAGATCTCGCCGTAGGAGACCAGCGCCCGGTACCCGTCCGCGTCCACCGCGGGCACGCCGACGCTCAGCTGGACAGCGCCGATGGGCGGACCAGGGTGCCGCGGGCCAGTCGGATGCAGTCGATCATGTCGCGCGTGTCCTGCCGGTGGTCGTAGTGGCGGAAGACGGTCGAGGGCGCGTCATGCGGGTCGGTGGACCGTCCACGTGTGCGCGGACGCCGATGGGCAGCGGCAGGTTTGGGCGAGGTGTGGCCGAAGTCGACCTGGGCGAGGACCGGGAGGCTCTCGCCGTCTGGGAGGGGCCGACAGCGGAAAGGAACCGGAGGTGCGGCCCGGGGCGGAGCTGCTGGTACGGGCGCTGGAGGAGCTGACGAGAGCCGTAGGCCGGACACGACTGGAGCGGGGACGCGGTGGCCACGGACGACGCCGGAAGAGAGCCCGCCGTACAGTTGCTCGTATGGCGGACGCGGATGTGTCGACCTCGGCCGGGGCCGCCGACCAGCTGATCGAGGAGCTGGTCAGCGCCATCCAGCAAGCCTCCGCTGCGGAGTTTCCGGAGGTCCACTCGGCGCTGTCGACCTGGCTCCCGGATCAGTTCTGCACCGGCATCTTCACCCCGTTGCACATGCCCACGGGGGTGCTGCGCTGGTCCGACTGCGGCCATCCGTTGCACGAGGCGGCCCTGGAACCCGGTGATCGGATTCTGCTGTACACCGACGGTGTCGTGGAATCGCACAATGAGGGAGGCGAACAATTCGGCCCGGACCGCTTCACCGACCACATCGTCCGGTCGACGGCCGCCGGGCAGAACGAATGGTGGCCGCCGGGGCCGTAAGACGATGTCCCCCGTGGTGAACGAGCCTCTCGACATGGTGTACCTGGCCACGGCCACGATGGATTCGCACGGCGTCGTGACCGGGTGGAGCGAGGGCGCCCAGCGGCTGCTCGGCTACCGGCCCGAGGAGATCGTGGGGCGAGCGGTGACCGAGCTGTGGGCCGGGGAGGCCGCCGTCGAGGCGGTCGGGCGTTGCCTGGCCGGCCGGTCGAGGTGGAGCGGACGGGTGGGGCTGTGCCGCCGTGACGGCCATCGTATGGAGGCGGAGGCGCTGGCGCACCGCGTGCCGGCGGACGGCGGTGCCACCGGGTGGCTCCTGGTGTTCGCCGTCGCGCCGGAACCGCGTTCGCCCGAGGCCGACGCGGCTGTGGGGGCGTTCACCCAGGCCCCGTGCGTGCTCGCGGTCTTCGACACGGACCTGCGGCTGGTACGGGCGAACGCCGACATGGAGGCGGCGGCCGCCCTCACCGAGGATCGGATGCGCGGTATGCGCCTGGTCGAGATCCTGTCGCATCCGGAGAGCGAGAAGACCGAAGAGGGCATGCGCCACGTGCTGGAAAGCGGCGAACGGCAGGTCCTGGAGGCTTATCTGCGGGTGCCGGGGGAGAGCCGCGAGCACGCCTGGACGATCTCGCTCGCACCGCTCAAGGACCGGACGGGCCGCGTGTACGGCGTGTGCCTCGCCGCGTACGACACGACCCGCCGGCACCAGGCCCAGCAGCGGCTGCTGCTGCTGAACGAGGCGGGGAAGCGCATCGGCTCCACCCTGGACCTCGCGCATGTCGCCCATGAACTGGCCGACGTGGCCGTCCCCCGGGTCGCCGATTTCGTCGGCGTCGACCTGCTCACCTTTCTCGACCGGGGTGAGGAACCCCCCTCGGGCCCGCTGTCCGGTCCCATCACCATGCGCCGCGCCGCCCATCGCTCCGTCCTCCCCGGAACCCCGGAGGCCGTGGTCGACGTGGGCGAACTGGACACCCACCCGGAGTCTTCACCGTCGGCCGAATGCCTGGCCGAGGGCCGGGCCGTCCGCTACCAGATGACCGACGAGCTCATGGTCCGGTGGGACGCCCTCGATCCGGTACGGGCCGCCCGGATCCGGGAGTACGGGATCCACTCGGAGCTGGTGGTGCCGATGCGCACCCGCGGTGTCACCCTTGGCGTGGTGTTCTTCGCGCGCCACCGGACGCCAGTGCCGTTCGACGAGGACGACCTGCTGCTGGCCGAGGAAATCACGGCCCGAGCGGCCGTATGCGTGGACAACGCACGCCGCTACAAGCGCGAGCGCATGACGGCCAGGGCTCTGCGGCGCAATCTGCTGCCGCGGCGCCTGCCCGACCTGGCCGCGGTGGAGGTCACCTCGCGCTATCTGCCCTCGGAAACCTGGGCCGGCGTGGGCGGCGACTGGTTCGACGTGATCCCGCTCTCCGGCGCTCGCGCCGCCCTGGTGGTCGGCGACACCGTGGGCCGCGGCGTCGAGGCGTCCGCCACCATGGGGCGGCTGCGCAGCGCCGTACGCACCCTGGCCGATATCGATCTGCCGCCCGGCGAGCTGCTCACCCACCTCGACGATCTCGTGACCCGGCTGGCCGCCGAGGACGAGCCCGAACCCCCCGAGGCCACCGGCGCCACCTGCCTGTACGCGGTCTACGACCCGGTCTCCCGCCACTGCACGATCGCCAGCGCCGGCCACCCCCCGCCCGTCGTGGTCACCCCGGACGGCAGCGCCGACATCCTCGACGTCCCCAACGGCCCGCCCCTCGGCCTCGGCACCCTGCCCTTCGAGGCGGTCGAGACCGAACTGTCCGAGGGCAGTGTCCTCGCCCTCTACACCGACGGTCTGGTCGAGGGCCACGACCGCGCGATCGACGAGGGACTGGAGGCGCTGTGCGAGGCCCTGGCCCAGCCGGGCCCGTCCCTGGACGCCCTCGGCGACACCGTCCTGCGGACTCTGCTCCCCGCCCGCCCCGAAGACGATGTCGCCCTGCTCCTCGCCCGCGCCCGGGCCCTCGGCCCCGACCGGGTCGCCACCTGGGAGATCCCCCGGGAACCCGCCGTCGTCTCCCGGATCCGGCGGGAGGTCACCGCCCGACTGATGGACTGGGGACTGGAGAAGCTGGTCCTCACCACCGAGCTGGTCGTCAGCGAACTGGTCACCAACGCGATCCGCTACGGCCGCCCGCCCATCCGGCTGCGCCTGATCCGCGACCGCGCGCTCATCTGCGAGGTCTCCGATTTCAGCAGCACGGCACCGCATCTGCGCCGGGCCCGCGCGCTCGACGAGGGCGGCCGCGGCCTCTTCCTGGTGGCCCAACTCGCCCAGCGCTGGGGCACTCGCCTGGAGGCCCATGGCAAGACCATCTGGGCCGAGCAGGACCTCTCCGACGACTGAGCCGGGGCCGAGGGCGCCGCCCCACCACCCCTGCCGGCTGTGGTCGCGTTCGCAGTGCCCGGGTGAGACCGACCACGCCACCGAGATGGCGGGTGTCAAGCCCGGGGACCAGACCGTCATCTACGGTGCGGGTCCCGTGGGGCTGATGGCGGCCTACTCGGCGGTGATCAAGGGTGCTGGACGGGTGTGGGTGTGCGACTTCCACACCGATCGGTTGCGCAAGGCCGAGGAGATCGGCGCCCTGCCGATCGACATGCGCGAGCAGGACCCGGGTGAGGTCATCAAGGAAGCCACTTTGGGGCTCGGCGCCGACAACGGCTGCGAGTGCGTCGGCTACCAGGCCCATGACCCGTCGGGCCACGAGGACGCCTCCCGCACGATGAACGGCCTGATCGAGAACGTCCGCTTCACCGGGTGCATCGGCGTCGTGGGCGTGTTCGCACCCGAGGACCCGGGCGGCAGGGAAGCCCAGCCCCAGATCGGCGACTTCGAGGCGAAGGGCAAGGTGCCTATCGACTGGGGCAAGCTGTGGTTCCGGGCCAGAAGATCGGCACCGGTCAGGCGCCGGTGAAGAGGTACAACCGCCGGCTGCGTGACCTGATCCGGCTGATCCGGCGGCTGGGCGCCGCTGTCCCGGTGCCCCGAGGCCCACGAGGCCGGGGCGGCCATCCTCGCCCGCGTCGGCCTGGGAAGCGGCGAGCTGGCCTGGGGCGGCGAAATCAGACCCCACAAGCGCGGGCGTTCATGCGTCCGATTTGTCACCCTTAGGGAGAGAGCCTGCTAACCGATCCCGCTTCTGCGGCCGACTGGGCAGTGCATGTGGCTCGTGGCCGCCCTCGGAAGGAGTTGCCATGGCCAAGGCAGTCGGTATCGACCTGGGTACGACCAATTCGGTGATCGCGGCGTGGGAGGGTGGTGAGTCCTCGGTTGTTCCGAATTCCGAGGGAAGCCGTACCACGCCGTCGGTGGTGGCGTTCACCGGTACTGGTGAGCGGCTGGTGGGGCAGTTGGCCCGGCGCCAGGCGATCCTCAATCCGAAGGGCACGATCTATTCGGCCAAGCGGTTCATCGGCCGTCACTATGACGAGGTCTCGGCCGAGGCCAGGGCGGTTGCCTATGACGTGGTCCCGGATGAGGGGGGTCTGGCCCGGTTCAGGGTGGGTGAGAGGCTGTATTCGCCGGAGGAGATCAGCGCGCAGGTGTTGCGCAAGCTGGCTGATGATGCCGGGAAGCAGTTGGGTGAGCGGGTGACGGAGGCGGTCATCACGGTGCCCGCGTATTTCAACGATGCCCAGCGCAGTGCCACCAAGGACGCGGGGGAGATCGCGGGTCTGAGCGTGCTGCGGATCATCAATGAGCCGACCGCGGCCGCCCTCGCCTACGGGCTGGACAAGAGGGGTCATGAGACCGTCCTGGTCTTCGACCTCGGCGGCGGCACCTTCGATGTGTCGATCCTGGACGTCGGGGACGGGGTGGTGGAGGTCCGCTCGACCGCGGGGGATAGTCATCTGGGCGGGGACGACTTCGACCGGCGGCTGGTGGACCATCTCGCTGATGGGTTCCAGCGGGAGAACGGCATGGATCTGCGCCGGGATCCGCAGGCGTTGCAGCGGCTTTTCGAGGCTGCGGAGAAGGCCAAGACGGAGTTGAGTTCGGTGGCTCAGACCCAGGTCAGTCTGCCGTTCATCACCGCGGATGCCTCTGGTCCGAAGCATCTGACCGAGACGGTGATGCGCTCGACGTTTGAGCAGATGACCGGTGATCTGGTGGAGCGGTGTCTGGGGCCGGTGCGGCAGGCCATGGCCGATGCCAAGGTCGGGGAGAGTGATATCGATGAGGTGATCCTGGTCGGTGGCTCGACCCGGATGCCCGCTGTGCAGGGTCTGGTGCGTCGGATGACCGGCGGCAAGGAGCCCAATATGAGCGTCAACCCCGATGAGGTGGTGGCGCTGGGGGCGGCGATCCAGGCCGGGGTGCTCAAGGGCGAGGTCAAGGATGTCCTGCTGCTCGATGTCACTCCGCTGTCGCTGGGTGTGGAGACCCGCGGCGGCGTCATGACGAAGATCATCGAGCGGAATACCACCATCCCGGTGCGGCGCACGGAGACGTTCTCCACGGCCGAGGACAACCAGCAGGCGGTGGACATTGTGATTCTCCAGGGTGAGCGTGAGCGGGCTGCGGACAATCGGGTGCTCGGGCGTTTCCAGCTGACTGGTATCCGTCCGGCGCCGCGTGGTGAGCCGCAGGTGGAGGTGACTTTCGATATCGACGCCAACGGCATCCTCAACGTCACCGCCCGGGACAAGGACACCGGTAAGGAGCAGTCCGTTCAGATCAGCGAGACCGGCAACCTCGAACGCGGCGAGGTGGAGCGGATGGTCCAGGAGGCCGAGCGCAACCGGGGCGAGGACCAGGCGCTGCGCGAGGCGGTGGACGCGCGCAACGAGCTGGACGCCGCCGCTTACCAGGTGGAGAAGCGCCTGTCGGAGCTGGGGGATGCGGTGCCCTCGCATGAGAGATCGCGTGCCGAGATGCTGGTGCACGATGCCCGTCAGGCGGTTAAGAACGAGGCCGGGACGGACCGGGCCAGGCCGTTGACCTCCGAGCTCCAGCAGGTCTACGCGGGCCTGGCCGCCCATGAGACGGCCGCTGCGGGCGCGGGCCCGGGCGGCGCGGCCGGTGGGGCCGGGGCGGGCGGTGCCCAGGACACCGGGGCGGGGGCCGGGGGCGGCGGAGGCGATGAGGACGTGATCGACGCCGAGTTCGACAAGGGCTGAACCGAAAGGCCGATCCGACGAAGGCCGATCCCACGATGGCTGATTGAGAGGCCGCCATGTCCACTCAACCGCAGCAGCCGGACCCGGTGCCGGAGGGTGCCGTGACGGAGCCGGAGCCGGATCTGCCCACTCCCGAGCGGGAGCAGCCGGGTCCACCCCAGGAGCCCGGCCCGGACGCGGCCGGCGGCCCCGCCATCGGCGAAGCCGACGAACTGGCCGCCGAGCAGGCCGCCGCGCTGGCCGAGCTCGAGGACCGCTGGCGGCGGGCCTTGGCCGATCTGGAGAATCTGCGCAAGCGTCATGCCAGGGAGCTGGAGCGGGAGCGGGCGGCGGAGCGGGCCCGTACGGCGGTGGCCCTGCTGCCTGTGGTCGACAACCTCGAACTGGCCCTCTCCCACGCCGAGGCCGACCCCGGCTCGATCGTGGAGGGTGTCAGGGCCATCCGCGACCAGGCCGTGGACAGCCTGGCCCGGCTCGGCTACGAGCGGGAGGCGGAGACGGGGGTGCCGTTCGATCCGGCCCGGCATGAGGTGGTCGGCGTGGTCGAGGACGCCGAGGCGGAACCGGGGACCGTGGTGCAGGTGCTGCGCCCCGGCTACGGGAAGGCCGATAAACAGTTGAGGCCTGCGGCTGTGGCTGTGGCGAAGCGGGAGTGAGCCGGTCATGGCGCGGGACTACTACGAGGTGCTGGGGGTGTCCCGGGGCGCGAGCCAGGATGAGATCCAGCAGGCGTTCCGTACCCAGGCCCGCCGCCACCACCCGGATGTGAACAAGGACCCCCAGGCCGAGGAGCGGTTCAAGGAGCTCAACGACGCCTACAGCGTGCTCTCCGACCCCAGGACCCGGGCCCGCTATGACCGGTTCGGTGAGGACTTCCGCAAGATCCCCGAGGACTGGGAGGAGCGCGTGGGTGCCGGTGGCGGGGGCGGTGGCTTCCGCGGCTGGACGACGGCCGGGGAGGGGGACCGGGTCCGGTTCGTCCGTGGCTTCGGCGAGGACGTCGCGGGCGGCGGGGTGGACTTCGAGGACCTGTTCGGCGCGTTCTTCGGCGGCGGCGGCGTTGGGCCGGGCGGCGCGGGCCGCGTCACCATCCCCGGGGCCGACCAGGAGGCGGAGCTGCCGCTCACCGTCGAGGACGCCTACCGCGGCGGGCGCCGCACCGTCACCCTGGCCGGTCCGACGGGGCAGCGCGGCTTCGAGGTGAACGTCCCGCCCGGCGTCGTGGACGGGCAGCGTATCCGGCTGGCCGGGCAGGGCGGCCGGGGCACCGGTGACGCACCGGCCGGGGATCTGTATCTGCGGGTGCGGATCCAGCCCCATCCGCGGTTCCGGCTGGACGGCCGGAACATCCACGTCGACCTTCCGGTGTCCCCGTGGGAGGCCGCGCTGGGTGCGACCGTCCCCGTGTCCACGCCCGGCGGCACCGCCAAGGTGACCGTCCCGCCCGGCTCCTCCAGCGGCCGCAAGCTGCGGCTGCGCGGCGAGGGCATGCCCAACCCCCGCGGCCCCGACGGCGACCTGTACGCCGAGATCCGCATCATGGTGCCGCCCCATCTCGGCGCCCGGGAGCGGGAGCTGTTCGAGCAGCTGGGCCGCACCTCCTCCTTCGACCCCCGGAGTGAGCGATGAACACGCACATACCCGGGACCGTCACGGCCACCCGCCACCCGCCCGTGACGTCCGTCCACTACGACCTGGTGCCCGCCCGCAGGCTGTCGCTTGAGACCGTGGCCGGCCGCACCGGGCTCCACCCCGACCTGATCCGGCGCTTCGTCGCCCTCGGTCTGATCGATGCCGAGCGTGACCACGCGGGGCGGCTGGTGTTCGCCCCCGACGCCCCGGCCGTGCTGGGCCGCATCGAGCGGCTGCACACCGGGCTCTGCCTGAACTACGCCTCCATCGGCCTGGTGCTCGACCTGCTCGACCGCATCGACCGGCTCGAAGCCGCACTGCGCCGCAGCGGCGCGAGGAGTGATCAATCGTCATGGACATGAACCGTCTCACCGAGAAGTCCCAGGAAGCCCTCCACAACGCCCAGACCACTGCGATGCGGTTCGGGCACACCGAAGTCGACGGCGAGCATCTGCTGTTCGCCCTCCTGGACCAGCCGGAGGGTCTGATCCCACGATTGGTCACCCAGGTGGGCGCCGACCCCGAAGCGATACGCACCCTGCTGGAAGCCGAGCTGGCCCGTAAACCGAGGGTCACCGGTCCCGGCGCCACCCCCGGACAGGTCTTCATCACCCAGCGCCTGGCCCAGGTGCTGGACACCGCCGAACGGGAGGCCAAACGCCTCAAGGACGAGTACGTCTCGGTGGAGCACCTGCTGCTCGCGCTCACCGAGGAGGGGCCCGCCACCGCGGCCGGGCGGGTGCTCAAGGAGCACGGCATCACCAAGGACGCGTTCCTGCACGCCCTCACCCAGGTCCGCGGCAGCCAGCGGGTGACCTCGGCCAATCCGGAGGTGGCGTATGAGGCGCTGGAGAAGTACGGGCGGGATCTGGTCCTGGAGGCCCGCTCGGGCAAGCTGGATCCGGTGATCGGGCGGGATGCCGAGATCCGCCGGGTGACCCAGATCCTCAGCCGCAAGTCGAAGAACAACCCCGTACTCATCGGCGACCCCGGCGTGGGCAAGACCGCCATCGTGGAGGGCCTGGCCCAGCGCATCGTCCGCGGTGACGTCCCCGAGGGGCTGCGCGACAAGACCATTTTCGCGCTGGACATGGGGTCGCTGGTGGCGGGGGCGAAGTACCGGGGGGAGTTCGAGGAGCGGCTCAAGGCCGTGCTCTCCGAGGTCACCTCCGGCCAGGGGCGGATCCTGTTGTTCGTCGACGAGCTGCACACCGTGGTCGGGGCGGGGGCCGCCGAGGGGGCCATGGATGCCGGGAACATGCTCAAGCCGATGCTGGCCCGCGGCGAGCTGCACATGATCGGGGCGACCACGCTGGATGAGTACCGCAAGCACATCGAGAAGGACGCGGCGCTGGAGCGCCGTTTCCAGATGGTGCTGGTGGACGAGCCGGGTGTGGAGGACACCATCTCGATCCTGCGCGGTCTGCGGGAGCGGCTGGAGGTCTTCCACGGCGTGAAGATCCAGGACACCGCACTGGTCTCCGCCGCCGCTCTGAGCCACCGCTATATCAGCGACCGGTTCCTTCCCGACAAGGCCATCGACCTGGTGGACGAGGCCTGTGCCCGGCTGCGTACCGAGATCGACTCCATGCCCGCCGAACTGGACGAGGTCACCCGCCGGGTCACCCGGCTGGAGATCGAGGAAGCCGCCCTCGCCAAGGAAAGCGACCCGGCCAGCCGTCGGCGGCTGGCGGAGCTGCGCCGGGAGCTGGCCGATCTGCGCGCCGAGGCCGACGCCAAACACGCCCAGTGGGAAGCCGAACGGCAGTCCATCCGCCGGGTGCAGGACCTGCGCCGGGAGCTGGAGGAGGTACGCCGCGAGGCCGAGGAGGCCGAACGCGCCTACGACCTCAACCGCGCCGCCGAACTGCGCTACGGCAAACTCCAGCAACTCCAGGCCAAACTGGCCGCCGAGGAGGAACAGCTGGCCGCCCGGCAGGGCACGCACCGCCTGCTGCGCGAGCAGGTCACCGAGGAAGAGATCGCCGACATCGTCTCCGCCTGGACCGGCATCCCGCTCTCCCGCCTGAAAGAGGGCGAACGGGAGAAGCTGCTGCGCCTGGATGAGATCCTCCAGCAGCGGGTCATCGGCCAGGACGAGGCGGTCAAGCTGGTCTGCGACGCCATCATCCGGGCCCGCTCCGGCATCCGGGACCCGCGCCGCCCGATCGGCTCGTTCATCTTCCTCGGCCCCACCGGCGTGGGAAAGACCGAGCTGGCCAAGACGCTGGCGGCCGCGCTCTTCGACACCGAGGAGAACATGATCCGCCTGGATATGAGCGAGTACCAGGAGCGGCATACCGTCAGCCGGCTGGTCGGCGCCCCGCCGGGATACGTCGGCTACGAGGAGGGCGGCCAGCTCACCGAGGCGGTCCGGCGCAAACCGTACTCGGTCCTGCTCCTGGACGAGATCGAGAAGGCGCACACCGATGTCTTCAACACCCTGCTCCAGGTCCTGGACGACGGCCGGATCACCGACGCCCAGGGACGCCTGGTCGACTTCCGCAACACCGTGATCATCATGACCTCCAACATCGGCTCGGTGCACCTGCTGGACGGCGTCACCTCCGAAGGCGAACTCAAACCCGACGCCCGGAGCCTGGTGATGAGCGAACTACGCGGCCACTTCCGCCCCGAATTCCTCAACCGCATCGACGACATCGTCCTGTTCAAGCCACTCGGCGAGGCCCAGATCGAACGCATCGTGGAACTCCAGCTCGACGAGCTGCGCAAGCGCCTGGCCGAACGCCTCATCGCCCTCGACCTCACCCCACAAGCCCGCAAGATCATCGCCCACCAGGGCTACGACCCCGTCTACGGCGCCCGCCCCCTACGCCGCTACATCTCCCACGAAGTCGAAACCCTCATCGGACGCGCCCTGCTACGCGGCGACGTCCAGGAAGGCACCACCATCAAGGTCGACGGCCAGCACGGCGAACTGGTGGTCACCTACGAACAGCCATCGGGCGAGCACGTCGAGGAGCGAGCCCGGCAGGACGTCGGAGAGGCGGCGTGACCGGCCATGCCAAGCCCGACGATCAAAGCCCGGACCATCAAGTGCCCCACCTGCGGACGCGCGAACAAGATCCCCGTGGCGGCCGAGGGCGCCCCTCGGTGCGGGAACTGCAAGTCGCCGCTGCCGTGGATCGTGGACGCGGACGAGAACGAGTTCGCCGATGTCGCCGAGAAGGCGACGCCCTTCGTCGTCGTGGATCTGTGGGCGACTTGGTGCGGGCCCTGCCGGATGGTCAGCCCCGCACTTGAGCAGGTCGCCACGGAGCTGGCGGGCAGGGTCAAACTCGTCAAGGTCGACATCGACCGCAATCCGCACCTCGCCCAGCGGTTCGAGGTGCAGGCCGTGCCGACCCTGCTCATCCTGGACAAGGGGGAGCCGGTCGCCCGCCGCGCGGGTGCCGCCCCGGCAGGCACCCTGCGCTCGTGGGTCGAGCAGGTGGCGGCGGGCCGACGGGACAGCGAGAGAGGGTGAACGCCATGGCCATCGAGCCCGATCCGCATCTGTCGATGGTGCGTCAGGTCTCCCCGCGCGGCCCCGAGGGGTGCGAGGAGTGCTTGCGGCTGGGGTCCCCCCGGGTCCATCTGCGACTCTGCCTGACCTGCGGACACGTGGGATGCTGCGACTCCTCGCCGCTCAAGCACGCGCGCGCCCACGCCTACGTCGAGCAGCATCCCATCGTGGAACCCATGGGGCCGGGCGAGACCTGGCGCTGGTGCTACGCCCACGAGGCCATGGCCTGATGTCGGGCGAGGACCGGCCCCCCGACGCCGCTCCCGACGAGGCGGTGCCGTTCGAGACCCCGGATCTGTACGGCGCCTATCCCCGGCTGTCGCAGGCCCAGATCGCGTTCCTCGCCGAACACGGGGAGCGCATCCGGGTCGAGCCGGGCCAGGTGCTGGTCCGGGAGGGGGAGCGGTGTGCGGAGTTCCTGGTCATCCTCATCGGCTCCATCGAGATCGTAGAGGCCCATGGCACCCCCGACGAGCGGGTCCTGAGGGTGCATGGGCCGGGGCGCTTCCTCGGCGAGCTGGGGCTGCTCCAGGGGCAGGTGGCCTTCTACACCGCCCGGGTCCGTGAGCCCGGGGAGGTGCTGTCCCTTCCGATCGACCGGCTGCGGGTGCTGGTCGCCCGCGATCCGATCCTCGGTGACCTCATCCTCCGCGCCTACCTGGGCCGCCGCGAGCTGCTCGTCGGGGTCGGCGCGGGCTTCCGCATCCTCGGCTCGCGCTACTCGCCCGACACCCGGCGGCTGCGCGAGTTCGCGGCCCGCAACCGGCTGCCGCACCGCTGGATCGACCTGGAGGCGGACGAGGAGGCCGAGGGACTGCTGCGCCGCTTCTCCATCCCCCCGGAAGAGACGCCGATCGTCATCTGGCGCGATCAGCGGGTGCTGCGCAACCCCAGCAATGCCGAACTGGCGCGGCTCATCGGCCTCTCCCCTCCGTCCACCGAGGAGACCCGCAGCGATCTGATCATCGTCGGCTCCGGGCCCGCCGGGCTGGCGGCCGCCGTCTACGGCGCGTCCGAG
This sequence comes from Streptomyces sp. NEAU-174, assembly GCF_052665095.1. NCBI lineage: Bacteria > Bacillati > Actinomycetota > Actinomycetes > Kitasatosporales > Streptomycetaceae > Streptomyces > Streptomyces sp. NEAU-174. Next base: position 541,057 of record NZ_JBQTCE010000007.1, on the reverse strand, counting down.
GGACTGACCACAGCCCTCCTGGACGCGATCGCCACGGGCGGCCAGGCGAGCACGTCGTCCCTCATCGAGAACTACTTCGGCTTTCCGAGCGGGATCTCCGGTTCCGACCTCGCCGAACGAGGCGAACTCCAGGCGCGCAAGTTCGGGGCCCAGGTGTGGGTTCCCGCGGAAGCGGCTTTGCTCAAGCCCGAGGACGGCGGCTACTACCGTGTCACCTTCGCCGACGGTGGCGATGTGGTGAGCCACACCGTCGTGCTGGCCACGGGCGCCTGGTACCGCAGGCTCGAAGTGCCCGGCATCGAACGGGTGGAGGGGACGAGCGTCTACTATGCGGCGACCGTGTACGAGGCGCAGCAGTGCAGCGCGGATCCGGTCGCGGTGGTCGGCGGCGGTAACTCCGCGGGCCAGGCCGCCCTCTTCCTCGCGCAGCGCGTCCCGCGCGTGCATCTGCTGGTCCGGGGCCCGGACCTCGGCGCCAAGATGTCCCGTTACCTCGTCGACCAGATCGAACGCCATCCACGGGTGAATGTGCTGCGGAACAGCGAGGTGCGCGGGGTGGCGGAGGGCGACGAGGTCCTGCGGGCCATCGTGGTGGAGAACAACCGCACGGGGGAGCGCCGCAATCTGGTCGTGCGCGCGATGTTCGTCTTCATCGGGACCCGGCCCCGTACGACGTGGCTCGGCGATGTGGTCGCCTTGGACGACCGGGGCTTCGTGCTCACCGGTGCCTCGGCGCAGGCCCGCGCGAGTGGCACGGTCTGGGAGGGCCAGGGCCGTGCCTGTCTGGGGCTGGAGACCAGTCTGCCCGGCGTCTTCGCCGCGGGCGACGTGCGCAGCGGCTCCGTCAAGCGGGTGGCCTCCGCCGCCGGCGAAGGGGCGATGGCCATCCACCAGGTCCACGAGCACCTCGGCCACACCACCGTCGACGTCGCGCGCCACCCCGATGACACAGAAGCTCCGTCCGGCCGGTTCACCGAGCCGGGCGGTGGTCACAGCACATCCCCTGCCCACTAACCGACACCGGAGGTGACGGACGATGAACATGCCGGTTCGCCGACAGCAGCGAGGCCCGGGAACGGTGGAGCGTCCCAGGGGCTGGGCGCGCAATCCGCTTCTGGAATTCGACGACCTCATCAACCAGATGGGTGGTCTGCTCGAATCCACGGTCGGAAGCGCGGCTCCCGCCATGGCGGCGTGGACGCCGTCCGCCGATGTGACCGAAGCCGACGACGCCTATCACATAGAACTCGAGCTCCCCGGCGTGGACCGCAAGGACGTCGACATCGAGATCAATGGTCAGGAGCTGGCCGTCACGGGGGAGATCAAGGAACGGGAGCGCAAAGGCATCATGCGGCAGAGCAGTCGCCGTACCGGTCGCTTCGAGTACCGGTTGCTGCTTCCGAGCGAAGTGAACACCGAAGACGTCGCGGCGAGCATGTCCAGCGGCGTGCTCACGATCAGCGTCCCCAAGGCGGCGACCGCCAAGCCCCGTCACATCGAGATAACCGAGAGCAGCGAACGCCAGGGCGGCTGAGACCGCCGGGATCCGGCTCTCTCCCGCGGCGGCCCCGCTCCGCCGGGTGCCGCCGCGGGCTCGCGCCCGGCATTCACAACACCGGTCTCACAGCAGGAGATTGAAGAGCGGCCAGACCGTCTCCCAGTGCTTGGTCTGCGGATTCTTCAGGTCCGGGTAGATGATCTTGAACGCCTTGGCGAGCGCCAGGCTGAGCCCGCCGACGATTTCCGGCAACCTCGCCTCCGTCGCGTCGTCGGGCGCGCGGTCCAGCGGCGGGTGCCTGACGAGCTGATCGAGGATGGGCTTCAACTCGATCTCGTAGTCGAGGTCCCGGAAGCGGTGGATGCTCTCCTGTAGCCCCTTGGTGATCGGCAGATCCCACGGCACGATCATGTCCCGGTTGTTGGCCTTCGCGACCGCCTCGGCGATGAGCAGCAGATCGTAGACTTTGGCGTCCACGAAGTCGCTGTAGCGCTTGAGGTCGTTCTTGTCGACATCAAGTCCCGCCGCCACCCGGAAGAACCGCTCGAACCTGGGCACGGACATCACCGTCATGGTCACCAACCTCCAGTCGTCCGGCGCCGGGCGTAACCCGGCGCGCCGGCGCCAGGTCATGCTATGGGCGCGGCCCGCACCGCCGCGGCGACACTCGGGGAGCGCCGTGAGGAGCACTCGGTCAGGTCAGGGAGCCATGGAAGCGGCGGACACGTGGTGGCTGTTCGGGCATGCCTCAGGTGGCCGGGCGCCACGGCGGGGCACACTGTCGCGGGACGGTCCCCGACAACCCCGCCCCGAGGTTCCCCATGGCGTTCGGACTGGCACACCGCGCATTGCGGCCACGGGTACCTTTGCGCCACGGGGAGGGCGACAAGCACCATCTCACCAGCCTCGAGGGGCTGGCCGCGCTGTCCCTGGACGCGCTGAGCTCGGTCGCGTACGGCCCCGAGGCCATCGTGGTCGTCCTGGTCGCCGCCGGCACCGGGGCCCTTACAGCCACGCTGCCCATCACGGTCGTCATCACCGTCCTGCTCACCGTGCTGGTGATCTCCTACCGCCAGGTGATCGCCGTCCATCCGGACGGCGGCGGCGCCTACGCGGTGGCGAAGAAGAGCCTCGGGCACCGGGTGAGCCTGCTCGCCGCGGCGAGCCTGATCATCGACTACGTCCTCACCGTCGCCGTCAGCCTGGCCGCCGGCGCCGCCAGCCTCGCCTCCGCCTTCCCGATCCTCTCCTCGCATCTGCTCGCCGTCTGCCTGGTGCTGCTCGCCCTGCTCACGGCCGTGAACCTCTGGGGAGTGGCCGAGAGCGCCCGGGTGCTGATGCTGCCGACCGTGCTGTTCATCGTCAGCATGCTCGGCATCGTCGTCATGGGGATCCTGCGCGCACACCCCGCGGCCGTCGTCGGCGCCGCCCATCCCGTCGGGGCCACCGAGGCGCTGGGCGTCCTGCTGATCCTCAAAGCGTTCTCCTCGGGCTGCTCCGCCCTGACCGGGGTGGAGGCCATCGCCAACGGCGTGCCGATGTTCCGCGAGCCGCGCATCAAGCGGGCCCAGCACACCGAGCTGATGCTCGGCATGCTCCTCGGAGTGATGCTGCTCGGGATGGCGTATCTGATCCGCCGCGACCATGTCGCGCCGCGCGGCGGTGTGACGGTCCTCGCCCAGCTCGCCGCCGGGTCGTACGGAGCCGGATGGGAGTACTACGCGACCAACCTCATCGTCACCCTTGTTCTCGCGCTCGCCGCGAACACCAGCTTCGGCGGCCTCCCGGTCCTGATGAGCCTGCTGGCGCGGGATAACCGGCTGCCCCACCTGTTCGGGCTGCGCGCGGAGCGCCCGGTGTACCGGTACGGCGTGGTGGCGCTGGCGCTGCTGTCGGCCCTGCTGCTCGTCGCGGTGGGGGGCGAGACCCATCGGCTGATCCCGCTGTTCGCCATCGGGGTGTTCACCGGCTTCACCATCAGCCAGGTCGGGCTGGTACGGCACTGGGCGACCGAGCAGCCGGAAGGGTGGCTGCGCCGGACGATGATCAACGGTCTGGGGGCCGTGCTGACCACCGGGGCCGGTCTGGTCCTGCTGACCACCAAGTTCCTCGAAGGGGCCTGGGCGGTCGTCGTCGCGGTGCCGCTGCTGATGCTGCTGTTCACCCACGTCCAGCGCTATTACACGGCGGCCGGCGAGGAACTCGGGCTCGGGCGGATCCCGCCGCCACCGGCGCGCACCGTGAGCCTGGTCATCGTCCCGCTCGGCGAGGTCAGCAGGCTTGCGCAGCGCGCGCTGACGGCGGCGCTCGCCCTGGGCGACGAGGTCGTGGCGGTCAGCGTCCAGGCCGAGCCCGCGAAGGCGCGGGCCCTCCAGGACACCTGGGAGCGCTGGAATCCCGGGGTGCGCCTGGAGATCATCGACAGCCCGCACCGGTCCCTGGTGCAGCCGATGGTCGCGTATGTGCGGCGCGAGGCCGGGGGCGGCCGCGAGATCGCCGTTCTCATCCCCGAGGTCGAGCCCCGGCACCGGCGCCACAAGATCCTCCAGAACCAGCGCGGCCTGCTGCTGGCCACGGTCCTCAGGGCGCGTACCGATGTCGTCGTCTGCATGATGCCGTACGGCCTGGGCGTGTGAGCGGGGCCCGCTCGGCGGGGCTCGTGGTACCTCGCGGGCGACGCGAGTCTCGTCGCGCTCGCCGCCCTGGGGCAGGACGCCCGTGCGGGTGGTGACCCGGTAGCCGCCCTGCCAGGAGCCGTCGACCGCGAAGGTGGCCCGGGCGAGCGGGGGATTGCTTCGGAAGGCGTCGATGCTGCCCCGCAGCGCGTTGACGTCGATTTCGTCGATGACGGACATCGGGAAAGGCGACGGCGGGCGCGATGTCGTCGGGTGGTGTGTTGTTGCATCTGCCGTAGCGGCATGTGGTGTTGTCGAGGCACCACAGCACGAAAGGCTCCGTCTGCGATGTACCCGTTCGTCACACCGCCCCGCCAGGTCAAGATTGGCGCTGCTGCCGCCTTCGCCGGGACCACCCCACGCGCTATCCGCCACTACCACCAGATCGGTCTGCTGCCGGAACCCGAGCGCGGTGGAGACGGCCGCCGCCGCTACGGCTACGACGACATGATCCGCCTGTTGTGGATCCGCAGAATGGCGGAGGTCGGCATCAGTCTGGACGACATGCGGGCTGCCTTCGACGAATCCGGGGACATCGAGGAGACCCTGGGCCGGCTGGAGGAATCCCTGGCTGCCCAGGAGGCCGACATCAAACGTCGGCGCGCGGCCGTCGCGCGCCTGCGGGCTGTGGGCAGCCCGCAGGGCCTGCTCTCCGAGCTGGTGACGGATCGGCTCGGCCACCTGCCCCCTGGCGCGTTGCGCGCCTCCGACATGGAGGCCCTGCTGGTCACGGAACGGATCTTCGGTCCGCTCGGCTCCGCACTACAGGCCGGCGTGTACATCGTGCTGGCCACCCATCCCGACCTACGGGCCGAGGAGGACCGTCTCGACGAGGCCGAGGCCGCCCTCGACGACGGCGTGGACCCCGATGACCCGCGCGTCGAGGAAATCGCCGTACAGCGATACACCCACCACATGGCCCTCATGCAGGCCATCACGGCAGCCGGGCTGGACACGGCCGACGACGAGCTCTTCGAGACCTACGACGCCGACCTGGCAGAGGAGGAGGACACGCGGATGGGCGCCTTGGAGGCGATCACCAAGATGCCCTACGACTTCTCTCCCGCCCGGATGCGCTGCATGGAGCGCGTGGCACAACTCGTCGGCGAGGACGCCTGCGCGGACAGTTGATCGCCTGTGCCCGGTACCGACCTGACCGGCATCCCATCGCGGGATGGCGGCGACGCAGGCGGCTGCCGCCGCGGCGAGTGCCGCGCGGACACGTCGGGTTCGGTCACCGTGGATCACCTCCGTCTCGCGCAGCCGGTGCGCAGTGCGGCCACGGCCGTGTGCGGGCGGCCTTGGAAGCGCGAAGCGATGAAGCGGCGGACAGGTGGCGCGGGCTGTCCTTCGTCGCCCTCACGGTCGCCGGCCGGTTTCTCCCGCGTAACCGCCGCAGTCGGGGCTCACCGCCACGCCCGCTCCAGCGCCCCGCGCAGCTCCGCCGCGCTCGCGTAGCCTATCTCGGGGCGCTCCCGCAGCGCCGTGTCGATGACCTCCGCGAGGCGTCGCGGGATGGCCGGGTCGCGGCGGCGGATCGGGATCGCCGGCTCCTGGAGGACGACCTGCCAGGGGTCCTTGGCGCGCGGGAACTCGCGCGGGGTCCTTCCGGTCAGCGTGTGGTAGAGGCAGGCGGCAAACGCCCAGACGTCCATGGCGGGGGTGGCGTTGCGGAAGTCGATGACCTGTCGGCGCGGCATGAACATCGGTTTGCCCGCCGTGGTGCCGGTGCGTGTCAGCCCGCTCAGGCCCGCCTGGTCAAAGGCCTTTCCGATGCCGAAGTCCGCTATCTTCGCCGTCGTCGAGCCGTCGGTCTCCCTGTGCAGCAGGATGTTGGAGGGGCTCAGGTCGCGGTGGACGACGCCCTGCCCGTGCGCGTGTTCCAGGCCCTTGAGCGCCTGCACCGCGATGGGCACCGCTTCCTCGGCCGGGAGTCGCCCGCCGCGTTCGGCGACGAGCCGGTCCAGGCTGCCGCCGGTGCAGAACTCGGTTGTCAGATAGAAGGTGCCGTATCCGAAGCCCGCGTCGTGCAGCGCGACGACGTGCGGATGCTTCATCGCCCGGGTGAGCGCCACCTCGCGCAGGAAGCGGGCGCGTGCCGTCTCGCTCGCCGCCACCTTCGGCAGCATCACCTTCAGCGCCACCTCGACGCCGGTGGCCTCGTGCCGGGCCAGGTACACCGCGCCCATGCCACCACGGCCGAGCTCCCGGATCACCGAGTAGCCGCGGATGGCCTTGAGGTCGGCGCGGCCGCCGTGCGCCAGCTCGAGCAGCAGCTTGAGCACGGCGTCGGGCCGGGCCTGACAGGCGGCGCACAACAACTCGCCCGGGCGGCCGTCCGCCTCGTCGCCCAGCTCGCGCTCGCACTTGGCGCAGCGCGCGAGCCTCACCGTGGCGACCTGCGGCCGCGTGATGTCGACGCGGAACACAGTGTCACCGAGGCGGATCCGGTCGCCGTCCTTGAGGTCGTGCTCGGGGTAGGAATCCGCGACGGCCTCCTCGGGGGTGAGGCCGCGGCGCCGCTGGCCGATCTTCTCGCCGTTGACGTATGTGCCGTTGAGGCTGCCGAAGTCACGGATGCGGATGTCCGGCGGGTTGATGTCGAGCAGGCAGTGGTGGCGGGAGACGGTCTTGTGGTGGGGGTCGTCGGGCAGTTGTGGCGAACAGTCGGTGGAGCGGCCGAGGACGCAGGTGGTGCGCTCCTCGAAGACGTACGCGCCGGGCTTCATCCGGCCCTCGACGAGGGTGAGCGTGATGGTGGCCGAGGGCGTCACGGAGGATCGTCTCCTTGTCTGTGTGTGTGGGTGGGCTTCGGGGGACGAGACGGTGAACGTGAGCGTGCCGTCTGCCGCGTCGGACCGTACGCATCCCGCTCCGCTCAGTCGGCCGCCAGCTCCCAGTCGAGGTCCCAGAGCCGGATGCCGTCGTCTCCCGCCGAGACCAAGTTGCGCAGGTCGGGGGTGAGTTCGAGGTGCCGGATGCGTTGTTGGTGCCCTTCGAGCACGTGCAGGCATCGGCCGGTGGCGACCTCCCACATCCGTACGGATCTGTCGTGGCCGGCCGAGAAGGCGAACCGGGCGTCGGGTGTGAACCGCACGGCGGAGACCCAGCCCTCGTGCCCCGCGAACTCGCGTACGGACCGCCCGGAACCGGCGTCCCACAGCCGGATCGGTTCGTCCTCGGCGCCCGAGGACATGACCTGGTGTGTGGACATGGCCAGGCGGCCGTCGGCGCTCAGGCACGCCGACAGGATCGGTTCCCGGGGGCCGGTCCAGGTCCGCAGGCAGGCTCCGGTGTCGAGATCCCGCAGCCGGACCACGCCATTGCTGTCGCCGACCGCCGCGAGCCGTCCGTCCGCGGACGTGGAGATCACGTTGACCGGGCCGTTCCGGCTGATCGTCGCGACGCAGCGGTCGTCGTCCAGGTCCCATCGGCGCAGGACACCGTCGCCGCTGCCGAACCAGGCGTACCTCCCGTCGCCGGTGAACCTGATGGTCCGCCCCATGTCCCAGTCCGGAGTCAGCCGACGGCACTCGCCGTCCGCCAGTCGCCGCCGAATGATCGCGAGTGGCTTGGTGCCCTCGCACAGGACGTGCCGGCCGTCGTCGCTCAACGCCACCCCGCCCACTCTGCCCTGGTGATCGTCGAAGACGTGGGTGCACGCGCCGCTGTCCAGATCCCAGATCCGTACGGTGCCGTCGCTCTGCCCGCTGACGGCGAGCCGGACATCCGCGGCGACACCGATCGCCGTGATGGCGCCGAAGGAGAGGTGGCCGGCGTCCAGTGGCCGCGACCAGGCGGAGCGCAGCCGTACGTGGCGCGCCGAGCGGCCCAGTTCGTGCCAGGCGGCCAGGACCTGGGGCGCGCGCTCGTATCCCGGTATCTCCCGTGCGCGGGTCAGCAGGACGAGCGCCGACCGGTGTCGACCGTTCGCCATCGCCTGGTGTGCGTCGACGAGCAGTTCCTCGGCCAGCCCGCCGAGCCGGCTGACCTCGGCGTACGCGCGCGGCTGGATCACATGCGCCTCGGCGGCGTATGCGGTGGCGGGCAACCGCCAGCGGTGCACGGGCAGTTCGGGATGTCCGCCGACAGAGCAGCCGAACCGGTCGTCGCCGTCCTCGAATCCGACGTGGTGCATTCCGTACGCGTGGGCGGTGAAGGTCCGCAGACACCGGCCGCTGCTCAGCTCCCAGAGCTGAACGGTGTGGTCGCCGGTCGTGCCGGACAGCAGCAGCCGCCCGCCGTCGCCGAAGGCGAGGTGACCGGCCGCGGCGGTCAGCCCCGTCAACGTACGCACCCTACGGACCTGCCGGCCGTCCCCCACATCCCACCACCGGATCACCCGGTCCTGGCCGGCCACCGCGACCCGCCGCCCGTCGGGGCTGAAGCACAGCGCATGCGTCGCCGAGCCGGCGGCCAGCACCTGGCACCGGCCATCGGCCACGCTCCACAGCCGCGCCCCGTCCTCCTCGGCGGTGAGCACATGGCGCCCGTCGGCGCTCACCTCGTACTGCGAGCCGTCCAGGGCGCCGTCCTTGAGCGCTGCCCCGAGCGACCACAGGCGGGTCCCGGTCCGCGGTTCCCAGACCTGGACGCGCCCGTCCACGCCCTGCCACACACCGATGCGCCCGTCGGCACTCAACCTGACCGGGCACCCCGTGGCGCGTGCGGCGGAGCGGATGACGCGGGTGCACCTGCCCGCCCCGAGATCCCAGAACTGCACCGTGCCGTCGCGGCTCGTGGACAGCGCGTACGAGCCGTCAGGGGTGAGGTCGACGCCGAGCACCTGTGTGCGGTGGCCCTCGACCGCCGACCGCTGTGCGCAGGTCGCCGTGTCCCACAGACGGAGCACGCCGTCCCAGTGGCCGCTCAGCGCCAGGCGTCCGTCGGGAGTGAACCGGATCGGCAGGTAGCCCATCACCTCGTGCCGGGCGAGCAGCTCCACCGGCGCGAACGGCACCGCGAACGGCTCGCGGAACTCCCGGGTGCCGGTGTGGCGGGCGTCGGCCACCGCTCCGGAGGCCGCTACCCGCAGCGCCGCCCGTACGTCGGTGTCGTCGGGCCGTTCGCGCGCGAGGGCGTCGAGCAGCTCGTGTGCCGCCGCGAGGTCGCCGCGCTCGAGGTGGACCCGGGCCAGAAACAGCCGCACCTGCCAGGAGGACGCGCCGGACCCACGCGGGACCGCCTCCAACCGGGCGACGAGTTCCCCATCGGTGATCGCCCCCGTACGCCACCGGTACAGGCCACCGTTGTATACGGCCCCGATGTGGTGCGGGTCGACCGCGAGCGCCTGGTCGAAGGCGCTCTCGGCGTCGGCGGCCCGGCCCAGGTCGAGGAGCGACAGGCCACGGTTGTTGAGCTCGTCGGCGCGCAGATCGGCGGCCTGCGACGTGGGACGCGGATACGCCGAGCCGGTCGCCTGCTCGTAGATCCCGGTCAGTACGTCCGCGATGTCCGCCATCGAGGCCGGCCGGTGGGCCGGGTGCTGCCGCAGACAGCGCCGGAGCAGGTGGGCGACCTCCGGCGGCGCCGCGACCGGATTCGAGGGGTCGGCCAGGTACTCCTCCAGCGCGAGACCCGCGACCGAACCAGCCGCCCAACGCACACCGCCGGTGAACATCTCCAGGACCGAGACCGCGAAACTGTAGACATCGCTGCGCCGCCCGACGGGCTCGCCCGCGAGCTGCTCCGGGGACGCGTAGCCGACCGTCATGCCGCCGGACGGCACCAACACGCTGGCACCCGGCCCCACTTGGAGGTCAGCCGGGGCCGTGGCGGCCTTGGACCGCGCGAGACCGAAGTCGGTGATCTTCGCGGCGCCCGTGCCGTCGAGCAGAATGTTGGCCGGCTTCACGTCCTGGTGCACCAGGTCTCCGCGATGGGCGTGCTCTAGCCCACGGGCCGCTTGGACTGCCGTGTCGAGAACACGGGCGAGGGCCTGCCGCGCATCCCCGGCGTAGAGGCGCCCGTCACTGATCCACTCGGCCAGGCTGCCGCCGTCGACGTACTCGGCGAACACGCGGGGGACACCGTCGATCACCCGCACGTAATGGCAGGCGCAGACGTTCGGATGAAGCCCGAGGGACACCCACGCCTCGGCCTCCCTGACGAACAGCTCCTGATCGCCGGGGCTCCGGAACAGCTCGGGCCGCGAACTCTTCACCGCCATGTCGATGCCCCAGGCGAGATGCCGTACCCGGTGCACGACACCCATCCCGCCCCGGCCAAGCTCCCCGATCACCCGATACCGGCCGTCGACGGTCTCGCCGGTCGCCCAAGGGGCTGGCGACGTAGGTGCGTTCACTGCGATTCCTCATCGTGATTGCGGCAGAAGTCGCGGTCCTGGAAGGCCCGGACGCAGACGGCCCCGTTGTCAGATTTCGACGAGGGTCAGTATGTGACGTCATGGATCCTGGTGTCGATGCTGCGATCTGTAGCGACGCATTTCTGAATGGCACAGGGCACGTGGAGGAGCCCGGGAATAACGGAGTCTTACGAGGACTCGTAGTCCTCGATCAGACGACTGATGACCCGGTGCATGATGGTCGCGCGGTTCCGGTCGTCTCGTTGGTCGCGCAGGGCGCGCTCGATTGCCCGGAGCCTGCGCCAGGTGTCCGTGTCCTGATCCATCACCTCGTCGATGAGCGGCGCGGTGACCAGGTTGAGACACTCGGCCAGCCGGAGCCGGGTGCTGTGTGAGGGCAGCGTGGCCTCGGGGGCCGCGAAACCATCTGTCAGATACCGCGCGGGATCGGTGAGGCTCCAGCCGGCTACCACGCCTCCCTTGACGAGGAGGCTCACGTCGGGCGCGATGCCGATCAGGGCGTCCGGCCCTCCGTCGAGAACACTGAGGTCCCGGTAGCACCGCAACTCGGACGCTTCGGGGTCGCAGCAGAAGATCGTTGCCTGGGGGAGGGCGAAGTTCTGTGCGGTGTCCGTACGCAGCCCGCTGGGGAGTCTCTGTGGCATGTGGGGCGCATGGTGGCAGAGGGGGGCGGGAGCGGATTCCCGGGGCACGTAGAACGTTGCGTGGGACAGCTCCCGGCTGCCCTGGTCGAACCGGAACTCGTCATTCTCCGACCACAGCCACTGCATGCTGCCGAAGGTATGGGCCAGATTCTGCTCGCGCTCGTTCGGGCCCGTATACCCTGCGACAATTACCTGAAGATCGATGAAGTCGAATCGTGGAGTAAATGTCAGCGGGTTCCGCGTGGTTTCAGCGTTCACGGTGTCGCCGACCGAGAACCTCACCATGAATATTGCCTCATCGGATCTGCTTGGCGGGCGCCATATGGCCACCCCTGGTGTCTGGGATTTTACCGTTCACGATGTCGTCATGGGTCACTGGGTGTCCGGGGTCGGTGGGTGATCCGCCCAGCGCCTCGGCTCCGGATTCGCCCTTGACTCCGGACGGGCCGTAGCCGGTGATGACATCGCCTGCGCCAGCACCTGCCCCCTTCGTGACCACGATGTCATAGCCTTGCCGGAAAATGAGATTTCCGCGGTTGCCTGCGGAGAGGTATACCGCGTCCGGGTTCTTCAGGATCTCCAAGACTCGTTCGTCGTTGTCGAAGTGTGGATGGTAGTTGGTGGACTTTCTCAGCTTGCCCTCTTGGGCGCGTTCGATGATCTTGTCCACCGCAGCCTTGGCTTTCGCTACCGGGCACTTGGGCGCGAGGCCGAGCGGGTCGCTCCACGTGTACGGGTTGTGCACGTAGGCGCCGGAGTTGAAGGCCGGTCTGAGACCGAGGGGGTCCTGCGTGATGTAGCGGGCGGTTTCCGGGTCGTAGTAGCGGAAGTGGTTGTAACTTAGGCCGGTTTCCGGGTCTGCGTATTGGCCGGGGAAACGGAGTGGGCACTCCATGCCGCTTTGTGGTGCGGGCAGGGGTGTGCCCCAGACGGTGGTGCGGAGTTGCCAGGCAAGGGCGCCATCGGGCGTGACCAGTTCGGTGGGCGTGCCGACCAGGTCCGTGATGATCGCGTGGAAGCGGTGTCGTACTCGGACTGGGGGGTGGTGTCGGAGCATGGGAGCGACGGGGAGCCCTGTGCCGCTCATCGGCCGCGAGGACGTGGCGGGCGTGGGTCTCGTTCCTGATGAGGACGTGGTCGAGGGCTTCGCGTCGGATGCTGCCGAGAGTGCGTTCGCAGTGCGCGTTCAAACAGGGAGCCTGTGGCGCACTGTTGAGAATCTCCATCTCCTCGGCCCGAAGGACGGCATCGAACGCCTCGCCGTACTTGCCATCGCGGTCGCGCAGCAGGAAGCGCAGGGGACTCGACGCGTATGTCTAGGTCGGCGGTGGGATTCCGCGCCTGCTGCACCGCCCAGTCCCGCGTCGGGCAGGCGGTGACCCCGGTGATGCCGCGTTAAGGATCTCCCAGACCGTCGAAGTGGCGATCCGATGTCCGCGTCGGGCCAAATCCCCTTGGATCCCCCGGTGTTCCCCACTCGGATTCTCCCTGGCCGGCCGCAGGACGAGCTTCTTGACCGCTGCGGGGGTGGGTGGGCGTCCGGTGCCACGGCGCGCAGTGTTGTAGTCCCACTTCGCGGCGATGAAATCTGCGGTGCCAGGCGAGCACGGTGCCGGGGGTCACAGGGAAGACCTTGAGCCAGTGGCGTCGGGGTATCAGCCCGGACAGGACGGCGAACCAGAACCGGTCGGCGGGCTCATGGCGGACCGGTCCGGTCAACTGGCGGCGCGCCTTCTCACCGTGATCAGGCGGCGAATACAACAGGCCCCGAACCTCGCGTTCCACCTGGCCTGGTCCGATTGGCGACGAAGCCACCAGGTCCGAGCCCGTGGGCACCACTACCGTGCACGCCTCGGGCTCATGAGATGACTGTGCGTACCAGGCTGCGCGTCCGACGGCCGGATCGGATTCGTTACGCGCGCAGCGCCTGCGACAGCGCGTCAACGGTTACGCCCACGATGGCCAGGAGTTGCGCCGGGCTCGCTCCGGCCCTGCTCATGACGGCGAGCGACTGGTTCACGGCCGCCGCGTGTACAGCGAAGGCCTCGGCGTTCTGGTCGGTCAGTCGGCCGGCCTTCAGTGCGGCGCGCAGGCGCAGGCGCTGGAAGCCGAGGGCCTGCCTGGCGTGCGCCGCGACGCTTGGGCTCAGCACTGGAATGGCCATGGCTGACTGGGCGATCAGGCATCCATCAGGTAGTTCGGGATCGGCGATGCGCTCGAGGGTGACGTCGAAGAACGCACGAACGGCGGCAACGGGTTCCGAGGCCGCACACGACAGGGCGGCGTCGTACTTCTCGCCGTAGCGCGCGGCGTAGAGATCCAGGCAGCGCAGGAAGAGCGTGTCCTTGTCGCCGAGGGAGGAGTAGATGGAACTGCGGTTCAGGCCGGTTGCCCGAGACAAATCGTCCAGTGAGGTGTCGGCGTAGCCGTCGCGCCAGAACTGGATCATCGCGGCGTCGAGCGCCGTGTCCATGTCGAACTGCTTCTTGCCTGCCACGCGGTACTTCCTTGCCGATGCGTCGATGGTTCGGACGGTGTTGCACACCATTCTATCTTGAACTGATCGGTTCAAGATGTGTTAGCTTTCAAGCGTGGCCATGGCCGGGCATACCGCGCGACACGCACTTCGCGACCGCGCGGGAAACACACCACGTGGTCCCGGCCACCGCCGTCAGCTACACCGTCCCGACCGCACACCTGACACCGATGGAGGATCCCCGTGACCGGCCCGGCAACCAGCACTCCGCATGTCTCCGAAAGCAACCCCATCCGCGACCTGCCCCTGCGGCATCTGGCCGGATTCACTCACCGCTGGGTCGACGCGGACGGCGTCCGCCTTCATGCCGTCGAAGGCGGACGGCCGAGCGGCCCGGCCGTCGTCCTGCTCGCCGGATTCCCGCAAACCTGGTGGGCCTGGCGAAAGGTGATGCCCGGCCTCGCCCACCGGTTCCACGTCATCGCGATCGACCTGCCGGGTCAGGGCCACTCCGAGCGTCCGGAGCGCGGCTACGACACGCACACGGTCGCCGCGCACGTCCACGCCGCGGTCAAGGCGCTCGGAGTCTCGACATACTGGCTGGTCGCCCACGACATCGGCGCGTGGGTCGCCTTTTCCCTCGCCTTGAAGTACCAGAGCCGGCTGCGCGGCCTGGCACTGCTCGACGCCGGCATCCCGGGCATCACACTCCCTGACGCCATCCCGACCGACCCCGAGCAGGCGTGGAAGACCTGGCACTTCGCCTTCCACCTCGTGCCCGACCTGCCCGAGACACTGCTCGCCGGCCGCGAACGGGAGTACGTCGGCTGGTTCCTGAAGGCCAAGGCCCTCTCCTCCGACACCTTCGACGACGCCGAAATTGAGCAATACGCCGCGTCCGTGGCCGCCGACGGCGGTCTCCGTGCATCCCTGGCCTACTACCGGGACGCCGCCGAGTCGGCGCAGAAGAACCACGAAGCGCTGGAGCGACAGCGCCTGACGGTCCCGATTCTCGGGATCTCCAGCAGCCACGGCTCCATCCCCGACATGGCAGCTTCCATCAGGCCGTGGGCCGACCACGCCACCAGGATCGTCGTGCCGGACGCAGGACACTTCATCCCCGATGAACAGCCCGATGCCGTCGCTGCCGCGCTGACCGACTTCATCACCGAAGACGATTGAGACTGGGCGGAAGCACGTGTGAGGACCGGCACCCGCACCCCCTAGCCGACTCAGCTGTCCAGCATCGCAGTACTGCGACTTCGCCCGGTCCGCGCTGCGGGTGACAAGCGTCGCCGAACTCGTCGCGCAAGGCCGCTCCAACCGCAGGGCCCCGGTGTTTGCCCGGCTCGCCCCAGCTTGTTGGTTGACGTCGGTGGTGGGCCCCGGTGACCCGACCCGGGTCGGCGGGCCCCACGCGCCCGCGCCCCGCGACACATACAGATGCGTGTCTCCGTACCGTTCCAGCCCCGCGACCGTCGGGTTGGCCAGCTCGGCTACGTAGTTCATGGGCCACAGTTGACCGCCGTGGGTGTGTCCCGACAGTTGCAGGTCCACCCCGTGCCGCACGGCCTCGTCCACGAACACCGGCCGGTAAACCTGCCTTCAGGGGCCTTGAACTTCCAGCCGAGCTCGCCAGCCCCTTCCAGCCGGATACGGCGCCATCGGCCCCCGGCGCTTTCGACCGCGGTGGCGGTTGCGGGCACCAGCAGCCGCTCCAGCACCCACTCGCCGTGTGCCAAGGCGACTCTCGGGTTCCCGCGATGTCAGCGGGTTGAGATCATCGGGCGATCGGTTCGGGCCGCCGGCTCTCCTCGGCCGTTTCCCCGGGGCCTTCGACTGACAGATACGGAAGGCGCTTGTCCAGCCAGCGGGGAAGCCACCAGTTGGCCTTGCCGAAGAGGTACATCACGGCCGGGACCAGGATCGTCCGCAGGACGAACGCGTCGATGGCCACGGCGGCGGCAAGGCCGATGCCGAACTCGGCGATGATCCGCTCGCCTCCGAAGCTGAAGGCGATGAACACGGCGCCCCGGCCACGAAGTGGACACCGAAGCCGACCGGCTCACCGGCCGGGGCAGCGACAGCATGTGCCACGGCAACCTTGGCAACCTCGAACTGGTCCTGCTCGCCGAGCGAATGGGCCGGATCCGCCCCGGCCGTCTGATGCGCACGCTCGGGGAGAAGCTCGACGCCGCAGCGGAGGGGGGCTGGGTGTGCGGCTCGCCGACCAGGAGCGAAACCCCCGGCCTGATGACCGGCCTGGCAGGCGTGGGACATCAGTTGCCGCGGTTCGCCTGCCCGGACCAGGTGCCCTCCGTCCTGCTGAGCGGCCTCATTGAAGTCCGGTGCGGTTCGGGTGCGCCGCGAAGGGGCGCGGGGCTGTGTCGATATGCGGCTCCGCCGCGTGGGCGACCAGCCACGACGGCGCCGCGGACGATCGACGACAGTCAGGGGGGCGTCCGGGTGCCGCGCGCCCGGACGCCGTACCCCTGCTCAGCCCGGCTGTCCCGCTTCCTCCGACTCCGGCTCGGGTGCCGCGGCCGGGGTGGCCCGGCCCGGCAGGGCGAAGAACGCCACGGCCGCACCGGCCAGAGCGGCCGCCACCCCGATGGTCATGGTGAGGGACTGGGCGTCGGTGAAGGCCGAACGGGCCGACTCGGCCAGGCCACTTCCGCCTGCGTGGTCCTTCGCGTACGACAGTGTCGCCCCCAGCGAGGACACGGCGTGGTCGGGCAGGCCGTCCGGGAGGGCGCCTCGGTAGGCGGTGGTGAGCAGGCTGCCCAGACCGGCCACTCCCAGCGCGATGCCGAGCTGCTGGTGGGTGTCGTTGAGCGCGGAGCCCATCCCGGCCCGCTCCGGCGGCACCGCGCCGAGCACGGTGCTGGTGGCCGAGGGGCCCGCGATGCCGGACCCCACACCCGCGAGCGCAAGACCGGTGGACACCGCCACGTAGCCGCTGCCCTCCGACAGCGAGGCCAGCACGGCGAAACCGGCCGCCGTGACGGCGAAGCCCGCCACGATGCAGGCCCGGGGCCCGAACCTTGCCGGTGCCCGGCCGCCCACCGTCGAGCCCGCGACCACTCCCGCCGCCAGCGGTACGGCCGCGAGACCGGTCTCGAACGCGCTGTAGCCCAGGACCAGTTGCAGATACTGGCTCAGGATGAAGAGCGTGCTGCCCGTCGCGACCGTCATCACCGCCACCGCGAAGCTCGCCCCGGAGAACCTCCGGTCCCGGTACAGCCGCAGATCGACCATCGGTGCCGGAGAGCGGGTCTGCCGTACGCCGAAGGCAATCAGCGCCACCACCGCCGCCACCGCCCCGGCCAGCACCGCGGGGGAGGAGTACCCGTACGTCGGGGCCTCGATCAGGGCCCACACCAGGCCGGTCATCCCCGCCGTGACCAGGACGGTGCCGGGCAGGTCCAGCCCCCGGCCGTCACCGGCCCGCGTCTCGGGCACCAGCCGTACGATGCCCACCAGGGCCACCGTCACCACGGGGACGTTGATCAGGAACACCCCGGCCCAGCTCCACACGTCGACCAGCGCCCCACCCAGCAGCGGCCCGGCGGCCATACCCACGGACGCCACCGCGCTCCACACCGCGAAGGCCCGCGGGCGCTCCTGCTCGGGGAACACCGCGACGAGCACCGCGAGCGTCGCGGGCATCACCAGCGCCGCGCCGACGCCCATCAGGGCCCGCATCGCGATCAGCCACTCCACCGAGGGGGCCGCCGCGGCGAGAGCCGACGCCACGCCGAACACCAGGAGCCCCATGGCGACGGTGCGCCGCCTGCCGTACCGGTCGGAGATCACCCCCGCGGTGACGAGAAGCCCGGCGAAGACCACGACATAGGCGTCGACCACCCCCTGGAGCTGGCCTGTTGAGGCATCGAAGGCCTCGCCGACGGCGGGCACCGCGACGTGCAGAACCGTGTTGTCGATGACGATCACGAGGAGTGCGGCACACAGCGCCACCAGGATCGCCCACCGGCGCGGATGACCTTCTTCGTCGCCCATGGTCCTCCCTCGTTGCTGTTCTCGAACAGTGTTGGAGTGCACCCACCACTGTAGGAGTCACAGAGGGAAATCGGCAACGAGGTAGGCTGCGACCTCGTGAGCGCGAAGCCGAACGGGAACAAAGGAAAGAAGCCGCTGGAGAACGCACCGGGAGCGGTGTGGTTCCGTGCGGAGAAGACCTCCCGCACACGGCCTCAGCTGTCACACGAGCGGATCATCGCCACGGCTGTTGAGCTGCTGGACCTCGACGGTGTGCAGAAGCTCAGCATGCGCCGGCTCGCGGAGCGGCTCGGTGCCCACGCGACCAGCCTCTACTGGCACGTGGCCACCAAGGACGACGTCCTCGATCTGGCCCTCGACGCGGTCTTCGCCGAACTCGACCTCCCTGACGCGCACAGCGCCTCCTGGCAGGACGACATCGAGGCGTTCATGACCGGACTGCGGTCCGTACTGCTGCGCCATCCCTGGGCCGCGGCCCTGGCGGGCTCCCGCCCCCTCATGGGCCCCCACGCCCTGCGCTCCTCGGAGTTCGCCTACACCGCGCTCAACACCGGCGGCTTCGACGGGGTACACCTGTCGTCTGCCGCGGCCACCATCACCCACTATGTGATCGGCTCGGCCTCTTCCGAAGCGGTGTGGCGCAAGCGCTCGGACGAGGCGGCCACCCGCTCGGCCGTGGACGCCCACCTCCGCGCCCACATCGACGAATACCCCACCCTCGCAGGTCACTTCCCGCTCCTCGACGGGGACGACTGGGACGCCCACTTCCACCGCGGCATGCGGCTCCTGCTGGCGGGCCTCACCTCACCCGAGGCCTGCGGCTAAGCGCTCCGCGGGAAGTGCCGCGATACGTCGTCGGCCGACTGCGGCGCCGTCGTGGCTGGTCGCCCACGCGGCGGAGTCGCATATCGACACAGCCGCGGCGGAGCCTATCGACACGGCCCCGCGCCCCTTCGGGGCGCTGCCCGAACCGTAGTGGACTTCCTCCGACCTGCTTAGCCTCGGGCTTTCGCGAGGCGGGGCGTCCGAACCATGACGCCTGGCCGAGCGCAACCTCCGTCAGGACGCCGACGCGCTGTCGAGTCAGGCTCGTTCTGACCCGCCAACGTCGCCGGGACCGCCAGGTGGCGACCAGCCGTGTCGCCTCCGCCGCCCACCAGACAGGGGCCTCCCGGCGGGCGGGCCGCAGGCTCAGGTGCGGGGAGTCGATGGCGATCCGGCCGTCGCGGTGCTGAAGGGGGCTCATCCGGCGGGTTTGATACGGAGGACGGCGGCGGTGTCGTGGATCTTGACGACCTTCAGGCTCATGGTGTTGTTGATGGTCGCGGCGGGTCCCTCGCCGCAGCTGAGTCCGACGCCGCCTCCGCCCTCCGATGACACGCCGCCGCCACCGGAACAGCCCGAAACGCTGAAGCCCGAGCCTGTCAGCTGCGCGACCATCTCGACCTCGTCGCCAGTGACCGCCGTCACCTTGATCCGCCCGAGGCCGTACGTCGGCGGCACTGTCACGACGTCTCCCGCGGCGACCTCGATCTCGCACGTCCCGTCAGCGCACGGCCCGGTTGGCGAGGGCGATGGCGTGGCCGACTTCGTAGGAGTCGGTGGCGACCCGGAGCCGGAACCGCTGGGCCGGTCCTCGGCGGGGGACCCGTCCGAGGTGTCCGAGGAACACGACGTGAGAGCGGCGAACACGACAGCGACAACAACGGCGAGGGCGGCGGTGGATGACGTTCTACGCATCATGGCCCCATGGAACCCCGCCCCGACCGGGACCCCTCCCGCCCGGGCAGGCCCGGCACGGCAGACTGGTCTTTCTGGTCAATGGGGGCGCCGCCGAAATGGCACTTGCCCTACTCCGCCGGGAAGAGCCGGAGCTTCGCGGTGTCCCGCACGATGGTGAGAACGGCGATCGACAGCTCGTTGACGGTGGAGGGTCCGCCCTGGTCGGGGCGTTGCCCGAGCAGGTTGGAGGTGAATCCGCTCGCGTCGACCGAGGTCAGGTCCACGCCCTCGGCACCGACGGCGCTCACCGTGAACGGTCCCGCCCGAAGGCCGTCGGCGCGCGGGATCTCGGTGCCCTTCGTCACGACGATCGTGCAGCTTCCGTCTGCACACGCCCGCAGTTCGGCCGGGGTTGACGGCTTCATCGGCTTCATCCGCTTCACCGCGGTCGGCGACGGTGATGAGGCGGGCTTCGTGGGCGTTGGCGAGGCGAGGGACGGTTCGGCCGAATGCGAGGATGTGGCTGGCGCGGGCGCCCCCTTGTCGCCACTCGAGTCGGAGCCGCAGCCGGTCAGCGCGGCGGCTGCGAGGGCCAGGACGCAGACGGTCCCCGCCGGGCCGCGCGCCGCAGACAGCCTGGTCCTACGGCGGTGAGCTGGTGATTCCGATGTGGTCATGGGGCCGTTCTATACGCGGGTGCCCGGGAGGGGTCCCGCGCGCCCGTGCAACCGGGCCGGCTGGACCGGCTGTTCCCGGCGCGGGCGCTTGGCCTTCCAGGCGGGCTGCCCGCGTCGAGGGCGGGGGAGGTGGGGTTGGTGTCCCAGGCCGGGGCCGTGCTGCCTGCCGGTACCGATACCGGAGACGACGGACGGGCTCAGATGTTGATCACGGTCTTCCCGATCGTCCGCCTGCTCTCGGCCAGTTCGTGGGCTGCTCTCATCGTGTCCACGCTCAGGCCGTCGAGCACCGTCGTCGCGATGGGACGCAGTCGGCCCGCGACCACATCCGCTGCCAGTTCGGCGAGGATTCTGCCCTGGCCGGCGACGTCGCCACCGGCCATGATTCTGCTGAAGACGGTTTCGGTGTGCAGCGAGACGGATTTACCGACGAGCGGTCCAAGATCGAGGGGGCCGTTCAGATCGATGGCGGCAAGGTGACCGAACGGCCGCAGGATCTCGGCGATCCAGCCGAGATTGCCGATGGTCCCCGAAGTGGACAGCACCAGGTCGATCCGGTCGACACCGGCGTCACGCAGTTGACCGGGCACGTTTCCGGTGTGGTCGACGACCAGATCCGCTCCCATCCTCGTGCACCACTCGCGTGATTCGGGACGCGAGGCCGTGCTCGCCACCAGGGCCGAGGTTCTGCTCTTCAGCAGCTGTGTCGCCAGCGTCCCCACGCCCCCGGCGCCGCCGACGATCAGCACCCGGTCGATTCCCGCCGCCAAGCTGTCATGATCGCGGAACAGTGCTTCCCAGGCCGTGAGGCCGCCGATGGGCAAGGACGCGGCGTCGGAGAAGGACAGCGGGTCCGGAATCCTCGCCACCACACGATGGTCGACCGCGAGCCGCTCCGCCCAGGCGCCGTCTCGTGTCATGTCTCCGGTGCCCATGACGCGGTCGCCGACTGCGAAGCCCGTGGCTTCCGGGCCCACGGCTTCCACCACCCCGGCGAACTCCCACCCCAAGATGATTCGTCCGCCCGGTTCAGCGCTGCGCAGTTGCCGGATCAGCGCTTCGCCCGGATTGATTCCCACGGCGCGGATCCCGACGAGCAGATCCGTGTCGCGCAGCCGTGGTTCCGCGGCGTCGATGAGCTCGATGGCGAACGCGTCGAGCGAGTGGGCCTTTTCGTAGGCGAGGGCTTTCACGCGATGCCCCTGTCGCGCTGGGTCATGATCTTCTCCGTTCAGTCCTGTTTGAGAGCGTGCAGGGCCGAGAGCAGGCCGCCGACCTGCATCAGCCGGCCGCCTTCCCGCAACGGCCCGGCGTCCACCGGAGCGAAGCCGATCTCGTCGGCAACCGCACGGAAACGTGTTTTCGCGTCCGCGTCGTCCCCGGCGTAGAAGAGCAGCTGGCGGCCTTCCGCGTGCCGCGGGTCGGGCACGATGTACTGGGCGTACAGCGTGTTGAACGCCTTGACCACGCGTGCGCCCGGAGCGTGGCGGGCGACGAATTCACTGCCCGTCTCCGAACCGAGGTCGACATGGTCTCGCGGTGTCGGTCCGGCGATCTGATTGCTGGTGTCGACCAGGATCCGGCCGTCCCAAGAGGGCACGTCGGCCAGCGCGGCAGGGATGTCCGGCCACCTGACTGCGAGGAACACCATCTCGGCCGCGGCTGCCTCGGCGACTGTTCCGGCGGTGGCCGGCGGCCCCAGCCGCGCCACCGTGTCACTCAGTGCGTCCGGGCCGCGCCTGTTGCTCAGGACGACGCGATGACCCGCCGTGACGAGATGCCCGGCGATGCCCTGCCCGATCGTGCCCGCTCCGATGATTCCGAAGTCCATCAACGTCTTCCTCGCAAAGGTGTTCAGGAGGTTCGCGGGCCTAACCCGCCTCTTTGATGTCGTGCACCATCAAAAATTATGATGGTGACCGGCATCATTGCCTGTCAAGCCCGGAGGGTGTGCGTGGGCGCCTTTTTGATGTCAGGTATCATCGCCGGGGGCGAGATGTCGGCCTCGGCCCGCACGCAGCGGTGCCGTCTTGTCGAGGAGGTGTCCGAGGTGCCACGCATCACCCAGGAGCAGAAGAAGCTCAACCGCGAAAAGATCGTCCGGGCGGCAGGCGAAGGCTTCAGACTGCGCGGCGTCGACGGGATCGGCATCGAGGAGCTGATGAAAACCGCCGGGATGACGCACGGAGGGTTTTACAACCACTTCTCCTCGAAGGAAGACCTCGCCCTCGAGGTCTTCCGTCAGGGCTTCGCCGACTCGCTCGACGCGCTCGCCGCCATCCGCGAGGCACATCCCCGCTCCGCCCGGGCAGCCCTGCGCGACATGGTCGACGTATACCTGACGGCCGTCCACCGTGATCACCCGGAAACCGGCTGCGCCTCAGCCGCCCTGGCGGTTGATGCCGGACGCCACGGCGCCACATCTCAGGCCGAGTACCGACGCGGGCTCGAGGGGTACTTCAGCACCATCACCGAGATGGTGCTCGATCGCGCGCGCCAATCCGGCACCGAAATGACTGGGGCAGAAGCCCGCGAACAGGCGGTGGCGCTGTTCTGCCAGATGGTCGGCGCGCTGGTGGTCTCCCGCGCTGTCGCCGAGGCCGACCCCGGACTCTCCGACGAGGTCCTGACAGTCAACCGCAAACAGCTCAGGCAGAGGTAACGCGCCGAAGCCGCTGCTTGACAATGAACTCAAGCGACTGCTTGAGTTCATGCCGTGGCACGGGGCGAAAAGACGGATTTGCGTAGAGAGGCCGGTCAGCGCACGCGGGACGGCCTGCTGGCGGCGGCCCTGGAACTGCTCGCGCAAAGAGGGCAGGAAGGCTTGACGCTCCGCGAGGTCACGGACCGCGCCGGTGCCAATGTCGCCGCGGTGAGTTACCACTTCGGATCGCTGAAGGGGCTGTGCGAGTCGGCGATCGAGCGGGCCTTGGAACGGTACCTGGACGCGCAGATCCTGGCCGTCGAATCCCTTGGCGCCACCCCGACACTCCAGGAGCTGGCGGAGGCGTTCGCCCGGCCGATGGTGCGCGCGCTGGGGGCCGGTGGACAAGACCTGGCCGTGATGCGGACCGTGGCGCGCGTCGGAATCGATCCGCCCCAGGGGTGGGGTCGGCTGGCCGGCAAGTTCGACCAGGCCCGCCAGGATGCCCTCCGGGTGCTGACGGCGAACCTTCCCGGAGTCGACGAGCAGGAACTCATCTTCCGGACGCGATGCGCCGCCGGCATGCTGAACTGGCTCGCGCTGTCACCCATCGGCGCCGAGCTGGCCGCCATGCCCACCGAGCAGATGGAGCGCCAGCTGATACCCGTGGTGGCCGGAGCGTTCCATGGGTACCCCGCCGCCGGCCGCTGACCAGGGCGGAGACCGTTCCACCCAACAATTCAAACGATTGCTTGACAAGGCTTCCAGGCGTAGACATGATTCTAATCAATCGATTGATTAACTTCATGGAAGGGAGAGCTGCGATGTCCTCTCACGCGGCAGAGGTAGTAGAGGCGGCGTACCACGCGGCGGAAGGCAGCGTCCTGGACGTCCAGGGATTCAAGGACCTGTTCGCCGAGGACGGCGTGTTCAACAACGTCGTCGCCGGGGAGAGCTTCCGCGGTGAGCACCTGGGTGACCAGGTCGTGACCATGGGCCGGCTGGTGCCGGACATCCACCGGGAGCTCCACCGGTTCCATGTGATGGGCGACGTCGTGGCCGTCGAGCTGACGATCGAGGGCACCTTCGCCGGGCCGTTCGAAACGCCCGTCGGCGTCATCCAGCCGACCGGCGCGAAGCTCAGTGTCCCGACCGCCGACTTCTGGTACGTCGAAGACGGCAAGATCAAGGAGTTCAACTGCTACTTCGGCATCAGCGCCCTGCTCACGCAGTTGGGCGTGCAGCCGGACTTCGCCTCCGCGGTCACGGGGTCGGCCGGGGCCGGCAGCTGACGAAGCCTGCCGATCACGAGGGAGGTGTGCGTCCGCGCGGCGGGGGGCCACCTCCCCCTTTCTTGAACGTGGGGAGACGAAAAAGGAAGGGGGGGGGGGGGGGGGGGAGGAGGGGGGGGGGGGTTGATAGAGAGAAGACCCCACACCTCCCTCGTTCTGGACTGTGGGACGCCGAACCAGGACGGTGGGACCGTCGTACGCGTGAATGTCCAGCCTGCGCCTGGCCTCGCTGTCTCTACACCGCTGTCTCTACGCCGACGGTTGAGCGCTGTCGGAGGCGAGCAGCCACGCCACGAGGGTGCGCCAACGATCGGGCTGGTCGGTGTCGCGCGGCCCGACGAGATAGACCTCCTCGACGAGATCAGCGGAGCGCAGACCGTTTCGGGCGGCGAAGGTGCCGACGGCGGCGTAGGTGAGGTCGAGGTCGTCGTGCGGACCGCAGTGGGTGGCGACGGCGGCTGTCCGCTGAGGCAGGTGGAGCTCCCGTACGGCGTCAGACGCTCCTGGCGGCAGAGGCGGCTCGGCCGGGAGATAGACGGTGGCACGGCCCTGGCCCTCGGTGAAGATCGTGTGTTCGTAGCGGCCGCCGGGCGGGAGCACCGGACGTCGGCCGGCTGCCGCGTCCAGGTCACGCATCGCGGCGTCGTACCAGCTCAGCTCGGCTCCGGGCGGAACGTCCAGGGAGACGGCGAGGACGCGCTGAGGTGGCAGAACCTCAAGGCTCACCGCCCGTTGGGCCTGCGGGTCCAGGAGCTCTCGCAGCGCCTGGACCGCGCGCTGGGTGCGACCGAGCCGGTCTTCGAGCCGGCGCAGGTGGGCGGCGACGATCTGTTGCGCCGCGCCATGGCCCGTCGCGCCCTCGCCGGCGGACTCCGCCTCCAGGAAGCGCCGGAGGTCCGGCAGCGGGAGGTCGAGTTCGCGCAGCCGCCTGATGGTCAGCGCCGGCCGGGCCTGTGCGGGCGCGTAGTAGCGGTAGCCCGTGGCCGGGTCGACCTCTGCGGGGACGAGGAGCCCCTGCTCGTGGTAGCGGCGCAGGGCGCGGATGCTCAGGTGTGTGATGCGGGAGAACTCTCCGATGGTCAGTCGCTCAGCCACGGTGTTCTCCTCGTGGTCCTCGTCCGGTCCGGACCGGTGCCGTCTCCATGTCAGGGTTCGATGTCCAGCTGGGTGATCTTCCCCTGTACGTCGCGGGTGAAGGCGAACCGGAGGGTGACGGGGCTGCCGGGGAAGTCGCCGGAGACCGCCGCAACGGCCTTGCACGCGGTGGCCGTACCGGTGACCTCACGCAGGTCGTAGCGTACGGAAGGGACCTCGGCGCGCCAGCGGCGCACCGCCGTGAGCCCGTGGTGGCTGCGGCCGTCGTCGTGTACGACGACGTCGTCGCCGAAGAGTGAGAAGTAGCGCTCCCGGTCGGGGTCGACCGCCGCTTCGAAGTACTCCTCGGCAAAGCGCTGGATGTTCTGCATGGTCTTCTCCTGTGGCGTGGTGGGGGATGGAATCGGAATGTCCGGCACGCCGACGAGATCAGTGCCGCTCATGACCGCGAGCCTGGACCCTCCCGCTGGGAGAGACTCAAGCGGCTCACCGGACTCAGGTGCGGGGTCTATGTGGGGTCTATGCGGAGTTTATGCAGGGTTTATGGCGGGCAGGAGGCCGGGTTCCAGGAGGCTTTCGGCGGTGGCCGCGACGGCGTCGTCGCTGCTGCGGGGGTTCCAGCCGAGCACGGTGCGGGCCTTGTCGTTGCTGACGTGGCGGATCGTGCCGAGGTTGGGCAGCATGCCCTTCAGCGCCGGGTTGGCCTCGGCGGCCTTGCGTACCGTCTCGTCCGGAAGTTCGGCGGCCGGGACGGCACTGGCGGCGTCGCCGAGCCGGTCGCGGATGGCGAGTGCGATCTGGCGCAGGGAGACGGCATCTCCGGCAGCGGCGATAAAGCGTTCGCCTGCGGCCTGCGGGGCGGTCATGGCCTTCAGATGCAGGTCGGCGGCGTCGCGGACATCGACGACGGCGAAGTACAGGCGGGGTACGCCGGGCATGGCGCCGCTGAACAGGCCGGTGATCATGCTGATCGAGGAGGAGTGGTCGGCACCGACGACGGGGCCGAAGATGCCGACCGGGGCGACGGTGGCGAGCTGGAGGGCGTTGCCTTCGCGCTCGACGAAATCCCAGGCGGCCCGCTCGGCCAGCACCTTGGATCTGATGTAGGCGGGGATGTCGCTGTCCGGGTCGGTCCAGTCGTCCTCGGTGAAGGGCTGTTCCGTGGCGGGCCTGCCGTAGCCGATGGCGGCGAACGAGGAGGTGACCACGACGCGTTCGACGCCTGCGTCGCGGGCCGCACGCAGCACGCGCAGCGTGCCTTCCCGGGCGGGGACGATCAGGTCGTCCTCGTGGTCGGGCTCGCCGCCCGGGAAGGGGGAGGCGGTGTGCAGGACGTAGCGGCAGCCCGCCACCGCCTCGGCCCACCCCTTATCCGCGGTGAGGTCCGCTGTCACGAAGGTGAGCCGCTCACCCGCATCCCCACCACCCATGGCCTCCAGGTCCTCGCGGACCCGCGCCTCGCGGCTGAGGGACCGCACCGTGGTGCGGACCTGGTAGCCCTCTCCGAGTGCCTGGGCGATCACACGGCCGCCCAGGAAGCCGGAGCCTCCGGTGACCAGGACGGTATCGGTCGGACTGCTGGTCATTGCCGAGTTCCTTTGTCTTTTTGTGTGGTCTCTTCGTGCGCGTACTGGCGGGTCCAAGGGACGTCAGCCAGAAGAGGAAGAAGAGGGAGAGGAAGAGGAAGGAGAGGAAGGGGTCAGCTGCGACTGGTCAGCGCCGGCAGCAGCAGGGCGTCCATGACCGCGATGAGCTGGTCGGCGTCGGCCTCGGTGCCGGTGAAGAGCTTCTCCACGAGGACGCTGCCCATCAGGAACATCTCGGCGTGCGCCAGGGCCGGGTTGTCGGGACGGATCGTTCCGCGCTCGACGTGCCGGGCCAGGATGGTGCGCAGCGCGTCGAGGTACGGGGCGAACAGGACGTCCCTCAGCGCCTGGGCGAGGGCCGGGTCGGACATGACCGCCTGCCAGATTCCCAGGGTCGGGGCGCCCTTGGGGTGCGGTGCCGGCATCATGCGAGCCAGCGCCACCAGGTCATCGCGCAGGCTGCCGGCGTCGATGTGCGGCAGGGGCGCGTACTTGCGCGCCATCATCGCCGTGATCACGAGCCTGGGCTTGTTCTCCCACTGCCGGTAGAGCGTGGCCGTGCTCGCCTTCGCCCGCCTGGCCACCTCGTCCACGGTCGCTTCCTCGTAGCCGACCTCGGCGACCAGGTCGAAGGTGACGTCGAGGATCTCGCGTTCGCGCTCCTCCGTCAGCCGCTTGCGCCGGTTGGAGGCCGGTGCCTGCTTACTCATCAGTGATTCCCGTCGCCGGTTGCCGGTCCGAGTTCGGGCCGACTGCTTGAACGCCAAGTATCGAAAACGCACTTTCGACAGTACGCTTTCGATAAGGCGTCTTCAAGTCGTCGGAGCGAAACCCGCCTCGGTCGTCTGGTGGCTGGATGGCGCAGGCGCTCACCTCGTCTGGCCGGTGTCGTAGGCGAGTTCGTCCAGCAGCCAGCAGCCAGCAGCCAGCGGACCAGATCGTTTTGCGGACGGGAGTCAGGAGGACTCAGCCCTCCTCGCGGCTCCGCCCGGGTGACGCTTTTCGGCGGCGTCTTCGTGGGGGGCGATCCAGCACCGCGCCGGGATGCGGACCCCCAAGACCGCGGTCGCGGTCGACAAGGACCGGAGGCATCGATCTTCGGCCTGGCGGACTACGGAGTGGTCGGCGCTCTCTTCGACGTGCTGCCGAGGCTCAGTGAATACGCCCGTGCGGACTGAGAGGTCGTCCCATTCCCGTGTTTACCTTCGATACCCGCTTCTCGCCGGATGCACACAGTGTGGCCCGTGTCCGGTGAGCATTGCTCATCTTGTGCATGTGCTCCGTCCGTGAGGCTGTCTAGTCTCTCCTGAAAGCACCACGACGAGGGCCAATTTCTCTTCACCCTGAGTCTTCACCACAGCGCCCAAGGGATTCTGATTCATGTCCAAACCGGTCCGCCAGGATTACACGCCACCGGAGCTTCATCCCGATTCCGTTGTCTCATTCGACACCGCTGATGAGATCAGCACGGATGTTTTGATCATCGGCTCCGGGATGGGTGGTTCCACTCTGGCCTGGGCACTGAAGGACTCCGGCCTCGATGTACTCGTCGTGGAGCGCGGCAATTTCCTTCCGCGTGAGCCTGAGAACTCGCAGCCGGCCGAGATGCACATCAAGGGCCGATACAAGAACGCGGGTTTCTGGTACGACGGCGGCACGGGTAAACCGTTCGCGCCGGGCGTCTACTACTGGGTGGGGGGAAATACCCGCTTCTACGGCGCCATGCTGCCCCGGTTCCGGCGCAGCGATTTCACCGAAGTGGAACACCACGACGGTTTCTCGCGCGCCTGGCCCTTCGGCTACGACGATCTCGAGCCCTTTTACACCACGATGGAGCGGTTGCTCCAGGTGCATGGGCAGCTCGGTGAGGATCCGACCGAGCCGCCGCACTCCAAGCCCTACCCCCACCCCGCGCTCGAGCACGAACCGGAGATCGAGCGGTTCGCCCGGTCGCTTCGCGGACAGGGCCTGCATCCGTTCCACACGCCGAACGCCTTGAACGTGGACACGCTGGCCGATCGTGCCGCCGTGACGGCCGCCGACGGCTGCCCGGACGAGACCGGTAGGAAGTCCGACGCCGAGAACCGGATCCTTCTTCCCGCGCTGCGCGACGGTGTGAAGATCCTTACGGGTGCGGAGGTCACCCGCCTGATCACGTCATCGGATGGCCGGAAGGTCGTGGCCGCCGAGATACGGCACGCGGGCCGTACCGTCCGTATCAGCGCCAAGACCTTCGCCGTCGCCGGTGGCGCGGTCAATTCGGCGGCGCTGCTGCTCCGGTCGGCGAGTGACGCGCACCCGCACGGTCTCGGCAACGCGTCGGGGCTGCTGGGTCGCAACTACATGGTGCACAACAGCACGTTCTTCGTCGGGGTCAACCCCGTGCGTACCAACCCCACGAAGTGGCAGAAGACCCTCGGCATGAACGACTTCTACGAGGCCGGCCCGGGAACGCCCTTCCCGCTCGGAAACCTACAGATGCTGGGCAAGCTTCAGGCCCCCATGCTCAAGCCCGCCCGCCCCTGGGCACCGATGTGGGCACTGAAGTTCATGTCGGCCAGGAGCATCGACATCTACCTGACGACCGAGGACCTCCCGTCCCGGGAGAACCGGGTACGGCTGGAGGGCGACCGCATCGTCATCGACTGGACGCCGACCAACCTCGCCCCCCATCACGAACTCGTCCGCCGGGTGACCAGGGCGGTGCGCAAGGCGGGCTATCCGCTGGTCTTCACCCAGCGCATGGGCATCGAGACCAACTCCCATATGTGCGGAACGGCCGTGGCGGGGCACGACCCGGCGCGCAGCGTCCTCGATCCGTTCTGCCGCAGTCACGACGTCGACAACCTCTGGCTGGCCGATTCGTCGTTCTTCCCGTCCTCCGCCGCGCTCAATCCGGCCCTGACGATCGGCGCGAACGCGCTGCGCATCGCCCCCTCCGTCGCGGAGGCGACCAAGGGCTGACTCCGTGGCGGCGGCAGAGGGCGCGCCGCGCAGCAGACGGAGCGTGTCACACCTGAGCATCCCCCCTTCCACCCTCGGAGATCGTCATGTCAGCTACCGAGCAGGGCGCGCAGGCGGCGCCCGGCACCGACCGCGTCAGTCCCCCGGGCGGGCCCGTCGGCCCGGCCTCATCGGCCGAGGACGCGGAACTGCTCGCGGCCCTGGGCTATGAGCAGAGGTTCGATCGCAAGGTCAGCCTGTGGGCGAACTTCGCCCTCGGTTTCGTCTATCTGTCGCCCCTGGTGGGCGTCGTGTCCCTGTTCGCGGTCGGGCTGTCCACGGTCGGCGGACCGTCCGTCTTCTGGATAGGCATCGTCGGCATCGGGCAATTCCTGGTCGCCCTGGTCTTCGGCGAGGTCGTCTCGCAGTTCCCGCTCGCGGGCGGGCTCTACCAATGGGTCCGGCGGCTGTGGAACGGGCGCTATGCCTGGTTCACCGCATGGACCTACATCTGCTGTATCACCATCGGCATCACCAGCACCGCACTCTTCAGCTCGGACTTCGTGGCCAGCCTCTTCGCCGGTACCGCCAAGGAGCCGGGGATCAGCTCCACCCCCGCCGAGCGACTGTGGATCGCGGTCGCGGTCACGGCCGTCTGTCTGGTCTGCAACTGCTTCGGGACCAAGACACTCGCCCTGATCTCCAAGATCGGACTCGCGGCAGAGCTGATCGGCATCGTCCTCGTCGGCCTCTACCTCCTGGCCTTCGAACGGCACAACTCCGTGTCGATCTTCTTCGACGCCGGCAGTTCCTCGCACGACAGCTACTTCGTCGCCTTCATCGCCGCCTCTCTCGTCGGACTCTTCCTCTTCTACGGTTTCGAAGCGTGTGGCGAGGTCGCGGAGGAAGTCCCGAATCCGGCCCGTAGCATCCCGCGCGCCATGCAGCTGACCGTGGCCGTCGGCGGACTGGCGGCGCTCTTCGCATTCGCCGGCTACGCACTCGCCGCCCCGGACCTGGCATCGATCCTCTCGGGGGAGGACACCAACCCGATCCCCGCGATCCTCCAGAACTCGATCGGCACCGTCGGCACGAAGCTGGTGCTCGCCGTCACCCTCACCTCCTTCATCGCCGGTGTGATGAGCCAGCAGGCCGCCGCGAGCCGGATCGTCTTCTCCTTCGCCCGCGACAACATGTTCCCGGGCTCCCGAGCCTTCTCGAAGATCTCCCGTAGGTACCGTGTCCCGATGAACGCGCTGCTGGCCGTGAATGTCGCTCCGGTCCTGATCTTCGTGTTCGTCTACTTCTCGCCCGACTCCCTCACCAAGATCGCGGCCTTCCAGATGCTGGCCGGTTACGCGGCCTTCATGATGGTCGTACTGGCCGCGCTGCGGATGCGCCTGAAGGGCTGGCGTCCCGCCGGAGCCTGGACCCTGGGCCGCTGGGGGATGACGGTCAACATCGCGGCCCTGGTCTACGGCATCCTCGGAATGGTCCTCCTGGCCCAGCCCACCGGCGACTCCGGAACCCCGTTCGTGGACCGGTGGATCGCACTGATCGGTTTCCTCGTCGTCTCGGCCGTGGGCCTCGCGTATCTGCTGACAGCCAAGCCGGACCGCAACTCCACCGCGCCGGAAGGCGACGCGCTGGAGGTCGCGGAACGCCTGCGCGGCCGCGCCGCACTCATCACATCCACCTCCGGAGGGAAAGACGCATGACCCGGGTTCTGTATCTTTACGGGGGCTGGCCGGGGCACAAGCCCTACCAGGTCGCCGAGGAATGGGCCCTCCCGATCTTCAAAGACCTGGGATACGACGTCCACGAGACCAATGACGTCTTCGCGCTCGACGCCGATCTCACCGATTACGACCTCATCGCGCTCAACTGGAACAACGCTCTGCTGTCCGAAGGGCTCAGCGCCGCCCAGGAGACACGGCTGCTCGAGGCGGTGGAGGCCGGTACCGGGATCGCCGCCTGGCACGGCGCTGCCGCCGCGTTCCGGACGAGCCTGAAGTACCACTGGCTGATCGGAGGCAGCTTCCTTGAGCACCCGGCGGGCGAAGGGGTGAAGTACCCCTACCAGGTCACCATCACGGACACCGGCCATCCGGTCACCGCCGGGGTGAAGGACTTCCGGGTGGCCTCCGAGCAGTACTACATGTCCGTCGACCCCAACAACCACGTCCTGGCCGAGACCACCTTCACCGGAGAACACCTCCCCTGGCTGGAGGGCAGGACCATCCCTCAGGCCTGGACCCGGACCTGGGGGCGGGGCCGGGTGTTCTACAGCGCGGTCGGACACGACCTCGACGACCTCCAGAACCCGGACGTGACCCGGTTGTGCGCCCAGGGCTTCGCCTGGGCCGCCCGCCGCGGCGCATGACCGCACCATCCGAACCGAGCCGAGTGGGAGCAACCACATGCCCGTCCTCACCGGAGGCCAGATCGTCGCGCGCACCCTGCACAACTATGGGGTCGACTGCGTCGCCGGGATTCCCGGCCACGGCATCTGGTCACTGACCGATGCCTTTCTGGACGACGAATCCCGGATTCCGTTCATCCAGACGTTCCACGAGCAGAGCGCCGTCCACCTCGCGGACGGCTACTACCGTGTCACCGGGCGCCCGCAGGCCGCGGTGACCTCCATCGGCGCCGGCGCCAGCAACACCGTCATCGGCATGGGCACCGCGTTCACCGACTCCACGAGCGTCCTCGTGATCACCGGCGGCCCGCCCACCCATATGCGGGGCCACGGACTGCTCCAGGAACTCGACCGCTACACGGCCAACGACTTCCCCAAGGTGGCCGAGGCCGTCAGCAAGCGGCACTGGGTCGTCACCCGCGTCGAGGAACTCCCCTTCGTCCTGCACCGCTGTTTCAACTCCATGCTGACCGGCCGCCCCGGGCCCGTGCACCTCGAAGTACCGATGGACGTGCAGGCCGAGGCCGCCGATGTGCAACTCCACGACCTCGCCCGGCGTGTCCCCGCCGGCCGCCAGCACCCGGATCCCGAAGCGGTGGAACGCGCTGCCGGGATACTGCGCACCGCGACCCGCCCCGTCATCGTGGTGGGCGGCGGGGCCATCACCTCCGAGGCGTCCGACCAGGTCCTCGCTCTCGCCGAGCGGTGGCAGATCCCCGTCGTGACCACGTGGAACGGCAAGAGCGCGTTCCCCGAGGACCACGAGCTGTTCGCCGGCAGCGTCGGCCAGACCGGCACGCTGGTCGGCAACGCGATCGCGAGCTCCGCCGACGTCGTCATCTCCGTCGGCTGCCGTTTCACCGACTGGTCGGCCTCCAGCTACGCCAAGGGCGTCAGCTTCTCGATCCCGCCCGCGAAACTCATCCACATCGACATCGACCCGCACGAGATCGGCAAGAACTACCCCGCGGAAGTCGGCATCGTCGCCGACGCGCAGCGGGCCGTGGCCGCGATCGTGGACGCCCTGCCCGCGAAGGGCGCCGACCGCTCGGAATACCTGGCCGAACTCGCCACCCTCAAGCGGGACTGGGAGGAGAAGCTCGCCGGCCGCCGCGACAGCGACCGCTTCCCGTTCACCTCGCAGCGTCCGCTGGGCGCCCTGCGGTCCGTCCTCCCGCGCGACGCGATCATCGTCGCGGGCTCCGGCAACACCCAGGGTGCGGTCAAGCAGACCTTCCCCGTGTACTCCCCGCGCACCCACCTCACCTCCGGCGGCTTCTCCTCCATGGGCTGGGCCGTCCCGGCGGCGATCGGCGCCAAGCTGGCCCGGCCGGACCGCACGGTGGTGTGCGTTCTCGGCGACGGCGACTTCCTCATGACCGCCCAGGAGATCGCCCTGAGCGTCACCGCCGGCGCGCCGGTGGTCTTCGTCGTCCAGAACAACGCGGGGTACATGTCCATCCGCGGCGGCCAGCGCAAGCAGACCTCCCGGCACATCGGTACGGAGTTCTCGCACCCCGACGGCTCGCCGTACAGCCCCGACTTCGCGGCCCTGGGACGGGCCTTCGGGATCGAGTCGTGGAAGGTCTCCGACGCCGGCTCCCTGGAGTCGACCCTGCGCAAGGCGGTGCAGTCGGGCGCGCCCGCCCTGGTCGAAGTACCGACGGACCGCGACGCCGCCGGCCCCTGGGTGCCCGGCTGGTGGGACTTCCCGGTACCGGCGTACGTCACCGACGAGCGGCAGGACGAGTACCAGCGGACCAGGGCCACCGAGCAGCACCTCTGACCTCGGCGGCCACCGGCCGCGGGCCGCGGCGGCCGCCCGTGCATCCGTACCCCCGGCTGCACGGGTGGCACCGCACAGTGATCTCGCCCGAGGTGGCTCGGTCCACCGCGGTCAGCACCGGCGCTCACAGGTCCCGATCAGCTCTCCCCGGAGTGCGCCGGATCGGCGTCAAAGCGCGGAGAATCCGATCGATACGCCTTGGCCAGCTGTAGCAGGAAGGCCCTTTCGCCCGCGAGATCCGTGCTCCCGACGGAGCTGAAACACACCGTGTGCTGTTGTGCCGGGGCGCCTTGGAGCCTCGCGGTCCTGGCACTTTTGACGACGTCGGCCACGGCCGTGGCATCCAGGTCCGCGGCTGCCTCGTACCCCGGCGGACTGCCGGGTGAAGGGTACGCGTGAGAAGGGGCGCCGTGATCGACGAGCGCCAGAATCGCGTCTCTCGTCTCGATGATCCTGCGATAGGCGAGAACGTGATAAGAGACCTGGGGGTACAGGACATCCCATACGCGGTGACGCGGCTTGACCAGAGCGACGTGTGGTACGGCGGTGACCAGATCGTTCCACATCGGCCATAGACGCCAGGCGGTCGCGATGTCCGACACAACGCGCCGAAGCATGGCGTAGGTCGGGACCAGGATGGCCATGGCGCGCAACACTCCGTGCAGGTCCATCAGCAAGGGAAGCCACGGAAGGGGCCATCGCCCACCTGTGGTGACGCGCACCAGATATCCCAGCCAGTAGACGCCGACCAGGGCCGTACCGAGGCCGAACAGGCGCAGGCTCGTGGTCAGGGACCGGCTCTCGGAGGTTGTGCTGTAGCGCAGGCACATCAGGACACAGATGGTGTTGGCACCTAGATGCATGCCGATGAGAACAAGCCAGTAGAAGAGGGAAGGCGCCGGCGGTCCGGTATCGGGGATGCCGATGCGCGGATGTGGCCCGCCCGCGAGTCCCAGGGAGAGGAGGACAGCCAGTACGGAACCGACTGCGAGGGCGAGGACGGTCTTGAAGCGATGGACGTTGGCCGTCGCCTGCACGACGAAGTACAGCACGGCGCCCGCGGACAGTACACCGAAGATGTTTCTGGCCAAGGCGACGAGATGTGCCCCACTGTGTCGGGTGGCCACGTCGATGACGGACGGCAGGTCGAGCGTCATGGCTACCGCTGCGGTGGCCACGGCCAGCCATACGCCGCGCTGTGGCGCGGAGCGCAGGCCGGACGGGCTGCGCAGCAGTACGGCCACCCACAGCAGTAGGACGCTGGGCAGTTCGAAGCTGACGCCGAGTGCGAAGGCGCCGTCGGTCATGATGTGGTGTACGTCGAGTCGACCCCCATGGCCGCTTCCAGCCGCCCGAGGATTCCGCCGGGGCGTTGACGATGCGGTTCGTTGATACGGGTTCCAAGGATGCTGGCGAACAGCTCAGCTTCTTGCTCCTGTTCAGTCGCGTAGCTCGTGCGGCCCAGGAGCCGGCGCACCGCACGCGGGTCGAGGTCGGGGAGGAGAATGTCCCAGCCGGTTCCACCATCCACGGCCACCGTGCGGTGGTTGAAGAGCAGATGCCCGATCTCGTGCAGGACGATGTGCTCCTGGTGGAGGGGGACGGTGCGTCGTTCGTAGAAAATGTGGTCCTCGGCGTCGGTGGCCAGCCACAACCCGCAGGCACCGGTGGCGGCGGCCTCAGCCGGCAGTGGATGAAGGCGCAATGGCCGCGCGCGCTGGGCGGCCAGATGGTGGCACAGGCCCCCAACGGACAGGGCGTGGGGGAGTTCGAACTGGTCGATCACGGCTTGACAGCGTCGGCGCAGCTTGAGGGGTCCATTCGACATGAGGATCCGCGTCGGTGACCTTTCTTCGCGTGATGGGAAATCAGGATCTATGGGCTCCGGGGCGGTCCGGCCGTTCACCGGCGTCGTGCCCGTCCGCGGACCGCCTCCGGACGTCCGAGGGGGTCTCCGTCCGCTCGGCGACATGGTCCAGGTTCTCCACTCGGCGGGCCTCGTTGACGATGGTGAGGAGGGCATCCAGACTCGCGGGAGACAGACCCTCGGCCCGCAGTGCGAGGCTGCGCACCCTGGTGTCGCGGAGTGCGACGGCGAGTGACAGTTGCGCGTCGACCCGTCGCGACACGTCATCGTTGAAGAAGTAGTCCAGTGGCACGCCGAAGAACTCGGCAAGGACGGCGAGTTGTTCCAGCGTCACATTGCGTTTCCTGCCGGTGGTGAGCTCCCACAGGTACGTCGCCGAGATGGTTCCGCCGGTCGTCTCTCGAATCATCCGGGCGAGCCGTGCATAGCCCGGGCGCTTGCGCTCATCCGGGTAGAGCGCGGTGATCAGACCGCCAAGCCGTTGGTCGAGGTCATGCAGCAGGGTGCGGCTCGCCTCGCGGGCATCCGACCCACCGCCGTCCATAAGACGCCTTTCGCGAGATGAAGCCACGGTCATGCGGCTGCTCCATGGGACTCGAACCGGTCCGGCCCCCGCTTGGGCGGACCACCCGCCATCAGTTTGGACCGTCTCACGACATGTAGTGAGCGTAATCAGGTCAACATCACCACAGTGGAAAAATGTGAACATGTCGCCCGCGGCGGGTGTGGCCCGAGAAGCTTCGATGACTCCTGATGATGGTGACCTGCCCGTAGACGTCGCCAAAGGTGGTTCGAGTCAGGCCCGGACGTCTGGGGAGATGTCCTGCCGCGCTGGCCGGAGTGACGTCATCCGCTGGAGCGGACACGTTGACGCTCCGCTGTCCGCTGCCTAGCGTCATGCAGCGCGAACGGGGTGTGTTTCCCGCTGGTTCCAGGCTTTTCCGGTGCACATCGCCCCGGCCGGGGCGTCTGCGGCCGGGCGAATTCGAGGCCACCGGCCGTTCGTAACGGGGAGGAGAAGTGGTGGGAAAGGTCGTGTCGGTGGGCATCGCTCGATTGGCGAAACCCGCGCAACATGCTGAGGACGAGGAGCGGGCGCGCCCCGACGGCCGATCCTTGGCGGCGATGCTGCCACTCGACGCGTTGCAGCTCGCCGACTCGCCTCGGACTACGGGTGTGGACGCGGAGCACGTTCGGAAGCTCGCCCGGCTCGGCACGCCGTTGCCCCCCATCGTCGTGCACTGGCCCACACTCCGTGTCGTCGACGGAGTCCACCGGGTGCACGCCACCCGGCTCCGCGGGGAGACCCAGATCGATGTGCGCTATTTCGAGGGCAGTGTGGAGGACGCGTTCATCGAGGCGGTGCGGCTGAACACATCGCGGGGTCTGCCGTTGACCCGAGCCGATCGGGCAGCCGCCGTCCTGCGGATTCTCGGGACACATCCCGAGTGGTCGGACCGTTTGATCGCCTCGGCGGCAGGGGTGACCGCAGGTACCGTGGGTGCGGTGCGCAACCGTTCAACTGCCCAACCCGAACAGTTGAACACCCGCAAAGGGAAAGACGGCAGGCTTCGGCCGGTCGACCCGGCCGAGGGCCGCAGGCGGGCCGCCGTGCTGCTGACCGAACGCCCTGACGCCTCCCTCCGGCGGATCGCGGCGGATGCCGGTATCGCCCTGGCCACCGCTCGCGACGTACGGGAGCGGATGCGCCGTGGTGAGGACCCGGTCCCTCACAGGTTCCGTGAGCCCGGGGTGCCGGCGGTCCCCAGTGGTCCCGCGCGGCCGAAGACGGAGGGAGCCTCCGGTGTCGCGGACGCGGACTTGGACGTCGTGGTGACAGGGCTTCGGAAGGACCCGTCCCTGCGCCTGGCGGAAGCCGGAAGGGCGTTGCTTCAGATGTTGAGCGTTCCGCTGCTCCTGCGGGGTGACAGGGCGCGGCAATTGGTGGAAGCCGTACCTGGACACCGCATTGCCTCCGTTGTTCGGGCAGCCCGTGGTTGTGCTCAGTGGTGGCTGGAATTCGCGGAGCAGCTCGAACGCAGCGCATGACCGGTACCACCACACTCCGCGGTTGACCGGCGGCGTCTCATCTTTGCTTTTGTCCGGCGGCGCATTGGGGTACCTCGGTGATTCATTCTACTCAAGTAATTGCGGGGCGATCCGGGCGCCGCGAACCCGGAAAGCTCGATTGTCAGCAAGGGGTCAGCAGCGCGTCATGGCGGGAAAATAATGATGAGCGCAGGAAGAGTCCCCGGCATGCGCGGAGTGAGTTGTGGCGGGAAGCCAAAACAGATTGAATGGTCGCTGCGTAGTCATTGCGAACCCGAACGCGGGAATTGTGTCGGAGTCGTTGGTCGGTGAAGTGGCCGACCGCTGTTGCCGATTATCCTTCGTCGTCGAAGTGGTCTGGGCACGCGAGCCCGGCGAAGCCCAGCGCGCCGCCCGAGCCGCGGTCGCCGAGTCTGACGGAGCATCCCTCACCGTAATCGTCTCCGTCGGCGGTGACGGGACCGCCTGGGAGGTGGCCACGGGCATGACCCTGGCCGCCGACCTCTCGGCATCCGTGGCACTGCTGGTCGTGCCGGCGGGCACCGGAAATTCCAACTTCCGCTCCCACTGGGGAGAGTCGGATTGGCGCTTCGCCCTGGATATGGCGCTCGGGTCCCCGGGAAAGCATCTACGCGCGCTGGATCTCGCCAATATCGTCGAGGAGGACCGGCTCGTCGTGCTGGGCGCGGGCGCGGGGCTGACCGCACAGGTTCTCCAGGATG
Source organism: Streptomyces sp. NEAU-174 (assembly GCF_052665095.1). NCBI lineage: Bacteria > Bacillati > Actinomycetota > Actinomycetes > Kitasatosporales > Streptomycetaceae > Streptomyces > Streptomyces sp. NEAU-174. Next base: position 502,614 of record NZ_JBQTCE010000007.1, on the reverse strand, counting down.
CGGGCGAGGTGCCCCTGACCGGGGCGGCGCGGCTCCAGGAAGGGTTGCTCCGTGCCGCAGTCGGTTTCACCCCTTACCCGGGGCGCGTCACCGTGGACGGTGAGGTGGTGCACGAAGGGCGGACGGTGTTCGCCAATGTGGGCGGTGGGCGCCACCGAGCCTGGCAGTACGACGTACTGCCGCACAGCGTGCTCGACGACGGCCTGCTCGACTACTGCGTGGTGGGTGCGGGGACGGAACCCCGCGCGCTGCCCGAACTCCTCCGCACGGGGCGGCACGTGCTGCGACCGGACACCGTCTACGGGCGTGGCAGACAGGTGGTCATCGAGCGGCTTGACGGTGCGGCGCTGTGCTTCGAGCACGACGGCGAATTGCTCCCCGCCGGCCGTTCCCGCTACACGCTCGACGTCCTGCCGGGGCGGTTGTCCGTTCTCTGCGCGCCCGCCCGGCACCTGAAGGCCGCTGTCGTCACCGGGGACGCCTCATGAGTGGGCGGACGACGCCTTCGGGCCTCGTCGCGGAGCTGTCGGCGTGGGCGAGCGGGCTGCGACCGTTCGACATCCCGCCCCGGGTGGCGCGCCTCGCACAGAGCCAGATCCTCTCCCAGCTCGCGGCCATCCGTGCCGGGTGGGCCCACCCCAGGGGCCAAGACCTGGTGCGTGCGTTCGGAGCGCCCTTGCAGGACGACCCGGCCAGGTCGGCATGCGTCCTCGCCGGGCTGGGCTCCTGGCTGAACCTCGACGACACCGCCTACGCGGGCCACCTGTCGAACGCGACGGTGGCGGTCCCCGTGGCCTACGCGCACGCTCTGGGCCTGACGGGGCGGGAGCTGGTCACCGCGGTGGTCGCGGCGAACGAATGCGCGGCGCGCATCACCGCCGCCTCCACGCTGGGCCCCTTCCGCGGCCAGAGTGCCGTTCAGACCGCACTGGTCGGAGCGGTCAGCGGCCGCCTCGGATGCCAGCGCGCCCCGGCGGAGCAGTGGACCAATGCGCTCGGCCTGGCGCTGGCCATGCCGCCGTGGACCACGCTCCACGGCTTCCTCGGCAGTGACGCGCGGATACTCAGCGTCTTGCTCCCGGTGCGAACCAGCATGGACGCCTGCGACGCCGCGGCGGCCGGGCTGCGCGGCGCCGCCGACATCCTGGAGCATCCCGACGGCTTCCTGGCCCGTTTCGCGGACGTCCCGCTCCCCGAGGTCGTGACCCGGGGACTGGGCGAGCTGTGGCACACCGACACCCTCTCCTTCAAGATGCGCCCCGCCGGACCTGGGATAGACGCCGCCGTCGACTGCGCCGTCGAACTCCACGCCCAGCACCGTGAGGTGCTGCTCGACCATCTGGACGACATCGACGAGATCGTCGTGGCGGCCTCCGCCTACACCCTCTACGTCGGACGCCGCGCCGAGCAGTACGTCACCGGCCCGGACACGCCGGCGAGCACCCTCCCGCTGTCGATCCGCTATGCCCTCGCCACCGCCCTCTTGCACGGGGACCTCACGCTCGCCGACTACGCCGAACCCGTGGTGCGCGACCCCCGGCGATGGGCTCTGGCGCAGCGGGTGCGGCTCATCCACGACAGCGCGATGACCCGTGAGCTGCTCACGGGGGAGGCGCCATTCGGCGACGCCATCGCGGACGCCGGTGCGGCGGGTGCCGCGTGGGCCGAGCGGTTCTTCGGCGACCTCGTGCACGACGTGGCCGCGCGGTCCGCCGATCCCGCGCGGAATTACGAGAACGCCACCAAGCGCACTCCCGCCAAGGTCACGGTTCGCCTTCGCGACGGCCGTACCTTCTCCCGCGAACGCGTCATTCCGGTCGGCGCCGCGGGCCCCGAAACGAGGGCCCGTCATTCCGAGCTGATACGTTCCAAATTTATTTCCGCCGGAGGGGACCGGCAGGTTGCCGACGCATGGGACGGCCTCTTCGACGCCGCTGCGAAGGAACTCGCCGACCTGCTGGAAACAGCGCTGCGCAACCCCACTGAATGAATGAGTGACCACATTCTCCGTTCGACTCTCATGGAAACGGTGCCTGAATGAGCGAGGACACCCCGGTCGTCCGCGAACTGCGGGAACTGCCGGTATCCGAACGCCGTGAAGCGCTGGAAAGTCTGGTCTGCCGGGAGTTCAAGGCCACTTTGCTGATGACGGAGGCCGAGGAACTTCCGCTGGATCGGAATTACTTCAGTCTGGGCTTCACCTCGCTGCGGATCACCGAGATCAAGCAGCGCCTCGAAGTACTGCTCGGCCGAAGTATCAGCGCCAGCGTGCTGTTCGACCGGCCCACGGTCGCACAGCTGCTGGACCACCTCTGCGACGAGACACTCGGCGAATTCTTCGACGGCTCCGCACGGGGACATGAGGACGCGCCTGAACTGAAGTCGCACCGGGCCATGTGGGAGGAAGTGCTGGCAGACCTGTACCGGGGATGACGCCATCCTCGCCGCAGTCCCAACTGACACAGAGAGGCGACGCAATGCCGGACAGGTCCGCACCAACGCCCGCTCGAGGTGACGGCACGGCGGCCACCGCACAGGAGCAGGACCGAGCCATCAAGCAGATGCTGCTGGAGAAGCACGAGCCCATCGCCGTCGTCGGTGTGGGGCTGCGGTTTCCCGGAGGCAACGAGACCCTGGACGAGTTCGACGCCTTTCTGCGCGACGGCCGGTCCGGGATAGTGCCCTTGCCCGACGACCGCTGGGACACCGAGCAGTTCGCCTCGGACGGTGCCGACGAGCCGGGCTCGATTCAGACCGCCGGTGGCGGCTTCCTGAAGGATATCGGCCGGTTCGACGCCCAGTTCTTCAACATCTCCCCCAAAGAGGCGCAGTACATGGACCCCCAGCAGCGCATGCTGCTGGAGACCGCGTGGTCGGCGCTGGAGAACGCCAACATCAATCCCGGTCCGCTGCGCCACGGCAATGGCGGCGTGTACATCGGCACCAGCTCCATCGACTACGCCCTGGAACTAGACGGGCTCGCGTATGAGGACCTGGACGGCCACCTGGCTTCGGGCATCACGGCCTTCCCGCTGTCCGGCCGGTTGTCGTACTTCCTGGGCTGGCGGGGCCCCAGTCTCAGCGTGGACACGGCCTGCGCCTCGTCCCTCACCGCCTTGCACCTCGCGGCCCAGGGGCTCCGCAGCGGGGAGTGCGACATCGCGCTGTGCGGCGCTGTGAACGCCATCCACCACCCGCGCATCCTGGTGATGTTCTCGCACGCCAACATGCTGGCCCCGGACGGACAGTGCAAGACGTTCGACGAGGGCGCGGACGGGTACGTACGGGCCGAAGGATGCGGTGTACTCGTCCTCAAGCGGCTCACCGACGCCCGGCGCGACGGCGACACGATCCTGTCCCTGGTCCGCGGTACCGCGGTCGGCCAGGACGGGGACAGCGCGGGGCTCACGGTGCCCAACGGCTCGGCGCAAGAGGCCGTCATGCGCGCCGCGATCGCCAACGCGATGCTCGAGCCCGGCGACATCCAGTATGTCGAGGCGCACGGTACCGGCACCCAGCTGGGCGATCCCATCGAAATGGGCGCCATCAGCGACGTCTTCGCGCAGTCGCACACGCGCGACGATCCGGTCGTCGTCGGCTCCGTCAAGACGAACCTCGGGCACATGGAACCCGCGGCCGGTGTCGTGGGGGTCATCAAGACGATCCTCCAGATGCGCAGCGGCACGGTGTACCCCCACCTGAACCTCATCCAACCGTCCGGTCGCATCCCCTGGAACAGCATTCCGGTGCGCGTGCCCACGCAGGCCTGCCCGTGGCGGGCCCCCACCCGCCGTGCCCTGGTCAACAGCTTCGGTTTCGCGGGCGGTATCGCGGCCGCGGTCCTGGAGGAACCCCCCGCGTCGCTGCGTTCCTCAGCGGCGGATCCCGGGGCGGTGCGGCAGAGCGCCGGCAGTGTCTTCACTCTCTCCGCGAAGAACGCGCGCTCCCTGCGCCGTCAGGCCGAGTCCTACCATCGCTTCCTGGCGGACCATCCGGACATCGACATCGCCGACCTCTGCTACACCGCCAACGTGGGGCGTACCCACTTCGGGAAGCGGGTCGCCGTGGCGGTGCACGACCGCGACCATCTGCTCCGCTTCCTGGACCGGCTACGGAAGAGCGAGACACGGTCCGGACGGGCGTCCGACATTCGCAAGGTGGCGTTCCTGTTCACCGGCCAAGGATCCCAATACGCGGGCATGGGCACGGCACTGTACGAGCGGCATCCGGTCTTCCGGGACTACGTGGACGCTTGCGACCAGCTCTTCGCCGGACCCCTCGGAATGTCGGTCCGGGACCTGCTGCTCGGCAGGGCCGCCGATCCCGAGGACATCCATCAGACGTTATGCACACAACCCGCCCTGTTCACCTACGAGTTCGCCCTGGCCCAGCTGTGGATCTCCTGGGGTGTCCGTCCCAACGTCCTGATCGGGCACAGCATCGGCGAGGTCGTGGCGGCCACGGTCGCCGGCGTGTTCGACCTGGAGGACGCCGTCACCCTCGTCACTTACCGGGCACGCCTGATGCAGGGGGTGACCGAGCCGGGCGGCATGCTCGTCGTCACCGCCGACGCGGCCGAGGTCGAACCGCTCTGCGCCGCCCATCCCGATCTTGCGATCGCGGCCGTCAACTCCCCGCGGCAGTGCGTCGTGTCCGGCGGAGTGGAGTCACTGGCACGGGTTGAGGCAGAGCTGGGGCAGCGCGGTGTGGAGAGCAAGCGGCTTTCGGTGTCCCACGCCTTCCATTCGCCCCAGATGACCACGGTCTACGACGAATTCCGCGCCGCACTCGCGGACATCACCTTCCACCGGCCCACCATGACCCTCATATCGAACGTCACCGGCGAGCCGGCCAGACCGCGGGAGCTCATGACCGTGGAGTACTGGGTGCGGCACATTGGCGAGACGGTGCGCTTCGCGCAGGGCATCAGTGCCGTCGAACGCCGTGGTCGCCACGCGTTCGTCGAAATCGGCCCCTCGTCCGCGCTCATCTCGCTCGCCCGGCAGTGCGTGTCCGCCGAGGACCACCTGTGGGTGCCCAGCGCCTCCCGGAAGGACCCCCGAGGAGAGACCGTGCTGCGGGCCCTGGCCCAGATGTACGCCGCCGGATCGCCGGTGGCGTGGAGCGGCTTCCACGCGGGCGCGCGGTGCCGCAAGATCACACTGCCTGGCTATGCCTTCGACCGCAAGCACTACTGGCTCCCCTACAGCAGGCCCCGGCACTCGGTGGGCGCGCCGGTCGCCACGACCGTCGCTCACCATCCGCTCCTGGGGGAGGAGACAGCTCCGCAGAAGGGCGTCAGGGAGTTCACCGCGCGCGTCGGCCTCGGCCGTCAGGCATGCCTGACGGGGGCGCCGACCGTCGGCGAGCGGGTACTTCCGGTCGCGGCGCAGGTGGAGCTGGTGATCGCGCTACAGGACCAGGTGTTCGGCGCGACCGGCCGTGTACTGAGCGACGTCCGACTCCATGAGCCCCTGCCGCTGCCCGACCAGGACACCGTCGAGATCCGCACCAGGCTGCGCGACGCGCACACCGCGGCCGCCGAAGTGGAGATCTCCGGTATTCCGGGCGACGGGACCGGGGAGCGGCGCCACCTCACCGCACGACTGATCTCCGCACCGACGAGCGGGCTCGCCGGGGAACTGTGCGCGATGGCGGCCGGCGCCGGTCCCGCCACCGAGGTGCGCGAGGCCGCCGAGGTGTACGCGGACCTCGCCATGTCCGGCCTGGAGTGCGGGCCCGAGTACCAACGGCTGACCCGGATCGCCGTGCACGGTCCGGGACTCGTCGTCGGGGAACTGCAAGGGCAGCCGACGGTCCCCGGCGAGTACCTGCCGCCGGCTCTTCTGGAGAGTGCCCTGCACTGCGTGACCGCGCTGGACCACGAGGGCATCGCCCTGCTGCCGGCCGGCTTCCACCAACTGAGATTCCACAAGAAGCCGAGGGCCGACGCGCTGCGCGTGGTGGTGCGCGTCGCCGAGACCGCGAGGCCCGGCGCCGAGGTCACGGCCGACGTGGTCCTCCTGGAGGGCGACCAGCCCGTGGTGGAGATCCACGAGGTTGACTTCACCCGCCCCACCGCCGCGGCGGTACACCGACGGGACTTCTTCTTCCGTACCGAGTGGCTGCGGAGCTCCCTGCGTGCCGAACCCGTGGCCCGCGCGCGGCACATCGTCGCGGTCAACCGGTCCGACGCCGACTTCGCCGCCCTGACCGACCAGCTCGCCGAAGCCGGGGCCGAGTTGACGTGCGTGTCGAAAGTGCAGGACGTCACCACCGCGCTGCGCACCGCGGACGTGACCGACCTGTGGTGGTTCTGGCGGCCGACGGGGCGGAAGACGAGCGCCCGGTCGCTGCGCGCCGAGTGCGAGATCAACTACCGGCAGCTTCTGGAGCTACTGGACCTGCTCGGCCATGAGGGCTTCGGACGCAACCAGCGGCTCTGGCTGGTCACGGAGGAGGCCCAGTTGCTGCCGGGCGACCGAGGCGCTGTCGAGTCCCAGCCCGCGTCCGCCAGCCTGTGGGGCTTCGGGCATGTGCTCCTGAACGAGAACCCGGCCTACCGCGTCACCCTGATGGACCTGCCGCGGGGCGGCGGACTGCCGGACCTGCTGCGCGAGTCGCAGAACCCGGACGGTGGGGAGTTCCAGGTGGCGTTCCGCGGTGGGCACCGGCGAGTCAGGCGCCTGCTGCCCCGCGAACCGCGAATCCGCCCCGGCACCCCGTTCGAGCTGGCCGTCCGGGACGAGGGCAGGCTCTCCGGCATCGAGCCCGTGGCTGCTGCCGATGATCCGGCCCCTCAGGGCGACTGGATCCAGGTGGAGATGCGGTGCGCCGGGCTGAACTTCAAGGACGTCCTGAACGCGCTCGGCGTGCTGCGTCGGGCGGCGGAGGAGGCGGGCACCGAGTACCGTCCGCAGCCGTTGGGATTCGAGGGGTCCGGGACAGTGGTCGCCGCGGGCCCGGACGCGGAGTTCGCGGTGGGCGAGGACGTTGTCGTGCACCACTTCGGTACCATGCGTCGACGGGTGCTGGTGCCGTCCGCGGCGGCCGTGCGCAAGCCCCGGGGGCTCGATTTCGCCGCGGCGGCGGGACTGGCTTCCGCCTATGTCACCGCGTACTACGCACTGCACCACCTGGCGGGCGTCAAGGCCGGTGACCGGGTGCTGATCCACGCCGCGGCCGGCGGGGTGGGGCAGGCCGCGGTGCGCCTGGCGGAGCTCGCCGGGGCCGAGGTGCTCGCCACCGCCAGTCGGCCCAAGTGGTCCTGGCTGCGCGCGCAGGGTGTCGACCATGTGATGGACTCGCGCACCGTCGGCTACCGCGAGGAGATCGCCCGGGGCTCCGGGAGCGTCGATGTCGTCCTCAACAGCCTGGGCGGCGACCATGTGGCGGCCGGGCTGGATGTGCTCGCCCCGGGCGGCCGGTTCGTCGAGCTGGGCACGGTGGACACCTGGACCCCGGGCCGGGTGCGCGAAACGCGCCCGGATGTCGCCTACCACTCCTTTGACCTGAGTCTGCGGCGGGGAGCCGAGGCGCTGCGGCTGGGTAGCGAGATCCTGCGCAAGGTCATGGCGCTGGTGGAGGGTGGAGAGCTGCCGCCGATCACCACCACCCGGTACTCGCTGGACGAGGTGGAGGAGGCGTTCAGCGTCCTCAGCCGCGGCGCCAACGTCGGCAAACTCGTCCTCGATCTGCGGGTGCCCGGAGACGTGGACACCTCGCGCAGGGCGTACGACCGATCGCCCGTGGTCACACCCGACCATACGTATCTCATCACCGGTGGACTCGGCGGGCTCGGCCTGACCACCGCGCGGGAGCTCGTCGATCTGGGCGCCCGCCACATCTGCCTCGTCAGCCGGAGCGGTACGCCCGCGGCCGAGGCGGCGGAGCTGCTCGCAACGTTGCGGGAGAAGGCCGACGTCACCGTATTCCAGGCCGACGTGTCCGAGCCCGAGGAGGTGCGCCGCCTGGTTGATGGGCTGACCGAGGGACCTCATCCGGTAGGCGGCATCGTGCACGCCGCGGGCGCGCTCGCCGACATGCCGGTCTCGGCCATGGACTGGGACTGCCTTGATCGGGTGTTCCGCTCCAAGGTGTACGGCACCTGGCTGCTGCACGAGGCCACTGCCTACCTGCCCGCCCTGCGATTCTTCGTGTGCTACTCCTCCGCCGCGTCCGTCGTCGGTGGCGTCACCCAGGCGAACTACGCGGCTGCCAACGCCTTCATGGACAACCTCATGACGCGGCGCCGGGCGGAGGGCCTGCCCGGCCTGAGCATCAACTGGGGCCCCTGGGCACAGGTGGGCATGTCGGCCAGGCTCGGCGAGCAGGTGCTCACCTCGTGGCAGGAACAGGGCATCAAGCTGTTCACGCCGGCCCGCGGTATGCGCGCTCTTGTCTCCCTGATCGCTCCGGAGCACACCTCCGGACAGGTGGTGGCGGGCGAGTGTGACTGGGACCGGTTCACCGTCGCCAAGCCGGTGGCCAACGCGCTGTATGAGCGGCTGGTCAGTGCCGCGGAAGACGGGGAGGACTTCGACCTCGATCAGTTGCTCACCCGGCCCGCCGGCGAACGGGTCCCAGCGATCGAGGAGTTCGTTCAGGCGCGGGTCGCTCAGGTGCTGCACATCGAGGACGTCGAGGTGATCGAACCCGATATCGAGTTCCTTCAACTGGGCCTGGACTCACTGGTCGCCGTGGAACTGCGCAACACCCTGGAGGCCGCCTTCCGGTTGCCTCTGCCTGCCTCGATCGTGTTCGACCATCCATGCACCGAGCAACTCGCTGCCTACCTCGACAGCCAGCTGACCGGCGGGCAGCCGTCCTGACCACGTTCCGACGCCCTGTCCGCCCCAAGCCGCTCGGCACCACCCGGGCGCAGAGCCAAGAAGCGAGAACTCATGACACGTACACCAACACTGACGCTGGGGGATGTCGCAGCCCACCACGCCGCGCAGCGCCCGGACCACACCGCCATCCACTGCCAGGGCCGGCGCATGAGCTACGGCGAACTGCACCGCGAGAGCAACCGCACCGCTCACGCGCTGCGCGCGCACCGAGCCACGGCGGGCAGCCGGATCGGCTACCTGGGCCGGGAATCGGAGCACTACTACACCCTGGCCCTGGGGTGCGCTAAGAGCGAGAGCGTGCTGGTGCCGGTCAACTGGAGGCTGACCGCCACCGAGGTCGACCACATTTTGCGCGACTCGGGGGTCGAGATCCTCTTCGTGGAAGACGAGTTCATGAGCACGGCGGCGGACGTGGCCCCGCAGCTGCCCAAGCTGCGGACCGTGGTGCGGCTCGACGACGGCGGCGCACCCGGTGACGGGTTCCGTACCTGGCAAGCCGGCCACCCCGACGACGACCTCGTCCTGCGCAGCGACCGGAACACCCCCGTCATCCAGCTCTACACCAGCGGTACCTCGGGCCTGCCCAAGGGCGTCGTCCTGGGGCACCGCACCTTCTTCGCCTTTACCGAGGAGATGCGGCGGCTCGGCGAGGCATGGATCGACTGGCGACCCGACGACGTCAGTCTCATCTCCTTCCCCGGCTTCCACACCGCGGGCATGGGCTGGTTCATGCACGGCTTCACCGCCGGTGCCACCAACGTGATCATGCGCATCTTCGTCAGCGAGGAGGCCGTCCGGCTGATCAAGGAGCTGGGCGTCACCACCACCTTCATCGCCCCGGCGATGCTCCAGATGCTGCTGGACGAGCCTGGGGTGGACCGGGAGACCTTTCGCACCCTGCGCAAAGTGGCCTACGGGGCCGCCCCGATCCCAACGGCTCTCCTGGAACGCTGCCTGGACGTCATGGGCTGCGAGTTCGCCCAGATCTACGCCAGTACGGAGACGGGCAGTGTGGCCGCCTGTCTGCCGCCGGCCGACCACAAACCGGGCAGTTCGCTGCTGGCTTCAGCGGGCCGGGCCTGCCCCGGGAACGAGCTGAAGATCATCGACCGGGACGGCCGTCCCCTGCCGGCCGGTGAGATCGGACAGGTATGCGTCCGCACCCCGACCAGCCTGCTGGAGTACTGGCAATTGCCCCAGGCCACGCAGGAACTCATGGTCGACGGCTGGCTGCTGATGGGGGACGCGGGCTACCTGGATGAGGACGGCTACCTTTACCTGTGCGACCGAGTCAATGACACCATCATTGTCGCCGGGCAGAACATCTATCCCGCTGAGGTGGAGAAGGCCCTGGCCGAGCACCCGGCCGTCGCCGATGTCGCCGTGATCGGCGTTCCCGACGAGCGTTGGGGCGAGGCCGTCCAGGCCTGTGTGGCGCTCCGGCCCGGCCGGGAGGCGACCCCGCGTGAACTGATGATCTCGCTCAGGGGCCGGGTCGCCGACTTCAAGATCCCCACCCGTTACATCTTCATCGACCACGTGCCGCGCAATCCCTCCGGGAAGCTGCTCCGCCGGCAACTGCGCGACGGGTACCAGCAGCAGTCCTGAACCCCCGACGACGCCGACGCGCCGCCGCTCGGTGCGCGGCCCGCCCACCGGTCGGCCCCTTCCCCTTGCCCCACGACATCGCAGGAGACAGCGTGACAACCTCTCCCACCTCCATCCTCGGCCGCTGGTTCCAGCCCGCCGAGACCGATCCCGAGGCGGCTTCCAGGCTCTTCCTGTTCCCCCACGCGGGCAGTGGCGCCTCCATCTACCGCGACTGGCCACCCCTGATCCCCGGCGACATCGCCCACCAAACCGTGCAACTGCCCGGCCGTCAGGACCGACTCGGGGAGGAGACCTTCGTTGAGATGGTCCCCCTCGTCGAGGCCCTGTGCGAGGCCCTGCTCGCCGAACTGGACGACCGGCCGTACGCGTTCTTCGGCCACTGCCTGGGCGCCCAGCTCGCCTACCGGATCGCCGTGGAGCTTGAGGCCAGGGGTGAGCGGGGGCCCGTCCTCCTCGGTGCCTCCGGATGGGCGCCGGAGGGCTTCCTCACCGTCACCCTGGAGCAGGCCAACATGCCCGAGGAGGAGCTCCTCACCTGGATCCGGAGCCTGGGATCCGTGCCCAAGGAGATCATGGACGATCCGAAGGCCTTGGCCACCGTCATCCCGGCGATGCGGGCCGACTTGGCCGTCGTCGCCAGCTACGTCGACGACGCGGCTCGGGTGCCGTGCCCGGTGGCCACCTACAGCGGGCGGTCCGACCAGCTCATGCAACATGGAGCGATGGAGTCCTGGACGCCCCGCACGCCGTCGTATCTGGGGAATTCCGAATTCCAGGGCGATCATTTCTACATCAACGACAACGCCCTGGCCGTCGTTTCCGACATGGTGCGCCATCTGCGGCGGCTCGCGGCCTAGGCGCAGGTTGGGAAACCGTCGCGCGGGGAGTACCTCGCCGGGACGGCTCGGGCCGTCCCGGCGACCGCGTCGGGCGTTCACGTCAGCGGGTTGTCAGGGGTCGGATGCGAAGATCGGATCGATACGGGGTACGTATCGGCAAGGCCACGCCGATGTGCCTGGTCGGCCGGCCGCGCAAGCTCGCAACATCGGAGGCCTCGACCAATGCTCGTGATCGTTTGGGAGGACACGTGCTTTCGTTCAGAGTCCTGGGCCCGTTGGAGATCGGCACACCGACCCAGGTCGTCCGGCCGAAGGGCTTTATGCAGAGAAAGCTCCTCACCGTACTTCTCGCCAACGCCGGCAACTTGGTGCCGATCGACCCTCTGATAAACGAGCTCTGGCAGGAGAAGCCACCCGCACACGTCGAGAACGCGTTACAGGCGCATGTCAGCCGGCTTCGGCAGAAACTCGCCGACTGGGAGCCGGACGCGGGGACGGCGAGGCTGGTCGCTTTTCCGGCCGGTTACCAGCTCAACGTGGACGAGGGGGAACTCGACGCGGAGATCTTCAGGGCCGGTCTGGAGCGGATCAGGGACCACAGCGCAGACGATCCGGCGGTCACCGTCCGGGAACTCCGCTCACTCCTGGATCTCTGGCGCGGGCCGGCTCTCCACGGGATGGCCGGAACGGCGCTGTGTCAGGCGGCCATCTGCCGACTGGAGGAGTCACGTATCGCCGCGCTGGAGCTGCTGTACGAGAACGAGTTGGAACTGGGCAACTACGGAAGAGTGATTCCCGAACTGCGCGAGCAACTGACCGATCAGCCGTTTCGGGAACGGTTCTGGCAGCAGCTGCTGATCGCCCTGCAACGATCGGGCCGGCACACCGAAGCACGCGTGGTCTACCAGGAGTTGCGGCGCAAGGTGTCGCAGGAGCTGGGTCTGGATCCCTCGCCGATCATGCACGGCTTCGACCAGCCCTCCTGACGCGGAACACCCCGGAGGGCTGGGCGGGGCGTGGCGAGACCGCGGGCGCCCCGCGTTGCCCGCCACGGGCCACGCGGGGCGCCCGCGGTCGACGGTCACAGAGCTGTGAGCACAGCCCGCCGCGTGTCCTCGGTCAGCCTGGGATCCTGTACGAGCACCATGTGTTCGCATCTTCGCAGGCGCACGGAGGGCGGACGGGATGTGAAGTGATCTATCACATCACGGCCCTGGCGGTATGCCTCCAGTGCTTCGGCCTGACGCCCGGACCGGTACAGGGCGATCATGAGCTGTTCGCAGTGGAGTTCGTAGAAGCCGGAATACGAGGTGAGCAGGGCCCTCAGCTCGGCGATGATGGCCGAGTGGTGGCCGCTGGCCAGCTCCGCGTCGAACAGCATCGTGCAGGCGTGCAGCCGCGTCTCCTCGTACCGCTTCGCGCTGGCCTGGCAGATCCGGCCGCCGGTGATGCCCCCGAAGATCGGCCCCTGCCAGCGGTCCAGGACCTGACGCAGTTGGCCGGCCGCCTCCTGGGGCGGCATGTGGTCCACCATGGCCTCGATGTCGCTGACCTCGGAGACGAAGGAGATTGCGTCCACCGAGGCGTCGTCGACGGCCAGTTGATAGCCGCCGGGCCGACTGATGATGCGCGACTGCGAAGGCTCCGGCTCCAGCTTCTCCAGGACCCGGCGTAGCCTGCTGATGTGCGCGTGAAGCGCATTGTCCGGGTGGGTGGGGCGGCCATTGCCCCATAGCTCGTGAATGAGGTCGTCGGCCTGGACGGGACGTCCGTCGGCCACGAGCAGGGAGATGAGTAGTGTCGCCTGAAAAGGCCCTTGTGGTGTACGCACTCCTCCTCGACCCTTGACGACCGGAGGGCCGAGAATTCTGAACTCCAGCATGTCGGCTCCCGTTACCTGTTGACATGTCGACTGATGAGTCTCAAGATGCCCTTCCCTATGCCGAATCAAGTCGGGCATAGGGGAGCGACGAGGTCGCACCGTGGCAGAGGTGGAGAGCGCTGGAGAAAAGCGTCGGCTGGACAGGCCGGGCCCTGCGACGATACGGGACCCGACGGCGACGGATACGCCAGACCCGACTGAACTCATCTGCGGGTGTAAATTCCCGAAGCCCAGCCAGGTCGGCCGTCCCTTGGATGTGCATTCGATGAGCATGTGCCCACCACCCCCGTTGGATTAACCGTACACGTTTACTGAACGGCAAGCCATTACCGATGAGGTAATCGACAACCCGTGGGAGGCGATGCAAGACTCTCAATCGCCGGGATTCGCGCCCCCCGGCCCTGTAATCAGTGCGTTCTCGTGCGCAGCAACGGAAGGGATCACGTTGAGCAACATTGACGATTTCGTGGAGCGATATGTGGCGGTCTGGAACGAGGGGGACCCTGCTCTCCGACGTAAGGGTGTCTCCGAGATCTGGGCCGACGACGCCGTGTACGCCAACCAGGGCGCCGAGTTCCGCGGTCATGCCGGGATCGAAGCCGCCGTCACCGAGGCGTATGAGCAGTTCGTGAAGAACGGCGAGTACGTTTTCAAGACGGCGAAGGTGGACGAGAACCACGAGGCCGTGCGGTTTACCTGGGATATGGTGCCCACGGCGGGCGGCGAACCGGCGTCGATCGGTACGCAATTGTTCCTTGTCGGCGAGGACGGACGGATCGTCCACGACTACCAGTTCATCGACAAGATGCCGTCCTGAACAACGCCGTACGGAGCGGGCGCGTTACCGGTACACGCATCCGGTGCCGCGCCCGCTCCGTTCGCCTTCCGTGTTACGGCTGTAGTCCAGACGAGATCGCTCCGTGCCTGCCTACGAGGTGAGTAATGCGCTGTGACAATCCGGTCTACATTGCGAGTGCCGCCACCTGGTTGCCGGACCTGGTCCCACTGGGTAAAGCGGTTGAAGAGGGCCTGGTGGATGCCGCGCATCAGGATCTCGGCTACACCTCCATCGCAGTCGCGGAGGGAATTGTGGGGCCGGACATGGCCATTCAGGCCGCGGACCGGGCACTGAAACATTCCGCCGTAGCGCCCGAAGACGTCGGTCTGGTCCTGCACAGTAGCTGCTGGTTTCAGGGTTTGGACATGTGGACCCCCGCGTCCTACATCGCGAGCCGAACGGTCGGCCCGTACGCCGTGCCATTCGACCTGGGCCAGAAATGCAATGGTGGAATGGGCGCACTGCATCTGGCCACCGCCTATGTGAGCGGTGGTTTCGCCGAAGCGGCCCTGCTGACCACGGGCGACTGCTTCGCGCCGCCGATGCTGGACCGCTGGAACATGCAGCTCAACATGATCATCGGTGATGCCGGAACGGCGCTTGTCGTGTCCCGCCGGGCCGGCTTCGCACGCATCCTTGCCACGGCGGTCGGGGCGGACAGCTCCCTCGAACCGTGGTTCCGGGGAGACGCACCCTTCAGGTCCATGCCCGGGCAGGAAAATCCGGTGAGAGTCATCGAACGCGGCGCCCGGCACGCGGTCACCCCCGAGGCGGTCGGCTCCTGGGAACGGTATGAGGCCGGCCTGCTCAGGACGGCGCAGCAGGCGCTCACGGACGCGGGGCTGACGCGCGACGACATCTCGCGCGTCATTGTCCCCTTCATGCACCGAGGGCAGGGCCAAGCGGAGAACTACGATGTGCTCGGCTTCCCGGAGGAAAGGAGCCTGTGGGAGTTCGGCCGTAGGGTCGGGCACTTGGGGGCCGGGGACCAGTTCGCCGGGCTCGACTACCTGTGCCGGACAGACGCTGTCACCCCTGGGGAAGCGGTCTTGCTGGTGGGGTCCGGACCCGGATTCACCTTCGCCTCCGCGGTAGTGGAGATCGTGGACACCCCGTAGGAGTCGCCGGCGGCCTTGACGACCTGCTGGAACACCGACGCCGTGTGGTCGTCGGCCGGGTGCAGGGTCTCCAGGGACAACTCCGCGACGGTCACGTCCGTGGTGGCCCCGAAGGTCGTGATGGTGCTGAAGAGCCGGAGAACCGTGCCGAAAGCGCGCAACTCGATCAACGCGACGATGCTGTCCGAGAGTTCATGGTTCCCGCTCTCGTCCGGAATCCGGTATCCGGCCATTTCGTTGTAGAGGGCCCAGAGGCTCTCGCGGTTGGAGTAGACGGCTTGACGGTACAGGCGACTGAGGAGATGAGCCTTCCACTCCTCGGCATTGAGGACATGGCGCACCATTCCGGCCGGGTGCAGTGCCATGCGCATCACGTTGACGGGCGGCACCAGCAGGTCCGATTGCACGGTTTCCCGAAGCAGCAGCTCGGTGCTGCGGTTCATCGCCAGGATGTGCTCGTCCGCGTCCACGGCGAGGGCCGGAAAAGGCATATGCACGCCGAGGATCCGGTCGACGGCCTCCTTGACGGCCCGCATGCGGGGCGCCTCCAGGGACGTCTCCTGGTAGACCGGGGCATAGCCGGCGGCCACGAGCAGGGCGTTGCGCTGGCGAATGGGAACCTGAAGGCGGTCCGCCAGCCTCTCCAGGAGTTCGCGGCTCGGTCTGGACCGGCCGGTCTCAATGAAGCTGATGTGGCGCGCCGACGTGTCCGCGCACAGAGCGAGATCGGCCTGACTGACCTTCCGCTCGTTGCGCCACAGACGTAACAGGGGCCCTACCCGGGTACTGGTGTCGGAAACTGTCACGAGCCAATCCTAGACCGCGAACACGCTACGGGACTCAGAGGATCTTCGGCCAAAACGGTCGGCCGTTCCACTTCCCGGCTCCGGGAAGCGGAACGGCCGACCGATGACGGGATGTCACGAGTTTCACCAACTGAGCAGGAGACCGTCCACCGCGTACACCAAGGCTCCCTCGCGAAAGGAGAGGTCGTCGACGTCGACGGCGAGCCGAAGTCCGGGGAAGCGCGCGAACAGGGCGGGCAGGGCGAGTTCCAGCTCCAGTCGGGCCAGGGGCGCCCCCGGGCAGTAGTGCGGTCCCAGTCCGAACGCGACGTGGTTCTTGGTGTCGCGGTGGATGTCGAAGAGCTCCGGGTCGGGGAAGAAGCGCTCGTCGTGATTGGCACTGGGGATGGAGATGATCACTCCGTCACCCTTGGCGACCCGCGCGCCGCCGATCACCAGGTCGTCGGCCGCCACCCGGACGATGTTGTCCTGAGAGATCGACCAGTAGCGCAGCGCCTCTTCCACGACCTTCGGCGCGATGCCTGGGTCGGCTGTCAGCTCGGCGAGTTGGTCCGGGTGCGACAGCAGCGCCAGGACGGTCAGGCCCAGCAGGTTCGCGGTGGTCTCGTGGCCTGCGATGATCATGAGCCGCACGATGCCGACGAGATCGTCGTGAGTGAGCAGGCCCTTGTTCTGGTAGTCGTGCACCAGCCGGCTGATCAGGTCGTCACCGGGCTCCTTGGCCTTGCGCCGGGTGAGATCTCCCAGGTACTCCGACATCGCCTCGTAGGCGGCGAGCGGCGCTTCAGGGCCGCGGTCCTGCGCGAGGATGAGGCCGGTCTGTTCCTTGAAGAAGGCGATGTCGCCGTCCGGTACGCCGAAGATCCGCGCGATGACCAGGCATGGAAGCTGGACGGCAAAGGCCTGGGCGAAGTCGACGGGCTGAGGCATCTCGGCCATCGCGTCCAGCAGCTCGTCCACCAGATTCTGAACTCTGGGACGCAGTTCCCGGGTCCGGCGGGCGGTGAACTCGGGCATGGCCATGTGGCGCAGCCGGCCGTGTTCCGGCTGGTCCATACGCCAGAAGGAGTTTACTCGAGGCCACGGAGGCAACAGGATGCGGTGCGGAAAGTTCGGCTGCTGGTCGTCGGAGCTCATCCGCGGATCGGCCAGCGCTTCCCGGACATCCTCGTGCCGGGAGATGAGCCAGGCCAAGCCCCCGCGGTGGCGGACGAGCCGCGGCGGGCCCTGGCGCAACTCCTTGTAGGCAGGTGGCGGCGAGAAGGGGCAGGTGCGCTGTAGCGGCCAGTCGGGGATCTGTACGTCGACCTCGGACATGGGATCCTTCCGGTGTTGGGATGAGAGCGGCGGTCTTCCGCAAATCGATCCGCGGATTCCTGTCACCCGGGATTCCCGGATTTCAGGTCATCGCGCGTAATCCATGATGGCAGCGGGCGATGACACGCCACTGATACGTGGTCGACAGATAGGAAGCGAGAGGGCCTTACAGCGTGTCGGCGGACGCCGCACCGTAAGGCCCTGACATTTGTTGCCGCTGGCACTTTTGTTTTCTGTTCCGACGTTATTTCTCGGAGGTTCGCGGGAAGAACTGGACGACCAGCGCGACGGCGGCACCGAAACACACCAGGGGGATGACGCCGAGCGCGAAGGCATGGCTGTAGGAGTCGGCCCGGCCGTCCGTCAGCGCCGGGTAGAAGACCGTACCCACCACGGCAACGCCCAGTGCGGCGCCGCCCTCCTGCATGGTGGACAAGGCGCCGGAGGCGGCGGCCGAGTGTTCCGGTACCACGCCGGTCAGGACGGTGTTGGTGAGCGGACCGGTCACCATGCCCATTCCGACGCCGGCGACCAGCAGGGATGGGACGACCCAGCCGATGGCGCCTGTGATTCCGAGCTGCGACACGGTGATGCCCGCCGCCGTGTATCCGACCGCGACGGCCAGGCCTCCCGCGGCGACCAACTGCCGACCGAGGTACCGGGCGAGCCGACCGGACAACAGCGACGAACCGAAGTAGCCGACGCTGAGCGCGCTGAAGATCAAACCGGACTCCATGGCGGAGTATCCGCGGCCCTGCTGAAGGTAGAGGGCCAGCAGGAGGAAGAAGGAGCCCATGGCCATGAAATAGAGCAGCACGGCCACGAGCCCCACGGAGAACACGCGCTCACGAAACAGCCCCAAATGGATCAGCGGCGCCCCGCCCGCTTCGCCGAGCCGCTTCTGGTGGACCACGAAGGCCCCGAGCAGCGGCACGGACAGCACCATTGATACCCAGCCCCACATCGGCCAGTGCTGCTCGTGCCCCTGCACCAGCGGCAGCACGATCGCGACCAGGCCGGCCGTGACCAGGACCGCGCCGACCAGGTCGAGCTGCGCGCGGCCCTCGCCGCGGGACTCGGGCACCAGCCGGCCGGTCAGCAGCACGGCTGCGATCCCGACCGGCACGTTGATGAGGAAGATGCTCCGCCAGTCCAGGTCGAAGAGATCGACGGTGATCAGCGCGCCGCCGATCAGTTGACCGAGGACGCTGGCAAATCCGATGGCCAGGCCGTAGGCGTTGAAGGCGCGGGCCCGGCGCTCGCCGTGGTACGTGGCGCTGAGGATGCCGAGTACCTGGGGGACCAGTAAGGCAGCCGCAGCCCCCTGCACCGCACGGGCGACGATCAGGAACGGCGCGTTGGGGGCGAGACCACACGCGGCTGACGCGATCGTGAAGATCAGGACACCCAGGGTGTACATGCGGCGACGGCCGTAGAGGTCCCCGAGCCGACCACCGGTGATCATGCCGCCGGTGAAGGCGAGCCCGTAGGCGATGATGAAGCCCTGGGCCTGGGCCGAGCTGGCGTTGAGGCCGTCCTGCATGGAGGGGATGGCGACGTTCACGATGAAGTAGTCGAGAACCGTGATAAAGGTGCCGACCAGGACGATCGCCAACGCGGCCCACGAGGCCCCGTCGTGTGCTTCCTGACGGGCGGTCACAGGCGACAGGTTCGCCTCAGTAGTCATCCGGGGTCTCCAGGGATGTCACATGGCAAGCCGAGCCCCCGGGCGCGGCACGAGGACCTGGTGTGTACGTCCCCACTTTGGCCTCCGGTAGGGATGTTGTCGATTACCTGAGAGGTAATGCCGAAGCTCCGCCTCGGCCAAAAATGCTTTCCGGTGCGAAAGTCAGTGACGAGTCAGTGCGGCATCATGTCGGCAAATTTAATATCCCGATTGAGGGTGGCATCAAATACTCTGGGAGCTGAATTGGATCAGCGGTTGAGATTCGAAATGTTCGATCCACATTTCAGGGCGAACCCGTTCGACTTCTATGGCGCGCTGCGGGAGACGGGCGGTGTACACCGGGTGTATTTCCCGGCCTTCAGCGATGTCTGGCTCGTCACCCGCTACGCGGACGCGCGGGCCGTACTCACCGATCCGCGTCTGTCGAAGGAGCCGGCCAATGTCAGCGCCTCGTTACGTGAGGCGATCGTGGCGGGCGAGGGCGAGGACAACCTGCCGTTGATGTCGAGCATGCTCAACAGCGATCCGCCGGACCACACCCGGCTGCGCAGGCTCGTAGTAAAGGCGTTCACGCCGCGTCGGGTCCAGGAGCTGCGACCACGGGTGCAGGAGATCGCCGACGAGCTGCTTGACCGGGTGGCGGGCACGGGCCGGGCGGACCTCATCGACGACTTCGCCTTCCCCTTGCCGATCACCGTGATCTGCGAGCTGCTGGGCATTCCGGTGGCGGACCGCGACGCCTTCCGGGAGTGGTCGACGCTCCTCACCTCCGCCGACGAGGACGAACGTCCGCTGGTCGAACCGGCCTTCGCCAATTTGCACGGCTACCTCTCCGACTTCGTCGGGCGCATGCGCCGGGAGCCGGACGCCGGTCTGATATCAGCGTTGGTGTCGGCCGCTGACGGAGTGGATGGTCTCGACGACGAAGAAGTGGTGACCATGGCTCTGCTGCTGCTCGTGGCGGGCCATGAGACCACGGTGAACCTGGTCGGCAACGGCGTCATCGCCCTGCTGACCCACCCCGATCAACTCGCGGCCCTGCGGGCCGACGAGTCCCTGCTCGCCCCGGCCATCGAGGAGTTCATCCGCTACAACGGACCCGTGGAGACCGCGACCTGGCGGTACACCATGGAACCGGTCGTAGTCGGCGGCGTCGAGATTCCCGCGGGCGAGCCCGTACTGGTCGTACTCGCCTCGGCGAATCGGGATCCCGAGCGGTTCGCGGGGGCGGACCGGCTCGACATCAAGCGTGGCGACAACCCGCACGTGGGCTTCGGCCACGGCATCCACCACTGCCTCGGTGCGCCGCTGGCGCGGCTCGAAGGGCAGGTGGCGATCAGCACCCTGTTACGCCGGTTTCCGGACCTCGCGCTCACGGTCCCGCCCGGAGACCTCCAATGGCGCCCCGGCATCATCATGCGGGGTGTCCGGCATCTGCCGGTCTCCTTCTCCGCGAGCTGACACCCCAGCAGCCCGCCGCCCGAGCCGGACTCCGGAAGACGGCGGTGGGTTGCTGCGCGTCGTCGTCGGATGAGTCTCCGAGGCTGGTCAGAGACCCGGAGCCGGTGTACCGGTCAGTGGCCGGTGGCCGACGGCGCGGACTCGGAGGGCGGGGCGAGTCGTGCGTCGAGCCGCTCCACCACTTGATCGGCGCGTGCCGCGGTCTCCTCGTCGTCGGGTGCGCCGATGATGGCGAAGAACGACTCCGCCATGGCCTGCTTGAGCGCCTTGGTCTCGGCGTTGGCATTGGTTTCGCTGTGGGACACTTTCGGTACCTCCTCGGTAGTTGTCGTACGGTGTTGCCGGCCCCGGGTCAGAATGCGTTGCACGCGCGGAAAATGTGCGCGAAGCCCGCCAGCGACGCCGGTCCGTCGAAGGCGACGTATTCCGGGATCGCGGTGGTGGGCGCCCACTTCTCCTTGTACGCCAGCTGGGTCTGCGCCGGGTACACTGCGGCGCCCTCGGCCCAGAGGTATTGCATGAACCACCGGAATGCCATGCTGTGACCCGGGAGCTCGTTCACCGGAGCGAGCCCGGTGAACGGCGTGAAGCCGAAGTGCAGCCAATCCGCGCCCTCCCCCCGGAAGACGGCCACGGCATGAGCGTTGATGGCTTCCATGATGCCGGGGGAGCCGCCCGGGACGCGGCGGCTCAGGTCGTGCATCCAACCGGCCCGACTGCCGAAGACCGGCGAGTACGAGATGTAGCCGACGGGCTGGTCCCCGATGAAGCCCATGAACAGCCGCCGGTGTTTCTGAGCCGGACCGCCGTACTCGCCCACGAGGAACTCCAACGGCCGGGAGCCGTCGCCCTTGGAATTCAGCCACGGCCGGTCGATGGCCCGGAGGGCGTCGTACCAGTTCTCGGCGTCGACCTCTTCGACGCGCAGACCATTGCGCATGGCACGGGAAATCTTGTTCCGAAGCTGCATGAACCGCGTGCCGCGCAGGGTGAAGTTCTCCAGCTCAACCGCCCATGACGCGCCGATCTGGTTCACCGTCAGCCCCCGCCGGGCATGGGCCTCGGCGTCGCTGCGCTGCAACTGCACACCCACCCACCGCAGACCCCGCTCGCGGGCGTACGCCTGAAAGAGATCGAGGAGATCATCGTACGCGTCGGCGGGGGCGAAGGGGCCGCCGAACTGCACGAGATAGCGGCCCGCACGCCGGTGGACCACCACCCCCTCGACTCCGGGTGCGGTGAAGGCACTGTTTCCCGTGTTCAATGCCAGGAATGCGCTCGGATTGTCTGCCACGGTATATGCCTGGATCGCGTGCAGCAGGTAGTCGTGTGTGGTCGGGGACTCATCCATGTGCTTCTCGCTTTCTGCGGGCTAGTGGCCGCATGGCTGACACGCCGCGCGCCAAGGAAGTGAAGCAACAGCAGAAGTGAAGCATCTCCGGAATCGTGATTGGAAGGGTGAAATGATGCTGCGCCCCGGTTATCAGCGACCTGTCAGTCTGATTTCAGAACCACGGTGCATGATGGTGGATGTGAACGGGGCCGGGAGACACCGGAACCGGGATCTGGAGAGGTTCCCGTAGTGGCCTAACGGGGGCCGGACCTTGTCCGGTCTGGGTTGACGCCCACGTAGGTTCGAATCCTGCCCTCTCCGCAGCGGAAGGCCGCGGGTGCCGTTTTTGGTTTGTCTTTTTTTTTCTTTCCTTTTTTTTTTTTTTTTTTTTTTTTT
>NZ_JBQTCE010000007.1:0-480464 GCF_052665095.1 Streptomyces sp. NEAU-174 | reverse complement strand
GGAGGGGGTTTGGGGTTTCCGCGCCGCCCCGTCCTCGCCTTCCCCCCGCGGCGCTTTTGTGAGCGCTGGGCCGAGCGCACACCACCACATCCTTTCCACCTTCGTGGCGCGGGATATCAGAGTGGTGTCAGTGACGAATCAGATAGCCCTGGCACACTCAAAAAGTGATCAAAGCGATGATGTCTAGAAGGGCGTCACAGTGCTTTCTGGTGGACAGTTGGAAACAGGCGCGGAAACGCGGCAGAAGGAACTGCGCAGCTACCCGTTGTATATAGGTGGCAAGGATGTCGAGGGCGACGGCTGGGTCTATACCGTCAGCGCTCGCTCATTGCTGGAGGACGTCTTCACCAGTGTGAGCTTGAAGCGAACCCTGGAGCAGGAGGCGGATCCCGAGGCGCTTCGGCATCCGTACGTCGTCGGGCGGTGTGCTGTCGCCGGTGACGAGGAGATCGACTTGTCGCTGGATGCGGCGGTCGCCGCCGTGCCGGCGTGGACTGCGGTGCCACTGGAGCGCCGTATGCGGCTGGGGGCGCTGTTCCGCCGACAACTCCTGCTCCACCAAGACGAGTTCCTGGAGATGCTGGTTGCCGAGGCGCACCCGATCAAGCTCGCCCGTTGGGAACTGAGCTGCCTGCTCCAGGTCTTCAGCGAGGAGAGCTGTGACTGGTACCGGCAGCGAATGTGCACCGAATTCGAACATGGGAACCGCAGGCTCATGGTGCGCCGCCAGCCCGACGGGGTGGTGTGCCTGAATCCGCCGCAGAACGCCCCAGCGCCCAGCGCCGCCCTCGCGGTGCTCGCTCTGATGGCAGGCAACGCGGTGGTGGTACGCGCGCCGCGCAGCATCGCCCTGAGCACCATGTATGTCCTGCGGGACCTGGTCGTGCCCCTGCTCGACGAGGTCGGAGCCCCGCCGGGGGTCCTGAACGTGGTGTGCGGCAATCCCCGCCAGACCCTGGACCGCTGGCTGGCCAGCCCGTTGGTCGATGACATCTTCTACATCGGGGGCAGTCAGGAAGGGCTGCGCTTCCAGGAACGGTGCGTGGCGGCGGGCAAGAAGCCCATTCTGGAACTCGCCGGGAACGACGGCATCGTGGTCTGGGACGACGCCGACGTCGACGCCGCCGCCGAGGCCATCGCGGAGTCCTTCTACGGATCCGGGCAGATCTGCATGGTCCCGAACTACGTCCTGGCCCACCCGCGCGTCGCGGATCGCCTGCTCGCCGAGGTCACCAAGCAGGCGGCGGCCATCCGCCCCGGTTATCCCGACGAGGAGGATGTGCTGCTGTCGCCGGTGCGCCGCAGCGAGCGCTTCTTCGACCTGCTGCGGCAGGCCCTGGACAACGGCGCCGAACTGGTCTGCGGGGGGAGTCGCACCGAGCTGGACGGCACGCCCTCCGACACGGGGGTGTTCCTACAGCCGACCGTCGTGCGCGTGAACGGGTTGTCGGGCGCCCGCAACCTCGACATCGTCCGGCACGAGACCTTCTTTCCGCTGTTGCCGGTGGTGGTCCCCGAGGAGGCCGCCGACGGGGAACAGATCGAGCGCTTCCTCGACTTCGTCAACACGAACGAGTACGGCCTGCGCAACTCGCTGTGGACCCGTTCCGAGAGCGTGATCGACACCTTCGTGCGGCGCGTGGTGAACGGCGGGCTGCTCAAGGTGAACGACTCCCACATAGGTTTCCTGCCCTACTTGCCCAGCCACGGCGGCACCGGGCTGACCGGCGGCGTCTTCGGCGAGGCCAACTACCCCATGCTCAAGACCTCGCACGTCCAAGGGGTGAGCATCGCCCGTGGAGTGCGTCCCCGACAGGCCGTCTTCGGAGACTGACCCCCGTACGCCTGCCCGCACCGGAAGCCGGCGCCACCCCACCACCTTCGCAAAGGATCCTGATGCGCTCCCTCGACATTGCCCGCGACTCCTGTGACCGCTACCACCCCGGCTTGCTGAAGGCACTGGCCGCTGTTCCGTTCGGGGGCCGGGAGGCCCGGGGAAGCTCGGTCGTCGGCCTCCTGCGGGAGCACGGCGGCGTGGGACTCCTCGTGCCCGCGGAGTACGGCGGGCACGCGGCGGACCCGGTCGAGGCGGTCCGGGTGATGCGTGCCATCGGTTCGCTGTCCCCCTCCCTGGCCGCCGCGGCGACCATGCACCACTTCACTGTGGCGATGCTCTACTCCCTGGCGGAAGAGGCCGGGAGGCTCACCGACGCCCAGCTCGCCCTGCTGAAGGACATCGTCCCCGGGCAGCGGCTGCTCGCCTCCGGCTGGGCGGAGGGGCGTACCGAACAGAACATCCTCAGCCCGGCCGTCACCGCGCGCCCGGTCGACGGCGGGTACCGTCTCGACGGGGCCAAGAAGCCCTGTAGCCTCTCCCACTCGATGAGCCTGCTCACCGCCAGCATCGCGGTGCCCTGCGCCGACGGTGCGCGCGAGCTGGCGTTGGCGCTGGTCCCGGCCGACTCGCCCGGCGTGTCCGTGCATCCCTTCTGGGCCGCCGACGTGCTGGCCGCCGCGGAGAGCGACGAGGTACGCCTGGAGGACGTCTTCGTCCCTGACGACCTGGTCGTGCGCACCTCCGCCGACGATCCGGGGCGGCTGGACGACCTACAGACGGCCGGCTTCATCTGGTTCGAACTGCTGGTGACCGCCGGCTACGCGGGAGCGATGTCCACCCTGGCGGAGCGGGTCCTGGAGCGCGGGCGCGGGAGTATCAGCGACCGCACGTCCGTGGCGATCGGCGCCGAGGCCGCCTTCGCCCTGGTGGAGGGCACCGCCCGGGCGGTGCGCGACGGCCTCGCGGGCGAGGCGGCCGTGGCCTCGGTGCTCGTCGCCCGCTACGCGGTCCAGACGGCACTGTCGACGGCCGGGGACCAGGCCCTCGAACTGCTCGGCGGCCTCGACTTCATCCGCGCGGCAGAGCACGCCCGGCTCGTTTCCGGTATCCGGGCGCTGGCCTTCCACCCGCCGTCCAGGAGCAGCAGCGCCGAGGCGCTCAGCACGTACCTCGGCGGCGGTGAGCTCCAGCTCTCCTGAACCGGTCAACCTCTTGGAAGGAACTGCCTGTGATCGTGACTCACGACGCCGCGAACAGTGCTGAGGAGGAGATCCTCGCGCTGTACCGGGCGCACCTGAGCAAGGGAAGGGCCACTCTCGCCGAACTGTTCGGCAGCCACATGGAGGTCTCGTCCTCCGGGGCCTGGTTGACCACGAGCGACGGTGAGCGCTTCCTCAACTGCGGTGGCTACGGGGTGTTCCTCATGGGCGCTCGCCACCCGATCATCATGGAGGCGGTGGAACGGCAGCTTCGTATCCACCCCGTGGCCACCCGCATCCTGCTGGAACCCGCCGTCGCCCGGGCTGCCGAGGCGCTCGTATCGGTGATGCCCGAAGGGCTCGACCGGGTGCACTTCGCACTCTCCGGCGCCGAGGCGGTGGAGACCGCGCTCAAACTGGCCCGGGCCGGTGGCCGGAGGCGCACGGTGTCCATGAATGGCGGCTACCACGGGAAGACCCTGGGCGCGCTGTCGGCCACCGCCAAGCCGGTCTACCAGGATCCGTTCAGGCCGTTGCTCCCTGACTTCTGCCACTTGCCCTTCGGTGACACCGACGCCCTGGAGAAGGAACTCGCCGACCACCCCGGCGAGGTATGCGTCCTCGTCGAACCCGTCCAGGGCGAAGGCGGCGTGATCATTCCGCCCGATGGCTACCTCAAGAGGGTCGAGGACCTGGTCCGCCGGTATGACGGCTTCCTTGTCCTCGACGAGGTACAGAGCGGGATGGGACGGCTCGGCCACTGGTGGGGTGCCGACATGGAGGGCGTATCCCCTGACGTGCTGCTGACGGGGAAGGCGCTCGGCGGCGGGGTGGTGCCGGTCTCCGCCGCGGTCGCCACCGGCGCCGCCTTCCGCCCCTTCGACAAGGATCCCTACATCCATACCGCCACCTTCTCCGGGGCTCCGCTCCTCATGGCCGCGGTACAGGGGGCGATCCGTGCCGTCCAGGAGGACGACCTGGTCACCCGGGCCCGGGAGCTGGGCGCGGAACTGTTACCGGAAATCGAGAGCATCGCCTTGCGTAACATCCCCGAACTGCTGGTCGGGGTACGCGGCCGCGGGCTGTTGATCGGTGTGGAGCTGACCGAGGCCGGACTGGCCGGCGAGTTGCTGATCGAACTGTTCAACCACGGGGTCGTGGCCAATCACTCGATGAACGGCAGCTCGGTCATACGGTTCACTCCGCCTGCCGTGTTGGCGCGCTCCGACGTCGCGTTCCTCCTCGATTCCTTCGACAAAGCCACCCGAGATCTGATCGACAAGCAGGCCACCATGCCGCGAGGAGCAGACGGACGATGAGACACGTCGAGTTGGACGCCACCGTGCTCGGTGAGCGGGCCGAGTACGTCTTCGACCACGTCATTCACTGGGAGCGTTATCCGGAACTGGCCCCGCACGTCCAGTCTGCCACGGTGCACTCCGCGACC
Organism: Streptomyces sp. NEAU-174; assembly: GCF_052665095.1. Classification (NCBI taxonomy): domain Bacteria; kingdom Bacillati; phylum Actinomycetota; class Actinomycetes; order Kitasatosporales; family Streptomycetaceae; genus Streptomyces; species Streptomyces sp. NEAU-174. Next base: position 475,981 of record NZ_JBQTCE010000007.1, on the reverse strand, counting down.
GCGGACACCGGCAGCTCGAGCTGGGAACTCCATTTCCGTAGCGGCCTGTTGCGCTGGTCCGAAGAGGAGCACTTCTTCAGGGACACGCTGGAGATCCGCTTTACGCAGACCGACGGCGACTTCGACAGCTTCACCGGGACATGGCGGCTGCGGCAGGACGGCGACGACGTGGCCGTGAGCTTCGCCGCCGCCTTCGACTTCGGCATCCCCAGCCTGGAGGGGATCCTCGACCCCATCGCGGAGCGCGTCATCAAGGAGACCGTGGCCTGGGCGCTTACCGGCCTCTTCGCACGTGTCACCGTCACACAGGACCTCGACATGCCCCAAGCCTCCGCCGACGCGGCGGCCCGAGCCGGGAGGTGACCCATGGATCAGGTCAACCCGTTCGAGACGCCCACCACCTTCTCGCTGCACCGCGCCGAGTACCTGGTGGGGTTCCTGATCTCGACCGCACTGATCATCGTGCACTTCGACGACATCCGCTGGCTGCCGGCGATCGGCCTCTTCCTCTATATCGACATCATCGGCTATATCCCGGGCGCGATCGCCTACCGGCGCGGGGACGGAGACATCTCCAAGGTCTATTACGTCCTGTACAACGTCATGCACAGCCTGATCACGCAGGCGGCGGTGGCCGCCCTGTGGTGCTGGCTTGTGGAGCCGGAGTGGGCGTTGCTGGCGCTGCCCTTTCACCTGTTCGGCGACCGCGGCCTGTTCGGGAACTTCCTGAAGTCCTTCGCGCTGCCGTTCGAGCCGGTACGCCAGCCCGGGTATCTGCGGCTCCTGGACGAGCTGGGACTACGGCACCCGAAACCGGCCGGCCACGGATCACAGTCGAAGTCCGCGCTGGGAGCCGAGCGATGACCAGCCTGGACGTGCCCGTCCCGACGGTGGAGCGGCGCAGGGCGGTGCGGCACTTGGCCGCCGCCGTCGCGGTTGTCACCGTGCACCACAAGGGCGCGGTCCACGGGACAACCGTCAGCAGTCTGACGACCGTCTCGCATGAACCGCTACTGCTTGGCGTGTGCCTGCGGCCCGGGTCGGTGTTCGCCGACCTGGCATGCGCGGCGACCCGGTTCACCGTCAACGTCCTGGGCAGCGACCAGGCGCATCTGGCCCGCTGGTTCGCCGACCGATTGCGGCCGAAGGGCGCCGAACAGTTCGACCGGCTCGGATGCCACGAAGACCCATACACCAAGGCCCCCCGGCTGGACGGTGCGCTGGCCCACTTCTCCTGCCGGGTGAGCGGTCGCACGCCCATCGGCGACCACGAAGTGCTGCTCGCGCACGTCCTACGGGCCACCGCGCGCGGCGGTGCGCCGCTGCTCAGCTTCGCGGGCCAGATCTGCGGAGGCCCGCTGCGCGTCGTCTCCGGCCAGCTGAACACGTACCACGAGGGAGAAGGAGATGTCAGGTGACGAACGATCTCACGCCCCATCAGGCGGCTGACTGGGAGACCGCGCCGGGCTTGCTGGACGGGGCCATGGGCCTCACTCTCACGGCCGCGGACTGCGACCTGGGCTACTGGATCACGTCCGTGGCGCAGGGCACCCTGCGTGATCGTGGCGTGACCGGACATCACGATGACGTCGTGGTACCGGACTTCATGAAGCGGCCGGGGCCGTTGCGCGAGGCGCTGATCCTGGAGTTCGGCTACCGCAGCCTGTCGGAGGAGATCGCCACCAGACTGCTCAGCCACTATGTGGCCAGCGCGCCCGGCATCCCGGAGATGGAGTTCTACGCCACCCAGTTGATGGACGAGGCCAGGCATAGCCGGGTCTTCCGCCACCACCTGGTCGAGCTGGGCATGCCCGGGGAAACGGTGGTCGCGGACATCGAGTCGATGACCGTCGAGTACCGCAAGGAAGTCCTACAGCCGGTCGAGGACTTCACCCTGGACATCGTCCGCGACCAGGCCGATTTCTACGGTGGTGTGGCGGTCTTCGCCATCGTCATCGAGGGAGTGCTCGCCCCCGCGGCCGAGCTGAGTGAGCGCAAGTGGACACCGCTCAACCCGGCGACCGGCGAGGTCTCCCGCGGTACCGCGATCGACGAGATCCGCCACCTGACCGTGGCCAGCTCCATCCTCCGCGACCACCTGGCCGAGCACCCGGAGAACCGGGAACGGATCATCCGGATCCTGGAACGCGGCCGCGACCTGTGGGACCGCGTCCCGGACCGTAAGTATGTGCTCCACCGGGAGCAACTGTTCCAGGAGGGTATGCGGGCCCATGCCGACCGCGTCGGTGACTACGAGATCTGGCCCGGCGTGCGGATGATCGACACCACGGCCGAGCAGCGGTACGACATGGCGGAGCGCTGGACCGACGACATGGCCGAGGCCCGGATGCGGTACATGGGCCTGCCCACGGACATCCTGACCTCCTCGGACGGCCGGTCGTGACCCGGGCCGGGCACGGGGCTGCCGGGCGGCGGGCCGCCGTGCTGTGCGGGCTCGGGGCGTGGCTGCCGCCGAACACGGTGACCAACCAGGCACTGGCCGCCCGCCTCGACACCTCGGACGCCTGGATCCGCTCACGCACGGGCATCGCGGTGCGCCATGTCGTCGACCCCGGCATGGCCACGTCCGACCTCGCGGTGCAGGCCGGCCAGCGGGCCCTGAAGTCGGCCGGGGAGGGTCACGTGGACGCCGTCGTCCTGGCCACCACCACGCCGGACCGGCCGTGTCCGGCCACCGCGCCGGAGGTCGCGTCCCGGCTGGGGCTCGGCGGCGTCGCCGCGTTCGACGTCTCGGCCGTGTGCAGCGGCTTCCTCTACGGTCTGGCGGCGGCCGACGGTCTCATCGCGGCGGGCACCGCCGACCGGGTGCTGGTCATCGGCGCCGATGCCTTCACCTCCATCATCGACCCGCATGACCGCAGCACCGCGGTGATCTTCGCGGACGGGGCGGGTGCTGTGGTGTTGTGCGCAGGCACGCTCGACGAGCAGGGGGCCATCGGCCCCGTGGTGCTCGGCAGCGACGGCGAACTCAGCGACCTCATCGAAGTCAGGGCGGGCGGCTCGCGGCAGCGCGCGAGCGGGCGGCAGCCTCAACCGGGTGACGAGTACTTCCGGATGCGCGGCCGGGACACCTACCGGCACGCGGTGGAGCGACTGACGTCCGCGTCCCGGCAGGCCATGGCGCGAGCCGGCTGGCAGATGTCCGACATCGACCGCGTCGTGTCCCATCAGGCCAACGCCCGCATCCTCGGGGCGGTCGCCGAGCGGCTCGGCATCCCCGCCGAGCGCCTGCTGTCCAACATCGAACATGTCGGCAACACGGGCGCCGCTTCCATTCCCGTGCTGCTCGCCCAGGCTGCCGAGGAAGGCACCCTCACCGCAGGTCAGCGTGTCCTGCTGTCGGCGTTCGGCGGCGGACTGGCCTGGGGTGCCATGACCCTGACCTGGCCCCGGACGCGCGCGGGCTGATCGCGTCCGCCCACTCGGCCCATTCCGCAAGTGGCCCCTGGAAGGAGCCCATCCGTGTTTGAGACCCTGAAGGACATCCTCGTCACCAAGCTCAAGGTGACGCCCGAGCAGATCACGCCCGACGCCACGCACGAGGACGCCGAGCTGGACTCCCTGGCCGTCGTGGAACTCTCCCTCGTCCTGGAGAAGGAACTCGACATCGCCATTAGCGACGACGAGCTGCTGAAGGCGCCCACCATAGGCGCCATCGCCGAGCTGATGCAGGAGAGGAGCGCGAAGGTCTGATGGCCGCCGCCGACATAGAGGTCACCGGGCTGGGCCTCGTCACACCCGCCGGGGTCGGTATCGGACCGACCTGGCAGGCGGTCTGTGCCGGAACCCCCACGGCGGCGCACGACCCCGAGCTGAAGAACCATCCGGTGACATTCTCCTGCCGGGTCCCCGACTTCGAGCCCGAGGTACTGCTGGGAGCCCGGCGCGCCCACCGGCTGGACCGCTTCGTGCAGTTCGCGCTCGTCGCCGCCCGGGAGGCGCTGGCCGACGCCCGACTGGATCCCGGCACCTGGGACGGTGCCCGGGTGGGTGTCGTACTGGGCTGCGCCGACGGTGGTCCCGGCACGGTGGAGGCGGAGCACCGGGCCCTGCTCACAGACGGTCCCGGGCTGGTGTCACCGCTGCTGCTGCCGATGCAGTTGCCGAACATGCTGGCCGGACAGGTGGCGATCGAGTTCGGCGCCACCGGGCCGAATCTGGTGGTGGCCACTGCCTGCGCCTCCGGGGCCTCAGCGATCGGCGTCGCTCGCGACCTGCTTCTGCTGGACCGGTGTGACGTCGTGATGGCGGGCGGCAGCGAAGCCATGATTACCCCCCTGGTGATGGCCGGCTTCGCCAAGATGGGAGCGCTCTCGCGGCGCAATGACGACCCTCGGGGCGCCTCCCGCCCCTTCGACGTGGAGCGTGACGGTTTCGTGGCTGGTGAGGGCAGCGGTGTGCTGGTGCTGGAGCGAGCCGCCGACGCCCGTGCCAGGGGAGCCCGGACGCGGGCGCGGATCGTCGGATACGGGGCGAGCGCCGACGCGCACCACATGACCTCTCCGCACCCCGAAGGCCGCGGTGCGGCAGCGGCGGTCAGCGCCGCGCTCTCCGACGCCGGAGCGGGGCCCGGCGATGTGCAGCACGTCAACGCACACGGCACGTCGACCCCGCTCAACGACCTGGCCGAGGCCAGGATGCTGCGCCGACTGCTCGGCGACGGGCCGGTGGTCACCTCGGTGAAGGGCGTCACCGGGCACATGCTCGGTGCCTCCGGCGCCGTTGAGGCCGCGTGCACGGTGCTCGCGGTCGAACAGGGAGTGGTACCGCCGACAGCGAACCTCGACAAGCCCGACCCGGAGATCGACCTGCCGCTTGCCGAGGTCTTGCAGCACCGCGACATCGACCTGGCTCTGACTCTCTCATGCGGCTTCGGCGGCCAGAACGCCGTGCTGGCGGTGGCCGCGGCGGCCTGAGGACCCGAGGACGGCAGTACGAGGACGCGGAAACAGGGCCGGGCCGCGCCGTACGACGGCCGGCGGCCGACTCACCAACGTGGAGGGAAGACAGTGACTGTCAGCATGCCGGTCCGTGTGGGTATCCTGCTGCCGGCGCGTGAGCAGGCGATGATGGGCGACTACGCGGCGGCGCCACTGCTGGATTTCGCCCGTCGGGTGGAGCAATACGCTTTCGACTCGATCTGGACAGGGGACTCCCTGACGGCCCGCCCACGGCTTGATCCCTTCGTCGTCCTCTCCGCCGTGGGCGCGGTCACCAGCACGGTCCGGCTGGGCACGGCCGCCCTGACACCCGTGCTCCGCCATCCCCTGGTCGGCGCCACCATGGCCGCGGCTCTGGATCAGGTGTGCGATTCCCGTCTGGTACTCGGCCTCGGCGCCGGGTTCCCGATCCCGGAGAGCGAGGAGGAGTTCGCCGCCGTTGGCGTCCCCTTCTCCGGCAGGGCCGGCCGGCTCGACGAGACCGCCGCGCTGTGGAGACAGGCGTGGCGCACCGGGGACGTGCCGGCCGAGTTCACGGGGAAGCACGTGCACACCAAGGGCTTGGACCGTCTCCCCAAGCCGCACCGACCGGGCGGGCCGCCGCTCTGGCTCGCGGGCAGCGACACCCCCGGCGTCATGAAAAGGGTCGCCCGGCACTATGACGGTTGGCTTCCCTTTCTGCCCTCCGCCGAGCAGTACGGCAGTGCCTGGCAGCGCATCGAGCGGTTGCGAGCCGAGTCGGGCCGACCGGCCGGGGCGATCGTGCCGGCTCTCTACGCCACCCTCACGGTGCAGCACGACGAGGCACGCGCGAAGGCCGAACTGGAGGACTACACGCAGCGCTACTACGGACGCTCGCTGGAGACGATGTCGGCCATCCAGGCCTATGGCTGGGGAAACGCCGAACAGTGCGCCGGCTGGCTGTCGGATTATGTGCGGGCCGGGGCCCGGCACATCGTCATCAGGATCGGCTCGCTCGACCCGGGACGACAGCTCAAGGAGATCGCCGAGACCGTCCTTCCCGCGCTGCGCCGGACAACAGCAACAGGTACCGGAGGTGGGAGTCGCTCATGATCGACCGGCCGTTCTACGTACTACTGGGCCCGGACGGGGCGGGTAAATCCTCGGTCATGACAGAGGTCGGGGCCAAGCTGCCCGGGTGGCGCACGCTGTCCACGGACGACGCTTTCGTCGGCCCGGCCCACGAACTCGTCAGCCGACTGCGCCGTGATGTGGTCGAGGACGTCCTGCCGAACCTCGGGACGTCCTACTCGACGGAATTCCTGGCCAGCCTCCTCCAGGCCGCCGTGGTCCACCTGAAGGACCAGGTGGAGCGCCAGGACGAGGACGTCCCGCTGCTGATGGATTCCTACTACTACAAGATCCTCGCGAAATGCCGGCTGGCGGGTATCGAACAGCACCCCATGTACACCTGGTGGCGCTCCTTTCCGCGCCCACGCGCGGTGGTGTACGTCGATGTGTCCGCCGAGTCCGCCTGGCGGCGTTCGGCCGAAGGCGCCCGGCTCAATCCGCTGGAGTACTTCGGCGAGCGTCCCGAATGGCTGGGCTTCGAGAGCTATCAGAAGAGCCTTCGCAAACTGATGCTGGAAGAGGTTCGGGACAGGCCGGTGACGATCATCGAGGAACAGCCCAGCGTCGCCAGGACCGCGGACGCGGTGGTGGAGGTGCTCACCCCGTGACCACGAGTTGGCGATGGGCGGACGCCGGACATGCCGACCGGTACCGGAAGCGGGTCCTTGCCGAACGCGACCGGCTGACCGATGGGCTCGCGGACCTGCCCGGGCAGCAACGGCACGTCCTCACCGACATCCTCGGCTTCAACGGCCGAACCGAGTTCGGCAAGCGGCACGGTTTCGCCCGCGTCCGGGACATCGACGACTTCCGCAAGGCCGTCCCCGTACAGGACTATGCCGCCCACGCGCCGCTGATCGAGCGCACCGCGCGGGGGGAGCCGAACCTGTTGTCGGCCGACCGGCCGGTCGTGTACTTCACCAGCAGTGGCAGCACCGGCGCGCACAAGAAGATACCGGTCACCCCGCGGTTCATGCGGAACACCTTCTTTCCCTTCTACTACGCGGCCTGGGCACCGCTGATCGAGAACTTCCCCGACGTCACGCACCGGCCCGACGCAGTGCTCAACCTCAAGCACGATCCGCTCGCCGCGCCCCCCACGACAGCCGATGGCCGTCCCCATGTCGGTGCCAGCCAGGTCGATTTCGGTGAGAAGTTCGGCGAACCCCTGTCGGCCGAACTCGGCACCGCCGCGCCGTGGGCCACCCTGCGCGCGGACATCGCACCTGACGATCACCTGGAGAAAATGTACCTGCGGCTGCGACTGGCCGTGCAGAGTGACGTGCGCTGCCTCATCGGCATCAACCCGGCGATGATCGCGGCCGTGCCGTACCAACTGACCCTGTGGTGGGACCGCATCGTCAAGGAGGTGCGCGACGGCACACTGGGAGGTGTGCCGCACGGTGGCCCGGATCCCCGCCGCGCCGCCGAACTGGAACGGCTCGCCGACTACTTCGGGACCGTGTCCCCGGCGCACGTGTGGCCTCGGATCCGGGCCCTGTTCGGCTGGACGACTGGCATGGCCTCCCTCTACCTCCCAGCACTACGCGAACGGTTCGGCACCGGAGTGACCGCGCTGCCCGCTCCGGTGGCCGCGTCCGAGGGACCGGTCGGCGTGCCGCTGGACCGGCACGGTTCCGCGGGAAGCCTCGTTGTATCAGCGGCCGTGTACGAGTTCGTGGACGCCGACCTCGAACTCGAGCCCGGCACCGAGACGCTGCTGCCGCAGGAACTGGAGGCGGGACGCGAGTATCACGTGATCTTCAGCCATGTCGGTGGGCTGTACCGGTACGCCGTCGGCGACGTCGTCCGGGTCGTCGACTTGTTCGGAGGCGTGCCGCGTGTGGAGTACGCGGGGCGGGCGACTCGCTCCGACGCAGCCGGCGAGCGGCTGCGTGAGTCCCAGGTCGTTCGCGCGCTGCGCACCGCCCTGACCCGTACCGGCCTCGGACTTGTCAACGCCGCCTGCCGGGTGGAACCGGCGCCCGGGGCGGCGGCTCCCCGATACGTCTTCGCCATTGCCCCGTCCACTCCCTGGCAGAACACCGAAGCGGCACGTTTCACGGTCTTGCTGGACGCCGCACTGGAAGCGGAGTCCGCCGACTACCGGCGGGTCCGGGTGGAGAACCGGCTCTCGGCCCCCGCCTTGCGACTGCTCGACCCGGACGCGTTCCACCGCGCTTGGCACACGGCCGTGGGCAGCGGCATCCGCCCCACCCAAGTCAAGGACCGGCTGTTCCGGCAGGACGACTCCCTGTGGCGGGAGCTGACCGGCGCGGCACCAGCTTGATCGTACGCAGCACGGAGGAGCCTCCATGACCGACCTTCTGAACCCGGTGGAGCGGACCGCCCTGCTCACCGCCGCTCTGCGCGCCGCCGAGACCCGGCGCGAGGACCGCCTCTACGAGGATCCGTACGCCGCCCGGCTCGTCGGCGCCGCCGGACCCAGCCTACTGGCCGAGGTGAGAGCCGCGACGTTCCCGCCCGACAGGCCGCGCTCCCTGCCCAGCACGCCTGACTACAACGCGATTCGCACCCGCTTCTTCGACGACCTCCTGCACGGCGTGGCGCAGGATCGGGACATGACCCAGATCGTGGTGGCTCCCTCCGGCATGGACTCCCGGGCCTATCGGTTGCGATGGCCCGGCCACATCCGCTACTTCGAGATCGACCGACCAGCGGTGCTGGAGTTCAAGGCCGACCGCCTCCAGGGAGTCGCCCCACAGGTGAACCACAGCACCGTCGCCGCCGACCTCACCGCCGACGACTGGGCGGCGCGGCTCATAGGCGCCGGGTACGACCCGTCGCTTCCCTCTGCCTGGCTACTCGAAGGGCTGCTCTACTACATTCCCGAACCCGATGCGCACCGCGCGCTCGAACGCGTGGCGGCCCTCTCCGCGCCCGGCAGCCTCGTCGCCGCCGACCTGGTCAACGCCGCCGCCCTGGCCCTGCCCCACATGCGGGGGCTGCTGGACGTATTCGCCAACTGGGGCTGCCCCTGGCTCTTCGGCAGCGAGGAGCCCGAAGCGCTCTTCGACCAGTACGGATTCGACGTGGAGGCCACTCAGCCCGGCGAGCCGGGTGCGGACTTCGGCCGCTGGCCGGACCCTGTCCCCCCGCGTGGCGTCAAGAATGTCCGCCGGGTGTTCTTCGTCCACGGGCGGCGACGTTGACGGCGCCCGCGGTCGTGGTCGCAGGCGGTGGCCTCGCGGGTCTCGCCACCACTCTGGCCCTCGCCGAACGGGGCTTCGCGGTACGCATCCTGGAGCGCTCCTCCCCACCGCCGGAAGGCCCGGTCGGCAAGGCCGCCGAGCTGTGGCAGCGGCCCACCATCCCGCAGAGCGGCCACTCCCACATCCTCACCTCGCTCGGGGTGCGCGTCCTTCGCCGGTCGGCCCCGCACCTCCTGGAGACCGCCCTGGAGGAGGGCGCGCGGCTGCTGGACCTCACCCGGGCGGCGCCACCCGGCGCGGACCACCGCGAGCCGTCCGACCATGAACTGGTGGCACTCGCCGTGCGCCGTCCCGTCCTCGACCTGCTGCTCCACCGGGCCGTACGGGCTCTGCCCGGAGTCACGATCGACCACGGCACCGCGGTCCGGGGGCTGATCCTGGACCCCTCACGGTCACGCGCCCGCGGCGTGCTCACCGATCGCGGCGAACAGGTACCCGCACGGTTCGTGGTGGACGCCACCGGACACAAGGCAGCCGCCCGCGCCTGGCTGACGTACGCCGGGGTACCGGTGGGCGACGACCTGACCGATCCCACGCAACTGCGCTGCTTCTCCCGTTTCTACCGACTGAACGCACCGGACGGCACCCTGCCCGGTCCGCTCAACCGCGGCAATGCGGCCGGTGGCGTCTGGGACCACTATGCGGCCGTCGTCCATCCGGCGGACAACGGGACCTTCGGCGTCTCCCTCGGAGCGCTCACCTTCGACCCGGCCACCACCGTGCTGCGCGAGCCCGCGGCCTTCACCATCGCCGGCCGTCTCTCCCCGCACGTCGCGGAGTGGATCGACGAGCGGGCCGCGACGCCACTGACCGGCGTACGGGCCATCACCATGCCGCCGAACTGCCTGCGCTCCACGATTCGTCCCGGGCGGCGTCAAGTGGCCGGGCTGTTCTCCGTCGGTGACGCCGCCTGCGTCACCGACCCCCTCTACGGGCGCGGCATGTCGCTCGCCTTCGAGCATGCCTTTCAACTGGCCGGGATCCTCGACGCCCATCCGGCGGTGGGAGCGCTCCAGAGCGAACTGGCGGTCAGCCTCGCCCAGGAGATCCATCGTCCCTGGTACGAGCAGGCGGTCCACGACAGCCGGGCCCGCAGCGGGCTGTGGCGGGCCAGGGCCAACGGCACTGCGACGCCGTCGATGCCGCCCGCTGCTCCGGGCCGTCCCGCGCTCGCCGAGGCGACACGGGCCGCTGCCGGTGACGCCACCGTCTGGCGGGGGCTCGTCCGTGTCCTGATGGGCCTCGAGACACCCGCGAAGATCTTCGACAGTGCTGCCTTCCGGGAGCGTGTGCGTGGCGTCCACGCCGGCCTCGCAATGCCCGGGCCCCGCCCACCGACCCGTAAGGAACTGCTGGCGGCCCTGGGCACGGGGGAGGAGCGGTGATGGCCAGTACGCCCCGCAGGGTGCTGCTGGCGCCGATCACTGTCACACCGTCCAAGCCGCTGACCCCCAGCCACCTCAAGGGTCTGTTCTGGGCGGACGTGATGTTCCGGGCCACGGCGCAGCTCGCCGACGTGACGTACCGGTACAGTCACACGACGTATCACGTAACCGAACAGACGCTGGGCTTCTGGGAGTTCCTCGACCGTACACAGAGCGACATCGACTACGACGCCCTGTCCGAGGAGGAGATCGGCGAGCTGTACGTGCGCTTCCGGGCCGAGGGGAAGCCGCCCACCGCCGAGGCGGTGCGTCCGTACGCGGAGGCGGTCGAGCACACCGGCTATGTGCACCCCGCCGGGGCCCGCGTGCTGCGGCTTTGGACCGGTCACTACGAGCGGCTCGGCCTGCACGACCCGGGGCTGATGGCGTGTCAGCCACCCGGATTCGGGCTGGAGCAGATGATCGAGGAACTGGTCGCGGTCGGCCTGGGACTGGACCAGCGGAACGTGGGCGGCCCCGTGTACCTCGACGCCACCCGCTTCGGCCTGCCGCTGCGGCGGATCGTCACCGCGGAGGGGCGCCCCAACTACCTCGCGTGCGCGTTGCGCGACCTGCTGCCGCTCGCTCCCCGTTACGACGAGGTCGTGGTGGTGTACGACCGGGAACTCGACCCCGACTACCAGCTCCTGGACCGGGTGCTCACCGACAGGGGGACCGTGGTTCACCGGGTGCCCCTCGGCCGGGTGCCGATCGATGGGAGGGTCATCTCCGCCCGGCACGGTGGCTGGCACAACCACACCCTGGAGGCCTTGCTGCGCTCCCTCGGGGACGACCACGACTCCGCAGCGATCCGGCTCGGCATGCGCCTGTACTTCATCGCCACCCTCGGGCCCGGGCAACAGGAGTCGTTCCGGTACGACCTGCTGCGAAAGAGCCTCACCCGCGCCGCGCAGATGCTGAGCCGGGCGGAGGAGGCAGCACGGGATCCGGGCGTGCTGGCGGCTCTGCTCGACCGGCACCGGCGCGGCCACACCCACGTCGACCCGTACCGGCTCACTTCGTCGTTGCTCGGCCGTGGCCGACGGGCACCCACCAACGACCTGCTCAGCGCGGTGTTCCTATGACCCTAAGCCCCGATCTTCTGCTGACCATAGCCGCCGACAGGCTGCGGACGACCCGCCCCGAACTCGTCGCCCACATGGACCTGTCCACTCCCGACGCGCTGCGCGACGCCAAGGCCGCCATCGCCGGAAGTGAAGGCGCCGGCACGGCCGACAGCGCTGTCGTCGTAGCCGTCATCCGCAGTCTCTCCCTGCCGCGCTGGGTGCACGAGACCTGCCGCTTCGTGCTGTCGGTGCCGGCCGGCCCGGCCAGGTCCTGGCGGCGCTCCTTCACTCGTACCCTGTACCTGGCGGGGCAGCCCGACAACCTCAAGGAGCGGTTCACCTTCGACCACATCGCCGCCGACGGCTCCGCGGCCTGGGCCGGGCCCACCGCCGACGAGACCACCAGTGCCCTGCGCCGGCTACTCAAGACATTCAGCGGCGTGCGGGAATTGTCCGCGTGGGCACCGGTCACTGTCGTCGTGCCCGCGCCTGCCGCGCGCCGGGCGCCCCGCCATCCTGGCCGCCGACCGGTTCACCGCGATCTGTACATCGCCACGGCGGCGGTCACCGTGTCCGACGTGCTTGTCCAGGTGAACCACCTTCTCGCCGAGGCAGTCCTGGACGGTCTGATCCGGCCCGGAGACCGGCTGAGCCTGCGTTCCGTACCACGGCTGTCCGGCTCGGCCGCGCGGTTCGCGGCGCTGCGCGTCGACACCGACACGCAATACCGCCACGAGCTGCGGGCCTACGTTGGACTGACCGACGAGGTCTGAGATGTGTGGTCTGCGGAATGTCCCCATCGTCCTGCTGCACGCCCTGCCCTTGAGCTCCGTCATGTGGCAGGCCCAGGCGGCGTCGCTACGCGCACATGGTCACACCGTCATCACCCCTGATCAGCGTGGTTTCGGCGGCAATCCCCTGGGCACGGCGGCACCCTCGCTCCACACTGTTGCCGACGACCTCGCCGCACTGCTGGACGAGCGCGGTGTGCACTCCGTGGCGCTCGCGGGATGCTCGATGGGCGGCTACGTGGCGATGGCCTTTCTGCGTCGTTACCGCCATCGCGTCCGGGCTCTCGCTCTGCTGGGCACTCGAGCGGCGGCCGACACCCCCGAGACGGTCGCCAAGCGCATCGGATTCGCCGACCTGATGCTCGATGACAGCCGCCGTGACCACCTCGTGGCGCGTACCACCCCGCTCCTGCTCGGTACGACCACCAGGGACCGACACCCCGGTCTGGTCGAGCGGGTGACGGCGATGGCGGCGGCCGCCGCTCCGGAGGCGGTGGCCTGGGCCCAGCGTGCCATCGCGGCCCGCCCCGACTCGTGGTCCGTCCTGCGCGACACCGACGTGCCCGCCGTCGTCGTCGCCGGGGCCGAGGATGAACTTGTGGCGATGGACGAGGCAGCGAGCATGGCTGAGGCCCTGCCGCGCGGGCGGCTCGTCACCGTACCGGCTGCGGGCCACCTCCAGCCGCTCGAAGCGCCCGAGTACGTCACAGAGCTGCTCATCGCGCTGCTCGACGCGGCCGCAGCGGACCGGCAGCACCTGTCGGTGGAGTCGTCGGCGGATGTCGAAGACGGCGGAAACCGTTGCTGAAGCCCTCACCCAAGGCACCGGCCCGTTGATGGCCGAGGCCACCCAGCTGTGGTGCCCATCAGGACTCCTTGTGCCGGTAGGCGCTCAGTCTCGGCAGGCACACCCGACCTGGCACGAAATCTTGCGGTAATGGCAAGGTGGGTCTCATGGATCTCACTACGGACGACGACGTGCTCGACGCGGTGGGGCCGCGGCTTCGTGCGCTGCGCCGTGACCGCGGCATCACCCTCGCCGATCTCGCGGCGCGGACCGGCGTGTCGGAGAGCACCCTGTCCCGGCTGGAGAGCGGGCAGCGTCGGCCGACCCTGGAACTGCTGCTCCCGCTGGCCCGTATCCATGACGTTCCGCTGGACGACCTCGTCGGTGCCCCGCGCACTGGCGACCCCCGGATCCACCTCAAGCCGATCAGGCGGTTCGGCATGACGTTCGTGCCCCTGTCCCGGCGACCGGGCGGTGTGCACGCGTTCAAGATGATCATTCCCGCCGGGCCGGAACCACTCGAACCGACCCCGCAGACCCACGAGGGCTTCGAATGGCTCTACGTGCTCAACGGGCGCCTGCGACTCGTGATCGGCGAGCGCGATCTGACGCTGCCGCCGGGTGAGGCGGCCGAGTTCGACACGTCCCTGCCCCACTGGCTGGGCAGCGCCGATGGCGGCGTGGTGGAGCTTCTCATCCTGTTCGGCCTGCAAGGGATACGTGCGCACGTACGCACCGACCCTCATCGGCCGTCCCGGGCCGAGAGCCGACGCTGAACCGTGCCGAGACGGGCCGCCTCGGAACCGGCAACAGCGAAGAGGGCCGGAGGCCGGTGCGGCCTCCGGCCGGGTTTCACATATGGACTACGGGTGCCGCGTCGGGGCCCTGGGCGGGTGCGCCGCGCCGGTGACACCCGCGGTGGCCAGCCTCATGGCGGGGGCCATCACCAGGCCGAGGCCGAGTCCGGCCACGACCAGCGGAGGCAGGATGTCGATGGGGTAGCCGCTGTGCAGGTCGAGGGCGGTCAGCCAGGCCATGCCCGCGGCGGCGGTGCCCATGCCGAGTGGCACCAGCGTCTTGGGGCCGACGCGGGGGACGAGCACGGGCTCGTCGCCTCCGGGCGCATGGCGCCCATCTCGATGGACGTGCTGTTCTTCGCCGTCATCCCACCCATCGCGGGCATGGTGGAGGTGCCTCTGGCCCGGCGCCTGGGTCGGCCCGAGCCCGCCTCACCGGAACAGCTCACGGCCACGGCGGAATCGCTGGCGACGCTCGTGGTCAACGGACTGCTCGCGACAGGTTCGGCCGGTGGCCGCTGAGCGCGTGCGATGTCATGCGCCGTGGTCGTCGAGGGGTGCTGTGCGTCAGGCGTAGGGCGTGAAATGCGCTGGGGTGTGGTCGATCGGCAGGTCGGGGCGCCAGGCGGTGAGGATCTGGGCGCTGCATACGAACAGGCCGTCGGGCAGCCGGTCCAGGGGGTACCAGGCCCAGTCACCGACGCTCTCGTCCGGCCGCGTGACCGGCTCGCCTTGCCAGGCGCGCACGATGGCGCCGACGGTGACCCGCACGACGTCTTCGACGTGGTCGACGAGCGTGCCCAGGAGCGTGACGTCGTCGGGCCTGGCGATCAGGCCGGTCTCCTCGGCGAGTTCGCGGATCACGGTCGCTTCCAGGGATTCCCCGGCCTCTACGGTTCCTCCCGGTAGTTCGAGGGTGCCGCGGCGGTGCCGGCCGAGGAGTACGCCCTGGTCGCCGAGGACGATGGCGCCGACGCCGATGGCGGCGTGCGGCGCGGGTGGTCGGGTGGTGCGGGGCCGGCTGGAGAGGCGTGTGGGGCGGCGGGGGAGGCGGCGGGCGCGGATGAGCTGCTGTACGACGGGGTTGTTCTCGTCGGAGGGGCGCAGGAGGTCGATGGCCTCGACTCGGAAGCCGTGTTCGGTGAGCAGATCCTCCCACAGCCGCGGTGCCAGGACCCACATCCGGGTGGGCAGCGGTGGATCGTCGCGGAGCCTGAGCATCTGCTCGCGTGGCGCGACTGCCGTGGACGGACCGCGGCCGTGCAGGTCGGTGTGGAGGAGCGAGAGGATCAGCGGTGCGCCGGGGCGCAGGCCGTCCCGCAGCGCGGGCAGGGACCGGTGCGGGTCGGTGAAGGCGAGGCTGCCGATGGCGTACGCGGCGTCGAAGGGTTGGGCGGTGCGGAGGTGGTCGACCACATCGCCATGTACGAAGTGGACGCCGGGAGTGCCCGCGTGTGCGCTGATGGCGCGTTGGTGCTGGGTGAGGGACAGTTCGATCGCGGTGACCTGCGCATCGTGCGTTCGGGCCAGGTGCACGGCGTGGTGGCCGGGGCCGGAGCCGATGTCCAGGACGCGTTTGCCGGTGACGTCACCGAGGATCTCCGCGCCGGGACCGACCCCCTCCCACGGGGCCCACTCCAGCCGTTCGGGGACCGGCGGCATGTACCCGTGGTTCAGCTGACGTTGGCCGTAAACGGTCCAGGCTTCGGCGTTGAGGTCCTCAACGGACACGGGAACTCCCGAGAGCAGAGAGAAGCGAGTGGTAGCTGCGGCTTCATTGTCGGGTTTGGGGGTCAGGGCCCGGTTGCGAGGTAGTGCGGGCCTCGGCCCTGGCGGGCGCGTTCGATGGCGTCGAGGCGGGCGAAGGGCAGCTCGCCCATGAGCTGTCGCCACTCGGCGAGATCGTGGACGGCCCACAGGTCGTGTTCGGCGGGGTCGAGCCGGATGTGGCGGAGCTGCTCGGTGGTGAGTCGGCCGCCGTCGAAGACGAAGCCGATCTTGCCCAGTGGCCAGCGGCGGCCCTGGCGGAGGTAGTGCGTCAGCAGTAGACGTGGTTGGCCCTGGCCGAGTTCGAGGCCGGTCTCCTCGACCGCTTCGCGGCGTGCGGTTTCCAAGGGGTCTTCCCCGGCGTCGGCGTTGCCTCCGGGGAGCTGCCACTGCCGGTTGCCGTACACGGAGCGCAGTTGTATCGGGCGGTCGTGCTCGTCGCGGATGTACAGGCAGCCGTACACCGTGTGATGGGGCACCGTCTGGACGTACTCCGCGGGAGTCATGGGCATGGTGTGGCCGGGGCGTCCCGGGCGGTGGTCGAACTCGAAGGCGAGGGCGCCGAGGGCTTCCTTGTCCGGTGGGTAGATGCGGCGGAGGTTGGCGAGTTGCTCCGCGCGGGTGGAGTCGGGGTCGATGCGGGCTGGATCCTCCGCGTCGAGAAGCTCCTCGAATGAGCCGTACGGGGTGATCCGCTTCGCGACGATGTCGAGTTCCCGTCCGCTGCCCGGCTCGTGGAAGACGATCGTGTCCCCGGTTTCGACGGCCGCCTTCCCGGGGGTCCCGACGCGCACTTCGATCGTTTTGCGCCCGGACTCCACCTGGGCGTAGTAGCGCTCCCGCAGGGTGAAGTGGTGCTGCCGTGAGGTGGGTGTCGCGTTTTGGAGGTCGGCGGGCGCGTAGTGCGTGTGGTTGGCCGATGGCTCGGGCAGTGGGTCGGTCTCCGCCTGCTGAGGGCCGCGCAGGACCACGAGGGCCAGTCCTTCGGCGTCGTGGCGTTCGGCGGTGGACCAGCCGGTCCGCAGGTGGGCGAGTTCGTCCTCGTCGAGCGCGATACCGCGCCGCTCGGCCGGGGTGTCGGTGGCGAGGGGCGTGATGACCACGATGGCGGCGCCGGGTCGCAGGTGGCGGCCGAGGGCTCGCAGGGTTTGGTCGCGGTGCTTCAGGAAGGGATATACGAACCGGAGGATGATCACGTCGTAGCCGTCGGCGTGCAGAGGTGTCCAGTCGTCGCGCTCGATGTCCAGGCGCAGCCACCGCGCGGCGTTTCCGTGCTGGGCGGTCGCCTCGGCGAGGGCGTTGTCGGACCAGTCGACGGCGTCGACGTGATAGCCGAGCGAGGACAGGTGGGCCGCGAGTTCTCCGACGCCGCACCCGACGTCGAGGGCTGTGCCGTTGACCGGGGCGGGAAAGTGTGTGGCGAGCAGCGACCGCTCACCGTCGCCGAGTCGGCGATAGCGGCGGCCATCGGCGTAGCCGGTGTTCCATTCGTCCTGTGTGATGGACACGAGGGGCACGTCCTTCCCAAGAGCGACGTGGCGGGGACGGCGCGTTGGCGCCGTGGTGGATGGGATTCTCGCCGCAGCGGTACGGGTTGGGAAGCGGGCACCGGGCCGGGGGTCACTTCCTGTGGTTGCGCGTGGAACGTGCGAGGTCGGCCGGTTCGGTGGTCAGCCGGTCGTAGCTGATCCTGTTCCAGTAGGAGCACTGGTGTCGCGCCGCGTACGCCTCGGAGGTGACGGTCCTGCTGCGGTCGCCGGGCAGCAGCGACATGAGCTTGGCGCCGCGGTACGGCGGCCACGCCGCCTGCTTTCGCGTCGCGGGATGCGCGTCCTTGGTGAACGCGCCCCAGTAGCGCACCATTGCCGCCGACAGTCGCCGCTGCTCCGGTGTCAGCGGTTTCGGGGTCATGCCGGGCCAGAGGTAGGGGAGCTCGGTGGCATGCGTCGCGCCCGGTGTGAAGCCGGGCGGCGTGGGGCCGGGCGAGGGCGGCGGGTTGCGGTCGCCGAATTCGTAGAAGAACGTCCTGGGCTGATGGGAGGCGAACTGCCCGGCGAGGCGCTGGTAGTGGCAGCCGCCCATGCCGTGGAAGACGCTGCTGTCGGTCCACACCGCGCCCAGGGCGTACGCCGCGCCGTACGGGCCGTCGTGGGCACCGTAGGGGTAGCGGGCGAGCACCTCGTCGGCGTGTGGGCCGAATTGCCGCCTGATCACTCGTACGAACTGTTCCTGGGGCGCGTGCGCGAACGGCAGCGCCCACTTGCGTGTCTCGTCCCGGTTGGCGCCGATGAGGATGGGGACGTTGGTGAATCGGCCGGATCGCACCGCGAGACCCGGCGCGACCGGCAGTTCGGGGACTCCGGAGACCGGCAGCGGACCGTTCAGGATGCCGCCGAAGTCGCGCCCGGCGGCCAGCAGTTCGTCCGTCCGCTTGGCCCGCAGACAGGAGGCGCCGGCCACGGAATCACGGCAGCCGGCGGCGCCGGCGTAGCGCTTGCCACGGGCGGTGGCCTGTGCGGTCGTGAGGCTCGGGCAGCCGCCGCTCTGGATGATCGCGCGGTGGAAGAGCCCGCGGGCCGGGGGAGAGGCCAGCAGGGCGCACACGGACTGACCGCCGGCCGACTCACCCGCGATCGTCACACGGCCGGGGTCCCCGCCGAACGCGGCGATGTTCCGCTGGGTCCAGCGCAGCGCCGCTTGCTGGTCGAGCAGACCGTAGTTGCCCGCGCCCCGCTCGCTCAGCCCGGGCAGGTCGAGAAAGCCGAACACGCCGAGCCGGTAGTTGATCGTGACCACCACGATGTCGTTGGTCCGCGCGAGCAGGGAGCCGTCGAAGAAGTCGCCCGCACCACTCATGAATCCCCCGCCGTGTATCCAGAAGAGCACCGGCAGCGGACGGTCCGTGCGCTGTTCGGGGGCGTGGACGTTGAGGTACAGGCAGTCCTCACTCGTACCCGGGCCGCCGGTGGCCGTCTGGACGCAGCGCGCACCGTGGTGGTCCGCCGGCCGGACCCCCGGCCATCGGGCCGCGGGCGCGGGCGGCTGCCAGCGCAGGCCGCCGACCGGTGGCGCGGCGTACGGGATGCCGAGGTACCGGGCGACCCCGTCCGCCGCGGCTCCCGCGACCACGCCCTTGTCGGTGGACACCAGCAAGGGACGGGAAACCGTGGGCGCGGCCGATGGGACGGCCATCAGCGCGGCCAGGCTCACGACGGCGGCGAGTACTCGTCGGATCATGAATCGTCCTGGACCTCCCGGAACGCGGAAGTCCATCGAATCATGCGCCGAGGCCGCGCCCCGACGCGCCCGGGACGGCGTCGAGCAGTGCACGGGTGTAGGCGTGCCGCGGGCGCTCGACCCCGCCATCGGCGAGCCCGGAGTCCCGCACCATCCGGAGGTCCTCGAGGCCATTGAGGCGCGCGACGTCGAGTTGGCCTGTCGGCGGATGCGGGGGCATCTGACGGTGGCCCTGCGTACGTATGGCCCGGACCTCGACGTTCAGGTGGATGTCATGGCGCGGCACCACATCGAAGCCCTCCGCCGGACCGGCGGGTGCCCGGCCCCCTGATGTCGGCCGAGCTCCAGGCCGCCGGCATCCCGGGCGCCCGCTCCTCGGCATGGCGGGACTGCCCACCACCGCACCCGTACGAGGCGGCCTACCTCCCCGTCAACCGGTTGCGTGACGGCACGATTCACGACTGGTGAAAGGCGCCACGGGGCGGTGACTCACGAGTTGGATAGGAGCTGGGGCGTCCGCCGCGGTAAACCCCGCACACGCCGCGGTAAACCCCGCACACGCCGTGGTAAACCCCGCACAAAAAACTTCCAATTCACATTGTTTGCAGCGGGTTGGCCGAATACCGGCCCCGACTCATTCCCCTTTCCCTGTTAATGTCGGCGACGCAATTCCTGACCCGATAATCAATACGTGTGAACTCTCGGGAGAATCCATGAAGGGGACCAAGCGGGGCGCGGCGATCGTCGGCGCCCTCCTGCTCGGAGGACTCACCGTAGGCGCGGCCCCGGCCGGCGCATCGCAGGCGCCGCGCGCCGCGGCCGCCTATGACATCCACTGGCAGTTGGCCTACAACGATGAGGGCGAATGCAAGGCCGCTCTGCAAGAGCATGTGGCGCAGGGCCACATCATCAAGCAGACCTGCCATCTCGACACGTTCCGGCAGTACATCTTCGCCTGGCAGGAGCCGGCCGGACGGGGCAATCACCTCCACACGCAAACCAACTACTCGATGGAAAGCTGTCTGAACAACCAGCGCGGCGATGCCGAGAACCACGACATCGACAAGCCGTGTGCGTACAACCCCGTCACCTTCCAGTTCGACTACGTCTGGTCCGAGCGGGGCTGACGAGGCGGCGCCGAGGCCGGCGTCCGGGAAGCCGAAGTCCCCGCGGCGGTGAGCGTCGCGGGGGCACGGTGCACGCCCGGGAGACGGTCCTCTCGGGCCCCGGGCGCCCAAGCCGCCGTCCGGCAACTGGAAGAGCGCGGCGTCGTCGAGCGCCGCACCGACCCCGTGGGGCGCGATGCCTCCGCCCGGACCGTGGCCGCTGTGAGACCGGCCACAGGGCCGGGGCCCGTCGGGTGGCGCCGCCGGACCGCGGGCGAGACCAGAAGAATCCGCCTCCCACCAGGCACGATACGAGAGGGACGGCGGCGGTTGGGGACGGCGTGCCGCCGTGGCGCGCGGCCATGGGCTCGGGCCCCCGACGCCTCGGAAGGCGAGGGGTTCCTGTTAACGCTGGGTAAACTGCCTGTTCGGCGTATGCGGGCGCCGGTTCGACCGGAGGGGCGGAACATGCCCGTCCGGCCGCCGGTGCCCGCGATTCGGGCCGGCCGCTGGACGGCCGCGCCGAGTGGTCGCCCTCGCGGAAACCATCAGCCGCGTGCGGGTGTTCGGGACCCGGCTCAGTGTGGAGCCGGATGGCAGAGGCCGATGGTCCGGGTTGACCGGGCGGTGTCGCCGAACATCCGGTCCACCGACTGCGGAGAGGCCGGATGGCCGTAATAGACGAGTCCCAAGCACTGATCGACGAGTCCCACGTACTGATCGACCCGCTGCCCGCACCCGCCGAGCCCGCCGTGGGGGAGCCCGCGGTCGCCGAGGACGAGCCCGCGGCACCGCTCGCCCTCTTCCCCGGACACGGCGCCCACGCCGAGCGCACCCTCATGGACGTCCTCGGAGAGACGGCCCGTCGCCACCCGAACGCCCCCGCCGTCGACGACGGTACGGGGGCACTCGGCTACCGTGCGCTCCTCGCCGAGGTGGAGAGGGTGCGGCTGCGGCTGGTCGAGGCGGGGATCGGGGTCGGTGACCGGGTGGGCATCCGCGTCCCGTCCGGGACCGTCGACCTGTACGTCGGGATCCTTGCCGTGCTGGCCGCCGGCGCGGCCTATGTGCCGGTGGACGCGGAGGACCCGGATGAGCGGGCCGAGCTGGTCTTCTCCGAGGCCGGGGTGAGCGTGGTCCTCGGCGCCGGGCTCGAGATGACGGTGCGCGCCGAGCCGCACGGCGTCCCCGGCCGCCCGGGGCCCGGCGACGACGCGTGGATCATCTTCACCTCCGGATCGACCGGCAAGCCCAAGGGCGTCGCCGTCACCCACCGCAGCGCGGCCGCGTTCGTGGACGCCGAGGCCGGGCTGTTCCTGGCCGATGAGCCCATGGGACCGGGCGACCGGGTGCTGGCCGGCCTGTCGGTGGCCTTCGACGCGTCGTGCGAAGAGATGTGGCTCGCCTGGCGCAGCGGCGCCTGCCTGGTGCCGGCGCCCCGGTCGCTGGTGCGCACGGGCGTCGACCTGGGCCCCTGGCTGGTCGAGCAGGAGATCACCGTGGTCTCCACGGTCCCCACGCTGGCGGCGCTGTGGCCGGTGGAGGCGCTGGACGACGTACGGCTGCTGATCTTCGGCGGTGAGGCGTGCCCGCCGGAACTGGCCGAGCGGATGGCGGTCGAGGGCCGTGAGGTGTGGAACACCTACGGTCCGACCGAGGCCACGGTCGTCGCGTGCGCCGCGCAGCTGACCGGCGAGGGCCCGGTGCGGATCGGGCTGCCGCTGGACGGCTGGGAGCTGGCGGTCGTGGACTCCCGGGGCGAGGTGGTGCCCATGGGCGAGGTCGGCGAGCTGGTGATCGGCGGGGTCGGTCTTGCCCGGTATCTCGACCCGGCGAAGGACGCCGAGAAGTACGCCCCGCTGCCGTCGCTGGGCTGGTCGCGGGCGTACCGCAGCGGCGACCTGGTGCGCGCCGAGGAGGAGGGGCTGCTGTTCGTCGGCCGGGCCGATGAACAGGTCAAGCTGGGCGGCCGCCGCATCGAGCTGGGCGAGGTGGACGCCGCGCTCCAGGCGCTGCCGGGGGTCGCGGGCGCGGCGGCCGCGGTACGGAAGACCAAGGCGGGTCACCAGCTGCTGGTGGGCTACGTCGTGCCCGAAATCGTCCCCGAAGAGGACGGCGGCTTCGACCAGACGGACGCGCTGGACCGGCTGCGGCAGGTGCTGCCCGCCGCGCTGGTGCCGCTCCTCGCGGTGGTCGGCACGCTGCCCACCCGTACCTCCGGCAAGGTGGACCGGGCCGCGCTGCCGTGGCCGCTGCCCGGGGTCGGTACGGCCGGTCCGGCGGCCGGGCTGACCGGGACCGAGAGCTGGCTCGCCGAGCTGTGGGGCGAGGTGCTGGGCACCCCGGCCACCGGGCCGGATGCCGACTTCTTCGCGGCGGGCGGCGGCAGCCTCGCCGCCGCCCAGCTCGTCTCGCGGATCCGGGACCGCCACCCCAGCGGCTCGGTCAGTGACATCTACCAGAACCCGCGGCTGGGCGCGCTGGCCCGGACGCTGGAGGCGTCGGGCGGCGGGACGACGGTCCCGCGCACCGTACGGCCCGTACCCGGGCGTTCCGGTGTCGCGCAGACGCTGCTGATGCTGCCGCTGCTGACGGTCGCCGGGCTGCGCTGGGGCGTGGCCGCGGCCGCGGTCATCAACGTGCTGCACCTCTGCGGTGCCGCCCCTTACGCGCCCACCGTCTCCTGGTGGTGGATCCTGCTCGGCTGGCTGTTCTGCGTCTCGCCGCCGGGCCGGATCGCGATCGCCGCGGGTGGTGCGCGGCTGCTGTTGCGGGGTCTGAAGCCGGGGACGTATCCGCGCGGCGGCGGCGCCCACCTGCGGCTGTGGACGGCCGAGCGGCTGGCCGAACTGAGCGGTGCCACCGGCCTGTCGGGCAGCTGGCTCACCCACTACGCCAGGGCGCTGGGCGTGCGCGTCGGCGACGATGTCGATCTGCACGCGCTGCCGCCGGTGACCGGGATGCTCAAGCTCGGCAAGGGCAGCGCGGTCGAGCCCGAGGTCGATCTGTCCGGTCACTGGCTGGACGGCGACCGCTTGCGGATCGGCCGGATCCGGATCGGCGCGGGCGCCACGGTCGGCGCCCGCAGCACGCTCTTCCCCGGCGCCCGGATCGGCAAGCGCGCCGAGATCGCCCCGGGGTCGGGGGTGACCGGCGCGGTGCCCGCGGGGCGCCGCTGGGCGGGCGTACCGGCGGCCAAGTCCGGCAAGGCGGCGCACCGTCGGCCCGAGGACCGGCCGACCCGTACCCGCCGCTGGGCGTTCGTGTACGGGCTCACCTCGCTGGGGCTGACCCTGTTGCCCGCACTGGCGCTGCTGCCCGCGCTCGCCGTCATCGCGCTGTTCGTGCGGGGCACCCGCGACGCGGGCACCGCGCTGCTTCACGCGCTGGCCGCCGTGCCGCTTGCGACGGTGGCCGGAATGGTCTGCTACGCGCTGTTCGTCCTGGCCGGGGTGCGGACGCTGGGCCTCGGGCTGCACGCGGGTCACCATCCCGTGCACGGGCGGATCGCCTGGCAGGCATGGGCCACCGAGCGGTTGATGGACATGGCGCGGGTGCATCTGTTCCCGCTGTACGCCAGCCTGTTCACCCCGGTGTGGCTGCGGGCGCTCGGGATGAGGGTCGGGCGCGGGGTCGAGGCGTCCACCGTGCTGGCCCTGCCGTCGATGACCACCGTCGGCGACGGCGCGTTCCTCGCCGACGACACCATGGTCGCCTCCTACGAACTGGGCGGCGGCCGGCTGCGGATCGCGGAGTCGCGGGTCGGCAAGATGGCGTTCCTCGGCAACTCGGGGATGGCCGTGGGCGGCAGTTCGGTGCCCAAGCGCGGTCTGGTCGGCGTGCTGTCCGCCGCGCCCAGGGGTGCCAAGGCGGGCAGCTCGTGGCTCGGGATGCCGCCGATGAAGCTGCCACGGGCGGCCGAGGAGGGCGACCAGAGCCGTACGTACCGCCCGGCGCGGCGGCTGAAGTGGGCCCGCGGCGCGGTCGAGCTGTGCCGGATCCTCCCCGTGATGGGTGGTGCGGCGCTCGCGGTGCTGGTGCTGGCCGCCTTCGGGACGGTCGCCACACGGTGGGGATACCTCGCGGCCGTGGCGGCCGGCGGGGTGCTGCTGCTCGCGGGCGGTCTGGTCGCGTGCGCCGTGGCCATGCTGGCCAAGTGGCTGCTGGTGGGCCGGTTCAGGGCGGCCGAACGTCCGCTGTGGAGCTCGTTCGTATGGCGCAACGAGCTGGCGGACACCTTCGTGGAGGTGCTGGCCGTACCGTGGCTGGTCGGGGCCGTGTCCGGTACGCCGCTGATGAACTGGTGGCTGCGGGGCCTCGGCGCGCGCATCGGGCGCGGGGTGTGGTGCGAGACGTACTGGCTGCCGGAGGCCGATCTGGTACGGATCGGCTCGGGCGCGAGCGTGAACCGGGGGTGTGTGGTGCAGACCCATCTCTTCCACGACCGGATCATGCGCATGGACGAGGTCGTCCTGGAGGAGGGCGCGACGCTCGGCCCGCACGGCATCGTGCTGCCGGGCGCCACGGTCGGCACGTGTGCCACGGTGGGTCCGGCGTCGCTGGTGATGCGCGGCGAGACGCTGCCCGCGGGCACGTCGTGGCTCGGCAACCCGATCGCGGCGTGGAAGACGGAGAAGGCACCGGACATGCGGAAGACGGAGGCTACGGCGAAGTGAGCAGGGGCAAGAGCGGCCGGGCGCGGGCCGCGCCCGGCGGCGGCGCCGGGGCGGCCCGGTCCGGGGACTCCTATCTGCCCGAGCACGGCAACGGCGGCTACCGGGTGACCCATTACGACCTGGAGCTGACCTACCGTCCGAACTCCGGCCGGCTCTCGGGGCGCGCGCGGATCTCGGCGGTCGCCGAGCCGGGCGGCGAGTCGGGCGCCGAGCCGGGCGGCGAGCCGGTCGCCGCCGGCGAGCCGCTGTCCGGCTTCAGCCTCGACCTCGGCGCGTTCCGGGTCGACGGGGTGCTGGTCGACGGGGGCCGCCCGGCCCGCTACACCCACCGGGCGGACAAGCTGCGCATCCGCCCGGCGCGCCCGCTGCCCGCCGGGGCCCCGTTCACCGTGGAGGTGCGGTACGTCGGGGTGCCCCGGCCGGTGAAGACCCGGCATTGGGGCGACCTGGGCTGGGAGCAGCTGGAGGACGGGGCGCTGGTGGCGGGCCAGCCGATCGGCGCGCCGTCCTGGTTCCCGTGCAACGACCACCCGGCCGACAAGGCGTCGTACCGGATCGAGGTGACCGCGCCGTCGCCGTACACGGTGGTCGCCGCCGGGACCCTGGACTCGCGCACGGTCAGCGCCTCCACCACGACCTGGGTGTACGAGCACCCGGCGCCGATGTCCACCTATCTCGCCACCGTCCAGATCGGCCTGTACGACCTGGTCGAGCTGACCGACGCGGCCGTGAGCCCGGTGCCCCAGCGGGCGGCGGTACCGCCGCGGCTGCGCGACCGCTTCGACCACGACTTCGCCCGCCAGCCCCGGATGATGGCCGCCTTCGAGGACCTCTTCGGCCCGTATCCATTCGACGAGTACGCCGTGGTGGTGACGGACGACGAGCTGGAGGTGCCGGTCGAGGCCCAGACGCTCTCCATCTTCGGCGCCAACCATGTCGACGGGCACCGCGGCTGTGAGCGGCTGGTCGCCCATGAGCTGGCCCACCAGTGGTTCGGCAACAGCCTGACCGTGGCCGACTGGCGCCACATCTGGCTGAACGAGGGCTTCGCCAAGTACGCCGAGTGGCTGTGGTCGGAAGTCTCCGGCGGCGTCCCCGCCGCCGTCATCGCGGCCCGCACCAGGGCCAAGCTGGCGAATCAGCCGCAGGACCTGCTGGTCGCGGACCCGGGCATGCCGCGGATGTTCGACGACCGGGTCTACCAGCGGGGCGCACTGACGCTGCACGCGCTCCGTACGGCCCTCGGCGACGACACCTTCTTCGGGGTGCTGAGGGAATGGACGGCCACGTACCGCCACGCCACCGTCACCACCGAGGAGTTCACCGCTCTCGCCCGGCGCCGCGCCGCACGGCCCCTGGACGCGCTGCTCACCGCCTGGCTCCACGCCCCGCGCCTGCCGGAACTCCCCGGCCCCAGGTGATCGGCTCCGGCGTCCGCACGCGCGGTGCGTACGCACGCCGACATCGTCAAACCGCTGCCGGAACTGCTCGGGGACCACGCCCGTCGCAGCTCGGCAACCGTGTCGAGGCGGTCGAGAGCCTGCTCGCCGTCACCCGGGCGAGCGGCATGGGCGTGCCCCTGGACCCCGGGAGCCCGGGAGCCCGGGAGCCCGGGGGAGGAGCTGACCCGCTTGCTGGACGACAGCGGGGCACGGGTGCTCATCACCGACGCCGCCCACCTGACGCGGCGGCGAGCGCCGGCGTCCCGGCCCGGGCTGACCGTGGTGGTGGCCGAAGGCGGCGATCTCCGCGCATCATGCCGTCGACGACGGCCCGCACGTCATCGCGGGCCACGATCTGGCCGCGTCCACCCTGACCTTCGTAGCGCGGATCACCAGACCCGAGGCCACCACGGATATCCGCACCACGACCTCGCTGGTCTGGCGCCGAACACCGGACGGCTGGCGGATCGTCCGCGAACACAACTCGGCCAAGGTCCTGCCCGCAGGGGAACTCGACGGCATACTGGCCCGGACCGCCGCCCACGGCTCGTCGCAGGCCCGACCGGCTCCGGGGCAAGGGCACCGGCCAGGGCCTGTCGCCAGCCACCCTTGATGGAGCGTGACATGGCCAATGTCCCCAACCGCCGTGCCGTCGTCGGCGCCACCGCCGGCGTGGTGTTCACGGGGGCGCTCGCCGCGCCCGCCACCGCGTCCGCCGCGCCGCCCGGCCGTGTCACGATCGCCTCGCCGAACGGCCGGCTGCGGATGACCGTGCGGGTGACGGACGGACGGCTGCGCTACCAGGTCGCACGAGACGGAAGGGTCCTGGTGTCCTCCTCCGGGCTGGGGCTCGACCTGGCCGACCGGCCCTCGCTCACCGGCGGGCTGGTGCTGGAGTCCGTGCGGCGCAGAACCGTGGACGAGAGATGGCGGCCGGTGTGGGGGCCCGACGCGCTCGTCCGCAACCATGCACGGGAGTGCGTCCTGCGGACCGTGCAACCGGCGACCGGGCTACGGCTGGACCTGGTCGTCCGGGTCTTCGACGACGGCGTCGGCTTCCGCTACCGGCTGCCGGCCCAAGCCGGGCTCGACCGCTACACCGTGACCGCCGAGAGGACCGAGTTCTCCTTGCCGCCGACCGCCACGAGTTGGTCGCTGGAGGCGGGCACGGACTGGCGCGCCGATGAACGGCACTACCGGCGGGCCCGGCTGGCGGATGTGAGGACCGCCCAGACCCCGCTGTCGTTGGCCACTCAGAGCGGTGAGTACATCGTGGTGCACGAGGCGGCGCTGATCGACTACCCGAGCATGACCCTCGCCGCCGACGGCAACCGGCCCGGCACCTTCACCAGCGAGCTGATCAGCCTTCCCGACGGCGCGAAGGCCCACCTGAGAGGCGAATTCTCCACCCCGTGGCGCACGTTGGTCATCGGCGGCCGACCCGGCGATCTCGCCGAATCGCATCTGATCGAGAACCTCAACGAGCCGTGCGCGCTCACGGACACGTCGTGGATCTCACCCGGCACGTACGTCGGTGTCTGGTGGGAACTCCAACGGCGGGACACCACCTGGACCGAGGGACCGCGTCACGGCGCCACGACCGAGCGGGTCAAGCGCTATATCGACCTCGCCAGGGAGGCGGGCGCGAGTTCCGTACTCGCCGAGGGCTGGAACACCAACGCCGGCGGCGACTGGACCGGCCAGGACTTCCTCACCCCGCGGGCCGACTTCGACCTGGCCGAGGTACTGCGCTACGCCCGGGCCAACGGCGTCGGGTTCACCGCGCACAATGAGACCCGTGGCTTCGTCGACTACTACGAGCAGCACCTGGAGGCGATCTTCGCGCGATACGCGGAACTGGGCATCCACTCGGTCAAGACCGGCTACGCCACCAAGTTCGTACTGGGCGGGGTGAACCGCAGCCACTTCGACCAGGAAGCGGTGCGTCACTACCAGCGTGTCGTTGAGACGGCGGCCCGCCACCAGATCATGATCATCGCGCACGAGGCGATCAAGCCGACCGGGCTGGCGCGCACCTATCCGAACATGATGACCGGCGAGGGCGTCGCCGGGATGGAGCAGCACAACTACATGGGCAAGCTCGGCAACCCGCCGGAGCAGGCCACGATCCTTCCGTTCACCAGGTTCATGGGCGGGCCGGCCGACTACACCCCGGGCGTGCTCAACGTGACCTGGGACCCGGCGGGGCTCGGTACCCGCGTACAGACGACCTCGGCCGCGCAGCTCGCGCTGTACTCGGTGT
This sequence comes from Streptomyces sp. NEAU-174, assembly GCF_052665095.1. NCBI lineage: Bacteria > Bacillati > Actinomycetota > Actinomycetes > Kitasatosporales > Streptomycetaceae > Streptomyces > Streptomyces sp. NEAU-174. The sequence continues at coordinate 447,338 of NZ_JBQTCE010000007.1, read as the reverse complement.
TCTTCAGCCCGCTGCAAATGCTCGCCGACACCGTGGAGAACTACCACTCCCACCCCGGATTCGCCTACCTCAAGGACATGCCCGCCAGCTGGGACGAGACCCGCTTCCTGGACTGTGTGATCGGCGACTACACGGTGGTCGCCCGCCGCAAGGGCGACACCTGGTATCTCGGCGCCATCACCGACGAGTACGACCGGACGCTGAGGCTGCCGCTGCGGTTCCTGGGACGGGGCCGGTACAGGGCCGAGATCTACAGCGACGCCGCGGACACCAGCTGGCACGACAACCCACTGCCGATCGACGTCCGGACCGAGACGGTGCGAGCGTCCACCGTACTGAGGCTGAGACTCGTCGCCGGTGGCGGCACCGCGATCCGCTTCCGCCGCGCGCTCCTGACGTCCAGGTCCGGTGTGAAGGATGTGATCCTGTGACGGACGCCCGCCCCTGATTGGCGCAGGGGCGGGCGTCGTCTCAGGACCGGCTCAGAGGCTCAGCGACTCAGCGGCTCAGCCGCCGGCGCAGAGGGTGAAGCTGACCGTGTCGCCGTTGTGGACGACCTTCGGGGCATGTGGGGACACGCCGATCACCGAGCCCGGCTTGCAGCCCGGAGCGGTCCCCTTGCTGACGGTGCCGAGCTTCGTCTGCGTCTTCTTGAGGTAGGACTTGGCCCCCTCCAGGGTCCAGCCCGCGAAGTCGATCGGGATGGCCGGATCGTCGCCGTACAGCATGACGGTGGCGTCGCTCTTGGCGGCCGTACCGCTTGCCGCCGGATGACTGCCCGCCGCCGGATGCGACGAGCCGCTCATGGCCGAGGTGGCCAGGGCCGTGCCGCCGCCCGCCAGGATGAGGGCGGTGGCGCCGGCGGCGAGGCCGACGGTACGCCGGCGACGGGTGCGGCGCACGATCCGCGGCGCGTCGAACTCGGGCGCGTCGGCGGAGTCGGCGTACTGGTTCATGGCGTTCATCAGTTCCTCTTCGAAGCGGGTGCGGCCGGAAGGCCGTGGGTCGCCGTACGAGGTCATCGGATTCCTTCCGTGTGCCGCTGCGGTGAAGGGTCGGAGAGTGCGGGGAACTGGCTTCGGAGCTTCGCGATCCCCCGGGCGAGCTGTGAGCGCACCGTGCTCGGCGAGATGTCCAGGTCGGCCGCTATCTCGCCGTCCGAGAGATCGTGGAAGTACCGGAGCACCACCACCGTCCGCATCCGCATGGGCAGTCGCTGGAGCGCGCGGACCAACTGATCCCTGCTGTCGACCTGTCCGTACTCGTCGCCCGAGGCGGGCAGGTCACCGCCGTCCGGATGGGGAGTCGTGACCAGGCGGCGGAATCTCCGCCGGCGGTCGTTGGCCAGGTTGACCATGATCCGCCGTACGTAGGCGTCCGGAGCGTCCTTGGCCGAGACGGTGCGCCACTTGCGGCAGGCCCGCTCCAGGGTCTCCTGAACCAGGTCCTCGGCCGCGTCCCGGTTCCCGGTGAGGACGATGGCGCCTCGGAACAAGGCGGCCGACCGAGCGGCCACGAACGCGTCGAAGTCCGTCTCCACATCCTCCTCCCTTCCTGTCACCCCTCCTCGACGCCAACCCCCGCACATCTGCTGCACGGCCGCACTGAGAGCTGGGTCACACGATGTTGCTCATGCGCGGGGTCACGGTGGCGCGGACGGGGGCGAGTTGGCCCTGGGCCGTCATCAGGAGGGTGGGGGTCAGCGTCCGGTCGAGCCGTCGAGGAGTTCGCGGAGGATGTCGGCGTGGCCGGCGTGGCGGCCGGTCTCCTCGATCATGTGGGTGAGCGCCCAGCGGACGGCGGGGGCCGGTGTGCCCGGCCGGGAGCGGGGCAGCGGCGCGCCGAGGTCGGTGCAGGTGTCGAGGACCTCGTTCGCCTCCCTGACGGTCTCCCGGTAGCGGGCGACGACGGCGGTGGCGCTCTGCGCGGGGGCGGCGTGGAAGGTCGCCTTCCAGTCGGTGATCCGGGCGCCGAGGAACAGCGCTTGTTCGACGTGGGTGAGGTGGTGGAGCAGGCCGAGCAGATTCGTGCCCGAGGGCACCGCGGCTGTGCGGATCCCGGGTTCGGGAGCGCCTTCGACCTTCGCGGCGATCGAGTCGCGCAGGTAGTCGAGGAATCTGCGCAGGACCTCGGTCTCGGTGTTCCCGGTGCGCGGCGGCGGGGCGTCGCGGCGGCGGTGGGGGCGCGGGGAGTCGGTCATGGTGGCTGCTTTCGACGGCCGTGCCGGTTCAGGCGGTACGGCGGATGATCAGGATGTGGTCGGTGACCTCGGCCGTGCGGCCGTCCGGTCCGGTCGCCTCGCGCACCTGTGCGTCGGCGCGCTCGACCGTCCAGGCCCCGGGAGGCAGGGCCAGGTCCGCCGCGACCTCCTGCGGGGTCGGGTAGCGGGTGTCCCGGTCCTGCGTCCAGGACCACGGCGCGGTCGATCCGTGGTCGACCACCAGCAGCCGTCCGCCCGGGCGCAGGGCGTGGGCCGCCATGCGCAGCACGGCCGTCCTGTCCAGGTCGAGCGGGGTGTGCAGGTAGTGGGCGCAGACCAGGTCGAAGGCGCCCGCGGGGAAGGAGGTGCGCAGGTCGTGGTGGTGTGCCGTCAGCCGGTCGGCGAGGCCGGCCTCGGTGGCGAGGCGGGTGAGGCGCCCGACGGCCACGGAGGAGACGTCGACGGCGGTGACCAGCCATCCGCGGTCCGCCAGCCACAGGGCGTCGCCGCCGTCGCCGCACCCCAGGTCCAGGACGTCGCCGGGCGGCATGCCGGTGACCATCGCGGTGAGGCTCGGGTTGGGGCGGGGGGAGGCGGCCGCGGGCCGGGCCGCGTAGATGTCGTTCCAGTACGTACCGGCGTCTGTTGCGCTCATCGGAACTCCTTGTGCGGGGATGGGCGCACACCACTCTCGCCAGTCTTGCCCGAACTGGCACACCTTCTTGCGGTTCCTGCAAGTTGGAAGGATGGACGGCGTACTTTTGGACGATTTCGGCGGGCTCAACGGCCGCCCGCGTGTGCTGCTCGGCGAACGCGGCCTGACCCTGGGACCGCAGGTCACACGGCGTGTCGTCGTCGCCGAGGCACCCTCGGGCGGTCACTGATCGGTGGATTCGGCTTCAAAGTTTGAACACAAATTACACACATCCCCTCTTCAGATCGGTCTCGATGGTCTAGATTGACCGTGCTTCACATGGTGGACACCAGGCGACAAATAATGATCTAGGGGTCCGGTCCGGCTCTACGGTCAGTCAGCAGTCGCGTCGCCGGGTGCCAGATGTGGGGTGATCAGTTCCTGGAGCCCGGGAGGTGGGGACCTCCCGCGGGAAGGAACAGCGCGGCGCGGGGAGTGGGGGCTTTCCGCGGGGAGGAACAGCGCGGCGCGGAGGCGGGGGGCCTCCGAGGGGCGGAACAGTACCGGGAGGGGGGGCCTCCCGAGGGGAGGGGCGGTACGGGGGGTGGGGGCCTCCCGAGCACAGTGCTAGGCGAATACGTCGAACCACTGGGGACCTTGGGGGGTTCTGTGCAAGGGGGATTACTCAACCCGTTTCCGCCGGCGCGCGGGCGTCTGGCGGACGGGTCGATCAGACAGCCCGCGATCGGCTGGGAGCAGCGGTACCGCCGTACCGTGATCACCAGCGATACCGTGGCCACCGCCTGCGTCGTGGCGGCGATCGGCAACTTCTTCGGGGCCCGGGACGCGGCCAACTGGCATGAGAAATGGGGGATTCTCGCGTTCGGCACCGAGCTGCTGGTGCTGGGGGCGCTCGCGGTGAGCCGGTCGTGGGCCCCGGCCGTGCTCGGCCAGGGCGCCGAGGAATTCCGCCGGCTCGGCCGCTCACTGTTCACGGCGACCGTCGTACTGGCCCTCGGCGGAATCGCCCTGACCTCGCGCAACATCAAGCTCTGGATCTTCGTCGCGATCCCCGCGATCGCGCTCGTCACCATGACCGCGCGGTATGTGCTGCGCCTCTGGCTGCACAAACAGCGCAAGGAAGGGCGGTGTCTGCGACCGGTGCTCGCCGCCGGGAGCCCGGCCACCGTACGCGACCTGATCACCCGGACCCGCAAGTTCCCACACCTCGGCTGGCGGGTGGAGGCGGTGTGCACGCCGGACGGCCGCGGGCTCGACGGCGACCAACTCGACGGAGTGCGGGTCGTCGGCCGGCTGACGGACGTCGCCAAGCACGTCCGCCACGACGGCTACCGTGTCGTCGCGGTCACACCGGACCCGCACTGGTCACCGGACCGGCTCCAGCGGCTGGCCTGGAACCTCGAGGGCAGCGACGCCGAGATGGTCGTGGCCCCCGTGCTGATGGAGGTGGCCGGCCCGCGGCTGCACATCGACGCGGTGCTCGGGATCCCGCTGCTGCGGGTCAGCATGCCGACCTTCACCGGGGGCCGCCGTGCGGTCAAAGGGGTCGTCGACCGGATGGGCGCGGCGATCCTGCTGGTGCTGTTCGCGCCGCTGATGGTGTTCGTCGGGCTGCTGGTGCTGGTGGACAGCCGGGGCGGGGTGTTCTACCGGCAGCGCAGGGTCGGCAAGGACGGCCAGGAGTTCACCATTCTCAAGTTCCGCACCATGGTCGCCGGGGCCGACCGGGCACGCGCCGAGCTGGCCGACCGCAACGAGGGTGCGGGGCTGCTGTTCAAGCTCCGCCGGGATCCCCGGGTGACCCGGGTGGGATCGGTGCTGCGGCGGTACTCGATCGACGAGCTCCCGCAGCTTTTCAACGTGCTCACCGGATCGATGTCGCTCGTCGGCCCGCGGCCCCCGTTACCGGAGGAGTCCGCCGCGTACGGCCCGGACATCCGGCGGCGGCTGCTGGTCAAGCCAGGGCTCACCGGCCTGTGGCAGATCAGCGGGCGCAGCGACCTGCCGTGGGAGGAGGCGGTCCGGCTGGACCTGCGGTACGTGGAGGACTGGTCGCTCGCCCTGGACACGGTGATCTTGTGGAAGACGCTGCGTGCGGTGCTCCAGGGGCAGGGGGCCTACTGATGCGCGCAGGGCGCCGCCCGGCGGGCGCATGGGAGGCAGGCCGGAAGGGCTTGCCCGGGGGGAGGAACGGGTCATGAGGGTCAGCGTTTTCGGGCTCGGCTACGTGGGCTGTGTGTCGGCCGCGTGCCTGGCCGGCATGGGGCACGAGGTCATCGGGGTGGACGTGAACCAGGTGAAGATCGACCTGGTCAACGACGGCAAGGCCCCGGTGGTCGAGGAGCGGATCGGCGAGCTCATCGCCGAGGTCGTGCGGACCGGGGCGTTACGCGCCACCGGTGACGTCCGCGAGGCGGTCATGGGCAGCGAGGTGTCGCTGGTCTGCGTGGGCACGCCGTCGGAGCCCAACGGCAGCCTGTGCACCACGTACTTGGAGCGGGTCACCGAGCAGATCGGCATCGCGCTGGCCGAGGGGGGCGAGCAGGGGGGCCGGCACACCGTCGTGTTCCGCAGCACCATGCTCCCGGGCACCTGCCTGAACCTGCTGGTGCCGATCCTGGAGAAGTACGTAGGCGGCACGGCCGGGGTGGACATCGGGGTCGCGGTCAACCCGGAGTTCCTGCGCGAGGGCACGAGCGTGCGGGACTTCTTCGACCCGCCCAAGACCGTCATCGGCGAGCTCGACCCGGCGAGCGGCGATGTGGTGACGGCGCTGTACGACGGCCTGCCCGGCGAGGTGTTCCGGGTGCCGGTCCCGACGGCCGAGGCGATCAAATACGCGGACAACGCCTTCCACGGCCTCAAGATCGGCTTCGCGAACGAGCTGGGCGCGGTGTGCCAGGCGCTCGGGGTGGACTCGCACCAGGTGATGGACGTGTTCCTGGCCGACCGCAAGCTGAACATCAGCCCCGCCTATCTGCGGCCCGGCTTCGCCTTCGGCGGCTCCTGCCTGCCCAAGGACCTGCGCAGCCTGGTCCACGCGGCGCGGCGGGCCGATGTCTCGGTGCCCATCCTCGCCCATGTGCTGCCCTCCAACTCCGACCATCTCCAGCGCGCGGTGGAGCTGGTCGAGCGCACCGGCAAGCGCCGGGTGGGCCTGTTCGGGCTGTCCTTCAAACCCGGCACCGACGACCTCCGCGAGAGCCCGCTCGTCGAGCTGGCGGAGCGGCTCTACGGCAAGGGGTACGACCTCAAGATCCACGACGCCAACGTGAGCCTCTCCCGGCTGCTCGGCGCCAACCGCGAGTACATCGAGACCCGGCTGCCGCACCTCGCCCAGCTGCTCGCGGACTCCGTCGACGAGGTGCTGGAACACGCCGAGGTGTGCCTGGTCGGCACCAGGGACCCGGCCGTGCTGGCGGCGCTGCCCCATGGCGACGGCCCGGTGATCATCGACCTCATCCGCCTTCCCGACGCCGAGGCGCGCCGGGCCGAACCGGGGTACATGGGCCTTGCTTGGTAACGCAACAGGCGGTGGCGGGTCGGGCCGGCGCGCGCTGATCCTGGTGGAGAACCTGTCGGTGCCGTTCGACCGGCGGGTGTGGCAGGAGTGCACGACGCTGCGCGACGCGGGCTGGACGGTGCACGTCATCTGTCCCCGGGGGAGCAAGCGGGACACGGAACCGGAGGCGGTGATCGACGGGGTGCGGATCCACCGCTACCCGTTGCGCGCGGCCACCGGAGGTCCGGCCGGCTACTTGCGGGAGTACGGATCGGCGCTGTGGCATACGGTCCGGCTGGCCCGGAAGGTCGGCCCGGTCCACGTGGTCCACGCCTGCAACCCGCCCGACCTGCTGTTCCTGGCGGCACGGTGGCTCAGGCGGCGCGGCGCGCGGTTCGTCTTCGACCAGCACGACCTGGTACCCGAGCTGTACCTGTCCCGGTTCGACCGCGGCAAGGATCTGCTCTACCGCGCCGTGTGCGCGCTGGAGCGGCGGACCTACCGGGCCGCGGACGTCGTGCTCGCCACGAACGAGAGCTACCGGGACGTCGCGGTGCGCCGAGGCGGCAAGCGGCCGGAGGACGTCTTCGTGGTGCGCAGCGCGCCCCAGATCGACCGGTTCCAACCGGTGCCGCCCGAGCCGGAGTTGAAGCGCGGCAAGCCTCATCTGCTGTGCTACCTCGGCGTCATGGGCCCGCAGGACGGCGTCGACTACGCCTTGCGCGCCCTGGCGAAGCTGCGCGACGAGCTCGGGCGGACCGACTGGCACGCGGTGTTCATCGGCTCAGGCGACGCCTTCGACGCGATGGTGGAGCTGTCCCGGCAACTCGGGCTCACGGAGCAGGTGCGGTTCACCGGGCGCATTCCGGACGCCGACCTGGTGCGCTACCTGTCCACCGCGGATGTGTGCCTCTCTCCCGACCCGCGCAATCCGCTCAACGACGTGTCGACCATGAACAAGGTCCTGGAGTACATGGCGATGGGCCGGCCGATCGTCTCGTTCGACCTCAAGGAGGCGCGCGTCTCCGCCGGTGACGCCGCCGTCTACGCGCCCGCCAATGACGAGGCCGAGTTCGCGGGGCTCATCGCGCTGCTCCTCGACGATCCGGCGAAGCGGGCCGAGATGGGCAAGATCGGCCAGGAGCGGATCAGCGGGCCGCTCTCCTGGCGGAACTCGCAAGCGTCGCTGCTCGCCGCCTACGCCTCGGCGAGCCACCCGGACCGGGCAGGGAAGAGGCCGCGCCGTTGAGCGATGACACGATACGCCTGGTCACGATCGGGCGGATGATCCGTCGGCGCTGGCGGCTTCTCACCATCCTCGCCGTGCTGGGGGCGCTCGTCGGCTACGGCACCTCCTTGCTGTTCCCGCCGCGCTACACGACGTCGGCGTCGGTACTGCTGCCGGGGGCGTGGGAGGAGCGCGAGCTGCTCACTCAGGCGGAGATCGCGACCAGTTCGGTGGTGGTCGACCGCGCGGCCGGCACGCTCGGCTGGACCGGGGTCAGCGGCAGCGAGCTGCGGGACCGGGTGAGCGCCAAGGCCGCCGACGGGAACATCATCAAGATCTCGGGTACGGCCGAAACCCCGGAGCGCGCGCAGCGCCTCTCCGACCAGGTGGCCCAGCAATTCGTCACCTTCGCCGCGCGGCTCGCGGGCGACGACACCGACTCCGAGGCGTCCGCCGGGCCCGAGGACTTGCGGAAGTTGGTGGTGCGGACCAGCCGCCGCATCACCGAGCTGGCCGACGCGGCCGATCCGGGGCGGACCGTGGAGAGCGTGCAGGGCCGCACCGAGCTCGAGAAGCTGCGCATCGCGCTCCAGGAGGCCATGAAGAAGCTGGCCGAGGCCGACCCGGTGACCAACAAGTCCAACATGGTCGTCATGGGTCCTGCGGCCCGGCCGGCCGGCGAGGCCCCGCCGACGAGGACGCAGCTCATCGTCGCCGGAGCGGTGCTGTTCTTCCTGCTCGCGGTCATCGGCCATCTCACCGCCGCACGGATGAGCCGCCGGCTGCGCACCGAACCGGAGATCGCCGCGGCGCTGGGCTCGGTGCTGCTGGGCACCGTCGACGTACCCGGCGAACGGCCCGCGCACCGGCCGGAAGGCGGTGGCCCGCGGGCCCGGATCCGCCGGCTGCTCGGCCTCGACGTCCGGTGGGACCTGCCGACGCCGCAGGCGTCCGGCGACGAGGCCGGCCGGCAGATCCGCTACCGGCGGGTGTGCGCCCGCCTCCGGGACCGGCTGCCGGGCCCCCGGCGGCTGCTGGTGGTCGTACCCGAAGGCGACGAGATCGCCCGCCGGGCCGCCGACCAGCTCGTCGCCACGTCCGACGGCGATCCCGCCCCGTCCGCTTCGGGCAGGGGATACCCCGTGCTGCGGGTGGTGGGGGTTTCGGTGTCCCAGCCGCTGGTGCCGGACCGCGGCACCGAGTCCGGTGTCCTGGTCGTGCTCAGCGCGGGCAGCTGGACCGCGGCGGAGCTCACCGGCATCGCCGAGGCGTGTGCGGACGGCAACCAGGAGGTCGTCGGCGTCGTCGTCGCCGGCGCGGTCCGGGCCCGGCCGAAGCGGTCCGCCGGCCACCCTCCGGATGACGCCACTCCGGCGCTCGCGGCTCGCGGCCACGCGACGGGGGGTGCGGTGTGACGACGAGCACGACGCCGGAGCGGTCGGCGGCCGCCCCGCTGTTCGACCTGCACGCGCTGGTGGTGGCGGTGCGCAGGCGCCGCCGCCTCTGGTCATCCATGGCGCTGCTGGGGCTGCTGGCGGGCGTGGCGATGGCGGTCCTGCTGCCGCCGCCCCCGACCGCGGTGACCAAGGTGCTGGTCGCGCATCAGGAGGACCAACCGAACGACACCGGGACGCTGATCCGCACCGATGTCGCGCTGCTGGGGACCACGCGGATCGCCGACAAGGCCCTGAAGTCCCTCAACTCACCGGAAAAACCGGAGGACTTCCTGGGGGACTACCGGGGCACCGGCCTGACCAACAACCTGCTCCAGATCGAGGTGACGGCTGACAGCGACGCGGAAGCGGTGGCCCGGGCCAAGGCGCTGGCCGACGCGTTCGTCGCGGACCATGTGCGGCGGATGCGGGAGACCGCGAAGGCCGAGTCCAAGGCCCTGCTCGACCAGCGTGACCGGGTACGGCGCGAACTCGCCGAGGTCAACAAGGCGATCGGAGGCCGATCGCCGGACAGCGACCCGGAAGCGTCGGCGAGCACCGAGTCGCTCTTCGCCCGCCGGGCCGAGCTCAACTCGCGGATCGCCGATTTCGACCAACGCGCCGCGGAGGCGCGCACCGGCACGCCCCGGATCATCGCCGGCACACAGATCGTGGACGCCCCGCGCGCGGTGCGGCACTCCCTGCCCAGGACCGCCGCCACCAACGCCGCGATCGGGCTCGTCCTCGGGCTCGTCCTCGGGCTCGCGGTGGCCGCGGTCGGCACGGTGGTGGCGGACCGCCCCGTGCTGCGCCGGGAGATCGCCGCGAACCTGGGCGCCTCGGTCATCGCGGAGCTGCCCCACCGGTCGGGCAGGCCGTGGCGGCGACGGCGGATCCGGACGGCACGGACGAGGCTCACCGCGTCCCTGGCCCGCACCGTGCGCGGCTCCGCGGAACCGGTGTCGCTGCTGGAACTGGGCTGTGCGCGCGGCACGAGCGTGATCGCCCTGGACCTCGCCAGGGCACTGGCGGCGGACGGGCCAGTGGCGATCGTCGACGGTCTGCCCGGCCCGCAGCTGACGAGGCGCCGCCCGAAGCCAGGAGACCCCACCGTGGTCAGCGGCGAGCGTGCCGCGGCCATGTCGCATCAGGAGCGCCGGATCGGCGTGGGCTCGGTCGCGCCCGGCACGGTGTGGACCGACCTCCACTACCTCGGTACCCAGACCGTGCTCGTCGTGCGTGCCGGGCACGGCAGCGCCGCATGGCTGCACACCGTGGCGCGGCAGCTCGCGGACCAGCGCATTCCGGTGATCGGTGTGGTGCTGATCGACCCCGATCCGCGGGACCGGACCGACGGCACGCTGTGGGACGGGCTGCACATCGCGCTGCGGGGCCATGGCGAGCGGCTGGCCCGGCGACAGGGGACGGGCCAACTACGGACGGAGCGACCGCCGATGTGGGCCGCGCGAGTCCCGGACAGCGACCAGGAGGCGCGGTAGGAGATGTGTGGCATCGCGGGAACATACCGATGGCCGGACGGGAAGGCCGTGACCGACCGGCTCACCCATACCCTCGCCCACCGCGGTCCGGACGGGACGGGCCGGTACAGCCACCCCGCAGGGGACGGCGAAGTGCACCTCGGGCACCGTCGGCTGGCCATCATCGACCTGTCCGGGACCGGCGCCCAGCCGATGGTCTCGGGCGGCCTCGTCCTGACGTACAACGGCGAGCTGTACAACGCGCCCGAGCTGCGTGCCGAACTGGCCGCCGCCGGGGCGCGCTTCCGTGGCACCTCCGACACCGAGGTGCTGCTGGAGGCCTGGCGGCGCTGGGGCACGGACTGTCTGCCCCGGCTGCGCGGGATGTTCGCGTTCGGGATCTTCGACGAGCGGACCGGTGAGCTGGTGCTCGCCCGCGACCAGCTCGGCATCAAGCCGCTGTTCCTGCTCCGGCGCGGCGGGGGCCTGGTGTTCGCCTCAGAACTCAAGGCGCTCGCCGCCGTGACCGGCGGGTCGCTGGAGGTGGACCAGGCGGCGCTGGTGGCCTCGCTGCTGTACTACTGGGTGCCGGACTCGCGCTGCGCGTTCCGCGAAGCGGAGAAGCTGCCGCCCGGGAGCTGGCTGAGGTGCCGGCCCGACGGCCGGGTGGACCGCGGCCGGTTCTGGAACCTCAGGGATGTGGCTGCCGAGGGCCGGGAGCGGGCCCGCAGCGGCGAGCTGCCGGACCTCGCCGCCATCGTCGAGGAGTCGACCCGGCGCCATCTGCTCTCCGACGTGCCCGTGGCGACCTTCCTCTCCGGCGGTCTCGACTCCAGCTACCTGACCGCGCTGGCCGCCCGCCACCAGCCCGGGATCTCCGCCTACACGATCGGGTTCCGCGCCGAGGACGCCAGGTTCGAGGCGATGCCGGACGACCTGCGCTACGCCCGGCAAGTGGCGACGCGGTTCGGCGTCGACCTGCATGAGATCGAGATCGCCCCGAACGTGCTCGACCTGCTGCCGCGGATGACGTACCACCTGGACGAGCCGATCGGCGACCCCGCCGCGATCAACACGTTCCTGATCTGCTCGGCCGCCCGGGAGGCCGGGGTCAAGGTGATGCTCTCGGGGATGGGCGCCGACGAGCTGTTCGCCGGTTACCGCAAACACCTGGCCAACCTGATCGCGCTGCGCTACCAGCGCGTCCCGCGGCCCCTGCGCCGCGGGGTGTCCAGGGCCGTGGACCGGCTGCCGGTGGCCACGGCCCGCCGGGGGTACCGGTCGGTGCGCTTCGCGAAGCGGTTCCTGTCCTTCGCCGATCTGCCGGAGGAGACCGCGTTCCGGCGCAGCTACACCATGTACGACCAGGACGAGCTGCTCGCACTGATCGATCCGGACCTGGCCGGGACGGTCGGGGACGTGCTCACCGAGCATGCGGAGGTCTACCAGGACAACGACCTCGACGACTTCGTCAACCGCATGTGCCTGGGCGACGCCCGGATGTTCCTGCCGGGCCTGAACCTCGCGTACACGGACCGCTCGAGCATGGCCGCGTCGACCGAGGTGCGGGTGCCGTATGTGGACGTCGAAGTGGTCAGGGCGGCGTTCGCCGTGCCCGGCGACCGCAAGATCGTCGGACGGCAGGGGAAGGCCGTCCTCAAGGAGGCGGCCACCTCTATCCTGCCCCGGGAGATCGTGTACCGGCCCAAGGGCCTGTTCAGCGCCCCGCTGCGCGCCTGGATGAGCCGGGATCTGGCACCGCTGGTGCGCGAGGTGGTCGACGACGGCCTGCTCGTCCGGTCCGGGTTCCTGCGCCGTGACGCGCTGGCCCGGATGGTCGCCGAGGACGCCGCCGGGCAGCGGGACTTCTCCAAGCATCTGTGGCATGTGCTGACCCTCGAGTACTGGTATCGCGGCGCGACCTCCGGGGCCGGCCAGAACGCTCACGTATCGGCGTAGAACCGGCGGAGAACCGGCGGAGAACAAGGGGACTTCGGGTGAAACAGGTTGTGCAGAACTACAAGAGCGGCGAGCTGGCGCTGCTCGACGTGCCGGTGCCGGGGTGCAAGCCGGGCGGTGTGCTGGTCCGCAGCGCCTACTCGCTGATATCCACCGGGACCGAGCTCATGAAGGTGTCCGAGGCCGGCATGTCGATGCTGGGCAAGGCCCGCTCCCGGCCCGACCAGGTGGCCAAGGTCGTACAGAGCGTGGCCACCAACGGGGTGCCCGCCACCTATCGCAAGGTGATGGGCAAGCTGGACTCCTACACGCCGCTCGGCTACTCGCTGTGCGGGGTGGTCGAGCAGGTCGGCGCCGGGATCGACGATGTGAAGGTCGGCGACCTCGTGGCCTGCGCCGGCAATGAGCACGCGCTGCACGCCGAGCTGAACTGGGTGCCGAAGAACCTCTACGCCCGGGTGCCGGACGGCCTCGCGCCGCGGCACGCGGCCTTCGGCACCGTCGGGTCGATCGCGTTGCAGGGCGTCCGCCAAGGCGAGTCACACCTCGGCGAAGTGGCGCTGGTCATCGGCCTCGGGCTGATCGGACAGCTGGTGGTGCAGCTGCTCGCCGCCTCGGGAGTCCGCGTCGTCGGGGCCGACCCCGACCCGGCGCGCTGTGAGCTCGCCGAGCGGCTGGGCGCGGCGGCCTGCGGCGATCCCGCCTCCGCGGCCGTGGAGACCGCCGTCGCCGAACTCACCGGCGGCCACGGTGTGGACCAGGTGTATCTGGCCGCCGGCGGCGGCAGCAACCAGCCCGTCGAGCTGGCCGCCCGGCTCTGCCGGGACCGCGGCCGGGTCGTCGACATCGGCAAGTGCCGCCTGGACCTGCCGTGGAACGCGTACTACGAGAAGGAGCTCGACGTCCGGTTCTCCCGCAGCTACGGCCCCGGGCGCTACGACCCGGAGTACGAGCTCGAGGGGCGGGACTACCCGATCGGCTATGTGCGCTGGACCGAGCGCCGCAACCTGGCGTGCTTCCTCGATCTCCTCGCCCGCGGCAGCGTCGACGTGGAGCCCCTGGTCTCCCACGTGGCCGACTTCGATGACGCCGTCGAGACGTACCGGCGCCTGAAGGACGGCGACCTGAAGGCCGTGGCCGTGCTGTTCCGGTATCCCGGCGACCCCGGCCACGCCGTGGAGACGGGGGACCCGGAGGTGGCCGTGCCCGCGGTGCGACGCGGCGGCGGAGGGTCCGCCCCGGCCCGGCTCGCCAACGCCTCGGTGCGGCTGGCGTTCGTCGGCGCGGGAAACTACGCCACGTCGATGCTGCTGCCGCATCTGGAACGGCGCGAGGGCGTCGAGCTGTCCACGGTCGTCACCACGACGGCGCTGTCCGCGGCCAACGCGAAGCGGAAGTTCGGCTTCGCCGAAGCGACCACCGATCTCGACGCCGTGCTCGGCGACAAGTCCATCGACGCGGTGTTCGTGGTCACCCGCCACAGCTCGCACGCCGAACTGACCCAGAGGGCGCTGCGGGCCGGCAAGGCGGTGTTCGTGGAGAAGCCCCTGGCCCTCACCGAGGACGAGCTGGCCGGGGTGCTCACGGCGGTGGAGGAGTCCGGCAACGACCGGCTCCAGGTGGGCTTCAACCGCCGGTTCGCGCCGCTGCTCCAGGAGGCCAGGAAGCGGTTCGGCGCCCGGACCGGGCCGGCGAGCCTGCGCTACCTGGTCAACGCGGGCCGCTTGGAGCACGGCAGCTGGTACCTCCAACAGGGCACCGAGGGCTCGCGGTTCGCCGGTGAGGGCGGACACTTCATCGACACGGCGAGCTGGCTGCTCGGGGCCGACCCGGTCTCGGTGTACGCGGTCGCCACGTCCGGCAACGAGGACCTCCAGGTCGTGCTGGGCTACCCGGACGGGTCCACCGCCACCATCGCCTACGTCACCACCGGCTCGCCCGGCTTCCCCAAGGAGACGCTGGACCTGATCGCGGACGGCAAGGTGCTGCGGCTCGACGACTTCGTCCGTGCCTCGGTGTATGGCCGCAAGCGGTGGGTCAGCTCGCGGCTGCCCAAGGCCCGGGACAAGGGCCAGTCCGCCGAGCTGGCCGCGTTCATCAAGGCCGTGCGGACCGGCGGGCCGATGCCGGTGCCGCTGGAGTCGCTGGTCGCCACCACTTCGGCCACCCTCGCCGTGCGGGCCGGTCTGGCCGCCGGTGCGCCGGTGACGTTGGCGAGGGCCCTGTGACCATGAGCGTGGGCTGGTACCTGCGGCGGCTGTCCCGGATGGGGCCGCGGGAGGTCGGCGGCCGGGTGGCCGACGCGGTGCGCAGGCGGCGGTGGCGGTCGGGGCCGCCGGACTGCCCGAGCGTGACCGGCGCCCGGTTCACCGCGGTCCTGCCCGCGGGGACGATCGGCGCGGTGCCACCGGACGCCGCCAAACGTCTCGTCGCCGAGGCGGACCGGCTGATGGCCGGGCACGCCGCGTACTTCGGGGTGGACCGCGACGACATGGCCGACCCGGACTGGTGGTACGACCCGAAGACCGGGCGCCGGGCTCCGAGCGGCTACGCCTTCGACGTGCCGTACCGCGACGAGGACGCGGTCGGGGACATCAAGCAGATCTGGGAGCCGTCCCGGCATCAGTACCTCACGGTGCTCGCCGCCGCCTACGCGATCACCGGGGACGAGCGGTACGCCGAGCGCGTGGCCGAGCACCTGCGGTCGTGGTGGACGGCCAACGCGCCCCTGCGCGGAGTGCACTGGACCAGCGGTATCGAGCTGGGGATCCGGCTGCTGTCCTGGGTGTGGATCCGCCGGCTCCTCGACGGCTGGCCCGGCGCGACCGGGCTGTTCGAGGACAACCCGGTGGCGCGAAACCAGATCTGGCACCACCAGCGCTGGCTGGCCGCCTTCCCGAGCCGGGGGTCCTCGGCGAACAACCACGTCATCGCCGAGGCCGCCGGGCAGTTCGCCGCGGCCTGCGCGTTCGACTGGTTCCCCAGCTCGCGGCGCTGGCGGGCCGACGCGCTCAAGTCCCTGGAGCGGCAGCTGCGGAGCAACACCTTCGGCTCCGGCCTCAACCGCGAGCTGGCCACCGAGTACCACGGGCTGGTGCTGGAGCTCGGCCTGGCCGCGGTGGCCGAGGCGGATGCCGCCGGAGTGCCGGTCCCCGCGACGGTCCGGCTGGTGCTGCTGCGGATGACCGACGCGCTCGCGGCCGTCGTGGACAACCGGCTGCGGCCACCGCGCCAGGGGGACGCCGACGACGGGCACGGTCTGGTCGTGGACGGCGCGGGCACCGACCGCTGGGGTTCGCTGCTGGCCACCGGGGACGCCGTGTTCGGCCGGCTCGCCTGGTGGCCGGCGGTGACCGGCACCGATGTACGGACCCCGCTGCTGGCCGCGCTCATCACACCCACCGAACCGCCGGTGACCCGACCACCAAGCCGACCGGGCCACTTCGCCGACGCGGGGCTCACGATCCTGCGCGGCCCGGGACAGATCTGGTGCCGCTGCGACGGTGGTCCGCACGGCTTCCTGTCCATCGCCGCACACGCCCACGCGGACGCGCTGTCCGTGGAGGTCCGGCACGACGGGGTCGATGTGCTCGCCGACCCGGGGACGTACTGCTACCACGGGCAGCCCGAGTGGCGGCGGTACTTCCGGTCGACCCTCGGCCACAACACCCTGCAACTGGACGGCGCCGACCAGTCCGTCTCCGGCGGCCCGTTCCTGTGGACCCGTCATGCCCGCAGCCGCGTCCTGGTCGCGGAACCGTCCGACGAGGGCGTGGCCCGCTGGTGTGCCGAGCACGACGGCTACCAGCCCTCCGTGCACCGCCGCCGGGTGGAACTGACGGCCGCGGCCGAGGAGCTGAGGGTGGTCGACGAGGTGCGCGGCCCGCGCCGGGAGGTGCGCCTGGCGTTCCACCTCGGCCCGGCGATCGCCGCCGACCTGCTGGACAACCGGGCACAGCTCACCTGGACCCGGGACGGCGAGGACCGCTCCGCGGTGCTGGACCTGCCCGGGCAGCTGTCCTGGCGGGCACATCGCGGCGCGACCCAACCGCCGCTGGGCTGGTACTCCGCCGGCTTCGGGCGCAAGGAACCCACCACCACACTGGTCGGCACCGGCTTCGCCGACGGCGCACGGGGGTTCACCACCGTACTCAGGTTCCGCGGCTAGGGGGCGCGTGGTGATCAAGTGGCGGAACTGGGCGTTACCGGTGGCGGCCGCGGTGCTCGTCCTGGTGGCGGCGACCGGCTGTGTGAGCACGCCGGGCGCCCCGGCCGCGGAGCCGACCGCCGCGCCGTCCGGGGCCCGGTCCGTGGCCCGGGCGTGCGCCAAGCCCCCGGCCGGGCCGGCGAAGGCGCCCGCGGGCGCGGTGCCGGTCGACCCCGCGGTGGTCGGTGACCTGGCGGCGAAGACCAAGGGCAACCCGCCGAACACCACGTTCTGGCTCCGACCGGGCAAGCACCGGCTCGACCCGGACCGCTATGCCCAGGTCATCCCCAAGAAGGGGGACCGCTACCTCGGCGCGCCGGGCGCGGTGCTCGACGGCCGGAAGAAGAACCAGTACGCGTTCGGCGGCACCGCCCGCGACGTCACCATCAGCCATCTGACCGTGCAGCGTTTCGTGGCGCCGCCGGACGAGGGTGTGGTCAACCACGACTCGGCCGACGGGTGGGTGATCGAGCACGCGACGATCCAGGACAACTCCGGCGCCGGGCTGATGGCCGGTGCCCGCCAGCGGGTCCGCGCCAGCTGCCTGCGCGACAACGGCCAGTACGGCATGAACGCGTACAAGGCCAAGGGCCGCATCAGCGGCCTGGTGGTCGAGGGCAACGAGATCGTGGGGAACAACACCGGCGACTGGGAGCGGCGGCGCAAGGGCTGCGGCTGCACCGGAGGCATCAAGTTCTGGGCCGTCAACGGCGCCGACATCCGCGGCAACTGGGTGCACGACAACCGTGGAACCGGGTTGTGGGCGGACACCAACAACAACGACTTCCGCATCGAGAAGAACGTGCTCGAGGCCAATGACGGCGCCGCGCTGATCTACGAGACCAGCTACAACGCGGTCATCCGGAACAACACCATCCGCCGGAACAACTGGGTCGAGGGCCGCAGGGAGGCCGAACGCGGCGACAACTTCCCGTACTCGACCGTCTACCTGTCCGAGTCCGGCGGCGAACCACGGATCAGGGCCCGCACCGACAAGATCGAGATCTACCGGAACGTACTGGAGAACAACTGGTCCGGGATCACCCTGTGGGAAAACGCCGACCGGTTCTGCAACAGCCCGGCCAACACCTCGTCCGGCGACTGCACCTTGCTGGTCCGGGACACCGACCGCTGCGCCGAACCGGCGATCGCCAAAGCACCGCTCTACGCCGACTGCCGGTGGAAGACCCAGCGGGTGGACATCCACGACAACCGCTTCGTGCTGGACAAGTCCGTCGTCAAGTGCACCGTGAAGTGCGACCGCATGGCGGTGCTGGCCAACTACGGCACCTATCCGGACTGGTCGCCGTACCAGGGCGAAGGGGTGGCCGAGGCGATCACCCACAAGCAGCACAACCGCTGGCACGACAACGTCTACCTCGGACCGTGGCAATTCGTCGCCCAGGACCCGAGCCGGGTGCTCGACTTCGGGCAGTGGCAGATCACGCCGTACCAGCAGGACGCGGGCAGCACCCTCCGCGCACGGGACGGTGGTTGAGATGGGCGGGGGGCCCACACCGAAGATCGTCGGGACCGTCTGGGGGCTGCTGGTCCTCAACACCCTCGGCTCCGCCGGGGCGAAGACCATCGTCCCGCTGCCCCGCTCCCTCATCCAGATGGTCACCATGGGCGCGCTGGTCGCCGCGTTCGCGCTGGCGCTCGCGGTCAATCTCCGGCTGCGCATCCGGGCCAGCGCGTATGTCTTCCTGCTCACCCTGCTCCTGGTGACGAGCGTGATCTCCAGCGCGAACCTGGAGTCCGGGTTCGGCGCGCTGTTCCGCTGCGCCCGGCTGGCCCTCTTCGTCGGCACGCTGTGGCTGCTCAGCCGCTGGTGGGACGGCGATCTGACGTTCGTGCGGCACCACATCCGGATGTACTTCGCGGTGCTCGGGTCGGTGGCCGTCGGTCTGGTCGCCTCACCGGGCGCGGCCCTGCCCGACCTCTACGGCGGGCGGCTGGTCGGCGCGTTGTGGCCGCTCACCCCGCCGCAGATCGGACAGTACGCCGCGGTGATCATCGGGCTCACCGTGCTGCTCCTACTGGGCCGCCGGACCGACAGGGTGAGCGCGGCGGTGGTCATCGTGCCCTCGCTCGTCCTGCTCGCGCTGACCCATACCCGGACGGCCACGCTCGGCCTGTTCCTCGGCCTGGCGCTGGCGATCGGCTCGCTCCTCCTCACCAGCGCCGCGGCCCGCCGCTTCTTCAGCTGGGCGGTGCTGTGCGCCACGGTGGCCGCGGTGGGGTTCGCCTCCCTGCTCCAGGCGTGGTTCCTGCGCGGACAGAGCAAGGAGAACTTCTCCAGCCTCACCGGTCGGGCCAAGGTCTGGGACGCCCTGCTGGCCGCGCCCAGGACGGCCGGGCAGAAGTGGTTCGGCATGGGCCTGGGCGACAAGTCGTTCGGCGGGCTGCCGATCGACAACAGCTGGCTGGCCGTCTACAACGAGCAGGGTCTGGTCGGCGTCACCCTCGTCGCGGCGATCATCATCGTGCTGGGCGGCGTCGCGCTGCTGCGGCCACCGTCGCTGGAGCGGGCCTGCGCGATCTTTCTGATCAGCTACTGCGCGATCGCGTCGTACACCGAGGCCGGTCTTGGCGACGCCTCGCCGTATCTGCTGCATCTGGCCCTGGCCGCATCGCTGTTGGCGGCACCCGCCGCGGCCGCGCCGCTCACGACGCTCCCGCCACGACACATTCCGCGCTGGGCCCGGCGATCGGAGGTTCCTTGAGCATGCACGTCCTCGTGGTGCACAACCGCTACGGCTCGGCGCAGCCGAGCGGGGAGAACAAGGTGGTCGACCAGGAGGTGGAGCTGCTGCGCGCGGCCGGCCACCAGGTGGGTGTGTTCGAGCGGCGCAGCGACGACATCGGCGCCCGGTCCCTCCTCGGCAAGGCCGCGGTGCCGCTCCTCGTGCCGTGGAACCCGGCGGTCCGCGCGGAGCTCGCCGCCCGGCTGCGCGCCGAGCGGCCGGACGTGGTCCACGTCCACAACGTCTTCCCGCTGCTGTCGCCCGCGGTGCTCGCCGCCTGCGCCGACGCCGGGGTGCCCGCCGTCGCCACGCTGCACAACTACACCCAGGTCTGCCCTCCCGGCACGCTGCAACGGGACGGCGAGCCGTGCGCCGAGTGCGTCGGGTCGAAGGCACCGCTGCCCGCCGTCCGGCACGGCTGCTACCGGAACTCCCGCCTCGCGACGGTGCCGCTCGCGGTCGGCCTGTGGGTCAACCGGCGGCGATGGTGGTCCGGCGTGGAGCGGTTCTTCTGCATCTCCGCGGCGCAGCGCGACGTCCTGGTGCGGGCCGGTATGCCGGCCGAGCGGCTGGCGGTGAAGCACAACTTCGTGCCCGACCCGGGCGCCCGCCGAGTGGGCGGGGGAGAGCAGCTGCTCTATCTCGGCCGGCTCGCGGAGGCCAAGGGCGTACGGCTGCTCATGGCCGCGTGGGACGAGATCGCGGCGGGCGGCGGTGTGGGCGTACCGCTCGTGATCGCCGGGTCGGGGCCGCTGGAGCGAGAGGTCACCGCCTGGGCGGCGGGCCGGGACGACGTGGCGTACGTCGGCCTGCTGGACCCGGCGGAGTGCGCCAGGACCGTCGCGCGATCGGTCGCCGTGGTGGCTCCCTCGACGTGGCTGGAGGCGTTCGGCCTGGTGGTCGTGGAGGCGATGGCGGCCGGGGTCCCGGTCGTCGCCGCCGGACACGGCGCCTTCGTCGAACTCGTCGAGGACGGCGTGACCGGGCTGCTGCACCAGCCGGGCGACCCCGCCTCGCTCGCGTCCCGCATACGCCGGATCGCGGCCGAGCCGGCTCTGGGCCGGGAGATGGGCCGGGCGGCCCGGCTCCGTTACGAACAGGGTTTCAGCCCGGCCGTCGGGCTGGAGCGCCTGGTGGAGGAGTACCGCACCGCGATCGCGGGGCGGTCAGCACTGGCTCGCGGCGGGGACTCCCGCGCGAGCGGGGGGATGGGGACAGTAGATGACACGATGCCGACTCTGCGGCTCGGAAGCGATGGCGAGCGTCGTCGACCTCGGGGCGACGCCACCATGTGAGAGCTTTCTCGCCGCGGACCAACTGGACCAGCCGGAGCCCGCGTACCCGCTGCACCTGCGGGTCTGCACCGACTGCTGGCTCGCGCAGATCCCTCCGCTGATCACGCCGGAGGAGACGTTCAAGGAGTACGCGTACTTCTCCTCGTACTCGACCTCCTGGGTGGAGCACGCGCGCACCTTCGTGGACGACGCCGCGGCGCGGCTGGAGCTGGGCACCGGCGCCTTCGTGGTCGAGGTCGCCAGCAACGACGGCTACCTGCTGAAGCATGTGGTGGACCGCGGGATCCGCTGCCTGGGCATCGAGCCGTCGGTGAACGTCGGCGCCGCGGCCCGGGACGCGGGTGTGCCCACGCTCACGGAGTTCCTGAGCCCGGAGACCGGCTCGGCCGTCCGCGCCGAACACGGCCCGGCGGACCTGGTCGTGGCCAACAACGTGTACGCGCACATCCCCGACGTCGTCGGATTCACGAAGGGGCTGCGCGCCCTGGTCGCCGACGACGGCTGGGTCTCCATCGAGGTGCAGCACCTGCTGACGCTGATCGAGGAGAACCAGTACGACACGATCTACCACGAGCACTTCCAGTACTACACGGTCGCGTCCGCGATCCGGGCGCTGGCGAGCGGCGGACTCACGCTCGTGGACGTCGAGCTGCTGCCCACGCACGGCGGCTCCATCCGGCTGTGGGCCCGCCCGGCCGAGGTGGCCGGCGAGCCGTCCCAGCGGGTGGTGGACGTGCTGGCCCGGGAGAAGGCCGCCGGACTGCAAGAGCTGTCCGGGTACACCGAGTTCTCCGCCCGGGTGGCCACGGTGCGCCGGGACCTCCTGAAGTTCCTCATCACGGCGGCCGAGTGCGGCGAGACGGTCGTCGGCTACGGCGCCCCGGGCAAGGGCAACACCCTGCTCAACCACTGCGGCATCCGGCCCGACCTGCTCGCGTACACGGTCGACCGCAACCCCTACAAGCACGGCAGGTTCACTCCGGGCACCCGCGTCCCGATCCTGCCGCCCGAGCGGATAGCCGCCGACAAGCCGGACTACGTGCTCGTCCTCCCGTGGAACCTGCGGGCCGAACTGACCGAGCAGCTGTCCTTCGTGCACGAGTGGGGCGGCCGGCTGGTCTTTCCCATCCCGGAACTGAGCATTGTCGAGGTGACGTCATGAAGGTCGTTCTGTTCTGCGGCGGTTACGGGATGCGGATGCGGAGCGGCGCCGCGGACGATGTGCCCAAGCCGATGGCGATGGTCGGCCCCAGGCCGCTGATCTGGCACGTCATGCGCTACTACGCGCACTTCGGGCACACGGAGTTCATCCTGTGCCTCGGGTACGGGGCCCACCACATCAAGGACTTCTTCCTCAACTACGAGGAGACGACGTCCAACGACTTCGTGCTGCGAGGCGGGCGGACCGAGCTGCTGTCCACCGACATCTCGGACTGGACGATCACGTTCGCGCAGACCGGCGTCGAGTCGCCGATCGGGGAGCGGCTGCGCCGGGTGCGGCACCACCTGGACGGCGACGAGATGTTCCTCGCCAACTACGCCGACGTGCTCACCGACGCCCCGCTGCCGGAGATGATCGACCGGTTCGCCCGGCGCGACGCCGGTGCGTCGATGATGGTGGTGCCGCCGCAGTCCTCGTTCCACTGCGTGGACCTGGGCGATGACGGCCTGGTGGGGGGCATCACCGCGGTGAGCGAACTGCCGCTGTGGGAGAACGGCGGCTACTTCGTGCTCCGCCAGGAGATCTTCGACCACATCCCGGAGAACGGGGACCTGGTCGCCGACGGATGCGCCCAACTGGCCAAGCGCGGGCGGCTGGTGGCCCACCAGCACCGCGGCTTCTGGAAGCCGACCGACACCGTGAAGGAGCGGGCCGCGCTGGATGCCGCCTACGCCCGGGGCGACCGCCCGTGGGCCGTGTGGGAGCGGGACAGTACCGGAGCACGGGCGTGATCCGGCTCGGCGCCGGACGCCCGGACCGGATCGTCGCGGTGGGCGCGCACTGCGACGACATCGCCATCGGCGCGGGCGGCACGCTGCTCGCGATGTGCCTGGCACGGCCGGGGCTGCGCGTGGACGCCCTGGTGCTCTCCGGCGGCGGCAGCGAGCGGGAGCGGGAGGAGCAGGCCGCGCTCACCGCCTTCTGCCCGGACGCCGACCTGCGGCTGACCGTGCACAAGCTCCCCGACGGCCGGCTGCCCGCGCACTGGGAAGAGGCCAAGGCCGCGGTCGAGGAACTGCGCGCGCGGACCGAGCCGGATCTGGTGCTGGCGCCGCGCACCGATGACGCGCACCAGGACCACCGCGCCCTGGCGAAGCTGATACCCACCGCCTTCCGCGACCACCTCGTGCTCGGCTACGAGATCGTCAAGTGGGACGGCGACCTCGGCCGCCTCGCGGCGTACCAGCCGCTGTCGCCGGAGATCGCCGAAGAGAAGGTGCGGCTGTTGCGGGAGCACTACCCCTCGCAGCGGCACCGGCCCTGGTACGACCGGGAGGCCTTCCTCGGCCTCGCGCGGATCCGCGGCATCGAATGCCACGAGCGATACGCCGAGGCGTTCGCCGTCACCAAACTCACGCTCAACCTGGGGGGTTGAACCTTGCGCGTACTGCTGACCGGACACCAGGGCTATCTGGGAACCGTCATGGCCCCGGTCCTCGCCGCCGCCGGGCACGAGGTCGTCGGCCTCGACGCCGGGCTGTTCGCCGACTGTGTGCTGGGCCCGACGCCCGCGGACCTGCCGGGGCACCGGGTGGACCTGCGCGACGTCACGGCCGAACACGTGGCCGGGGTCGACGCCGTGATCCACCTGGCCGCGCTCTCCAACGACCCGCTGGGATCGCTGGCGCCGGAGCTCACCCACGACATCAACCACCACGCGTCCGTGCGGCTGGCCCGGCTGGCCCGCGACGCCGGAGTGCGGCGCTTCCTGTACGCGTCGACCTGCTCGGTCTACGGCGCCGCCGGCGGCGACGACCTGGTGGCCGAGGACGCCCCGCTGCGCCCGGTGACGCCGTACGCGGAGTCCAAGGTGCGGGTGGAGGACGATCTGCACGAGCTGGCCGACGGCGACTTCAGCCCGGTGTTCCTGCGCAACGCCACCGCCTTCGGCTACTCGCCCCGGCTGCGTGCCGACATCGTGCTGAACAACCTGGTGGGCCACGCGCTGCTGTCCGGCGAGGTGCTGGTGCTCTCCGACGGCACCCCCTGGCGCCCGCTGGTGCACGCCGCCGACATCGCACGGGCCTTCACGGCCGCGCTGACCGCGCCGCGGGAAGCGGTGCACGACCGGGCGTTCAACATCGGCAGCGAGACCAACAACGTCACGGTCGCCGAGATCGCCGGGCAGGTCGCCGAGGCGGTGTCCGGCGCGAAGGTGGTCATCACCGGCGAGAACGGCGCCGATCCGCGGTCGTACCGGGTGGACTTCTCCCGGTTCCGCACGGCCATACCCGGTTTCGACTGCGAGTGGACGGTGAAGCAGGGCGCGCTCGAACTCGCCGACGCCTACCGGGAGCACGGGCTGACCCGGGAGGACTTCGAGCAGCGCTTCACCCGCCTCGCCGTGCTGCGCGCGGCGTCCGACGCCGGCACCGTCGACGACACGCTGCGGTGGCGCCGGTGACCACGTATGGAGGAGAAGGTGCCGGCGATGAGATGTACGCCCTGGTGGAGCGGCTGTACCCGCTCTGCCGGAGCATCACGGGCGACGGTGTGCGCGCCACCCTGGACATTGTCGGCGAGTACATCCCGCTGAAGGTGCACGAGGTGCCGACCGGGACGCAGGTGCTCGACTGGACGGTGCCGAAGGAGTGGAACATCCGGGACGCGTACATCGCCGACGCCACCGGCCACCGGGTCGTCGACTTCCGGGAGTCCAGCCTGCACGTGCTCGGCTACAGCGTGCCGGTGTCGGCGACCATGCCGCTGGCCGAGCTCCGCCCGCATCTGCACACCCTGCCGGACCACCCGGCCTGGGTGCCCTACCGCACCAGCTACTACCAGCCGGAATGGGGGTTCTGCCTGGCCCAGGAGACCCTGGACGCGCTGCCGGACGGCGCGTACGAGGTGTGCGTCGACTCCACGCTCACCGATGGCCACCTCACCTACGCCGAGCACGTGGTCCCCGGGCAGGTCGCCGACGAGGTGATCGTCTCCTGCCACGTCTGCCACCCGTCGCTGGCCAACGACAACCTGGCCGGTATCGCGGTGGCGACGTACCTGGCGCGGGCGCTGGCGGAGCGGACGCCGTACTACACCTACCGGTTCATCTTCGCGCCCGGCACCATCGGGGCGATCACCTGGCTGGCCCGCAACGCGGAGCGGATCGACCGGGTCAAGCACGGCCTCGTGCTGGCCTGCGCCGGTGACCGGGGCCGACTCACGTACAAGCAGAGCAGGCGCGGCGACGCGGAGATCGACCGGGTGATGCGGCATGTGCTGGCCGCCTCCGAACGCCCGCACCGCGTCGCCGAGTTCACCCCGTACGGCTACGACGAGCGGCAGTACTGCTCGCCCGGGTTCGACCTCGGCGTCGGCTCGCTCACCCGGACCCCGTACGCGGGTTACCCCGAGTATCACACCTCGGCGGACAACCTGGACTTCGTCTCCCCGGAGGCGATGGCGGACACGCTCGCCGTCTGCCGCGAGGCGTTCGCCGTCCTCGACCGCGACCGGCGGTACCTCAACCTCAGCCCCTACGGCGAACCACAGCTGGGCCGGCGCGGGTTGTACGACTCGCTCGGCGGCCGCAGCGACGCCAAGCAGGCCCAGATGGCCATGCTCTGGGTGCTCAACCTCTCCGACGGCGAGCACAGTCTGCTGGACGTCGCCGAGCGGTCCGGGCTGCCGTTCGACACCGTCGCCGACGCGGCCGGCGCCCTGCACGGCGCCGGGCTGATCAAGGCATGACGCCGATGCCCACCGAGGGGGAGAAGACGACGACACCGGCGCCACCGGCCGGATCCGCCAAGCGGGCCCTCGTCGGCCGGCTGTCCTGGGGACTGGCCGACCAGGCGGCCTCCAGCATGTCCAACTTCGCGGTGGGCATCTACGTGGCCCGCTCGCTGGGCGTGACCGCGTTCGGCGTGTTCAGCCTGGCCTGGGTGACCTACGGCGTGGTGCTCAACGTCTCCCGCGGGCTGGCCACCGATCCGCTCGTGGTGCGCTTCAGCGGCGTGCCGGAAGCGTCCTGGCGCGGGGCGGTGGCCCGGTCCTCGGGTACCGCACTCGGCGTGGGCGCGGCCATCGGCGCGGTGTGTCTGGTGGTCGGACCGGCCCTCGGCGGCCGGGTGGGGCCCGCGTTCGTCTGCCTCGGCGTCATGCTGCCGGGACTGCTGCTCCAGGACGCCTGGCGGTTCTCGTTCTTCGCCGCCGGCGCCGGGCGGAAGGCGTTCGTCAACGACGTGGTGTGGGGCGTCGCGCTCGTCCCGGCCATGGTCGTGGCGGCCCGGGTGGGCAGCGTGGCCGCTTTTGTGCTCGCCTGGGGCGCGTCCGCCACGGTGGCGGCGGCGTACGGCTACCTCCAGTCCGGCATCCGGCCCCGGGTGACCGAGGCGCGCGGCTGGCTTCGCGAGCAGCGCGACCTCGGCTACCGGTACCTGGTCGAGAACACCTGCCTCAGCGGCGCGAGCCAGCTGCGGGCGTACGGGCTCGGCGCCATCGTCGGGGTCGGCGCGGTGGGCGCGGTGCGGGGCGCCGAGCTCCTGCTCGGCCCGTTCCTCGCCGTGCTGATGGGCCTTTCGCTGGTCACCGTCCCCGAGGCGGCACGGGTACTGCGGCGGACCCCGCACCGGCTCGGCGCGTTCTGCCTCCTGCTGGGTGGCGGGCAGGCCGTCGGCGCGCTGCTCTGGGGCGGGGCGCTGCTGCTGATGCCGGACCGGCTGGGGGAGTTGGTGCTCGGCGGTGTCTGGCACTCCGCCGCACAGCTCATCCTGCCGGTCACCCTCGGCGTCGCGGGTGCGGGCCTCGGCACCGGCGCGGCGGCCGGGCTGCGCGCGCTCGGCGCCGCCCGGCGCAGCCTGCGCTCCCAGCTGTTCGCCTCCGCCGCTTACGTCGGCGGCGGGCTCGGCGGGGCGGCCGTCGCCGGCACGGTCGGCTCGGCCTGGTGCGTCGCCGCCGCGACCGTCAGCGCCTCGGCCGTGTGGTGGCTGCACCTGCGGTCCGCCCTGCGCGAGCGCGACCACAACTCCGTTCCCGAAGTGAGGACCCCATGACCGCCCACCCCAGGCTGAGCATCGGCCTGCCCGTGTACAACGGCGAGGAGTACCTGGCCGAGTCGCTCGACGCCCTGCTCGGCCAGACCTACGAGGACTTCGAGCTGGTCATCTCCGACAACGCCTCGACCGACGGGACCGAGGACATCTGCCGCAAGTACGCCGCGCAGGACGCGCGCGTCCGGTACCTCCGGCTGCCCCGGAACGTCGGCGCCACGCCGAACCACAACTACGTGTTCACCCAGTGCCGCGGCGAGCTGTTCAAGTGGGCCTCGCACGACGACCTCTACGCCCGCGATCTGCTGCGGGCCTGCGTCCAGGCGCTGGACGAGCGGCCGGACGTGATCCTCGCCCACGCCGACCAGGCGGTCATCGACGGCGACGGCCAGGTGAAGGTCCCGTACGCGTACACGCTCGCCACCGGCTCACCGAACCCGCCGGAGCGCTTCCGCAGCATGCTGTTCGAGCCCGGCGGTGACGACTTCTACGGGGTGATCCGGGCCGCCGCGCTGCGCCGGGTGCGGCCGATGGACAGCTACCACCACGCGGACCGCACGTTCGTCGCCGAGATCGCCCTGCACGGGCGCTTCCACCAGGTGCCGGAGCTGCTGTACTTCCGCCGCGACCACCCCACCCGCGCCGAGCGGGCGAACCCCAGCAAGCGCTCCCGGTGCGTCAACCTCGACCCGCGCCGGGCGGGTCCGCTGCACCCGACGCCCCGGCTGCTCGCCGAGTACGTCTGGGGCTTCGCCTCGGCGATCCGGCGGGCCCCGCTGTCCCCGCCCGACCGGCGCGCCTGCTACCGCCACTTGGCCGCGTGGATGACCAGCCGGGTCCGGCCGGGCGCCGGTGAGCGGGTCGAGGACCGCGCCCCGGTCGACCCGGCCAAGCTGACCGTCTCCGTCGACGACCTCGTCGCCGGGCGTGAGGGGCGGCGGGCATGAGGACGGCGCCACGTGTGGGGGTGTTCGGCCTGCTCGGCTCCGGCAACCTCGGCAACGACGGGTCACTCGAGGCCGTGCTCGGGTACCTGCGCGCCGAGCACCCGGAGGCCGTCGTGGACGCGTTGTGCGGCGGACCCGAGGCCGTCACGGCCCGGTTCGGGATCCCCGCGACGCGGCTGCACTGGTACCGCGGGGAGTACCGGACCGCGTCCCGTGCGGGCTCGATCGCGGCGAAGGGCCTGGGCAAACTCGTCGATGTCTTCCGCACCGCCGCCTGGGTGCGCCGGCACGACGTGGTGATCGTGCCGGGCATGGGCGTCCTGGAGGCCACGCTGCCGCTGCGGCCGTGGGGCTTCCCGTACTCGCTGTTCCTGCTCTGCGCGAGCGGCCGGCTGCTGCGCACCCGGGTCGCGCTGGTCAGCGTCGGCGCCGCCGAGATCCGCAACCGGCCGACCCGGGCCCTGGTGCGCTGGTCGGCGCGGCTGGCCGCGTACCGGTCGTACCGGGACACCCAGTCCCGCGACGCGATGCGGGCGATGGGCGTGGACACCACGCGCGACGAGGTCTACCCGGACCTCGCGTTCTCCCTGCCGGCACCACAGGCGAGCGCGCCCACCGGCACGCCGGGTCCCGTCTGCCTCGGCGTCATGGACTTCCACGGCGGCAACGACGACCGCGCCCGCGCCGAGGAGATCTACCGGCGCTACCTCGACGGGACGATCCGGTTCGTCCGCACGCTCGTGGAGGAGGGCAGACCGGTCCGGCTCCTCACCGGCGACCAGTGCGATCTGTCGGTGGTCGCCGCGATCCTCGACGCGGTCGACTCACCGCTGGTCACCGCGGCCGAACCGGCCTCACTGACCGACCTGATGAACGAGATGGCGGCCGCCGACACCGTGGTCGCCGTCCGCTACCACAACCTGATCTGCGCGCTGAAGACCGGAACGCCCGTGCTCGCCCTCTGCTACGCGGCGAAGAGCGACGCCCTCATGGACCGGATGGGCCTCGGCGCGTACTGCCACCCGGCCCGCGAGGTCGACGCCGACCGGCTGCTCGAACAGTTCCGGGACCTGGAGAAGCACGCGGCGAAGCTACGGCAGACCCTCACCGAGCGGAACCGGGCCGCAGCAGAGCAACTCGCCCACCAGTTCGCCGCGTTGACCGCGTCCGTATTCCCGACGACCGACCACCCTCACACCCCGCGGAAGGCACGATGAAAGCGACCGAAGTCCCGGCGATCGCCGGCGCGTACCTGTTCGAGCCCACGCCGTACGCCGACGAGCGCGGCTTCTTCTGCCGCACTTTCGACGCCGACGTGGTCCGCTCGGTGGGCCTCGACCCGGACGCCTTCGTCCAGGACAGCCTGTCCCGCTCGGTCCGGGGCGTGCTGCGCGGGCTCCATCTGCGCTCCGGCGCGGGCGAGGCCAAGCTGGTGCGGTGCTCGTACGGGAGGATCTTCGACGTCGTCGTGGACCTGCGCCCGGACTCGCCGACCTACCTGGGCCGGGCCTCCTTCGAACTCTCCGGCGAGACGCAGACGAGCCTGTACATCCCGGCGGGCTGCGCGCACGGCTTCCAGGCGCTGACCGAGACCGCCGACACCTCGTACCGGATCGACCGCCCGCACGATCCGGCCGAGGACGTGACGATCGCCTTCGACGACCCGGAGCTCGCCATTCCGTGGCCGCTGCCGGTCACATCGATGTCCCAGCGGGACCGGGAGGCGCCGAGCCTCGCCGAGGTCCTGAAGCACAAGGAAGGGTGAAGCCGGCTTGGCCACCGAATACACCGAACGCACCGAACGCACCGAACGCACCGAACTCGCCGGGGAGACCGCGGAGTTCGTCCTGCCCCGGTCGCGGGCGGCGAACGAGCGGCTGCACGCCATGATCCCCGGGGGCGCGCACACCTACGCCAAGGGCGACGACCAGTACCCCGAGAACCTGGCCCCGGTCATCAGCCACGGCCGCGGTGCCCACGTGTGGGACATCGACGGCAACCGCTACGTCGAGTACGGGTCCGGCCTGCGGTCGGTCAGCCTCGGCCACGCCCACCCGGGCGTACTCGA
This sequence comes from Streptomyces sp. NEAU-174, assembly GCF_052665095.1. NCBI lineage: Bacteria > Bacillati > Actinomycetota > Actinomycetes > Kitasatosporales > Streptomycetaceae > Streptomyces > Streptomyces sp. NEAU-174. Next base: position 417,406 of record NZ_JBQTCE010000007.1, on the reverse strand, counting down.
TGCGGTGCGCCGGGAACTCGACCGCGGCAGCAACTTCGTCCGGCCCTCCATCGTGGAGGCCGAAGCCGCGGAACGCTTCCTGGCCACGGTGCCGACCGCCGAGATGGTGAAGTTCGCGAAGAACGGCTCCGACGCCACCACCGCCGCGGTGCGCCTCGCCCGCGCGGCCACCGGGCGTCCGCGGGTGGCCATCTGTGCCGACCATCCGTTCTTCTCCGTCGACGACTGGTTTATCGGCACCACGCCGATGTCCGCAGGCGTTCCGGAGGCGACCAACGAGCTCACCGTGGCGTTCCCTTACGGGGACCTGGCCGCCACCGAGGAACTGCTCACCCGGTACCAGGACGAGGTCGCCTGCCTGATCCTCGAACCCGCCACCGTTGTCGAGCCGCCGCCCGGCTATCTCGCCGGTCTGCGCGAGCTGGCCGACCGGCACGGCTGCGTACTGATCTTCGATGAGATGATCACCGGCTTCCGCTGGTCCGAGGCTGGCGCCCAGGGCCTGTACGGCGTCGTGCCCGACCTCTCCACGTTCGGCAAGGCGCTGGGCAACGGGTTCGCCGTCTCCGCGCTGGCCGGGCGCCGCGATCTGATGGAGCTGGGGGGCCTGCGTCACTCCAGCGATCGGGTATTCCTGCTGTCCACCACGCACGGTGCGGAAACGCACTCGCTGGCCGCCGCGATGGCCGTGCAGACCACCTACGCCGAGGAGGGCATCACCGCCCAACTGCATCTGATCGGCGAGCGGTTGGCCGCAGGTGTCCGCGAGGCGGCGGCGGCCATGGGCGTCGGCGACCACATCGTCGTCCGGGGCCGGGCCAGCAACCTGGTCTTCGCCACCCTCGACGAGAACGGGCGGCCGTCGCAGCCGTACCGCACCCTGTTCCTGCGCCGGCTCCTCACGGGCGGGGTGCTGGCCCCGTCGTTCGTGGTGAGCAGCGCGCTCAGCGACGCCGACATCGATCACACCGTGGAGGTGGTGGCGCAGGCATGTGCGGTGTACCGGAAGGCACTGGACGCCGCCGACCCCACCCCCTGGCTGGCCGGACGACCGGTGAAGCCCGTATTCCGCCGCTTGGTGTGACGTGACGATGTGACCGCGACGATGTGACGTGATGTCAGCGACGCTCCCGCCGAGGGGCGTCGGCCACCCGATCGACCAGCCACGCGGTCGCCGGAACCACCGCCAGCGCGGTGCACCAGCCGCCGAGGACGTCGGTCGGATAGTGCGCGCCCAGGGCCACCTGCGCCCATCCCATCGCGGCGCCGGCCACGAGCGCCACGCCGAGTACGAGTGTCGTGCCCGCCGCCTTGCCGAGGCCGAACCGGCCGGTCGCGAGCAGCGCCACGACGAGGGCGAGTCCGGTGAAGAAGGCGGTGTGCCCGCTCGGATAGGAGAGGTTGCCGTCGCCGTGGATGGTGCGTCCCACCAGATGCTTGAGCAGCGTCGCCGTCCCCACGGTCATGGCGGCGCCGGCGACGACGAGCACCGCCGCGCGCGGACGCCGAAGCAGCAGGCAGCCCGCCACGACGGCCACGATCAGCGTCGCCGCTCCGGCGGGTTCCCCCAAGAAGTCCATGGCCAGGGCGACGCGCCTCCAAGGCGGCCGCACACTGTCCGCCGTCGGGTCGACGAGCCACCTGTCCACCCCGCCGGGCTCGCCGTGGCCCGCGTACAGGACTCCGAGCACGCAGACCACCAGCGCGGCGAGGACCGCGACCGGCCCGAGCCGCGCGCGCAGCGACGGGGGCAGCACCGTGGGGCCGACTTCCAGGTCCGCTCCGGCCAGGCGATCCAACGCGAGCCCCCCGTCGTGTCCGATCCACCCTCAAGCGACCGTGAACCGCCCCGCGGACACCCGCTCCTGGCCTGGCCAAGGGCACATCAGGATCATCCTCTGCCCGTCATCCTACCGGGAGTTGGCCCGCGCCGATGGGGCCCACACCGCCCATCACAAGAGCAGCCCGGCACGCAGGTCGTCCGCGAGACCGGCCGTGTCCGTGAGGCCGAAGGCCACGCGCTGGAGCAGGAATCCGTGCAGCAGCCCCATCACCACGCGGGCCCCGCGGTCCGGGTCCACGGCGGCGGGCACCGCGCCCGCCGCCCTGCCGCGGCGCAGCGCGTCGGCGATGCTGGCCCGGACCCTCTCGAAGCCCTCCGCGGCCGGGCCGCGCACCTCGTCATTGCGCAGCACCTCCGACCACACCTGCACGACGCAGCGCAGCAGCTCGTCGACCGCGACCGTGTGCCCCGCCGCGTCCCGCACCGTCTCACCGCTGATCGTGTCGAGCGCGGCGGCCACCAGTTCCGCGATCCCCGGGGCGTCGGTGCTGTCGGCCAGCCGCTCAACCGGTTCGAAGATCAGCCGGAACGCGTCGCCCGCGATAGCGAGGACGATCTCCTCCTTGCTCGTGAAGTAGCGGTAGGGCGCGCCGGCCGAGACGCCCGCCTCCGCGGCGATGTCCGGCATCGAGCTGTGGTGGAACCCGTCGCGGGAGAAGCAGCGGCGGGCCGCCGCGACGATCTCGGCGCGCTTGGCCTCGCGGCGCTCGGCTGTGATGCGCGGCATGGTGGCCCCTCTCACGGTGTCTCATCGTGAATGAACATTCACCTTGACGGCTCTACTGCTCCAGGTCCACCATAAAAGTGAAAGGTCATTCACGGAAGCGGCCTCCCGGCGAACTCCCGGAGAGGAGATCCACTGATGGGCACGGATGCGCTGAGCATCGGCGTATACGCCTACGAGCACACCGAGGCGCTGTTCGACGGCCGGGTCGCGGTCGGCGGGGTGGACGCGGTGTTCGAGACGGCACCCCTCGTATCGGACATCTTCCGTCGCGCCGTTGAGGGCCACTACGATCTCGCCGAGCTCGGTCTCACCTACTTCCTGCGCACCTTCGACCTCGACGACGCGCCGTTCCTGGCGCTGCCGATCCTGCCCAACCGCAACTTCCGCCACTCGGCGATCTTCGTGAACACCGCCAGTGGGATCGAGAAGCCGCAGGACCTCGTCGGCAGGACGGTCGGCGAGTTCACGCTCTACGGCCACGACGCCGGGATCTGGCCGAAGGGCATCCTGGCCGACGAGTACGGCGTGACCCCCGACCAGTGCCGCTGGGTCATCGGCGGCACCAACCACCCCGTCCCCGCCTGCGACTGGATCCCGCAGCCCGTCCCGGACGGCGTCGAGGTGCGCCACGCGGAGGACGGCCGGACCCTGGGTGCCATGCTCGAATCCGGCGAGATCGACGCACTGATCTCCATCGACGTGCCGCGGGCGGTGCTCGACGGCTCGCCGAAGGTCGCCCGGCTGTTCCCCGACTACGAGGCCGTCGAGCGCGACTACTACCGCCGCACCGGGATCTTCCCCCCGATGCACATCGTCGCGATCCGCAGGGAACTGGCACAGCGGCGGGGCCTCGCACGGGCCGTCTACGACGCCTTCACGGAAGCCAAGGAGCTCGCCGAGCGGAAGTACCTCGTCGGCGCCGCGAAGCAGCACATGGGCGTCATCACGCCGTGGTTCAGTGCGCTGTTCGAGGAGAACCGGCGGCTGCTCGGCGACGACTGGTGGCCCTACGGGATCGGCGCGAACCGCAAGGCCATCGACACGTTCCTGCGCTACCACCATGAGCAGGGCCTGTCGAAGCACCGGCTGACGTGTGAGGACATCTTCGTGCCGGAACTCCTCGACACCTGAGCCGAGCGGCGAACGGTGGTTCAACGGGCCGTCCGTGGCGCATGATGGAGGCGGCCGTCCGGTCAGAAGCGAGGTGTCGCGTCCCGATGAAGCGCAAGACCAGAATCCTCCTGGCGGGCCTGGCTTCCGTGGGCGCCGTCGCCGCCGCGGGCATGGCGCACAACCGTCGGCCCGATCGCCGGGAACTCCTCCACGCCACGGTCTTCAGCGAGCCCGGCTACCGGGGCCGCAACCAGAGGCTGACCTGGAACGGCGGCAAGCGCGAGGTCGTCCCGCTCACCCGGGTACAGCTGCCGCGCATCGGCTCGATCAGGCTGAACCGGCTCGTGTACCACTTCCAGCCCGATGTGCGGCTACCGAATATGCGCTTCCTGTGGCACGCCCTCACCGAGCGCCCGGACAGCACGGACCCCGAGAGCGGCGTGGCAAGCTTCATCGCCATGCACGAGCTCGCCGGCATGTTCTCGGTGGGCTGGTGGGAGCCGGTCCGCGAGTCCGAGGCACGGTCGGGAGTGCGGCTCTGGGCCGGGCGCCCCAACCGTCCGCTGCCCGCGCACGACGAGGGGAACCCGTCCGGCAAGGCGGCTCACGGCGAGGCTGCGGCTCCCGGTGCCCAGCCCTGGCACGACGTCCTGGCCGACACGCCCGACCTCGGCTCCTGGAGCACCCGTACCCGCTACCTCGAACTCGGCTACCACGCCGGAAACGCCCCCCGCGGCTGACCGCCCGAGACCGGCCAGTGGAAGATCGGCTGACCGCGCCGACTCCTCCGTCACGCCACTGAGTGGGAGTCGTGAAAAGTTCGCGCGCGATCCTCGGCATTCGGGTCAGGGAACGGAAAACTTGGAGGGCTCACTCGGCGCTTCGAACACGTCGGGCGCCGACCCATGCGAGGGGAGACCGGTCAACGATGTTCACTCTGGTACGGAGCAGATTACGGACGGCCGCGTTCGCGCTCTCGGCGGTCGCGGCCCTCGCCTTCGCGGGGACCGCCGGGACCGCCGCGAGCGCCACGACCGGCGCGGCGGCGGCCCCCGCTGCCGCGAAACAGGGGCCGACCTCGGTGGCGTACGTCGAGGTGAACAACAACAGCATGCGGAACGTCGGCAAGTACACCCTCGCCAACGGCGGCGGCAATGTCTTCGACGTCGCCGTGATCTTCGCGGCGAACATCAACTACGACACGGGTAAGAAGGCGGCGTATCTGCACTTCAACGAGAACGTGCAGCGCGTCCTCGACAACGCCGCCACGGAGATACGGCCGTTGCAGCAGAAGGGCATCAAGGTCGTCCTCTCGGTGCTCGGCAACCATCAGGGCGCGGGCTTCGCCAACTTCCCGTCCCAGCAGGCGGCTTCGGCGTTCGCGAAAACGTTGTCGGACACCGTGGCCATGTACGGCCTCGACGGCATCGACTTCGACGACGAGTACGCGGAGTACGGCAACAACGGCACGGGCCAGCCCAACGACAGCTCGTTCGTGCACCTGGTGACGGCGCTGCGCGCGAACATGCCGAACAAGATCATCAGCCTCTACAACATCGGCCCGGCCGCCTCACGCCTTTCCTACGGCGGCGTCGACATCTCGTCCAAGTTCGACTACGCCTGGAACCCGTACTACGGCACCTGGCAGGTCCCCCGCGTGGCACTGCCCAAGTCGAAGCTGTCACCGGCGGCCGTCGAGATCGGCCGGACCGCACAGAGCACGGCCGCCAGCCTCGCCCGCCGCACCGTCAGCGAGGGGTACGGCGTCTATCTGACGTACAACCTCGACGGCGGCAATCGCAGCGCCGATGTCTCCGCGTTCACCAGGGAACTGTACGGAAGCGACGCCGTCTACACCCCGTAAGGCGACCGCACCCCCGAGGGCGCTTCGGGCGGACGGATAACCTGGGCCCGTCAGCGAAGATCGCAGAAGGGCGGAGCACATGGCGGACATCATGGAGACGGCGGCGCGGAAGGTGTTCGAGCGCTACGACCTGGACGGGGACGGCCTGGTCACCGCGGACGAATACCGGAAGGTCGTGGCGGAGCTGGAGGGCTCGGAGATCACCGAGTCGCAGGCCCAGGAGCTCATCGACTCGCTCGACACCAACGGCGATCGCCAGATGTCCTTCGAGGAGTTCTGGGCGGCCATGAATGCCTGACACCGAGGCCTGAGACCCCGGGCGTCATGCGCCCGGGGTCTTCTGTGTCCGCGGGGCGACGGGGCGCACCATGAGGAACGGCTGTCCAATGGCCGGGCCCGGCGCGCGACGAGGCCAACGCCCGGGCGGCCGACGCGATCGCGGTCGGCCCGCGAGGTCGTGGCCCTGGACCCCGGCTACCGTGCGACGCTCGCGCAATGGCTGGTGTTCCGCGCGGGCGCGGGAGGCCGTGGACATCTTCACCGCGCTCAACGCCACGGATCCCGTGACTTATGGGCCGAAGTTGGCGGCGGCGAAGAAGCTCGTCGAGGAGTGCTGAGCGGCAGAGGGGGAAGCGGTGCCACGAGTTGGTGGGCGGCCGCGTAGATGACGGCTTGAGTGCGATCGCGCAGACCCAGCTTCGCCAGGATCCGGGAGACGTGTGTCTTGACCGTCTCGTCGCCGATGCCCAGGGCGCGTGCGATTTCCGTATTGCTGTGCGCCTGGGCCACGAGCATCAGCACCTCGTGCTCCCGGGCCGTCAATCGCTCGAGCTCGGTGGAGGACGCGGGCGGCGCGATGCTGCCGGCGAAGCGGGAGATGAGACGGCGCGTGACCGAGGGATCGATGATGGCATCGCCTCGGTCGGCGATGCGGATGGCCGCGATCGTCTCCTCGGGAGGGACGCTCTTCAGCAGGAATCCGCTGACTCCCATGTGGAGGGCGCTGTAGACGTAGCCGTCGTCGTCATAGGTGGTGAGCACGATGACTTTCGTGGTGTTGCCCGGCCTGCCGAGGATGCGTTCCGCCGCGCGCAGTCCGTCCAGTCGCGGCATACGGATGTCCAGGATGGCGACGTCGGGCGTCAGCCTGATGGTCTCTTCGACGGCAGCCTGGCCATCGGCCACTTCCGCGACACAGCACAGGTCGTCCTGGGTGCTCAGGACCGCCTTCAGCCCCGAGCGGAACATGGCGTGATCGTCGGCCAGGAGAATACGCAGACTCATGTCCCGTCCATGGAGAAGGTGGCGGATATCTTCCAGTCGGCCTCGCCGGGTACGGGACCGTACGAGACGAAGCCGTTGAACATCCCGACTCGGCTGCTGATGCCTTCGAGGCCCCGGTGCGGAGAGTCCTCCACGAGCCGCTCGGAGGCGGCGATCGGGTTGACCGCGGTGACCGTGATGCGCGAAGTGTCGTAGCACAGGGTGATGTCCACGTGGCCGTCGCCGTGGCGCAGGGCGTTGGTCAGCATCTCCTGCACCACACGGTAGACGGCGATGTCCAAGGACCCCTCCAACTCCTGTGGGGCTCCCCGGACGCTGACGTTCGTCTCCAGACCGGCGGCGGACACGGCCTGGATGAGCTGGTCGAGGTCGCGCAGCCCCGGTTGCCGTGCGCCTTCGGCGGGGCTGTCGTGCAGGAAGTCCAGCAGCCGGCGCAGGTCGAGGAGGGCCGCTCGGCTGGAGGTCTCCACCGCCGCGAGCGCCGTCGACACCGGTGACGCCTCCTTGGCCGCGAGTCCCAGCCGGGCGGCTCCGGCATGCACACCGATGGCGCTCACATGATGGGCGATGACGTCATGGAGGTCCCGGGCGATGGCACTGCGGTCCTCGGCGATGGCGTTCGCGAGGTCTTGCCGGGCCGTCTCCCGCTCCCGGACGGCCCGTTGTTCCAGCTCGGCGATGTGAGCGCCCCGGGCGGTGGTGTAGCGGCCGACCAGCCAGGCGAGGAGGGCCTCTTTCACCGCGCCCAGCAGAATGGAGCGCCATTCGGTGAAATCGGTCGTGCCGCCGAGTGTCCTGGCCCCGATGGACCCCGCGGCCAGGGAGAGGAGAGCCAGAACGGCCGGTCGGCCGTTCAGCCAGGCTCCGGCCCGATAGGCCGCGATGAGCATTCCGGCGTCGTTCGCGTCCGGCAGTGGACTGCCGTCGGGCAGTATCAGCGCACCGGCCACGGCCAGTGCCGCCTGGGCGAGGGCGACGACTCCCGAAAGCCGGGCCGAACTCGCGAGTGCCGCGTCCACCAGGGCGATCCCCGCCAGCAGACACCAGTAGGACACGGGGGGATACACCCGCGAACCCTCGTAGGCGAAGCTGAGCGTATCCGCGAGCAGGCAGAAGCCCGCCACCATGAGGGACTGCCGGGTCAGGGACCCACTCGGGTCCCGGGTCTGAGCGGACAAGGCCCCTCTCTCAGGATGTCGGCACACCCGCACCGCGGGCATGCCGGAAGTCGGGATGTGCGGTCGGAACGCCACCTTGTACGGGGCCGGTCGCACCAGGCATGCACTTATGGTGCACGAGCGCCACCGAAAAGCCTTCCCGCGCCGGGAGGAGGCGCTGTCCCCCGCGCGGGGGACATGGTGTGCCCCGGGTGCGTGACGACACCGCGTGGGGCCGGTTCTTAGTCTCTGCCGCGTGAACGACAACGCACCCCCCGTATCCGTTCGCGGCAGATGCGCCGGTCGGAATCGCCCTGGCATGTCATGCGCGGCGCGAGTGGCGGCAGCCGTGCTCTGTGTCCTGGGCCTGTCCGTCACCGTGGGATCCCCCGCACGGGCGGATTCCACGGCCGGTGGCGACCTTCAGGTCGCGCAGACGCTCGGCGACCGCGACCTGACCTTCATCCTGCGGCGCGTCACCGGGCTGCCCGGCCCCCTGCATGTGGATGTGCTCACCCATCGGGGCACCGCCGCGGGGACCCTGCGCCTGGGCACCGTACCCACGGGCGCGTCGGCGGACCGTACGGAAGGTTCCTCGGCGGGGACCACCACCAGCAGCGTCCCGGTCGAGCTCGGCGGCACGCCCGGGTCCTACAGCGCCGCCCTGGACATCGATCGAGCCGGGCCCTGGGAGCTCGTCGTCGATGACGGGTCCCGCACGGCGCGGATTCCCTTCATGGTGCCGGGCCAGGTCACGTCTCCGCCGGAACTCGCCGTGTTCGGCGGTTTCGTCACCGCCGGTGTGCTCATGCTGGTGACCCTGTTCGTCGCCGTGCGGGCCCGGCGCGGGGGCTGGGTGCTGCTGCCGGCGGGAGGTGTCGTGGCCGCGCTCGCGGTGGCCGTGACCGCCGCGCTGCTGTCCACCTCCCTGCCTCTGCCGCCCGAGCCGGGCGGGCAGGTGGATGCCACGAACGACAACGTCAGCGATCCGTACTCGGCCGTCCGGCCGGTGACGAACGACTACTCCCGGCCGCCCGCCTCACTCGAGTTGGGCTCGTACACGGCCAGGGTGGCGGAACGGGGCACGCTCCGGTTGAGCGTGACCGACGGCTCCACCGGCCTGCCCGCGGACGATCTCGTCGTCCACGACGGTGCCCTGATGCATCTGCTGGTCATCGGGCCGACCGGTGAGCTCTGGCACCTGCACCCCGTACGCACCGCGCCCGGCAGCTACGAGGTCCAGCTGCGGCTGCCCGCGGCCGGCCACTACGCCGTGTCCGCGGAGTTCGCCCGCCGCGGTGGCGGAGTCCAGCAGGTGCGCTCGGCAACCGGCCTGACCGTCGCCGACGGCCCCGCGCGCGGCGGCGGCGCCCCGGCCCCGCGCCCCGAACTCGCCCCGCGGGGGCCGGGAACGCGGACGATCGACGGCGTATCGGTGCGGCTGTCGGCGCCCTCGCCCACGGCGGGAGAAGCGACCACCCTGATCGCGCGCGTCGGCGACACACCGACGCTCCAGCCCTGGCTCGGCATGGTCGGCCACATGATCGTGGTCGGCCCGCTGGACAGGGCGGACGCGACCAGCCCCACACGTATGGGACGGGCCGCCCAGGACGCGCCCGTCTGGGCTCACGGGCACTCCATGGGTGGCGACATGAGCGGCCACTCCGCACCCGGAGACCACACCGCACCCGACACGGGAGGTGCCACGGCCCACGACATGGCGGGCATGCGACACGGGACCCACGCCGCCGGGGGAGAGGCGGAGGCGAGTTCGATGAGCGGGCTGATGCCCCTCAACGGCGACAGTCCCGCGGACGAGACCGTGGCCGCCTACGGTCCGGACGCCTCCTTCGTGTACACCTTCTCCCGCCCCGGCTACTACCGCGTGTGGATACAGGCCGAACGCGACAGTGCCATCCTGACCATCCCCTACCTCCTGCGCGTGTCCCCGGCGGGAGGAGCGAAGTGAGCGCCCGCGCCGCCTCCCGCACCCCCATGGTCCGGTTCCTGTATGGCGTCGCCGCCGCGCTGCTGACGGTGTCCCTGGCCCTGGTGGCCATCGGTTTCCTTCCGTCCTGGACGGACGACGCGGTCTCGCTGACCGCGGGCAGCGCCACCGACGAGGTGACACTGACCGTGGCCAGGCCCCGCACCGGCGCCACGGACGTCGACATCCGCCTGACCCCCCGCCGAGGAGGGCGAAGCGGACGTCCGCCCGCCATCACCCTTCAGGCCGTCATGCCCACGCACGGACACGCGACGCCCCCGGCACCCGCCCGGGTTCACGGCCCGGGGAACTACTCCACGGCAGTCCACTTGATGATGCCGGGGCGCTGGACCTTCCACGTCAGCGTCGACTACGGCACTCGGAGTGACCAGTTCGACTTTCCGCTGGCGATCTCCGGCTGACCAGCGGTCTCCGGCCGACCAGCGATCTCCGGCTGAACAACCGGCCACGCAAACGCGAGCAACCGCTCTCGCACGGTCATGAGAAAGGAATTCCCGTGAGCACAGCGCTACCCGTCACCGGCAGTAGGGCGGCGTCCCAGCCGTCCCTCGCCGTCAAAGTCTCCCGCGACGGCAGGACCGGCCCCATCGCCGCCAACACCGTCCTGGCCGGGACCATGATGTCCCTGTTCGGCATCAGCTGGGACATCCAGTGGCATGTCGACGTCGGCCCGGACACGTTCTTCACGCTCTCCCACCTGATGCTGTACTCCGGCAGCGCCATCGCGGGCCTCGCCAGCCTGGCCATGGTCCTGATCGCGACGGCCGCCCAGCGCGCCGGCCAGTCCGTGGACCGGTTCCCCGGCGGCAAACCCGTACGCGTCCTCGGCGGGGTCTTCCGGGCCCCGCTGGGCTATCTGATCACCGGTACGGGGGCCGCCCTGTTCCTCCTCTTCGGGCTTCTGGACCTGTGGTGGCACTCGCTGTACGGCTTTGACGCCGTACTGGACTCACCGCCCCATATCGGGCTGTTCCTCTCGATCTCCTTCTCCATGGTGGGGAGCGTCATCGTCTTCGCCGCGGCGCGCGACACCCGGTGGGGCAGGGCGGGGGTGATCCTCAGCATCCCCGTGCTCATCGTCTTCAGCCCCATCACGACGAAGGCGTTCGGCGCACTGCCCCTGCCGGTGGACCCCGATCTCGTCGGGACCATCCTGTTCTCCACCCTCCTGCTGATCCTGGGGACGCTCACCATCGGCCGGCGGACCACCGCGCTGACGATCGCCGCGACCCTCGGCGCCCTGCAACTCGTCCTGTGGTGGTTCTCGCCCTGGGCAGCCCGCGTCTACGCCGACGCGACCGGTCTGCCGCTGCGTGACAACCTCGGCGACGATCCGCCCGAACTGCCCTCCGGGATCCCGGTGTTCATGCTCTTCGCGGCAGCGGCCGGCACGGCGCTGATGTGGCTGAGCAGGAGGCGGGGCTGGTCGGGTCGTATCGCGCCGCAGATCACGGGCGCCGGAGGCGGAGCCGTGATCGGCCTCTCCCTCCCCGTCCAGAGCGCCCTGTTCGGCGATTCCGGCCCGACCTCGGCCGAACTGCTGAAGATGACGGCCGCCGGTCTGGTGACGGGCGTCCTCGCGGGCTATCTCGCGGCTCGACTCGCGGTCCTGCTGCGCGAGCAATCCACCGCATCGGTCACGAACGCGTCGGTCACCAGCGCATCGGTCACGAACCCATCAGCCACGAACCCATCAGCCACGCACGCATCAGTCACGAAGGGCCGATGACCCATGCACTACTCCTCACGCTCACCACTCCTCCTCGCCGCGGCCCGCGCATCCGGGCGTGTGCGAGACCACGTACGCCGACTGGTGCTGGCCGCGGCCGCCGCACTCGCGCTGGTGGCGGTGTCGACCGCACCGGCCGCGGCGTACGCCCCGGTCGGCGTCGTCCATACCGAGCGGGTACAGGCAGGGCCCTACACGGTCACCGTCGGGTTCTCCGAGTGGCCGCTGCGGGCCATGCAGTCACTCGACTTCACGTTCGCACCGGCCGACGGCATCGCGGGAAAGTCGGGCAGGCTCACCATCGACGGGCCCGGCCTCGACGCCGAGGACCGGGAGACCCCGCTGAGCAGGCACCCCCGCAAACGGGATGTCTGGGGCCTGGACGTCCAGGCCCTGCCGGAGCCCGGCACCTGGAGCTTCACCTTCGACATCGACGGCCGGGCCGGCCACGGCCGCGGCACCCTGCGGAACGTCACCGTGCTCGACCAGCCGGGCCCGCCCCTGGCCATCAGCTGGACCGTCTGCGCCATCCCGCCCATCGGGATGCTCGCCTACCTCGCCGTGGGCTGGCGGCGCAACAAGCCCTCCGAGCGGGTGGCCGCACTCGTCTGAGCCGCGGTCGCCCGAAAATCAGTGGAGCCGGACTCCGATGTGCCGTTAGCGTGCTCCCGCCCACAGTCACCCGGTCAAGGACGCGCCGATGTACGCCAAGTGAGACCCCCAAGCGCTGATCCGTCGCACGGCGCACATGCGCGCCGTGCTCCCTTTCGCTGCGGTCTTCTCACTGGAACCGGTGTATCTCTATGTCCATGAACTGGGCGTTCATGCCCACCCGCCTGCCGATCGTTCTCCGCCGTAGCCACGGGTGCGCCTCCGGTCGCTTCCGGGTGCAGGGCGACTTCCGCGTCGACGCGAGCGAGCGGCCGGCCTGGCAGTCGCCGTACGGTCCGCCCCCGCCCCGCGCCCACCGCGGCCGGTGGGCGCCCGTGCCGGTGCCGGCCAGGTCACGCTCCGCTCGGCGGCGCGGATACGGGTGCGGCCGGTGACAACGATCCTCATGCGTCCACCCGGCGCCCGGCGCCCGGCGTCCGTCTCCCGGCCCACGCCGAGGGCGCGGGCGGCGGATTTCCGGAGCCGACCACTCAGTCCCGCATGATCTCGGGCTCGTGCCGGCGCAGCAGGCGGGCCACCGCGAAGCCGCAGATCAGTCCGATCGCCAGGAGCACACCCAGGTCGGTGCCCCACTGGGTGACGGTGTGGGCCCACAGCGGGTCGAGCTCGTCCGGCTTGTCGAGGTTCCAGGGCGGCATGGTGTGCGCGAGGTCGAGTGTGGTCCCGGCGCCGGCGACCGCCCAGCGGGCGGGCATCAGCCAGCCGAGCTGTTCGATGCCCGGCGAGTCGAACAGCTTGAAGAGGACTCCGGTGAAGACGACCTGGACGACGGCGAACATCACGAGCAGCGGCATGGTCTTCTCCGGGGTCCTCACCAGCGCGGAGATGACCAGACCGAAGAGCATGGTGGTGAAGCCCAGCGCACTGATGACCACGCAGACCTCGACCGCCGTGGGCATGAGCAGCCCCTGGGCGGGCAGCTGGCGGACGGAGAAGCCGATCGCGCAGATGACGACACTCTGCATCGTGGTGATCAGACCGAGCACGATCACCTTTGACATCAGATACGCGGATCGGGACAGCCCCGTGGCCCTCTCCCGTTCGTAGATCACCCGTTCCTTGATCAATTCACGTACGGAGTTGGCCGCGCCGGAGAAGCACATGCCGACGACCAGCACCAGCAGAATGGTTCCAGACTCCTGGTTGTAGCGGAAACCGCTGTTGGGCGGTGGCGGGGCGAGTCCGTATTTTGCCGGAATCAGACAGCTCACCCCGCCCAGCACGGCCGGGAGCAGCAGCATCAGCGCCATGAAGCCCTTGTCGGAGGCGATGACCGACACATAGCGGCGCATCAGCGTCCACAACTGGCCGATCCAGCCCTGGGGTTTGGACTGTAGAGCCCGTGCGGGCGGCTGTGTCGCGGGCGTGCCCGGCTGCTGCGGCGGTACGGCCGAGTCGATCTCCGCGATGCACCGGTCGTACTGCCGGGAGGCCCGCCAGCGCCCGCCCCAGTCGTCCTCGCGATGGTTCTCGAAGGCGGAGAAGACATCGGCCCAGCTCTCGTGACCGAAGTAGTCCAGGGCCTCGCCCGGGGGGCCGAAGTACGCCACGGAGCCGTCGGGCGCCATGACCAACACCCGGTCGCACAAGGACAGTTCGGCGACCGAGTGCGTCACCACCAGCACGGTGCGGCCGTCGTCGGCGAGCTCTCGCAGCAGCTTCATCACATCACGGTCCAGGCCCGGATCCAGACCGGAGGTGGGTTCGTCGAGGAAGAGCAGGGAGGGCTTGGTCAGCAGTTCCAGGGCCACGGACACCCGCTTGCGCTGACCGCCGGAGAGCGAGGCGACCTTCTTGGCCCGGTGGACGTCGAGTTTGAGCTCCTGTAGCACCTCGTCGATACGGGCCTTGCGCTCGGCCGCTTTGGTGTCACCGGGGAAGCGGAGCTTGGCGGCGTACTTCAGCGCGGTGTCGACGGTCAGTTCCTTGTGCAGGATGTCATCCTGCGGGACCAGGCCGATACGGCGGCGCAACTCGGCGAACTGGGCGTAGAGATCGCGGTGGTCGTAGAGCACCCGACCACGGTCGGCGGGCCGGTAGCCGGTGAGCGCGCGCAGCAGGGTGGACTTCCCGGAACCCGACGGCCCGATCACCGCGACCAGCGACTTCTCGGGGACACCGAACGAGACGTCGTTCAGGATGGTCTTGCCGCGCCCGACGGTCACCGTCAGATTGCGGGCGGTGAAGGAGACCTCGCCGGTGTCGACGAACTCCTCCAGCCGGTCTCCGGCGAGACGGAAGGTGGAGTGGCCGACGCCGACGATGTCGTACGGGCCGATGACCTGGCGGTGTACGGGCTGCCCGTTGACATAGGTGCCATTGTGGCTGCCGAGGTCGACGATTTCGAAGCGGCCACCGGGCAGGGGTCGGAACTCGGCGTGGTGGCGGGAGACATACGGGCCCTCCACCACGAGTTCGTTCTCCGGCGCGCGACCGATACGCAGCCGTTGGCCCAGGTCGAGTCGGTGGACGCCCGAGGGGTCCCGGTCGACGAAGAGGGACGCGGCGGCTCCCGGGGCCTCCTCCGTCCGGGGGCCGGGCACCACCGGGGGTGTGGCGGCGGCCGCCGCCGACGTGCCCCGAGCCGTGGCACCCCGCGCCTGGGGACGGGACTCGCCCTGGGACAGCCCGGCGCGTATCCGAGCGTCGGCACGGGCCTGGGCGTCGGCACGAGCCTGAGCGTCAGCCCGGACCTGAGCGTCGGCACGCACATGAGCGTCACCCACCGCCACCGGGGCTCCGGTGAAGTCCAGCCGCATGCCGGTGGAGACGTCTCCCAACCGGATGATCGAACCGTGGCCGATCTCGATCCGCTGGATACGACGCCCATCGGCGAACGTGCCGTTCGCGCTGCCGAGGTCTTCGATGACCCACGCCCCGCCGTCACAACGGATCATCAGGTGCCGCCGGGAGACCCGGCGGTCGATGAACGAGATGTCGGCCTGCTGGTCGCGCCCGATGGTGTAGCTCCGGGACGTGTCCAACGTCCAGGTGCGTCCATTGGCATGCAGTACAAGTTCCGGCACGTCTGCCCCAAGTCGGTCGTGTGCACCGAGGCCGTCTGCGTGCGGGCGGACGACGCCTCGGACGGTTCCTGCGGTTCCGGCGTGCGCCCGGACGTCCCGGGCGCGGATGAGCGTCATACGGTCTGCGGCGCGAGGTGATGAACCACCACCGGTCCATGCGCCAACCGGCTCAGCGGCGGGCCGTGCGCCGGTTGGCGGGTGCCGGAACATCGACGGTCGGGCATCACAGCGGTGTGTCCTCGTGGAATCGGGGCATGGCCGGTAGGGAAGAGGGCGCGGAATGCGCGGAGGTTGCGCGGCATCGTCGGGCACCTGGAGGCGCTGCGCGTCGGCATGGCCGATCCCGCCCTCAGCCGCGTGATCCCCGCACTGCCTACCGCACGCGCCAAACGCGCCAAGCTGGTCAGGTGAGTTCGCGCTGAGGTCCCTGGAGATCGGTGAGGGTGGCGGTCGGCTCGCCTCGCAGGTGCTGGATGGTGTCGCGCGGCAGAAGCAGCCGGGCGGGCGGTTCCGGGCGGTCCCGGCCGTGTTCCAACTCCACCGCATCGTCGGCGTAGCGGAGTGCGGAGTCGGCGTCGGCGTCCCGGGCCGCTAGCGAGGCGGCCGCCGCCAGGGCGGCAGGGCGGTAGTCCGAGTCCGGCGCGGTGTGGTCGAGGGCCTGTGCCACCAGGTCGGCGGTGCCGGTGACCCGCCCGTCGGCCGTCTCGATCGCGGCGAGCGCACTGGCCAGCAGCAGTTGGCGTTCGTCCGTACCGGCTTGGAGGCGGTGCAGCGCATGGGTCAGGTGGGTACGCTCCTTCGCCAGCCGTTCCAGCGTGGCGGAGGGGACCACGGCCTCGCCGTGCAGGGGCAGGCACATCGCGGTCAGCCAGCTGACCAGCCGTTCGTACGCCGCGGTTTCCTCGCCCTCGGCGATGAGCCTGTCGTGTCCGAGGCAGCGGATGGATTCCAGGAGCCGGAAGCGGGTGGGACCGCCGGTGTCGGTCAGCGCAGTGATGACGGATTTGGCCTCCAGACCGATGAGGAGCCGCGGTATCGCGGCCGGGTCGGGCAGGTCGGAGGCGACCGCGGCGGCGGCGTCCGGGCCGAAGTCGCCGGGCAGCACTGACAGTCTGCGCAGCAGTGCTTGTTCCTGCGGGTTCAGCAGGGCGTAGCTCCACTCCAAGGAGGCGCGCAGGCTCTGGTGGCGGTCGTCGGCGAGCCGCCAGCCGTTGGTCAGCAGGGCGAGCCGGTCCTCGAGCCGGGTCACGATCTCGGCCGGTGGGAAGACCCGGATCAGCCGGGCGGCCATCTCGATGGGTAGGGGCAGCCCGTCCAGCCGGGCGCAGATCTCGGCCACGTGGACCGCGTTGTCGTGGGTGAGCTGGAAGCCGGGTACGACGGCGCGGGCCCGGTCCACGAAGAGGGTGACCGCGTCGGAGCGCAGGCACGCGTTGAGCACGGCGTCGGGGCCGGCATCGGACCTGACATCGGGCAGGGCCAGAGCGGCCACCGAGAAGACGGTCTCGCCGGGCAGTTGGAGTGATTCGCGGCTGGTGGCCAGCACCCGCAGCCGTGGCCGGCCCGGCAGCAACTCGGTCAGCAGCCTCCCGCAGCTGTCCAGTACGTGTTCGCAGTCGTCGAGCAGGAGGAGCTGGTCCCGGCCGGTGCTCTCGGGGCCGTCGGGGCCCTCGGATGTGGCGTCGGAGGCGGCGGCAACGGAGGGCGGCGTGGCGCCGGGCGGCTCGCCGAGCGCGGCCAGCACCTGCCGCCGGATCTCGTCGGGCTCGGTGCAGGCGCCGAGCCGCACCACCGACGCGACGCGGCGTTTGCCACGGACCTCCTGATCGACCAGTTCCAGCGCCAGCCGGCTCTTGCCGACCCCGGCGGGGCCGGTCAGTGTGAGCAGCCGTACGCCGTCCAGCAGCCGGGCCAGTTCCACCAGCTCGTCGGTGCGGCCCACGAGGCTGCTCAGTTGGGTCAGCGGTCCACCGCCCAGCGCGGTGTCCATGCCGCCCGCCTTCTGCCTCGACCGATAGGCGCGCTGTCGGCAGGCGTTGGAACAGTAGCGTGCCCGGGGACGGGACCTGCCGGACCGGGCGGGGCCGGACAGCGGTTCACCGCAGGTGTCGCATCTGACAGTGGACACATGGTCACCCACGCTCGGGAGTGCCGAGCCGTCGGCGCGCCGTGGCACGTGCCTCCCCGTACCGGCGCCCGCGTTGTGCCAGTCGAGCCATGTGCTCCTGCCGGTTCTCGTGCTCATTCGGTGAAGCGGCCGACCGGTCGACCGCGTACCTGCCACGTTCCTCGCACTTGGCGTGGCCGCCGCCGGACGGTGTGATGCCTCCGGGGGGCCGGGGCACCAGCTGGGCGATGGCGCCGAGCGCTGTGCCGGAGTCACCGAGTCTGGCCGGACGCACTGCCGGCCGCCCATCCGCGCCGCCCGTCGCCCGCGTGTTCAGCGTGCGTTCGATCGACCGCATCAGGGCCGGACCGGCATCGACCAGCTCACCGCCCACGACGATCACGCGCGGACCCACGGCATGGCTCACGGCGTCCAGCATTCTGCCGATGTGGGTGCCGACCCGATCCAGGACCGCGTGTGCCCTACGGTCGCCCGACCTGAGCGCGGCCATCAGCTCCGGCACGTCCGCCGCCGTACCTCCGGCGGCGCGGTAGGCGTCGAGTACGGCCCCGATCGAGGCCACCGTCTCCAGGCACCCGGCCCCACCGCACTCGCAGGGCGCGCCGTCCGGTTCCACGGTGATGTGGCCGAACTCCCCGGAGCGGCCGTGAGCGCCGCGGTGGAGTGCGCCGGCCACCACGAGTCCGCCGCCGACGCCGTGCGACAACCTCAGGTACAGCACGTCCTGTTCGCCGGCGGCCGCGCCCCAGATCGTCTCGGCCAGAGCCGCCAGCCGGGTGTTGTTGTCGATCGCCACCCGCGCGCCGAAGCGCTCGCGGACCAGCTCTGAAACCGTGTTGTGCCGGGGTGTCCGCATGGGGGTGTGATCCGGCGCGTCGACCGGTCCGACCACCCCGACGCCGATGCCGTTCGGCGTGCCGGACCGCAGCGCCCCGCTCGTCAGGGTGTCCGCCAGCCGCCATGCGATGTCGACACGGGCCTGCCACGGGGTGTCGGGGCCGTGCGCCTCCCCGACTCCGCCGACGATCTCGCGTGCCGCGTTCATCGTGGCCACCCGCACCGCCCGCCGCGCGAATTCGATGCCGAGCAGCAGACCGGTTCCGGGGTTCAGGCTCAGCACCTCGGCCGGGCGGCCCCGCTTGCGCCGGGCCGCTTCCGGTATCGAGGCGAGCACGGTGCCGTTGTCCATGAGCGCTCCGACGATGTCGTGGAGCACGGTGCGGGACAGGCCGCACAGGGTCCCCAACTCTCCCCGTGTCAGCGGGCCGTGTTCGCGCAACAGGCGCAGCACCAGGGTCTTGTGGGAGGCGGAGGCCCTTGTCCTCTCAGTCAGCATGGCGGAGGGTCCCCTCTGTGAACACGGCTGCGACGTGGCAGGACGCGGATGATTCGGTCGCTTGTGGCCTGAGAGGCTAGAGAGCGACTTTGTGGGAATTCTGTGGGTTTACCAGGCGGCGCGCGGGCGGCGGGTGTCCGGACCGCGTGGCGGGCATCCGGACCCGCGTGGCGGCTGTCCGGACCGCGTCAGGCCCTGGCGGTCCGCGACCGGTCGGGCCGGTGTGCGGCCCTGTGCGTCACCTGAATGACATCCGCGAGGGCGGCCGGACGCGAGAGGAACGGTGAGTGCGAGGAATCCATTTCCACGACCGTCGTCGGCCGCGCGGAAATGGCGTCGATTTCCCGGATCATGAGGCGCTGCAACGCGGGCCGTATGGCGTTGTCCCTGGTGCAGACGACGTAGCTGTGCGGAATCGAACCGTACCGTTCGGCGGTCACCGTGATCGGTTCGGCGGCGACACCGGCAGGCGCGTCCGCGCTCAGCAGGGAGACGGCCGCCTCGGCGGTCACCTCGTCGGTGACGTCGTTGTAGAACGTCTCGCGGATGAGGGCCCGACGCTCGCTGTCGCCCGTGTCGTAGCGCAGCGCACCGGGCGACGCCGGGTCCGCCGAGAGCCCGCCCGCCACCATTTCTCCCGCGTTCTCCGGCATGCCGATGTACTGTGCCGCCGGTGCTCCGCTGACCGGGGCGAACGCCGTTACGTACATGAGCTCGGCGAACAGCTCCGGCGCCTGTTCAGCCGCTGCGGTGGCCACGGCGCCGCCCATGCTGTGCGCCACGACCAGACACGGCCGACCGCCTCCGATCCGCCGCACCTGCTCGACCAGGCTCGCGGCCGCGGAGGACGCCGTGATCCCGGCCACCGGCGAGGGCTCCGTGGCGAACGCGGCGGCATCGAACGGACGGGCCCATCGCGCCCGGGGTGAGCGGCTCTTCAGACCGTGTCCGTCGAGGTCCACGGCGACCGAGGCGACACCACGGCTCGCGAGTTGCTCGGCGACCAGGCTCCAGCACCAGCTGCCGTGCCAGAAACCGTGAACAAGCACCACAGGGGCCGTGAATTCCATGTTTTTCCTCTTTCATCCTGTATCTCGGCAATCAACCGGGACAGCAGGACCATAGACACGCGCCGGGGACGGGCAAACAGCTCAGCCACGTACTGACGGCCGGTGGATAAAACGGGCGGCGGCCTGGACGCCGTCCATGTGCGCGGGGCACGGGCTCAGTGCGACGATGTACCGCATGAAGCACCCTCTCGACGTGGCCCGCGATCCGGTGGCCGGCGCGGACCCGGACTGGAGGCCCACCCCGGGGACCCAGGTGACGGACCGGATCCAGTTGGGGGACTTCCTCCGCCGTCGCCGTGAGGCCCTGCGCCCGGAGGACCTCGGCCTTGCCCCCGGCGCCCGGCGCAGGACTCCCGGGCTGCGCCGCGACGAGGTGGCGGAGCTGGCCAACATGTCCACGGCCTACTACGAAAGTCTCGAGCAGGCACGTGGCCCCCAGCCATCGGTCGCGATACTCGCGAGCATCGCGACCGCCCTGCGACTGACACCCGACGAACGGCAGTATCTGTATCTGCTGGCCGGGCACGCGCCGCCGACGCCCGCCGAGCCCCCGGACTTCCTCGACCCGGGACTGTCGTACACCCTGGACGCGGTGGCGGCCACGACACCCGCGCTCATCACCGACGACCTCTCCAACGTCCTGGCACAGAATCCCTTGAACGTCGCCCTGTTCGGCACGTTCGCCGACCGGCCCGGCCACGAGAGGAACCTGACCTGGCACTGGTTCACCTCCGCGCACTGGCGTTCCGTACTGCGCTCGAGGTCGCCGGAGGAGGAAGAGGCGACCAGCCTGCTGTACGTGGCGGACCTCAGGGCCACAGTCACCCAGCGCGGCCACGATCCGGCCGCCGCGACCCTGGTCTCCGATTTGTGCGCGGCCAGTGCGGAGTTCGCCGAGATGTGGGACCAGCACCGGGTGTCGACACTGCGCTGCTCGACGAAATCCGTGTTCAGCGAGCGGGTGGGGCGCCTTGACCTGGACTGCGTCATACTCGCCAGCCCGCTGTCCCGGCAGCGGCTTCTCCTGCTTCAACCCGTGCCGGGCACGAAGACCACGGACCGCCTGAGCCACCTCCAGCGGGTCGTCTCCCAGCACACCGCGCAAAGCGGGGAGAACACGTCTGCCGCCGGAATAAATCAGGGAGCCGCGGGATAAATTCATGCCCGGCTTCCGATGGTGCGGTCCGGTGTTAGCGTGAGCCGCCATGAGCAACGTAGAGGGAAGGCACGACGCCCAATTCGACACCGTCCGCGCCAAGTTCGAGGAGAACGTGGCCTCCGGCGAGGAACTGGGCGCGTCCCTGGTCCTCGACATCGACGGCGACGTCGTCATCGACCTGTGGGGCGGCTTCCGCGACCCGGCTCGCACCGTGGCGTGGGACGAACACACCATCACCAATGTGTGGTCGACCACGAAGACCGTCACCAGCCTGGCGGCGCTCATGCTCGTCGACCGTGGCGAACTCGACATTCACGCACCGGTGGCCGAGTACTGGCCCGAGTTCGCCGCCAACGGCAAACAGAACGTCGAAATCCGCCACCTTCTTTCGCACTGCTCCGGGGTCGCCGGTCTCGACCAGCCCGCCGTGCTTGAGGACCTCTACGACTGGGAGAAGTCCACCTCGCGGCTGGCCGCTCAGGCCCTGTGGTGGGAGCCGGGGACGGCCTCGGGCTATCACTTGACGAACTTCGGTCATCTGCTCGGCGAGGTCGTCCGCCGCGTGAGCGGAAAGCCCCTGAAGCGGTTCGTCGCCGAGGAGATCGCCGGTCCGCTGGGCGCCGACTTCCAGATCGGTGCCGCCGAGGAGGACTGGGGCCGGATCGCGAACGTGATTCCGCCACCCCCCATCCGGATCGACACCGACGCCCTGGGGCCGGACAACCCGGGTGTCAGGGCCGCGACCGGGCCCTATCTGGAGGCGACCGCCGCCAACACCCCGGAATGGCGCCGCGCGGACATGGGCGCGATCAACGGGCACGGCAACGCCCGCTCCGTCGCACGTATGCTGTCCGCGATCGCCCGCGGTGGTGAGGTCGACGGTGTCCGCCTGCTCGGCCCGGACACGATCGATCTCATCTTCAATGAACAGGCCAACGGTGTGGACCTGGTCCTCGGCATCCCATTGCGCTGGGGTGTCGGCTATGCGTTGCCCAAGAAGGAGACCATCGCCTGGATCCCCGAGGGAAGGATCTGCTTCTGGGGAGGCTGGGGCGGGTCAATGATCATCATGGACCTCGATCGGCGCATGACGATCTCCTACATGATGAACAGGATGGCCCCCGGCATCATCGGTTCCGACCGCAGCGGCGCTTACGTCACGGCCATCTACGACGCACTGCGGAACAACGCCTAGGTGTGTTGTCCGGGCACGTCGGTGACGGGACAACACACCCAGGGCGGTGTCAACCAACGATCGGCAGCTGTACGTAGCCCAGGCGGGACGGTCCTGTGTGCACTCTGTTGACGGCCCCGTCGTGGTAGGCGGGGTCGTAGGCGTGGTGCATCCCGTGCGCGACGCCGTCGTAGGGCTGCACGTCGACGCGGATGCGCTGGCCTTTTCTGAGCAGCCCGGTGCTGGGGACCAACTCGATTTCGACCTCGACCTCCTCGTCTGGGACGAGCTCCGCGTAGTCGGCTTTGCGATGGGTGTGTTTGACGGTGTAGTTCGTGCTGCGTTCTTCGTCGATTTTCCGGTGTGAGGCTTTCAGCCAGCCCTTCATCAGTGGAATGGGACGATCGCCGAAGCCGCTCGTGGCGAACCCGGTGAAGTCGACTTCGTGGCCGGTCTCGTCGATGACCCGTACCTACACGTAGATGTCCATGTCGTGGCTGGTGGACGAGACCGTCAAGCCGACTTTTCCGTATCCGGCGAGGATCGCGTCGGCGGTCAGCGGAGGGCTGAGGAACGAGCAGCCGGTGGCGTGCGGATCGGACTGGGCCGATGCGGTATCGACACGCAAGGCCGTTCCGTGGGCAGGAGGAACCAGCGCGATCTCGGCCGGATATGCCGTCTGCGCCGAGGCGGTCGGTTCGGCCGTCTCCAGCCGGAGGAACTGTCGCTCTCCTGCCGGCTGGGCCGTCTGTGCGCGAGAGGCGTCGAGGTACCAGCGGCGGTACTCGGTGCGCGCGATGGGCCACTCGTTCTCGTGGAGGATGTGCGCGGCACCATTGCCGGTCCGGATCTCCAGGCGCACGGGCGGGACGTCCATGATCCCGTTGTCGACTCCCTTGAGCCAGTGGTCGAAGAAGGCTTTGTGCGCGGCGACGGTCTCCTCGGCGTAGGACTTCTGGAACCAGTCGTCCCAGAGGTCGAGCTTCTTGTTCGCGGTCGGTGTGGCCAGATAGGCGTTGCTGCCGCCGAGCTGGTGGAAGTGAGCGGAGTGCGTCGTTGCGGCAACTGCCCAGAGGGGAACGGTGACGTCGGTCAGGTCGGGGCTCATGAAGACGTCGGCCCGTGGTCCGAAGACGGCGTCGGGGTCGGTGTCGCGGAAGGGGCTGTTCTTCAGGGTCTGGATGAAGTCCGCGATGTCGGGCGTTCCCACGACTGCGGGGTCGATCCCGTTCGCCTTCCAGACGGGCCAGAACTGCTCGTTGAAGATTCCGCCGTTGTAGGCGACCTCCTCGTAGAGGTCCACGTCGGTGCCGATGGCGATCATCGCTTTGAGGTGCTTGGGCTGGAGGCCGGCGGCCTGGTGCTGGCTCATCGCGAGGTATGACATGCCCCAGGTGCCGACGTTGCCGTTCGACCATGGTTGAACGCCGGCCCAGTCAATGCAGTCGCGAAGAGCCTCGGCTCCGGCGATCCCCCAGGGGGCGAGCCGTCCGGGGTTGTTGCCGGCGCCGGGCATGTCTGTTCGTACGACCGCGTATCCGTCGGGAACCCAGGATACGGTGTTGACCGTTTCGTGATTCTCGAATGGCTGCCCGCCGGGATTGCCGCAGAAGTAGTCGTCCTCCATGAGCTCGTGCTCTTCGAGGTCGGCGGCGGTCGCGATGGAGTGGTGGTTGAACGCCTTGCCGTAGGGCCCCGAACTGATGACGACCGGGTAGGTGCCTGGCTGAGCGGGCCGGAAGACGTCTGCGAGGACGTACTCGCCGTTGTGCAGCGGGATCTTGACGTCGCGGAACCGCAGGATGCCCATCGCGTTGCGACGCACTTCATTCCGGGCGTTCGCCGGTGTGCACAGAGTTCGCGGGCCGGTGTCCTCGAAGACTCCGGCTTCGTTCAGATCCCGCAGGATCTCGGCGATGACCGGGTCGTCGGTGAACGCCTGGACCTTGTCCGCGGCAGCGGTGCCCGTGAAGTCGGCGTCGTGCCGGAAATCGATGTGCCGGCGCCCGATGATGTCGTGGACCTCTGGGGCGATCTGTGTCCCGTGGTCCCGGACGTTCTTCCGGCCGAGGGTGAACACGAATCGGGCGATGTTCGTCAGCCCGGGGTCGCGCAGCTTGGCGACATCACCGTCCACACGGGCGACGATCTGCGCCAGGTTCACCCGGGGGCGGGCGGAGACGTTGCCGATGGGTGTCGCCCCGACGAGGAAAGCGACCCGTTCTCCCTCCTCGTACAGGAATTCACCCTCTGCTCCCGTGAGTCCCTGGTGAGTGGGGGTTTCGTAGATGAGACCGGTGATCGGGCCGGCCAGTAAACCTGTCTGCGTCATGGGCTCTTCCTCGGGCGTGCGGAACGGGAGCTGGAGGTAGGAGGCGTGGCCGCCGCTGGTGCCCCGCGGCAGCATATCAACGGACGTTGATATCGCGTGCTCACCGTACACTGCCGACATGGCTGAGCGACTCGAAACACGGGAGCCGCCTGCGCGGCGCGGCCGAAGGCCCGGACGGAACACGACCCGCCAGGCGGTGCTCGATGCCGCGCGTCGGCAGTTCGCCGCGGCCGGGTTCAAGGGCGCGACGATCCGGGCGATCGCCGCGGACGCCGGCGTCGACGCCGCACTCGTCATGCAGTTCTTCCGGTCGAAGGACGAGCTCTTCGGAGCGGTGATGTCGATCTCGCCCGAGGCGCTCTCCCGTATCGCGGGCGCGTTCAGCGGTCCTCTGGAATCGGTTGGTGAGCAGGCTGTCCGGGCGTATCTCGCCGTCTGGGAGGGCGATCAGCCCGACGCCGACGCGCTGCGGGCGATGCTGCGTGGAGCGGTCTCCAACGAACAGGCGGGCGCACAGCTGCGGGAGTTCATCGAATCGCGGCTGTCCGAAGGCGTCCGGCGCTTCGGGTCGGACCCTCATGATGCCGAGCTCCGCGCTGCTCTCGCGTCCTCCATGCTGATCGGTATCACCGTCGGGCGGCAGATCGTGCGAGTCTCCGTGCTCGCCGAGGAAGACCGCGAGGCGATCGTCCGGCGCGTCGGTCCGGCTCTACAGGCACTGCTCGTACCTCCGCGGGCGCCGACGTGCTGTCCGAACGGCTGACGTCACACCCGTTGACGCGCATACCGGAGCGGCCCAAGAATGCGCTTTGACAACGTTGTCCAGCCTCCGAGGTGTCGTTCCGTGTCGCACCCGTCCCTGCCCCTCGACCGTCGCCGCTTTCTGCACCTCGCCGGTCTCACGGGCGCGCTGGCCGCTCTGCCCCCGCTCACCGGAGCCGCGAGCGCCCACGCCGCGCGGGGCCGCACCGACACGCCGCCCGACGCCGTCGCGGCCACCTATCTGCGGGTGCTCCTGGACCACACCCGGTGGTCCGAGACGCAGTGGGACGAGACCCAGGGGCACTACACCGCCAAGGACTTCGGGTTCGCCGTGGTGCTCGGCAACGCGGTCCTGCTCACCCACGGCACCTACGACGCGGCGCGCGCGGGCACCGACCGGGAGACCCTCGAGCGGCGCACGCTCGCCACCATCCGTCACTTCGCCGCCTCGAACCGGCTCACCGGCGGCGACGAGTGGGGCCGCACGCTCTTCTTCGACACCACCTTCCAGTCGTACTTCGTCCTCGCCGCCCGGCTGCTGTGGCAGGACCTCGACACCGCGACGCGGCGCAACGTCGAGACCATCGTCCGCGAACAGGCCGCCTACACCGCGTCGTTGGGCAGTGGCGACGACCCCGCCTCGGGCGACTGGACGCCGAACGGCCTGAAGGGCGGACATGTCGGCGACACCAAGCTGGAGGAGATGGGCCTGTACGCGCAGACCCTCGCACCGGCGCTCGCGTGGGCCCACGACGACCCTCGCGCCGCCGACTGGGCGAGGTGGTACGGCGTCTGGTCGCGCAACGAGGCGGGGCTGCCGCCCGCCGACCTGGCCAACCCCGCCCGCGTGGACGGCGTCGCCGTCTCCGAGAACACCGCCCGCAACCTGTACGACACCTTCATCGTCGAGAACCACGGCTCCTTCGGCCCGCACTACCAGGAGGAGCTGTGGCGCACCTCCGGCCGTAACGCCGCGCACTTCCTGGCCGCCGGGCGCCCCCTCCCGCAGGTCCTGGCGCGCCAACCGAACGCCCAGCCGCTGTGGCACACGCTGCTGGGCGTCATGAGCGACGCGGGCGAACCGCTGATGCCGATGGTCAACGACCGCGAGCACCTCTACGGCAGGGACGTCATCCCGCTCGCCTTCCTCTCCCAGGTGATGCGCGACCGGGCCGCGGCGCGCGCGGAGCGGGAGCTGGCGTCCCGGCTGGAGGCGTACCAGCAGTACCCGCCCGAGCACCGGATGGCGAAGTTCTCGGGGGAGCCGAAGTACGAGCCGGAGGCGCGCGCCGAGATCGCGATCAGCTATCTGCTGCACGTGTGGGCGGCGGCGTCCGGGCGGCCCGTCGAGGCGCTGTCGCGCGAGGAGTTGTTCGCGCGGGCCTCCGGTGTCACGGACTTCGGGACCGGCCCCGGACTGGTGTCGCACCAGTCGCGGGCCGCGTGGGCCGGTGCCGTGACGAAGCCCGGGTTCGTGAAGTTCGCCTGGCAGCCGGGGCATGACGACTGGCTGTTCCGGCTCAGCGGCGCGACCCCGATGTTCCTGCCCGCCACCGCCGCGAAGGTCCAAAGCCGTACCGTGCGCGTGTACGAGTCCCCGCGCGACGGCTTCGACGGCAGTGCGACGCTCCTGCGCCTCGACGGCGGCTGGGCCGGGTTCGCGACCCTCCCGACGGGCTCGATCGTCTACGCGAGCGACGGCACCGCCGACGCCGAGGGCCACCTCGGGGTGCACAACCTGACGATGCCCGGCATGCCGGGGCTCGACGGCGCGCGCACCTACCGCTTCGAGGAGGGCGAGGCGACCCTCCGCGCCCGCGACACCGCCACCGACACACCCGCCGGACGGGTCGACGACCTCGGCTTCACCCCCACGACGGTGCGCCACGTCCGCATGCTCGGCGTGCGGCCCGACCCGGCCTACGGGTACTCCCTGTACGCCTTCGAGGTGCGCGACGGCGCCCAGGGCGCGGACCTCGCGCGCGGCGGGTCCGCCACCGCCTCGTCGGCCGACACCGGGAAGGGCGCGCCGCTCGCGGTCGACGGCGACGCGGCCACCCGCTGGGCGGTGTCGAGGGCCGACCGGCCGCGCGCCGACAGCTGGCTGGCCGTCGACCTCGGCGCCGAGCGCCGGATCGACCGGGTCACCCTGCGCTGGGAGTCGGCGGCCGGCCGCGCCTACCGCGTCCAGGGTTCCGCGGACGGCCGGGACTGGCGGGATCTGGCGACCGGGCCGAGGCCGGCGGTGAGCAGCCGCGGCGGCTGGCTCGACGTCGACGGCCGCGCCGGGCTCGTGGTGCGTGACGGCCGGAACCCGATCGGCGTCTACGACGACAAGATCGTCCTCGGCGACGGGCCGGCGGCACCGCTCCTCGTCGAGGGCTTCCCCGGCACGTCGGCCGGGGCGCTGCGCGCGCTCGCCCGGACGGCCGCGCCCACGGCGGAGGCCGCCGAGGTGCGCACGACGCTGACGGACGGGCATCTGACCCTGTTCAACCTCTCCGGCGAGGACGTCAGGACGCGGATCACGATCCCGCGCACCGGCACGGACACGGTGGCCTTCGAGGGCACGCAGACGCTGACCGCCGACGGCACGTCCTTCGAGGCCGCGCTGCCCGCCGCCACGGCGGTCGTGCTGGCCCCGCGCTTCACGCTCACCCCCCTCACGAGCCGGCGCCTGCCGCCGGGCCTGCGGGTCCAGGTCGTGGACGGCGCGACCGTGCGCCTGTCCGGGGCCTCCTGCGCCCTGCGCGTCCGGGCCCAGGGGCGCAGCGAGGTCGCCGTCGTCAGGGCGGACCGGACGATCACCGTCGTCCTGGCCGGTGCGGCCGCCCATCCGCACGACGACCTGGCCCTCGGCAGGACCGTCTTCCCCACGAGCCCGCTGCCGGAGGGCATGTCCGACCCCGCGGCGGCGGTGGACGGCGACGCCCATACGGCCTGGCGGCCGGGGCCGCGCGGCCGCATGGTCGTGGACCTCGGCGCGGCCCGGGCGGTCCGTCTGGTGGAGGCCGAGTGGACGGTGGGGGCGGTGCCGGGGGCGAAGGTCGGCTTCAGCACGGACGGCATTACCTATCGGGACGCTGGAGCCCTCGCCGGGCGGGGGCGTGTACGTCGGCTGACCGCTGCTGGGACGGCCCGCTACGTCAGCCTGGAGGTCGACGCGTCGGCGCAGGCGGCGTCCCGCTTGCGGCGCCTGACGGTGCGCTGACCGGTCCGCGCGCGGACGCTTGTTGGTCGGGCCGGGGGCGCTGGGTCGCCGAACTCGTCGGCCGTATCAGCTCGTCCCGCGGCGGCGAAGCGACCGCAACGGGACGCTTACGGGGTGTCGGGCGATCTTTCCCCTCCCCGCCCCTTCCCGAAACTGGGGCTCCGCCCCAGGCCCCGTACCGGGGCTTTGCCCCAGATCCCGTACCGGGGCTTTGCCCCAGATCCCGTACCGGGGCTTTGCCCCAGATCCCGTACCGGGGCTTTGCCCCAGGCCCCGTACCGGGGCTTTGCCCCAGGCCCCGTACCGGGGCTTTGCCCCAGGCCCCGTACCGGGGCTTTGCCCCAGGCCCCGTACCGGGGCTTTGCCCCAGGCCCCGGACGGGGGCGCCCCAGCCCCGACCGGGGCTCCGCCCCAGAGGGGCTTCGCCCCAGGCCCCGAACCGGCGGGGGTTCGTCCCAGGCCCCGGACGGGGGCTTCGCCTCAGACCCCGAACTGGCGGGGCTTCGCCCCAGACCCCGGGCGGGTTTCGCCCCAAGCCCCGGACCGGGGCTCGCGGCGATCCCCCGCCGGTTCCGCCGGTACGACGGTCGACAGCTGGGGCCGGTTCATGGGGGCCGGCTTCGCCGGCTACGGGCTGGGCTGGATCTGGGCCGCGCGGCAGCGTCCGATCCCGGCCCGGGTGGTGCGGTGGCTGGCCGGGGTCTTTCTGGTGGGCGGCGTGGGCCGGTTGCTCTCGCTCGCGGTGCACGGCTGGCCGCGGTGGTTCCAGATCGCACTGACGGTGATCGAGCTCGGCCTGCCGAGGAGCGGACCCCGCGCGGCGGTGCGGCGGCCGTGCCCGCCGGTCGATGAAGGCCCGGGCGGACCGGGGATGAGCGCCGCCACATCCGCGGCGTACGCCGCGGATGTGGCGGGACGCCTCAGCCGCGTATGGTCACGCCGTGGCGGGTGCGCAGTCGGTACAGCTCCCACAGGGAGAGTCCGGTCACCGACAGCGGGCCGCCGAACAGGGAGCAGAGCTGTGCCCACAGCGGCCCGTTGGGCATGCCGCTCCCGGTCGCGTTGAAGACGGCGATGATCCAGACCAGCACCACGGTGAGCACGGCCGGCAGCGCGGCGTGCACATAGGCGGTGTTGAAGGCGGAGCGGGCGACGTAGGCCGAGGCCAGGAAGAAGAACGGCAGGCCCCACAGCACCAGCACGAGCGCGGGCACGGCGGCCACGAAGAGCCACACCCCGTGCAGCCCTTCCAGCATCCCGGGGTTGGCCGAGATCGCCCACACCGTGGCGGCGAGGACGGCCACGGTCAGGACGTACCAGCCGACGGTCTTGGCCGGGACGCTGAGCCGGGAGCGCAGCAACCGCCGCCGCTCCGCGGGCGCGTAGCGGATGAAGAGGGCGATGACCACCGGTCCGGCGACGAGGAGCAGGACCGGGGTCACGATGAGCTGGGCCGCACTCTCGCTGGCCTGGTCCTCCAGGTCGCCGTCCGATCCGTACACGTAGTAGAGGGCGAGCGTCGCGAGGACGCCGAGCACCGTCCGGGTGATCTGGACGCGGTCGACCAGGGGGTCGTGGACGCGCCCGCCGCCGTCCTGGTCGAACAGTTTCCGCGCGGGCCGGTGCGCCAGGCGAAGCAGGGGGATGAGGAAGGACAGGAAGGGCACTCGCCGGTACCAGCGCCGACCGACGGGCGCCGGACGGTAGGGCCCGGGCGGCGGGGGCGGGGGCCCATAGGGGTTCGGTGTCGGCGGCGGCCCGTACGGACCCGGCGCAGGCGGCGGACCCCAGCGGTTGCCGCCCTGCCCGGGGTCGTTCGGCAGACCCCATCCCCCCGTTGCCATCGCGGCTCCTCCCGCCCATGCGCGACGACCGCGCGTTTTTCGCCAGTTGGCCGGGGCATTGTAGGCGATGAAGACGAACAGGGGAGACCCCTCGTAGGACCCGAGACGTATCAACGCCTCTCAACGCCTCGGCGCGCTCGCGTTCGGTGCCCAGGATCCGTCGAGCGGCACGCCCGCGGCTTCGGCGATCCGGGCGCGGGACTCCAGCAGCCGGGTGCGCAGTGCCGGCAGGTCGACGTCGAGCAGCCGGCCGTTTCGCTTGACCGGCTCCCCGGCGATGAAGACGCTGTCCACCAGCCCGGGGTGACCGGCGGAGACGATCGTGCCGATGGGGTCCGTGACCGGGAAGACCGTGAGGTCCTCGGCGTCGAGGAGGATGAAGTCGGCGTCCTTACCGACGCTGAGGCTGCCGGTCCTGGCGTCGAGTCCACAGGTGCGGGCGCCGTCCACCGTGGCGAATTCGACGAAGTCCCGCGCCGTGAGGCCGCCGTTCAGACCGCGCTGGACGGAAAACGCCGTGCGCATGGTGGCGAACATGTCGCCGCCGGCGGACGGGCAGTCGTCGACGGACAGCGACGGGCGGATTCCGGCGGCCAGCATGCGGCCGGTCTCGGGCCAGCCGAAGCCCATCTTCATCTCGACGTCCGGGCTGATCGTCACCGAGCAGCCCGCGTCGGCCATCATCGCCACCTGGTCGTCGGAGATGCCGTTGCCGTGCACGAAGGTCGTGCGGTCGTCCAGCAGCCCGCGGTCACGCATGTCCGCGACGGGGCGCTCGCCGCTGGGCCAGCCCGTGGCGGCGTGTACGTGGACGCTCACCCGCAGCCCGAGTTCCCGTGCCAGTGCGACATCGGCGGCGGTGGTGTCCATCGAGGTCAACTGCGGACCGCGCAGCCCCAACGCCATGCCGTCGTCCGGCAGTTGGGACCGCACGCGCTTGACCTCGGTGGCGATCGAGTCGTCGGCGAAGCCCGCGCCGTAGCAGAACACCGAGTGGCCGGGCGCGTCACGCAGCGCCTGGATCGCGGCGTCGGCGTTCTCCGGGCGGTCGGAGCAGTGGAACCAGTCGAGCATGGTCGTGACGCCCGAGCTCAGTGCCTCGATCCGGCCCAGCAGGTTGCCCAGGTACACATCCTCCGGCCGGTAGTGCGGCCGGAGCGTGCCGTGCATGGCGGCGCCGTACTCGCGGAACGTCCAGTTGGCGCCGATGCCGCGGAAGGCGGTCTGCCAGGTGTGCCGGTGGGTGTCGACGAAACCGGGCATCACGATCTTGCCGCGGGCATCGACGACCTCCGAGTCGGCCGTGTCCACGTGGGCGGCGATCGCCGCTATCCGGCCGTCCTCGATGAGCAGGTCGCCCTGCGGGAGATCGCCGACGGCCGGGTCCATGCTGACCACCATGCCGCCGCGCACCAACGTCCTCATGGGGTGAGCTCCTCTCGCAGAGTTGATGCGTCAACTCTAGGTTCCATGGAGTTGATGCGTCAACTGTGCGGTCACGCCGGGTAGGATTTCCGCCATGACGGAGAACCGCGACCTGGACCCCGAGGAGTGGGAGCTCTGGGGCGCCTGGACGCGTGCGCAGCGGCTGCTCGCCCAGGAGCTCGACCGTGCGCTCCAACGTGACTTCGGCATCTCGAAGGCCGAGTTCAGCGTGTTGATGAGCTTGTGGCGCGCGGCCGGGCGCGAGCTGCGCGTCGGCGAGCTCTCCGAGTCGCTCGGCTGGGAGAAGAGCCGCGTCTCACACCAGCTGACCCGCATGGAGAAGCGCGGTTTCGTGGCACGGACCGAAAGTGGCGCCTACGGCCGCCGTACGGGGACCAGGCTGACCGCCGAGGGGCGCAGCGCCGTGCGGAGTGCCATCACCGGGCACGCCGGCAACATCCGCCGCCACTTCTTCGACACGCTCACTCCGCAGCAGGCCGATGCCATCCGGGCATGGAGCGAGCAGACGATCGAGCGCATCGAATCGCACGGCGACGTCTCCGCCTGACAGTGGATGGCGCCGCTGACGCGTCGGTGGATGGCGCCGGTGCCACGTCGGTCCCGCGGCGCCTCATGCCTGCTTTCCGCGGCGTCTCGTCACGGCCAGGAGTTCCGCCGCGGGGCCGACGGGGACGCGTCCCGAAGCCCAGACGGCTCGCAGGGCACGGCGCAGTTCGATCCCCTCGACCTCCACCGCCACAAGGCGGCCATCGGCGAGGTCGGCGCCCACCGCGAGCTCACTGATCACTGCCGGGCCGGTTCCGGCGATCACGGCATTGCGTACGGCGGTCGCCGACCCCAGCTCCAGGAGGGGCAGCGGTTCGCCCACGCCGGCCTTGCGCAGGGCCTGGTCCAGGGTCTCGCGGGTGCCCGATCCGCGTTCGCGCAGCACCAGCGGCGCGGCCACGAGCTCGGCGACGCTCAGCGGGCGACGGCGGCGCGTCCAGGGGTGCCCCGGGGCGACCACCACGAGCAGCCGGTCGCGGGCGACCTGCCGGGCGGACAGCCCGGCCGGGGCCCGCGGTGACTCGACGAACCCCAGGTCCACCGCCCCGCTGCGGAGCAGCTCCGGAACCTGTTCGCTGTTGGTCACCTGGAGGCCGACGTACAACTCCGGCCGAGTGCGGCGCAGCTCGCCGATCCAGCCCGGTACCAGACACTCGGCCACCGTCATGCTGGCCGCCACCCTCAGCTCGGCGTCCCGCTTCGTACGCAGCGCCTCCGTGCCGGTCAGCAGCGCCTCCATCTCCTGGAGGACCCGCTGCGCCCAGCCCGCCACGGCCCGGCCCGCGTCGGTGAGCTGCGATCCCCGCCGCGTCCTGTCCACCAGCACCAGACCCAGCCTGCGCTCCAGTGCGGACAGCCGCTTGCTCGCCGACGGCTGCGTAAGACCGAGCCGCGCCGCCGCACCGCTCAAGCTCCCCACGTCTCCGACCAGGACGAGCAGCCGCAGTGATTCCGGATCCGGCAACTGGCTCATAGCTCCAGGGTATGGGCCGGACCCGGTCGGCGGTCATGCCTCTTGGCTATGACCTCCGCACGATCTCGGGGCTACAACCACGGTCCGGAGCGCAGCAGAGTCGAGGCCATGAGCGAAGATCTGGACCGTACGGTCCCCGCACGACCGGAGGCTGAGGCACGACCGGAGGCTGAGGCACGACCGGAGGCTGAGTCACGGCCGGAGACTGGTGCGCGGCCGGAGGCCGCACTGGCACGGCCGGAGGCCGCACTGGCACGGCCGGAGGCTGAGGCACGGCCGGAGACTGGTGCGCGGCCGGAGGCCGAACTGGCACGGGCGTCCCGGCCCGCCGTGGCCGCTCTCGTACCCGGGCTGGCCCTCGTCCTGGCTCTCGCGGTGGCGGGCACGGCGGTGGGGAAGGTGTTCCCGCTCGTCGGCGGCCCGGTGGCCGGGATCGTCCTCGGTGTGCTGCTGGCCGCCCTGAGGAGACCAGGAGCACGGTGGCGTCCCGGCATCGGGTTCGCGAGCACCCGGGTCCTACAGGCTTCGGTCGTCGTCCTGGGCTCGCAACTGTCGCCGGCCCAGATGGTCCAGGTGGGCGTCGGCTCGATTCCGGTGCTGATCGGCTCGTTGGTGGTCTGTCTGGCCGCCGCGTACGGCATCGGCCGGTGGCTCGGCATCGCCGGGGACCTGCGCACGCTGATCGGCGTGGGCACGGGCGTCTGCGGCGCGTCGGCGATCGCGGCGACCGCCCCGGTCATCGGCGCGGCCGGGGTGGAGGTGGCCTACGCGGTCTCCACCATCTTCCTGTTCAACATCGCCGCCGTGCTCACCTTCCCGCTGCTCGGCCACCTGCTGGGGATGAGTCAGCACAGCTTCGGCCTCTTCGCGGGGACGGCGGTCAACGACACGTCCTCGGTGGTCGCCGCGGCCACCAGCTACGGCCGGACCGCGGCGGACCACGCGGTCGTCGTCAAGCTCACCCGCAGCCTCATGATCATCCCCATCTGCCTGGGACTGGCCTGGCTGGTGAGACGCCGCGACCGGGCCGCGGCGGAGGCCACGGCCCGGCCCCGGCTCCGGGTGGTCAGGCTGGTGCCCGGGTTCCTGATCGGTTTCCTGCTGATGGCCACGGCGAACGGCCTGGGCTTCATCCCGGCCGCCGCCCACCACGGACTCGGCGAGCTCTCGGTCTTCCTCATCACCGTCGCGCTCTCCGCGACGGGCCTGTCCACCGACCTCGCCGCACTGCGCCGCACCGGCCCCCGGCCGCTCGTCCTCGGCGCCTGCCTGTGGGTGGTGGTCTCGGTGACCAGCCTCGTTCTCCAATTCCTGACCGGCTCCTTGTGACGGGCGGGAGGGGCGGGAGGGGGGCCGGAGGGGACTGGAGGGGGCCGGTGGGGAGCTACGTCATGCGCCGGACGTCAGAGGGTCTCATCGGGCGGGACTCGGCTGAGCTCGCGGATGAACTCCTCGGCCCGCGGCCACGCACCGTAGCCCGCGGCCGGGTTGAGGTGTCCCACGGGGCCGAGGTCCACCAAGTGGCCGCCCCACGCTCGTGCGAGGCCGGCGACGCTCTCGAAAGCGGCCAGGGGGTCGTTCGTGCTCGCCGCGACGATGCTGGGGAACGGCAGGGGTGTCCGCGGGGTCGGCGTCCAGCCGTTCGCACGCAGGGCTTCCGGGGTGGGGTAGCCCTCCGGCAGTGGCGTTTCGAAGTCCGGCGGCGCCGCCAGCAGCGCGCCCCGGACCGGGCGATGGTGTCGCCGCGCCCAGTGCACGGTGGTGAGTACGCCGGCGCTGTGGGCGATCAGGACGACCGGGCCACCGATGTCCGACAGCACCCCCTCGAGAGCGGCGACCTGGGCGTCACGGCTCAGCCTGCCGGTTTCCAGCGGCGGAACGGTACGGGCGTCGTCGCCGAGCCGGTCGGCGAGGACGGTCTGCCAGTGGTCCGGTACGTGATCGCGCAGCCCGGGGACGATCACGACCGTGGGCGATCCGGTGGGGTTCATGACCGCGGCTCCGGGGTCCGGTGCGCCACGTCGGACAGCATGCCCAAGCGGCGCAGATCCTTCTCGTAGAAGCACTTGCCGATGGTGAAGGCGACGCCGGCCGCGACCGCGACGAGCGGGACCGCCCGCAGCGCGCCGAGCAGCCCCACGTGGTCCGCGAGGACGCCCGTCACCGCGGGCCCGGGGGCCAGCCCGAGCAGGCTGTTGGCCAGGGTGAGCGTGGCCATGGCCGTCGCCGCGATGGCCGCGGGCGTCAGATTCGCCACCATGGCGGCCGCGGGTCCGGCCGTGGCGTTGGACAGCAGGGCCCCGGCCCCGATCAGCACGAGTTGCGGCGCGCCCGTCGGCAGCTGGAATCCGGCCGTCAGCAGCACGAACGATCCGAGGCTACAGGCGGTCGCGACGGTCCACTTGCCCGCGCCGGACCGCCGGCTGACGCGGTCCGCGACCATCCCGCCGCCGATCATGCCGACTCCGGTGATCAGCGCGAAGACTCCGGCGACCAGACCGGCCTTCGCGGTGGGCATGGAGTAGTAGCGATGGAGGAAGGTGGGCATCCAGGCGAGCAGCGCCATCGCGATGAACATCTGCAATCCGCTGCCGATGTAGGCACAGACCACGGAAACGGACGAGACGAGCCGCGGCAACAGGCTCCGGATGGGGGCCCGTTCGGCGGACCCGCCGTGCGTGGCATGAGCGGACGTGCCACGGATGGCATGGGCGGACCCGCCATGCGTGGCACGAGAGGCCGAACGCAGCCTCTTCTCGGTGACCACGATGCCGTACAACGCGGCCAGGACCAGCCCGAAGATCCCCATCACCCCGAACGCCCAGCGCCATCCCAGATGCTGGCCCACGATGCCACCGATCGACACGCCCAGCACGGATCCGAAGGCGCCTCCCCCGATGAACGCGCCGGAGAGCGTGGCGCGCAGCCCGACGGGGAAGACGCTGAGGACCACCGCGATCCCGACGCTCCCGTAGGCCGCTTCGCCGACGCCGACCATGAGCCGGCCCAGGAACATCTGGTCGTAGCTCGCCGACAACGCGCAGCCCAGAGTCGCGAGACTCCACACGGTCGCGGCGATCACCAGGCACCTGACCCTGCCCCAGCGGTCCGCCAGGAGCGACAGCGGGAAGGTGAGCACACCGACCATCAGGGCCACGATGCCGCTGAGCGAGCCCAGCCTGGCATCCGACAGCAGCCATTCCGCCTTCAGCAGAGGAAAGACGGCGTTGAGCACCTGCCGCGACATGTAGTCGGACAGCAGAAGCCCGAAGCTCAGCGCGAACACCACCCAGGCGTACCCACGGGATACGGCCGGTGCGGCGGGCGACGTGCCCGCCAGGACCGTGCCGGACGTGTGAAGTCCCATCGACATCACCTCTCTCGTCGTCCGGCCGCGCCTCAGATGGGCCTGTCGCCGGTGATGCCCGCGCGCTCCATCTTGCGGACGCCGGGCCAGTAGTCCTGGACGGCGTAGTGCTGGGTGGAGCGGTTGTCCCAGATGGCGACGCTGTTCTTCCGCCAGCGCCAGCGCACCTGGTACTCGGGGACGGCCGCCTGGCTGATCAGGTAGTTCAGCAGATGGCTCGCCCCGGGCGCGTAGTCCTGGCCGAAGCGCACGTTCTCGGGCGTGTGGTAGTTGACGAAGTGGGTCGTGAAGCTGTTGACGAAGAGGATCTGCTCGCCGGTCTCCGGGTGGATGCGCACCACCGGGTGTTCGGCGTCCGGGTATCGCGCCTTCAGCTGGTGGCGCTGCTCCGTCGGCAGGACCGCGCCGAAGGTGGCCTCGATGCTGTGCCGTGCCCGTAGCTCCGCGATCTGGGCCTTGATGTGCTCGGGCAGCCCGCGGTGGGCCTCGGCCATGTTGACCCAGATCGTGTCACCGCCGACTTCCGGCGTTTCCACGCAGCGCAGGACGGCCCCCATGGACGGGCACTCGCGCCAGGTCCCGTCGCAGTGGAGCGCGTTCTCGTAGTGCTCGGGCTTGCTGGCCAGGTCCTTGTAGATGCGGACCAGCCCCGGGTGGTCCGGGTCGCTGCCGGCCACCGGATGGTCCTCCAGCGGGCCGAAGCGCGCGGCGAAGGCGACGTGCTCGTCGCGGGTGATGTCCTGGTCCCGCAGGAAGAGGACCTTGTACCGCAGCAGCTCCTGCCTGATCTGGGAGAAGAGGTCGTCGTCGCGCGCGGCGTCGCCGAGGTGCACGCCGGAGAGCTCGGCTCCGATGGTGCGGGTGAGGGGCTCGACCTTGATCGACGTGCGGAGGACACCCGGGCGCACCAGGGCGGGCGTGGCTTCCTGCGTGGCTTCCTTCGGGGGGACGGTCCGGGGCATGGCTCACTCCTTGGTTGATGGGTGTGTTCAGAGGACGAAGACGGACGACCCCGTCGTCCGTCCCGCCTCCAGCTCGCGGTGTGCCTGTGCCGCGTCCTGGAGGGCGTAGCGCTGATTGATCTGGATCTTGATGCGTCCGGACGCGAC
Organism: Streptomyces sp. NEAU-174; assembly: GCF_052665095.1. NCBI lineage: Bacteria > Bacillati > Actinomycetota > Actinomycetes > Kitasatosporales > Streptomycetaceae > Streptomyces > Streptomyces sp. NEAU-174. The sequence continues at coordinate 379,526 of NZ_JBQTCE010000007.1, read as the reverse complement.
ATGCCCGAACAGCTCGCCCGCCAGGGCGTCCCGCTCCGCGGGTTCGGCGATGTAGTCGGCCAGCGCGGGCCGGGTCACGAACAGCGAGCCGTGGATGGCCAGTTGCATGGCGTCGAGAGGCGGCACCCCGGAGGCGGTGCCGAAGCACACCAGCAGACCGCGGCGCCGCAGCGAGGCCATGGATCCGGCGACGGTGTCCTTGCCGATGCTGTCGAAGACCACCGGGACACCCTGGCCGTCGGTCAGCTGACGCACCCGCTCGGCCACGTTCTCGCGGCGGTAGTGGATGATGTGGTCGCAGCCGTGGGCGCGGGCGATCTCGGCCTTCTCCTCGCTCGATACCGTGCCGATCACGGTGATGCCGAGCAGCTTCGCCCACTGGGAGAAGATCAGCCCGACCCCGCCGGCCGCCGCGTGGAGCAGCACCGTGTCCCCGGAGGCGAGCGGATGGATCCGGCGCAGCAGATAGGCCGAGGTCAGGCCACGCATGGTCATCGCCGCGGCGGTCTCGCAGTCGATCTCGTCCGGCAGCTTGATCAGCGAGCCCGCGGGCATCACCCGCTCCGTGCTGTAGGCGCCCAGCGGGCTGCCGGTGTAGGTCACGCGGTCGCCCTCGGCGATATGCGCCACGCCCTCGCCTACGGCCTCGACCACCCCGGAACCCTCGACACCGAGCCCCGCGGGGAGCGGTGCGGGATACAGCCCGGTACGGAAGTAGGTGTCGGCGAAGTTGAGTCCGACGGCGGCATGCCGGACGCGCACCTCACCAGGGCCCGGGTCGCCGACGGCCGTGGCCTCCCACCGGAGTACCTCGGGGCCTCCGGTTTCATGGAAGCGAGTGGCGTGTGCCATGAATTGCTCCGTTGCTCGTGTTTTCGTGGTGTGGTGGGGTCAGTTCTCGACGTCGCGCAGCATGAAGCCGCGCCGGCCGGGGCGGCGGTTGGGCACCATGCCGAGCCGGGCCAGGGTCTCGTCGCTGTCCGCGTACCACTCGCCGAGCTTGTAGATCTGCTTCGCCTCCGGCCCGGTGGCGATCTCACGACCGAGTGCTTGGGCGATCCGGACCATCTGCTCGACCTGCTCCACCGAGGACATCCGCTCGCCCTTGTGCCGCCACAGGTTGTCCTCGTTGCCCACCCGCACATGGGTGCCCAGGGCGATGCCGATCGCGTTCATCGGCGCCACCGCGCGCATGGAGGCTTCGATCGTGAGCACCGCCCCGTCCGGGACGCGGCGGATGAACTCGATCAGGTCGGCCGGGTGCCGGCCGGCGAACCCGCCGCCGATCGCTACGTAGTTGAGCACCAGCGGGCCGGTGTACACACCCTTGCGGATCAGCCGCTCCACGGTCTCCAGCTGTGCCATGTTGGCGAGCTGGAAATGCGGCTGAATGCCGTTGGCGCGGAGCCGCTCGAGGTGTTCGAGGTAGAACTCCGGCCCGGCCTCGACCACCATGTCCCGGTAGGCCTGGTAGTACGCCGGCTTGGCGATCGAGGTGCCCTCGATGTCCTCGTCGTCGAAGAGCTCGACGATGTTCATCTGGTTGGTGTTGATCGCGATCGTCACCTGGTCCGGCCTGGGGGTGATGTCGGCCAGCATGTGGCGGGTGTCGTAGCTGAGCCACTTCGCGTCGGAGCCCTCGTCCTCGGGGGCGAACGAGATCGACCCGCCGATTTGCAGGACCATGTCCGGCACGGCCTCGCGCAGCCGGGCCATCAGCTCGTTGAACATGGACATCCGCTTGGAGCCGCGGCCGTCCAGCTCGCGTACGTGGATGTGCAGCACGGTGGCGCCGGCCTGGTAGCAGTCGACCGCCGCCTGGACGTGCTCGTCCATCGTGAGCGGGAGGTCGTCGGCGTCACCTGGCAGCCACTCCGGCCCGTAGGGCGCGGCCTGGATGACGAGCTTCTCCTGGTTCTCCGGGTACAGGGAGTCATCGAGGAAGTGCATGGTCGATCTCCTTTGTCGGACGGTCTTCACCCGCCCCGCCAGATGCGTCACTGCCCGCGATACGAGCGCGGAGGAGGACGGCGGGGATCGAAGCGATTGCGTACGGGGTTTCCGCTCGCCCTGGTGAGGTAGGCGGTGTCCCTCGCGGTACGGCAACGTTAAGGGCCGGTTACGCGACCCGCTTTACCGTCGGTGACATCCGACTTATCACTTGGGGACCGGCGACGGATCGCGGCTCAGGCCGAGGCCACGGATCGCCAATCGCCCGGTGGTCACTCCTCGCCCGAGTGCCGCTGCCTCGTTCGCCGGTTGCGCCACTCCCGCGGGCTGCAACCGAACCGCCGGCTGAACCACCGTGAGAAGGCACTGGGCGCGGCGAACCCCAGCAGCCCGGAGATCTCGGTCAACGAGCGGCGCTGGTTCGCCACAAGCTGCTCCGCGAGCTGCGTGCGCGTCGCGTTCAGGAGGGAGGAGAACGACTCGCCCGAGGCCGACAGGTGGCGGTGGACGGTCCTCCGGTCGACACCGAGGCTGGTGGCGACCTGCTCGATCGAACAGCGCCCGGTCGGCAGCAGAACTTCGATCAGCTCGCGCACCCGGTCCGGTACGGTCGTGTCCCTCGCGACCGCGATGGAGTCGAAATACCGCCGCGCGTAGGTGTGGAGCAGTGGATCCGACATGGGGTTGGGAACGTTGAGATCACTGGCGTAGAAGACGATCCCGTTGAATTCCCGGTCGAATTCCACGACGGGGCCGAAGGCGCGCCGATGTGTCCCGGTGTCCGCCGGCGCGCCATGGGTGAAACACACGGACACCGGCTGCCACCGGGCACCGAGGAAACCGCGCAGGACCTGGTGGAACACGCCCACGGCCAGCTCCATGGCCTGGCGGGCCGGCACGGCCTCACCACCGGGCTCCAGCACCACTTTGAGGGTGGCCAGGCCGCTCGCCTCGGAGAGCCGGCTATGGAGCATCTCGTTGTACGTGTGCTCGTGGCGGACGAGAAGTTCCAGCGCGCTCCGGACATCCGGCTCCTCGCGTATGACCAGGCTGATGGGGCCGAGGTTGGAGAGGCGGCGGCGCTCGGCCAGGAGCAGGCCGAAGTCCTCGCGGTGCGAGGCCGCCGCCGAGAGCTCGAACAGCTGGGTCACGGCCACCCCGGAGATCCATCTGTCCTGGACCGCGAGGCCGACGGGGTCCAGACCCACCCGCTTCATCAGGTCCCGGGGGTCGATGCCGAGCGACCGGCTGAGCTCGACGTAGCTGTTCAGCGCCGCGTTGCGGACGAGGGGCTTCATGGGTGTACTCCAGGGGTTGTCCCCAATTGGTAAGTCACCTGTCACGCCAGGTCAAGCGGTGCGGTGCGGCGCGGCCTAATGTTGCACCGCCGTGAGAGCTCGCCACCCGGCGTTCACATCACCGACCGCCCGGCACGGCGGTGGGGAGGGGAACCGCATGAACAACCTCGCCGTACTCCTGGCGGAATCCGCACGGGCCGACGGGCGACGAGTCGCCATTCGCCAGGGCGAGACCGCCCTCACGTATGCCCAGCTGAACGACGCCGCCGCCCGGGTCGCCACGCTGTTGCGCACCAGAGGCATCAGACCGGGCGATCGTGTCGCGCTGGTCATGCCCAACGTCACCCATTTCCCCGTCGTGTACTACGGCATCCTCCGCGCGGGCGGCGTGGTGGTGCCGATGAACCCGCTGTTGAAGGCCCGCGAAATCGCGTTCCTGCTACGGGATTCCGGGTCCCGCGTCGTGGTGACGTTCCCGCTGTTCGCGGACGAGGTCACGACGGCCGCGGCAGAGGCTGGCGCGGAGTGTCTGGTCACCGGCCCCGCGGCATTCGACGATCTCGTGCGGGCCACCGCGCCGATGCCCGAGCTCGTCGATCGGGCCGGTGACGACACCGCCGTGATCCTGTACACCTCGGGCACGACAGGAACGCCGAAGGGTGCCGAGCTGACCCACCGCAACCTGATGACCAACACGGCCACCACGGTCGAGACGGTGCTCCACATCGGGCCGGACGACGTGCTGTTCGGCGGCCTGCCCATGTTCCACGCCTTCGGACAGACCTGCGCTCTCAACACCGCTGTCGCTGCCGGTGCCACGCTGACCCTGCTGCCGCGGTTCGATCCGGCCGAGGCGCTGGAGATCATGGACCGGGACGGGGTCACCGTCTTCCTGGGTGTCCCCACGATGTACACGGCCCTGCTGCACACCGCGATCCCCGACGGCCACGACCTCTCGCGGATGCGCTTGGCCGTTTCCGGGGGTGCCTCGTTGCCGGTCGAAGTGCTGCACGGCTTCGAGCGGGAATTCGGCGCCACCGTGCTGGAGGGCTATGGCCTCTCGGAGACCTCGCCGGTCGCGTCGTTCAACCCTCCGGACGGGCCGCACAAGGCCGGTTCGATCGGTCTGCCCATCCGCGGGGTCGAGTTGATGCTCGTCGCGGACGACGGCACCACGGCCGGGCGGGGCGAAGTCGGTGAGATCGCGATCCGCGGCGAAAACGTGATGAGGGGGTACTGGAACCGTCCGGACGCGACCGCGGAGGCCATCCGGGACGGGTGGTTCCACAGCGGCGATCTCGCCCGTGTCGACGAGGACGGCTACTACTTCATCGTCGACCGGAAGAAGGACCTCATCATCCGCGGTGGATACAACGTCTATCCACGCGAGATCGAGGAGGTGCTCTACGGACACCCCGCCATCTCCGAGGCCGCCGTCGTCGGCGTGCCGCACGAGAGCCACGGGGAGGAGGTGGCCGCCGTGGTCACGCTCCGGCATGGTGCACACACCACAGCTGATCAGATACGCGATTACGTCAAACAGCGGGTTGCCGCCTACAAGTACCCGCGGATCGTCACGGTCACGGACGGGCTCCCCAAGGGAGCGACCGGCAAAATCCTCAAACGGGAAATCGTCGTCAGGCAAGAGGAAAATTCGACCGCGGCCGTGAGGACGGACCACGGATCCGGCTACTGACCGGGGATGCCCAGCCGGTCGGCCACGGCGGTGAGCGCCGTGCCCAGGGGGAGGGCGACCCGGGTGACGGCGTGCCGGTCGCCCCGGGTCGGGTCGAGGTTGACGATCAGCACCGGCTTTCCGGCCCCGGCCGCCTGGCGGACGAACCGGAGCCCGGACATCACCGTCAGTGAGGAGCCCAGGACCAGCAGCGAGGCCGCCTCGCGGACCAGCTCGCGGCAGTGCTCGACCCGCTCCGGCGGTACGGCCTCGCCGAAGAACACCACGTCCGGTTTGAGGATGCCGCCGCAGACCGTACAGGGCACCACGCGGAAGTCCCCGACCTGTTCGTCGGTGAGGTCGGCGTCGCCGTCCGGGTTGATTCCGGCGGCCACCGGCGCGAAGCCCGCATTGGCCTCCTCCAGCCGCCGGGCGAGTTCGCGGCGCGGGCCGAAGGTGCCGCAGGAGAGACAGACGACCCGGTCCAGGCTTCCGTGGAGTTCCACGACGCCCTCGCTGCCGGCCGCCTGGTGCAGACCGTCGACGTTCTGGGTGATCACGCCCGAGAGCAGGCCGTGCCGGGCGAACGCGGCCACGGCCCGATGCCCGTCGTTGGGGCGGGCGCGGCCGAAGCTGCGCCAGCCGAGGTGGCTGCGGGCCCAGTACCGGCGCCGGGCCTGGGCACTGGCGGTGAAGTCCTGGTAGGTCATCGGGGTGTGCCGGCTCAGGCTTCCGTCCGCGCCCCGGTAGTCGGGGATGCCCGACTCCGTGGAGATGCCCGCCCCGCTGAGCACCAGGACACCGCCGGTGCTCAGCGCGTCGGCGACCGGATCCAGGTCCGTACTGCCCGGCGGCAGGTCCTCGGCGGGGGTCCAGCTCAAAGTGGGGCGCATGCGCATGCCGCCAGAGTACGGAACGCGGCGCGGAGGACACCTGGCGTATACGATTCGGGCACGTAGTCCATTATGTTCATATTTGGGGAGGTGGTGCCATGGAGGGGATCGCCGATATGGGCGGTACTCCGGGATGGGGTCCCGTTCATCCGCCGAGCCGTGCCGAGCCGGTCTTCGAGGAGACCTGGCAGGGCCGGGCGTTCGCGCTGGCGACGCTCTCCGGCCGCATCGCGTACGGCGGGGTCAACCTGGACGCCTTCCGGCACGCGCTCGAGCGACTGGACCGAGCCGCCTATCTGGACGACGGCTACTTCGGGCGATGGCTCAACGGCGCGGAACTGATGCTCACCGACAGCGCCATCCTGGCGTCGGGTGCCGTCGACGCCCGCGCCCGCAACCTGCGCGGTGAACATGTGGCGGAGCCGCCGGTCCCCGAGCCCGCGGTGCCCGACTACGCGCCGACCGCCGAGGGCTCGCTGCGTTCCGTGGCCACCGCCCCCGCCTTCGCCGTCGGCGAGCGGGTACGGGCCAAGGCCCGGTCGGTGCCCGGGCACACCCGGTTGCCGGGCTATGTACGGGGACACACCGGGACCGTCGAGATCGTCCAGCCCGCTTTCGTGCTGCCGGACACCAACGCCCACTTCCAGGGCGAGCATCCGCAGTACGTCTACTCGGTGCGGTTCACCTCACGCGAGCTGTGGGGCGCCGGCGCCGAACCCTTCGCGCTCACCGCCGAGCTGTTCGAGAGCTATCTGGAGACCACCTCATGACCGCCACCGATGACGGGCCGGGCGAGAGCCTTCCCGTGGCCCTGCGCACCGAGGCGCTCGAGCAACTGCTCACCGAGCGGGGCCTGATCGACCCGAAGGTGATGGACGGGTTGATCACCACCTACGAGACCAACGTGGGCCCGCTCAACGGCGCCAAGGTCGTCGCCAGGGCCTGGACCGACCCGGAGTACCGGCGGCGGCTGCTCGACGACGGCACGGCGGCCATCGAGGAGCTCGGCTACTCGGGGCCGCAGGGCGAGCACATCGTCGTCGTGGAGAACACCGCGACCACCCACAACGTGGTGGTGTGCACCCTGTGCTCGTGCTACCCGTGGCCGGTGCTCGGCCTGCCGCCGAGCTGGTACAAGGACCCCGCCTACCGCGCACGCGTGGTGAAGGAGCCCCGCACGGTGCTGTCCGAGATGGGACTCGAACTCGACGACGACGTGCGGATCACCGTCCACGACTCCACCAGTGAGGTGCGCTGGTTCGTCCTGCCCGAGCGTCCGCCCGGCACCGAGCACCTCTCCGAGGAGCAACTCGTGCCGCTGGTGACCCGGGACTCGATGGTCGGCGTGGCCAAGGCGGTGGCGCCATGACCGCGCCGCTGGACATCGAGGGCCCGGCCGCACCCCCGCGCGCCAACGGCGAGTTGGTGTTCGCCGAGCCCTGGGAGGGCCGCGCCTTCGCCATGGCCGTCGGCCTGTACGAGGCGGGCGCGTTCACCTGGCCGCGGTTCCAGGCCGCGCTGATCGCCCGGATCGCGGCCCGGGAGAGCGCTCCGGCACGGGACGAGCCGTATCGCTACTACCGGCTCTGGCTGGCCGCCCTGGAGGACGTGCTCGCCGGCCTGCGCGTCGTGTCCGCGGACGAAGTGAGCGCACGCGCCCACGCCCTGGCGCGGCGTTCCCCGGGCCACGACCACCGGGACGGCCACTCGAACGTTCACGGAGCATGAGCCCCGGCGGCCGCCGAGGCCGCCGTGGCGACGGGTTCACGCACCGGGGCCACCGGGGGCGGGCTGCCGGAGGAGCCGTTCGACCAGCGCGGCCATCCGCCGCACCGTGCGGAAGTTCTCCATCCGCAGGTCGGCGCCGCGGATCTCGATGCCGTACGACTTCTCCAGATGCACCACCAGCTCCATGGCGAAGAGCGAGGACAGCCCGCCGGAACCGAAGACGTCCGCGTCGGCCGCCCAGGTCTTCCCCGTACGCTTCGTCAGATACCCCAGCATGTCCTTCTGGACGGCGCCGGAGTCCGGCACCGGCTGGTCGGATGACGTGGTCATGCCTGTTCTCCCTCGTACTCGTGGACCAGGTCTCGCCGGCCGGTGGTCACTCCTCCGAGCGGCTCGCGCCGGCCCGGGGAGGCCGCGGTGGCACCAGATCGTCCGTGGGTTCGGTGTAGAACTGCTGCGCCCACTGCCGGTACCGGCCGATCGGACCGTCGCCCTTGGCGAGCTTCGGGTGCTCGACATGCTCCTGGTAGTGCCACATCAGCAGGTCCGCGCCGGTGTCGACGCTCGCCACCCGCTGGAGGACGGCGCTGAGCAGCCGGGCGACGGGCATGGCCGCCGCGCGCCCCACCGCCCCGGGCACGCCGGGGATCCCGTTCAGCTCCAGCTTCGTACCGAACCGGAGCTGGATGCGGCCCGGGCCGGTGGGGGTCGCGTGGAGCATCACATGGAGGGTGCCCGCGCCCCGCGGCAGGACCGTGCGCGCCGCGATGGTGGCCAGCCCGATCACCGTGAGCGTGTAGGACTGGCGGAACCCGCGCATCATGGTGCCGCGGGCGGTCGCGGTGACGGTGCTGGTCGGCTCCCCGGCCACCGGAGCGCCCTCGATGTCGAGACCTTTGAGGCCGTGCAACGCCGGCAGATGACCCCAGTCGAAGGCGTTCTCGATGACGTCCTGCGGATGACCGGCGATGTCGAAGGTGTCGTGGCTGTACGGCTGCCGGTCGTCCATGGGGAAGACCGGGACCTGCCACTGCGGGGGCAGGCCGAGCGCGTGCCACCACACATAGATCGAGCCGTTGGCCTCGCACACCGGGTACCGCGCCAGCGACGCCTTCGGCGGTGGTTTGTCGTAACCGGTGCGCACACAGGTGCCGGCCGGGTCGAACGCGAACCGGTGGAAGGGGCAGACGATGTCCTCGCCCTCGACCGAACCGCCGACCCCGAGATGCGCTCCCAGATGCGGGCACCGGGGCCGGACGGCCCGCAGCACGCCCTTGGCCGTGCGGTAGAGGACGACCTCCGTGCCCGCGAGCGGACGGGTGGTGACGGAGCCGGGGCGCACCTCGTCGGAGAAGGCCAGGCAGAACCACCCGTTCGGATAGGGCAGGGAAGGAGTGCGCAGGCTGTCGGCCGGGGCCGCGCCGGGCAGGCCGACCCTCCGGGCGTTGAGAAGCTGTTTCACCAGGGGCTTCAGGTGAGGCTTCACGGCATCACTCCTCGTGCTTCACCGGGCAGCCGCCGGCGCCCGGTGGCGTGGACGGGTGGGCGGGTGCGGACCGCGGTGTGGCCGCGTGCAGTTCGGCGTCGCCGGTGCCGTTCGTCCGCCGCTCACTGATCCGCAGGCGCAGCCCGCGCGAACTCAGGCTGGTCTCCACCTTGGGCTCGAACGGCTGGTCGCCGACGGGGGTCAGCTCCCAGCGGGCGACGATCGCGGTGAGGGCCAGGATGGCCTCGGTGAGGGCGAACTGGTCCCCGATGCACTTGCGCGCCCCGGCGCCGAACGGGATGTAGGCGGCCCGGTCGGGCTGACCGCCGAGCCAGCGGTCCGGGTCGAACCGGTCGGGCTCGGGGTAGAGGTCGGCCCGGCGGTGCAGCAGGTACGGGCTGAGCACGATGGTGCTGCCGCCCTCGAGCCGTACCCCGCCGAGCTCGGTGTCCTGCCGGACCGCGCGGGTCATCATCCAGGCGGGCGGATACAGCCGCAGCGTCTCGGTCACCACCCGGGCGGCCAGATCGAGCGAGGGCAGGTGCGCGGGATCGACCTTCCCGCCGGCCAGGACCTGATCGGTCTCGGCCTGGAGACTGTGCTGGACGTCCGGGTTGGTGGCGAGCAGATGCAGCGCCCAGGCCAGGGTGATGGCCGTGGTCTCCATCCCGCCGAGGAAGAACGTGAGGGCCTCGTCCGCCAGTTCGGTGTCGCTCAGTTGCTTCTGGCCGTCCTGGCTCTCCTCGTCGACCGCCGCGACCAGCGTGGAGAGCAGGTCGGCATGGTCGGTCGGATCGGCGCGCCGCTCGGCGATGATCTCCGCGATGGTGGCCGACAGCCGGTCACGGGCCTGGTCGTAGCGCCGCTTCCGCGGAGTCGGCACCCGGCGCAGCAGGGCCGGTGTCATCATCCGGCGGAAGAACGCGGTCACGATGGTGGAGGTGTCGGCAAGGGCCCGCCGCATGGTCTCGGCCGGCAGCGAGCCGCTGAACATCGTCTCCATGGTGGCGCGCGTCGTCAGCGTCATCATTTCCTGGGTGATGTCGAGGACGTCGCCATCGCGCCAGGATGCCGCCTTCACCTCGGCCGCCCGCGCGAACACCGCCCCGTACCCGGCGAGCCGGGTGGGGTGGAACGACGGCTGGCACAGCCGCCGCTGCCGCCGGTGCAGGGGGTACGGGCAGGTGGACAGGCCGTCGCCGATGACCTCGCGGATCCGGTCGTAGATCGGGCCGCCCTTGTCGAAGACACGGTCGTTCAGGAACACCTGCCGGGTCAGGTCCGGATCGCAGATCATCATGGCGGTACTCGGGCCCAGCCGGACCCGGACCATCTCGCGGTAGCCGGACAGGGACATGATGAACGCCAGCGGATCGCGGAGCAGGGGCAGCGCGTGGCCCAGCAGTGGCAGGGCCCGCGGAGCCAGCGGCACCGACGCGGCGGTCGCCGTACTCGTGTCCGTCATGACCAACCTCCTTCTGTGTGTGAGCGACCGGCCGGTGCCATGGCGACGGGATCGCGGGTGATCTCGAGCAGCGCGGTGGTCCAGCGGAAGCCGACCCCGAAACTCACCACGAGGACGCGGTCCCCGGTCCGCAGCGTGCCGGAGCGGAACGCCCGGTCGAGGGCGAGCAGGACGTCGGACGGGCCGGCGTGGCCGAGGTGGCGGCCGTAGGTCCAGCTGGTGTCGTCGGCACGGAGGCCGAGCGGTGAGCCGCTGAGCAGCATGTCGAGCACGACCGAGCCGATCGCGATGGGCACCACGTGCGCGATGTCCGCCGGTTTCACGACGGCCTCGTCGAGGACGGTCTCGACGCAGCGGTGGGTGGCCCGCTGAAGCACGTCGATGTGGGGCATGAACCCGGTCTCCTCGACGGGGGACCGCCGGGCGACACCGGTGTGGCCCTCCCTGGTCCGGGTCTGCCCCTCCAGTTGCGACTCCGTGACATGGGCGGTCGCCACCAGGCGGGCGAAGCCCGTCCCCCGGGTGAGCACGGCGGCGGCCCCGGCGTCACCGGCTACGTAACCCAACTCCCGGGAATAGCCCCACCGTTCGTCCGGGAACCGGGCACCGGTCGTGACCAGCGTGGCCTTCGCGTCCGGCCGGGCGGCGAGGTGGTCGGCCGCGGCGACGAGCGCGGCAGCCCCGCCGTCACTGGCGGCACCGACCTCGATCCCGGCGGTGTCCTTCCCTCCGAGCACCCGCATCAGATAGGCCGAAGGCGTGTAGTGGTCCGGGTCCTGGAAGCCGGCGTGCACGAGCAGGCTCAGGTCGGCACTGGCGACGTCCGCGTGGCGCAGTGCCTTGAGACCGGCCCGGGCCGCCATCTGCGTGGCCGTGTCGTCCTTCGAGACGGCGGCCGAGGTGAATCCGTTGAGCGCCATCATGGAGGGCCGCCCGGTGCCCGGCCCGCCCGCCGGCTGGTGCTCGGGCCTGATGGGGGGTATCCACGCGCCGGTCCCGGCGATCGTGATGTCCTGCCACAACACTGCTGTCTCCTCCGCTGTCACGAAAGGGGCGACTGTCACGAAAGGGGGGACTGGGGAACGCGGGGGCGGGGCCGGACCAGCTCTCCGCTGTGGTCCAGGGCGTGTGCGGTGACCCCGGTGATACGGGCCAGCACTTTGCCGTGGCCGGTCACGGCGGTCAGGTCCCCGGTGGCGAAGTCGCAGTGCAGCCGGATGGCCGGGTGCTCCGCGCTGAGCTGGCAGTCGTTGCCCGGCCCGGCGAGCTCGACCTCGTCGAGCCCGGCCATCGGACCGACCAGCGGTGGGTGGTCACCACGCGGTGGCAGCAGCAACAGGTGCACCATCGCGTCCAGCAGGATCGCCGGTACGGTCATCCCCGCCAGGGCCGGAGCCCAGGCGGCGTGGTCCAGACCGAACCTGGCGCTGTTCCCGTCCGGCCCACGGGCGTAATCGCTGGTCCCGGCGAACGGGCCGGTGAGCGAGATCGGCGGGTCGGGGGAGTAGACCGGCATCGCGAAATCGGGTTCGGGCTCGTGGGACGAGAAGTCGGGTGGTCCGGCGAGCACGGGGTAGCGGTCCGCCAGCACGACCGTCGTCTCGCACAGCAGGTCGTTGAAGCGCAGCACCTTGCCGTTCTTGCCGATCCGGTGCGCCGTCATCCGGACGGCCACCTCGGCGCCGTCCCGCCTCCGGCCGGTGACCCGGGCCTCCACCGCGACGGTGCGCAGCGGTCCGGCGAGCCTGACCGTGATCGACGTCCGGCAGACGAGACCGCGGAACCCGGTGACCACGAGGTCCGGGCAGAGGGTCGCGGCCGCGGCGGCCGCGGCTTCGAGGGTGAACGTTCCGGCCAGTGTGTACTCACCGTTGACGCGGTGGTGGCGCATCCACCGCCCGTCCCGCTCGGCCAGGGTGTGCGGATCCCAGGTCTTGGTGAAGACGGCCCAGCTCTTGCCGCGGTGCAGGACACCGTCGAGCAGCGGACTGGTCAGCGACGGATCCGGCGCGGCGGGCGGCGGCGCGTCCGGAGCGGGGATCCGCGGCTCGCCTGCGGAACCGTAGGCGCTGGTCCCACCCGGACCGTAGGTGCTGATCCCACGCCGGGCCAGCAGGAGGCGTTCGTCGTCCCGGATGAAGAACGCCACCCCGGCGGCCGGTGGCTGGGTCACGGCGGAGAGGAACTGCGCGCAGCCCTGCTCGGTGCTGATGTAGGCGTCCATCTGGTTGCGCTTGAGGGTCTCCCGCATGGTGACGCTGCTGGCGACGCCGACCTCCCGCCAGCCGCTCCAGAGGATCGCCAACTCCCGGTGGCCGTCGGGTCCGTGCCGCTGGGCCCAGGCGCTCGCGTACGCGAGGTACTCGTTGACGGCGCAGTAGTCGATGTCACCGGGCGCGGGCGCGAGCGTCGCCAGGGTGCTGAAGTTGCACCAGATCCGGGGCGGACGCCCGGCCAGGGCCCGTTTGAGGTTGCGGTAGCCGGTCGCCTTGGTGGCCCGGACCGCCCGGAAATCGGTCAGCGTCTTGGCGTGCAGCGCACGCGACCGCAGGTCGAGGACGGTGTTGATGAGCAGGTCGATCCGTCCGTGCCGGTCGACGACCTCGTCGAGGACGGCGGTGGTGGCCTCGGCGTCGAGGATGTCGCACACGCGGTGGTGGACACGGTCCTGGCCGCACAGTTCGGTCAGCCGCCGCACGGTACGGCGTACCTCAAGGCGCGCCTGGGCCTTCTCGTAGGCGGCGCGCAGCTCGCCCACCGACGCGCCGGGGCGGCTGCGGTGTTCGGCGGCGATGAACTCGGCCTGCGGCGGCAGCGCGTCGTCGCCTTCCGGCAGCGGGGTGCGGCCGATGACGTACACATGCGGCCGGTCGCTGGTGCGGGCGATCGCGTGGAGGAGCTCGGGGGTGATGCCCCGGGCGCCGCCGAAGGCGACCACGACCGCGCCGGGTGGCAGCGAGGCGGCTTCCGCCGGGGGCGGTGGGGCGTGGTCGTCGGCGACGGCCAGGGTGAACCAGTCGCCCCCGCGGCAGGCCAGTGTGTGGGTCGGCACCTGGGCGGTGCCCGCCCGCGCCAGCTGGTCCAGGGCGGTCGCGGCGTCCGGCGCGTCGCTGAGCAGGGTCACTCCGCCGCACTGCGGGACCTCGGCCCGGACGGAGCGGACGAGGCCGGTGAACAGCCCGCTCAGCGGGGGCGGCAGATCGTCCGGCACCGCGCCGACCAGGAGCGCGCCGAGCGAGCCGCCGGTGCGCAGCGCGGGCAGCGCCGCCTGGAGCGTGGTGAACGTGAGGTCCTGAAGGTCCTCCATCCGGGTGGCCTCGGCGTCGTCGCCCCCGTCGTCGCTCCCGTCGTCCTGGACCGGCAGCCGGGACAGGATCCGGATATGGCGCGGGATGAACGGCAGGTCGGCCAGGGCGCCGGGCGCCTCCTCGGGCGGGATGTGGGTGGCGGCTCCGAGGCCCGGCCGCGGTGCCCAGACGGCGATGTCCGGGCCGGTGGCGGCCGCGGCGAGCTCCGGGGCGTCGGTGATGACGATGGTGCCCGGCGGGATCGAGCACGCGGCCGGGCCGTTCCGCGGCGGGGCCGTCGGGACGAATCGGAGGGTCTGGCGGCGGCCGGTGAAGTCCTCGGTGTGCTCGGGCGCGGCCCGGTTCGGCTCGGTGGGTGCGGCCCGCTCCACCTCCTCCTGGTCCGGGCCGTGGGTGTTCGGGCCGTCCGGCCGGGTGAACCGGATCAGTGGCGATCCGGGGGCGGCGGGCGTCACGACGGTGTCCGCACCGGTGGAGACGGCCTTGAGGACCGCCAGCAGGGCGTCCAGCGACAGATAGGTGTGTCCGGCGTCGGCCAGTACGGGAAGGGCGTGCCCGAGCGTGGCCGGGCGCCGCGGATCGGTGGCCTCGACCGCGGTGGAGAGCGAACCCAGGATGGGCAGGCCGTGCTCCAGCGCGGTGGAGAGCCGGGTGACAGCGAGGACGGCGGCACCTTCCGCGATGGACCGGCCCTCCGGCACCAGTTCGTCGAGGTGGCGGTCCCAGCCGCTGATGGGCCGCTGGCACACCGCGCCGACGAGGGCGAGGTCGCAGGCGCGGTGCCGGAGTTGGCGCAGCGCCAGGTCGAGGGCGGTGTGCGCGGAGTCCCGGTGGGCGTAGACGCTGGTTCCCAGGCCCCGGAAGTCGTAGTAATTGGCGGCCCGGCCCGACAGGATGCAGGAGACCGCCCCGGTGAAGTCGTCCTCGTTCAGATCGCCGGGGATCACCCCCTTGGCCTCCGCCATCCCCTTCGCCAGGTACTCCTTGAGCGTCTGCGCCCGCACCGGGTCGGGCAGGATGTCGAACGTGGTGGCGCACTCGCCGGCGTGCACCCGCAGCGCGGCCCGGGTGTTGTGCGTGGTCGGCAGCGTCGCCCCCACGACCACCGCCGTGGTGGGCCGTAGGCTGACGCCCGGCTCGCCGAGCCGGTCCAGCAGCGGGCCGAGCGCCTGGAGCATCATCAGGTGGGCGGGGTCCATATGCCGCATCGTCAGCGGCGGGATACGCACCTCACGCGGGGACGGCAGGGGGTACGGCATACCGAAGCCGGCGTCCGGGAGCGGGCCGTCACCACGCAGCCAGGCGGGCACCTGGGCGGTGTCCAGGCCAGGCAGATGGGTGTTCCAGCCCACGACGACCAGTGGCTCCGTGTCCGCGGGAGCCTCACCGCCCCGCCGCCGCGCGGGGACCGCCGTCGGCACCCGGTCGGACAGGACCACATGCGCGTCCGCCCCTCCGAGGCCGAACGACGACACCCCGACCACGCGCGGCCGTGTGTCCTCCGTCGGCCAGGGCGCGTCCCTGACCGGTACGGTCAGCCGTGTGCCGTCCTCCAGCAGCGGGTGCGGATCGGTGACCACGGGCTGACCGGGGACCGCCCCGCGTTCGAGCGCGACCAGCGCGTGCGCGACCGAGACCAGGCCCGCCAGCACACCGGTGTGCCCGAAGACCTGCTTGTTCGAGGTCAACAGGCAGGCCCGCTTCCGCGGCCCCAACCGGGAGAGCAGCGAGCGCAGTTCGATCTCGTCGCCCACCGGTGTGCCGGTGCCGTGTGCCACCACCCAGTCCACGTCGTCGGCCTCGACGCCCGCGTCGGCCCAGGCCCGGGCGATCGCCAGCTCCTGCCCGCGCGTGGCCGGAGCGTGAATGCCCTTCCCCCGGCCGTCGGCGGCGAGACCGGTGCCCCGGATGACACCGAGCACCCGGTCGCCGTCCGCCACGGCCCGCGCGTACGACTTCAGCGTGAGCATGATGGAGCCCTCACCGATGAGGGTTCCGTCGGCCGCCTTGTCGAAGGGGCGAATCCTGCCGCTCATCGAGATGCCCTGGGCCCGGCAGAAGAGGGTGAACCCGATCGGCTCGATCACCGAGGTGCCACCGGCCAGCGCCACATCGCAGGAGCCCTCGCGCAGCGCCTTGACCGCCGCGTCCAAGGCGAACAGTCCGCTGGCACAGGCCGCGTCGAGGGTCAGGTGCTGGGAGTCGTCGGGGATCAGTCCGCGCAGCGCGTCGCGGGAGACGGACGCGGGCAGGTAGGCCTTCGGGTCCCCGCCGTCGCCACCGTAGTACGCGCTGATCGCGTGGTCGGCCAGCTCGGCCAGCCAGTCACCGTCCTGGTCGGCGGGGATCGCCTCGCGCACCATGCGCCGGTACTCGTCCCCCAGCACGACACCCTGCGGGCCGAGCCCCGTCTGGTCGTGGATACCGGTGGTCGTGGCGAGCCACCGGTCCGTCGGGCGCCGGTGCACCCCGGCCAGGGCCTGTACGGCGCAGTGCCGCAGCCAGCGAGTGGTACGCGGCCATCCGGGGCGGCCGGCGTTCCCGTCCGGTTCGGCGATCGAGGCGGGGTCGGGGACGAAGCCCTGGACGTACGCCGCCTCGCGAACGTAGAAGGCGTCGGTTTCCTCCCGGGTGGGCGCCCAGAAGTGCTTCAGGTCGAAGGCGGACGGCTCGCTGGAGATCAGGGCGCCCTCCCGTAACCGGTCCCAGAACTCCGCCGCGTTGTTCGCGCCGGGCAGGACCAGACCGAGGCCGACCACGGCGACGGCTTCGGGGTCCGTCTCGGGGGGTGGGGCGGGTGCTGGGGCCGGTGCTGAGGCCGGTGCTGGGTCGGGCGCCGGGGCTGGCGCCGGGTCTGGCGCTTGGTCCTGTGCCGGGGCCGGGGCCGGGGCCGGTGCCGGTGCCGCCACCGATGCCGGTTCCGGTGCCGGTGCAGGGGTCTCCGGTGTCGTCACGGCCGCCGCGGGCACCGGTTGGCGCCTGGCGGGCCTGCTCACCTGGTCCGCCAGCCTGCTGTGCAGCCGCAGGCCCTGCATCCCGCCGATGCTGATGCCGCCGTCGGCGACGATGGTCTGCCCCGTGATGAAGGCGGCGTCCTCGTGCAGGAGGTGGACGATCAACTTGGCCGCCTCCGGTGTCGAGAGCGTACGGTTCATCAGCTCGCTGGCCTCGGCCGGGCCACCGGGCGTCGCCGCCGGGGCGTCCAGGTTGACGACGATCTCGCTGGCGACGGAGCCCAGCAGCACCGTGTTGACCCGGATGCCCTGGCCGACCAGTTCGAGCGCCAGATAGCGGACCAGCGACTCCAGGGCCGCCTTGGTGACACCGCCGGGGCCGTAACCCTGGACCGGCTGGTGCGCCCCGACGCTGGAGAGACAGAGGATGCTCGCGCCGTCCCGTCCCGCCATCAGCTCGGCCGCCCGGCGCGAACAGTGGTAGGCCGCCATCACATTGGTGGACCACGCCCGCTGCCAGTACGTGTCATCGATGTCGAACAGCGGCAGGAAGGCCCCGCCCGCGGCGTTGTTGATCAGAATGTCCAGGCCACCGTGGCGCTCCTGGACCAGGTCGAACATCCGGTCGATCTCGCTGGTCTTGGCCACTGAGGCGCGGATGAACTCGCAGCTGTGACCGGCCTGCTCCAGCTCCGCCCGCAGCCGCTCCGCCTGTTCGACCGAGTGGAAGTAGTTGACGATCACATGGGCCCCGCTCCCCGCCAAGCGGCGCACGATGTCCGCACCGAGGCTCTTCGCGGCCCCCGTCACCAGGGCGACCCGACCCCGCAGGTTCTCTGTGGAGGTCATCGTCCGGCAGCCCCCGCTCGGGCCTGCACGACGGCCTCCGCGATCCGGCGCAGCGTGCCGACGGTCAGGAGGGAGGAATTCGCCCGCAGATCGGGCAGCTCGTACCGGTCGGACACCATCCCGAGCAGGGCGACCTGCTTGAGCGACTCCACACCCAGCTCGGCCTCAAGGCCGTCGTCCTCACCGAGCAGATCGGGCGGGTAGCCCAGGAAGTCGCCGTAGAGCGTCCGCAACTCCGCCAGCACCGTCTCGTAGTCCAGCCCGGCAGACGACGGCGAGGCGACGGGGGCGGCCGCGACCGGGGCAGCCGGAGCCGGAGCCGCGGGGGCCGGGGAGGGGACGGGGGCCACATAGGACACAGGGGCCGCGGGTGGTGCGGACGCGGCGGACACGGCGGCCCGGACCGGCGGCAGCTCGGTGGCCGGAAGTGTCGCAACCGGTCCGGCCGGCGTGGGCTCACTCACCCGTACGACGGGACCATGACCGTTGCTCGACGGTGCCGACGAGCGCGAGCGGAACGGGCCACCGCCGGTGGAATCGGCGACCAGCGCCCGGACGGCCCCGACCGGGTCGCGCTCGCTCAGCGGAACGACACACTGCACCCCAGGGATCGACGCCTCGACGAACTTGGTGACGACGGGCCACTCCCCGCACTCGACAAAGGCATCGGCGCCGGCCGCGTGCAGCTCACGGATGGTGTGCAGCATCCGGACCCGGGAGGTGAGCGCGCCGGCCACCAGGTCGACCGGGTCGTCGTCGCCGACGTCCCGCCCCAGCCATGGGGAACACACCCGCCAGCGCCCGGCACCGTACGGAACCCGTGGCGCGGATTCCCGCAGGTCCCGCGCGGCCTGCGCCATCGCCGGAGTATGGGTCGGATGCGGGACGTCGAGTTGGAGACTCGGCCAGCCGAGCGCGTCGGCCACCCGCTCCACATGCTCGATCAACGCTTCGGGGCCGCTGATGACGCTCTGCCGAGGGGCGTTCTCGCAGGCCAGTACCAGGTGCGGATGGTTGATCAGCTCGGCGAGCGACTCCGCCCGGCGGCCGTCCACTCCGACCGCGAGCATCTTTCCGCCCCAGCTCTGCCGGGTCAGCACCTGGGACCGGGCCACGGCCAGCCGCGCGGCGTCCTCCACGGACAGATGCCCCGCGGCGGCCAGGGCCCACAGCTCCCCGATGCTCTGCCCGACGATCGCGATGGGCTCGGCGCCCTCGGCGATCAGCATATGGTGCGTCGCGATGCTGACCGCGAAGATCTCCAGATATTGCACTTCGGGGCCGCGCCGGTCGCTCGTCTCGTTCTGTTCGACAAGCCGGGCACTGATGTTGGGCAGCCCCATTTCCTGGGCGGCCTTGTCGATTCGGGACAGCGCTTCACGTACGGCCTCGTACCGGTTGGGTAAGTCGCTCAGAATGCCTCCGCGCGGGGCGGCAACCGTTCCCGGCATGACAAAGACAGAATCCACCATGTGCATCACCCTCATCTCCCGTCCCGACTGCCGGCGATGTTGCATTGGCTTAGCCGGGGCCCTGAAACGCCACGACGGCGCGATGAAATCGACGACATACGTCCGCTTGCTGCGGTATATCGGAGCGGCGAGTCCAGCGAAATTCGACCCTGGCCACCCATAGTTGGTGGCCATTCCCGCAAATGCGTGACCCTGAAGAGGGCTTTCCTTGCTGATCGGGTTCGCTAATTAAGGTAACTGTGCTCCTTTCGGGGGGTCAACGATCTTAGGGTTTCAGTTTCGGCCTAAACCGATTGTGTTCATGACTAGTGAATTACGTGATGCCAGGGGGCGATTGCGGTCTTGTCGCTCGACAAGGCCTCGTGTTAGCTACGCCTGGCCAGGTATGGCATCGATGTCCGCAATGTCTGTTCTGATTTAACATGATGGAGGTGTTTGAACGTGATACGTACGGGATTTCGACCATCTTTCGGAGAATCAATGTGGCCGAGACCGAGTGCTTGCGTACGCCAATCAGTTCTTTAGCTGTTAGTGCTCCAGCCGGACTTCTTCATTTGTGCTGGTCAACGGCTTGGGTGCGGGAAGCGTGGCCCGTGTGGAGTCCCGGAGCCGGCTGCGGGCGAAAATGATGTCGCCGGAGGACCCCGGCCGGTCGAGGATGGGCTGGTCCGCTGCCTCAGCCGACCCGAAACCAGGATGGAGAAATCCCCGTGACCCTCACCGATCTCTACCCCGCCGACCGTCTGGAGCGCGCCCGGGAGGCCGCTGCCGACGCGGGGCTGGGCGCGCTGCTGATCAGTCCCGGCGCCGATCTGCGGTATCTGACGGGTTATCACGCACTTCCCCTGGAGCGGCTCACCTGTCTTGTGCTCCCCGTGGACGGCGAACCCTTCCTCCTGGTGCCCGAGTTGGAGCGGCCCGCCGCGCTCGCGTCCCCGGCCGGGAACCTCGGGATCGAGATCGCCGGATGGGCCGAGACCGAGGACCCGTATGCCCTCGTCGCGGCCAGGCTGCCCGCCGGTATGGCGCGGGTCGGGGTGGACAACCATATGTGGGCCGAGAAGGTCGTCGCCTTCCGCGCCGCGCTGCCCGGCGCCGACCAGGCACTCGCCAGCGAGGTGCTCGGCCGGCTGCGGATCCGCAAGAGCGAGGCCGAGGCGGAGGCGCTGCGCCGGGCGGGGGCGGCCATTGACCGGGTGCACGCCCGCATGGGCGAGTGGCTGCGCGCCGGGCGCACCGAACGCGAGGTCGGCCGGGACATCGCGGAGGCCATCGTGACCGAGGGGCATGTGCGGGCCGACTTCGTCATCGTCGGCTCCGGACCCCACAGCGCCAGTCCCCACCATGAGCTGTCGGACCGGGTGATCCTGCCTGGTGACCCGGTGGTGGTCGACATCGGGGGGACCACCGAAGACGGCTACTGCTCCGACTCCACCCGCGATTACGTCGTCGGCGAGCCGCCGGCCGAGTACCGACGGCTGTACGAGGTGCTGTTGGCCGCCCAGCGTGCCCAGACCGACGCGGTGCGGCCGGGTATCACCGCCGAGCAGCTGGACGCGATCGGCCGGGATGTCATCACGGATGCGGGCTTCGGGCCGCACTTCATCCACCGCACCGGTCATGGCATCGGGCTGGAGACGCATGAGGAGCCCTACATCGTGGCGGGCTCGGCCCTGCCGCTGGAGCCCGGCATGGCCTTCTCCGTCGAGCCGGGCATCTATCTTCCCGACCGGTTCGGGGCCCGTATCGAGGACATCGTCGTCTGCACCGACGACGGCGGGGAGCGGCTCAACCGCACCAGCCGTGAACTGGTCGTACTGCCCTGACCGCCATGGCCTTCCCCGGGCCGGATCCGTTCCCGCCGCGGCCGATCACGTACCGCCGGGTGCCGAGTCGTTGACAAAGCCGATGAGCGGTAGAAATCTGTCAAAGCATCCCTGCAAAAGATAGACGAAATCACTCAACTCTTGCACTGCGGCTGGCTCGGCACCAGCGCGGCACCGTCTGGGCCTGCTCAGGGGAAGGATCGAGAAGGCCTCATGAGAAGAAGACATCACGGTCGGCGGTTATCCGCCGGGCTGGTGACGGCGGGTCTGCTCACGGTCGGGCCGCTGCCCGTGACAGCCCATGCCGCAGCGGGAGCCCATGCCGCGGAGAGAGCCCAGGGCGCAGCGGGAGCCAATCTGGCGCTGGGCAGGCCGGTGACGGCCAGTGGGGCACACGGCTCCTACCCGGCGAGCAATGTCACCGACGGCAGCCAGGCCTCCTACTGGGAGGGTCCCGCGGGCTCGTTCCCCCAGTGGGTGCAGGTCGACCTCGGGACCAAGGCGGACATCGACGAGGTGGCACTGAAGCTCCCCGCGCCGTGGGAGCCCCGCACCGAGACGGTGAGAGTCCTGGCCGGCACGGACGGCCAGGACTTCACCACCGTGGTTCCGGACGTGCGCGAGGACTTCTCCCCGTCGTCCGGCAACACGGTGGCGCTCGACGTCGCGGCCGAGGCGCGGTACGTGCGCGTACAGGTGACCGGCAACACGGGCTGGAACGCCGCCCAGCTCTCCGAGGTGGAGGTGCGCGGGGAGGCCGGCGGGGAGAATCCGGGGGACCCGCCCGCGGGCACCAACCTGGCCCTGCGCAAGCCCATCGAGGCGTCGTCGACCACCCAGGACTACGTCGCGAGCAACGCCAACGACGGCAGCACCTCGACCTACTGGGAGGCGAGCGGCCAGTCCTCGACGCTGACCGCGAAGCTCGGCGCCGACGCCGATCTGACCGGCGTCGTCGTCAAGCTGAACCCCGATCCCGTCTGGTCCACCCGGCCGCAGAGCATCCAGGTGCTGGGACGGGCGGCCGGAGAGTCCGGTTTCGCCTCGCTGAAGGACCGGGCCGACTACACCTTCAGCCCGTCGCAGAACAAGAACACGGTGACCATCCCGGTCACGGGACGGTACGCGGACGTAAGGCTGCAATTCTCCGGCAACACGGGCGCCGGCGGAGGGCAGGTCGCCGAGTTCGAGGTCGTCGGCACGGCCGCACCCGCCCCCGACCTGACCGTCACCGAACTCGCCTGGTCGCCCGAGTCGCCCTCCGAGGCGGACGCGGTCACCGTCGAGGCGACGGTCCGCAACGCCGGGACGGCCGCCGCGCCCGCGACCACGGTGAACGTCAGCATCGAGGGCACGGTCGCCGGCAGCGGCGCCGTTGGCGCGCTCGCGCCGGGCGCGTCGCAGAAGGTGCCGGTCAAGGTGGGTAAGCGGCCCATGGGCAGCTACACCGTCTCCGCCGTCGTCGACCCGGCCGACACCGTCCCTGAGCTCGACAACACCAACAACAGCCGCAACGCCGCCTCGAAGCTGGTCATCGGCCAGGCCCCAGGACCGGACCTGGAGGTCACCGGCATCACCACCAACCCCGCCGGCCCGGCCGTCGGCGCCAAGGTCACCTTCACCGTCGCGGTGCACAACAGGGGCTCGAGCGCGGTGCCCGCCGGATCGGTCACCCGGCTCACCGTCGGCGGGACCACGCTGAACGGCACGGCGGGCACCATCCCCGCCGGTGGCACGGCCACCGTGGCCATCGGCGGCGACTGGACCGCCACCAGCGGGGGAGCGACGCTCACCGCGACGGCCGACGCCACCGACACCGTCGCCGAGACCAACGAGGACAACAACACCTTCGCCCGCTCCCTCGTCGTCGGACGTGGCGCCGCCGTGCCGTACACCGAGTACGAGGCGGAGGACGGCCGGTACGACGGCACCCTGCTGAAGACGGACGCCAAGCGCACCTTCGGGCACACCAACTTCGCCACCGAGTCCTCCGGGCGCGAATCGGTCCGGCTCGACACCGGCGGTCAGTACGTGGAGTTCACCTCCACCACGCCGTCCAACTCGATCGTCGTCCGCAACTCGATCCCGGACGCGGCGGGCGGTGGCGGCAGGGAGGCGACCATCAGCCTCTACGCGGACGGGAAGTTCGTCCGGAAACTCACCCTGTCCTCCAAGCACAGCTGGCTCTACGGCACCACCGACGACCCGGAGGGCCTGACCAACCGGCCCGGCGGCGACGCCCGGCGGCTGTTCGACGAGTCCCACGCCCTGCTCACCGACACCTACCCGCCGGGTACGCAGTTCCGGCTCCAGCGGGATTCCGGTGACGACGCGGCCTTCTACATCATCGACCTGGTCGATCTGGAGCAGGTCGCGGCACCCGCCGCCAAGCCCGCCGAGTGCGTCTCCATCACCGACTACGGGGCCGTGCCCGACGACGGCATCGACGACGCGGACGCCATCCAGCGCGCCGTCACCGCGGACCAGGAGGGCGCGATCCCCTGCGTATGGATCCCCGCGGGCCAGTGGCGCCAGGAGAAGAAGATCCTGACCGACGACCCGCAGAACCAGGGCCAGTACAACCAGATGGGTATCCGGGACGTCACCATCCGCGGTGCCGGGATGTGGCACTCCCAGCTCTACTCGCTCATCCCGCCCCAGGAAGCGGGCGGCATCAACCACCCGCACGAGGGCAACTTCGGCTTCGACATCGACGACAACACCAAGATCTCCGATATCGCCGTCTTCGGCTCCGGCACCATCCGTGGCGGCGACGGCGGCGCCGAGGGCGGTGTCGGGCTCAATGGCCGCTTCGGCAAGAACACCAAGATCACCAATGTGTGGATCGAGCACGCCAACGTCGGCGCCTGGGTCGGCCGCGACTACTCCAACATCCCCGCGCTGTGGGGGCCCGGTGACGGCCTCGAGTTCAGCGGCGTACGGATCCGCAACACCTACGCCGACGGCGTCAACTTCACCAACGGCACCCGCAACTCGACCGTGTACAACTCCTCGTTCCGCAACACCGGCGACGACTCACTCGCCGTCTGGGCCAACAAGTATGTGAAGGACACCTCGACGGACATCGGCCACGACAACCACTTCCGCAACAACACCGTCCAACTGCCCTGGCGGGCCAACGGCATCGCGGTCTACGGCGGCTACGGCAACACGATCGAGAACAACCTGATCTCCGACACCATGAACTACCCGGGGATCATGCTGGCCACCGACCACGACCCGCTGCCCTTCTCCGGCAAGACGCTCATCGCCAACAACGGCCTGTACCGCACGGGCGGCGCGTTCTGGGGCGAGGCGCAGGAGTTCGGCGCGATCACCCTGTTCGCCCAGGGCCAGGACATCCCGGGGGTCACGATCCGGGACACCGACATCCACGACTCCACTTACGACGGCATCCAGTTCAAGACGGGCGGCGGCGCGATGCCCGGCGTCCGGCTCGAGAACGTCACCATCGACAAGTCCAACAACGGGTCCGGGATCCTCGCGATGGGCGGGGCGCGCGGCGACGCCACGCTGACGAACGTGCGGATCACCAACTCGGCTCAGGGCGATGTGGTGAAGGAGCCCGGCTCGCAGTTCGTGATCAACGGCTCCGCGAACCGGTCCGCCGCGTCGCGCGACTGAGCGCCGCGCCCGGGACGTCCGAGCGGCTGCCCCGGAAGGCGCGATGCCTTCCGGGGCGGCGGGCGGCTCTACACCGCGCCGTCGATGAACGCGGCGCGGATGCCGTCGACGTCGGAGCCGAGCAGGCCCAGCGTCCGCGCCGTGCGGCCCCCGGCCACGAAGTCCTGTCCGCACAGGGCCGTGCCCAGGGCGACGAACGAGTCGGTCAGGGGCACGGGGAGGCCGATCTGCGCGGCCAGCGAGCTCCAGGTGACCAGTCCGAAGGGGATGTCCTCGGTGAAGTACCGGTGCCTGACCGAGTCGGGTTCGGGGAATCCCTGACGGCCGTAGCCCTGCACGATGCGCTCGACGAAGCTGCCCTCGGTCACCTGGTACGCGGTGTTGAGGAAGTCCCAGAAGCTGGCCGCCTTCACTCCGAGGGCGTCCGCCAGGGCGAGGCGTTCACGGTCGAGGGCGTCGATGACCTCGGCGATGCGCGGCGTCACCAGGGTGTGCAGCGGGTGGCGGTCGGCGTCCTCGACCGTCTTGAAGTTCAGCACCGCCGGCGGAACGTGGTAGATGGGGTTGCAGTTGTTGAGACCCACGGTCAGCGTGTCCTCGCCCGGCACATAGCGGTCGCCGAAGTACGTCCGCAGGATGTCGAGGGCCCGGGGCGTGTCCGCGCCGGGTACGGCGGCCAGCGGGACCGCGTGCTTGATCGCCCCGATGTAGACGTGCGCGGGGCGGCGCAGCCGGCAGGTGTAGAGACTGGTGGGCGTCTCCGCGATGAGGCAGGGCTGCCGGCCGGCGAGCGCGAACATGCGCGCCAGCTCGACGCCGCTGCCGAGCACGCCCGGCTGGAACAGGACGAGCTGGTCCGGCGCGAGGACGGACGCGAGTTCCTGGGACAGATAGGCGTGCGCGAAGGCGGGCGCGGCGACGATGACCACCTCGGCGCCGCCGACGGCTCGCCCGAGGTCGGAGGTCAGCGCCGAGGGGGTGCCGTGGCCCTCGACGTCTCCGGTCATGTCGATGCCGTCGTTGGCCCTGATCGGTTCAAGGTCGCGGCCCCACCTGTCGAAGATCCGTACGTCGTGTCCCTTGAAGGACATATGGCCGGCGATGGCCTGGCCGACGTTGCCCGCGCCGATGATGGCGATGCTGCCCATGGTGAGTGACTCTTCCGTGTCGATGTGGTGGGGGAGTGGGCTCGGCGTCGCCGAGCCGTGCGAGGTGGCGTACGTGGTGGTGGTGTCATCTGACGGGCACCCCTGGGCCGAGCGGAATTCCGAGGGCGTACCAGAGGGCGAAGAAGGACGACCACGAGACGAGTACGGCGAGAGCCACGGGAACCGTGAAGGACAGCATGGTCCCGATGCCCGCGCCCTTCCGGAACTGCTGGAGGAATCCCAGGGCCAGGACGAAGTAGGCGTTCATGGGCGTGGTGTTGGTGACCGAGTCCCCGATCATGAAGGAGACCATCGCCGCCTGCGGGGAGAGCCCGATGTACATCGCCAGGGGGACCACGACGGGGGCGAGGATGGACCACATCGCCGAACCGCTGCTGATGATGATGTTCAGTCCGCTGATGGCCAGGATGATCACGAGCAGGATGATGAGGTGGGGCGCGTCCAGGGACTTCAGGAGCCGGGCGCCCTCGACAGTGATCACATTGCTGATGCCGGTCCAGGTGAAGTATGCGAGGAACTGCGCGACCACGAAGAACAGCACGATCACGGGGACGAAGGACCTCACCCCGTCGGCCATGGCGTGGGGGACGGCCGACAGCGAGGGGATCGTGCCCACCTGCCTGCCGTAGACGATGCCGAGGATCGCGAACAGCAGCGAGACGAACACGGCGATGTTCACCACGACCACGGACTGGACGACGCTGCCGCCCTCGCCGCGGAACGGGGATCCCGGCAGCAGGAGCGCGGACACCGCCAGGACGTAGAGCAGGAGCACCGCGCCGGACAGCCGCATGGCGCGCTTCTCGACGGCGCTCAAGGTGAAGGAGGGGGCCTCGCCGGCCGGGCCGCCGTGCGGGGGCGCCTCGCCGTGGGCGGTGGTGTTGAAGAGCCTGTCGGCGGCCGCGTCGTCCTCGGGTGTGGGCACGAACTCGGGCCGTCGGGCCAGGACGCGGTCGACCGTGAGGGCGATGACGGCGGCGAGGAACACCGATGAGACCGCGGTGAAGAAGTAGGTGGCCACCGGAGTGATGACATAGCCCGGGTCGACGGTGTGCGCGGCCTCGGCCGCCAGGGACGATCTGACCGCGTCGGCCGGTGTCACCAGCGGGCTGGCGTTGAAGCCGATGGCCGTCGACGCGTAGGCGACCATCAGGCCGAGCACCGGACTGCGGCCCACGGTCCGGAAGGCCAGCGCTCCCAGCGGGATCATCACGATGTAGGCCGAGTCGCTCATGACGTGCGCGATCATGGAGCCGAACGCGATGGAGAAGGTCAGCCACCGAACGGGCAGCCGGCCGATCGTGACGCGGAGAAGCGCGGTGAGAAGGCCGCTCTTCTCGGTGACGCTGACGCCGAGAAGCACGACCACCACGACCGACAGCGGCGCGAACCCGGCGAAGTTGTCCAGCGCCGACTCGGCCGCGAACTTGGCTCCCTGAAGCGAGAGCAGGCTCTTGACCGCGACGGAGTCACCCGTCGACGGCAGCGTGACGGACACGCCCACCCCGGCCAGCACGGCGCTGAGCACACCGAGCAGCGCCACGAAGATCCAGAAGAGCCAGAACGGATGGGGGAGCCTGTTTCCCGCGCGTTCCAGGGCGCTGAGCGCCCGGAACAACCGGTTCATGGAGCCATCCACGGTCGGACCGCTGCTTCGAAGTCGCGTCATCTGGGGCCCTATCGTCGTGCAATCTCTGTGATATTTCACAGGGATGGTACGCTGCGAAAGGTGGATGTCAACAGGTCTTCGCGCAGGTGGTCGCCGGATGACGAGGGCCGCCACACAGTGTTTGAAGAGGAGCTGTGCTGTGAGCTCGGGATCGTCGATGGCGCAGCAGGCGTACGCGTCCCTCAAGCGCGACATCATCCGTTGCCGCCTCCGCCCCGGCGACGTCATCATCGAAGCGTGGCTCGCCGAGCGCTACGGCATGAGCAAGACCCCGGTGCGCGAGGCCATCAACGCGCTGCGCAGGGAAGGTCTCGTCGTCGTCGTCCCGCGGCGCGGCACCTTCGTCAAGCCGACGGACCTCGGTGACCTCCAGGACACCTATCGCCTGCGACGGCTCCTCGAACCGGAAGCGGCCGTGCTCGCCTCGCAGCGGGCCAGCGACGAGGATCTGGACCGCCTGGACGCCCTCAGCGCGGCCACCGTGGCGGAGAACGCCTCACGCCCCGACTTGAACGAGGCGAACCGGCTGCTGCATGTGGCGATCGCCGAAGTCGCGCGCGTGGCACTGATGATCCCGATGATCAACACCCTGCACGAAGAGATCGAGCGCTTCCTCAACCTCCGGGGTGAACTCGGCCGGCCCCCTTACACAAGCGTCAACCATGGACGGTTGGTGGAGACGATCCGGAGGGGCACGGAGGACGAGATCAGGCAGGTCGCCCTCGAAGGCATCGAACGCTCGCGCCAGTACATGCTGGACACCCTGCTGTCCGGGGGAAACGACTCAAACGGCGCAGGGGGCCCGGGTCGTGGCCCAGCGCGAGACGCATGACCGGGCCGGGCACCCGGCCTCGTTCGACCAGACCTGACCGCCGTTCTCGGACGTGAGGTCCACGTGGGCCCGAGCCCGCCCGAGCCCGCCCGAGCCGCTCGGGGGCGCCCCGGGCGGCCTGCGAGCGCACCGCAAAGTCGCGCACTATCGCATTCAATCGAGAACGCGTACTATCGCGTTCTGGTCCAGCGTGGCCGTTCAACTCCCCCCGCGCCCACCCGATTTCTCCGAGGAGCACTCCATGCCCACACTGCTGGATCCGGTCCTGGATCTGCTGATGCTCCGCGGCACCGTCACCGAGGCCGAGCCGATCGCCGCCCGTATGCGCCGGCTGCGTATCGAGGGCGACGCCCTCGCCGGGCTCGATGTCCGTCCCGGGCAGCAGGTGCGCGTTCTGGTCGGCTCGGGGCTGACCCGTCGTACGTACTCCGTGTGGCGCTACGACCCCTCCGGCGCCGTCGAGTTGTGCGTGCTGGACCACCCGGGAGCGGGGCCGGGGGCGCGCTGGGGCGGCGGCGTCGAGGTCGGTGAGCGGGTGCGGCTGGGCAAACCCGAGGGGTCGTTCACGCTGCGGCCCGAGGCCGCCCATCATGTCTTCGTCGGGGAGGAGACGGCGTCCGTCGCCTTCGGCGCGATGCTGGCCGCACTGCCGCCCGGGGCGCGCGTCTCCGGCTGCGTGGAGACGGACACGGCCGCGGACCGGCTGCCGCTGGCCCACTCGGATCGCCTCAACTGGCTTACCAGGGGCGGCACTTCACTCCCGGACGCGGTGCGCCGCCTCGCCCCGGAGCCGGGCGGGATCGCCTACGTCGCCGGGGAGGCCCGGACCGTGCAGCGGGTGCGGCAGGTGCTCGTCCGGGAGGCGGGCTGGGACCGGCGTGCGGTGCTCACCAAGCCGTTCTGGACGCCGGGGAAGCGGGGGCTGGAGTAGGCGTCGGCCCTGGACGGTTCGCCGTGGCCGGGCCCATCGTCTCCTAGCCTGCCAGGGCGCTAGCATCCCTCGACGAAACTTGACGGAAGGGGAACGCCGCGATGGACGAGCCGACCGGGGCGCCAGACAGTACCGCGGTACGGACCGCCCTCTGGCGGGCGATGCACGTCCAGCTCGACCCGCCACCGCATGTGTTCGAGGACGAGATCGGCCTGCGGCTGGCGGCTCCCGACGCCGACTGGCGCCGCCGCCCCGACATGGACCCGGATACCACCAGAGGGTTCCGGGCGGCCATGGTGGCCCGGGCCCGTTTCATCGAGGACCTGATCGATGAGCGGGCCGACCACGGCGTCACCCAGTACGTCATCCTGGGAGCCGGTCTGGACACCTTCGCCCAGCGCAGGCCTGAGGCCGGCTCCCGGGTGCGGGTCTTCGAGGTCGACCAGCCCGGCCCGCAGGAATGGAAGCGCCATCGCCTGGACGAACTCGGCTATGGCGTCCCCGACTGGCTGCACCTGGTGCCGGTCGACTTCGAGGCGAGCGAAGACTGGCTGAAGCAACTGGCCGCCGCCGGTTTCGAGGCCGGCAGGCCCGCGGTCATCGTCTCCACCGGCGTCAGCATGTACCTCACCGAAGACGCCATCGCGGCCACCCTGCGCCAGATCGCCGGGCTCGCGCCCGGCTCGACGCTCGCCATGACCTTCCTGCTGCCGGTGGAACTTGTCGACGCCGCCGACCGCCCCGGCTTCCGGGCGAGCATGGAAGGCGCGCGGGCGTCCGGAACGCCGTTCATCAGCCTCTACAGACCGCCCGAGATGCTGGAACTGGCCCGCGAAGCCGGTTTCGCGGACGTCCGGCATGTGTCGGGAGCCTCGCTCG
The DNA here is from genome assembly GCF_052665095.1 of Streptomyces sp. NEAU-174. NCBI lineage: Bacteria > Bacillati > Actinomycetota > Actinomycetes > Kitasatosporales > Streptomycetaceae > Streptomyces > Streptomyces sp. NEAU-174. Next base: position 349,497 of record NZ_JBQTCE010000007.1, on the reverse strand, counting down.
CCGAGCGCTACTTCGCCGATCGCACCGACGGCCTCCGCCCGTCGAGCGGAGAAGACCTGCTGCTGGCCACGACCTGACGCGCACTGCTCTAGGGGGCGCGCAGTGCCCGGCGCCAGTAGTCGGTGACGGTGTGGCGCAGCCGTGCGGTGTCGACGGTGTGAGGGTCGAGGAGGTGTTGCAGGCCGATCCCGCGCAGCTGTCCGAGGATCGCGATGGCGACGTCGTCGGGGTCGATGTCCGTGCGTACGTCGCCGTCGGCGATCCCTGCGGCGACATCGGTGCGCAGATCGGAGCGGAACGCCTCGTCGCGCTCGCGGAAGATCGGGGCCAGTTCGGACGCGGTGGCCGCTTCGGCCCACAGCAGCAGGAAGGCCCGGTTCATCGTTCCGGCGCTTCCGGAGGCGCCGATATAGCCGTCGACGAGCCGCAGGAGCCGGTCCAGCCCGGGTGGGAGGTCCGCGAGCCCGGGGACGAAGCCGGCCTGGGTCGCGCGGGCCAGTCGCTCGATCAGGGCCTGCTTGGACCCGAAGTGATGGGTGACGATCCCGCGGCTGTACCCCGCCTGTTCGCCGACCCGTGCCAGCGTCAGCGACCGCACACCGTGCTCGACGACCAGTTCGGCGGCGGCGTTGAGCAGCGCGGCTTCGGCCTGGGCGCGGCGCTCCTGCTGGGTACGGCGAGTGGTGACCATGCGGATATCCTAACAAGTAACTTGTGTGTCGGCCGACAAGTATGCGTTGATCCCGAGCGGTCCTATGCGTTGATCCTGAGGTCTTATGCGTTGATCCCGAGCGATCCATGGGCAGCGTGCGCGATGAGTTCGGGCGGCGGATCGGGTCTGCCCTGACATGACTCGAATCATCGCTGATATCTCGGTCTCCCTCGACGGCTTCGTCACCGGACCCGACCCCGGCCCGGACAGTGGCCTGGGCGCCGGTGGCGAGGCCCTGCACACCTGGGCGTTCTCCGACGACCCCGACGACCGCCGGGTCCTGCACGAGGGGACCGTCCGCTCGGGCGCCGTCGTCCTCGGCCGCCGGCTCTTCGACGTGGTCGACGCGCCGGGCGGCTGGGACGACTCGATCGGCTACGGCGCCGGCGAGGTCGGCAAGCCCGCGTTCGTCGTGGTGACGAGCTCGCCGCCGGAGTCGGTGCGGCTCACCGACCTCGACTGGACGTTCGTCACCACCGGTCTGCCCGACGCCGTGGCCGCCGCGCGCGAGCGCGCCGAGGCGGCGTCGTCGGACAGCGGCAAGGACCTCGACGTCGTCCTCATGGGCGGCGGCGCCACGGTCGGCTCGGCGATCGGGGCCGGGCTGGTCGACGTCCTGTCGCTGCACCTCGCGCCCGTCCTGCTGGGCGCCGGAACGCCGCTGTTCACCGGCGGAGCGCCGCGCACCCTGGTCCAGCGGAGCGTGACCCCGACAACGACCGCGACCCATCTGACCTACGACCTCCTCTGAGGGCGTCTGGTGGCGTCCGACGTCGTCGCGGAGCCACCTCTCAGGTTGTTTCGCGTTTGGTGTGGAGGACTTCGCGGGCCTGTTCGGCGGCGCGGGTGATGCTCTCGCTGATGAAGTCGAGGAAGCGGGCGATGTTCTCCAGGCGGGCGGCGGTGGGGGTGTGGGGCCCGAGGACGGCGACGCCTTGGAGATGGACGCCGGGCCGACCTGGAGGCGCTGTGCGAGCTGGGCCGCGGTGAGGCTGCCGGCGTCGGTGGTGAACAGGCAGGTCAGCACCCGGGCCGTCATCTTGGGCAGGCCCGAGGCCATGAGGACGGTGGTGAGCGTCTCCTCGTACTCGGCCACGGCTTCGGCGTCGCGCCCGTGCGGCAGGGGACCGACCCCGGCCCGCGCGAGGAGGCGGGCCTGCGCCGGTGGGCGCGGCGTCCGGTGGCGCGGTGGGCCAGGTCGGCGCGGTAGGCGGTGGGGCCGCCGTTGCGCATCACCTCACGAGTGATCGTCGAGGTCGGACGGTCGAGGCGCCGGGCGATCTCGGCGTAAGGGAGGCTGTCGGCCGGCACCAGCGCGATCTGCTGGCGTTCGCCGCCGACCGCGCCGACACCACCGTCGAGGTCCTGCCCGCCAGCCCCTCCAAGAGCCGCGACGTCCAGGCCGCCGAGCGGACCACCGTCGCCTACGCCGACGGCGTGCTGCGGATCGACGCCCCCGAGCCCAAGAACCAGCTCGTCGGGCCCTCCGGATCCCTGGAGGTCACCGTCCAACTGCCCGTCGGCTCACACGTCGAGGGCAAGGCCGCCGCATCCGAGCTGCGTGGCGTCGGCCGCCTCGGTGACGTCGCCTTCGACGGCGCGTACCGCCAGATCAAGATCGACGAGGCCGCGGGCGTCCGCCTCACCGCGCTCGACGGCGACATCTCGGTCGGCGCCGCAGCCGGCGTCTCGGCCGCGCTGGACGTCCGTGCCACCACCTCCCACGGCGACATCACCGCCCGCAGCCATTGACATGTTCACGAGCCATCCTTATGGTCCAGACCATCCTGTCCGTATTTGGGAACTGCGTTCTCATCCATGAACAGAAGAGGTCATCGGATGGCACGAACCAGAACCGCGTTACTCAGTGTTCTCGCCCTGCTGGCCGGTCTGCTGAGCCTTCAGCTCGGCGGACCGGCCCCGCGGGCCACGGCCGCGCCGGCCGCCTTCACCCATCCCGGGGTGCTGGTGAGCCGGGCCCAACTCGACTACGCACGCTCGAAGGTGCAGGCCGGTCAGCAGCCCTGGAAGGCCGCCTACGACAACATGATGGGCAGCTCCTACGCCTCGCTGTCGCGCACCCCCAAACCGCGCGCCGTCGTGGAGTGCGGCTCGTCGTCCAACCCCAACCACGGGTGCACCGAGGAGCGCCAGGACGCCATCGCGGCCTACACCGACGCGCTCGCCTGGTACTTCACCCGGGACAGCAAGTACGCCAAGAAGTCGATCGAGATCATGGACGCCTGGTCCGCCACGATCACCGATCACACCAACAGCAACGCCCCGCTCCAGTCCGGCTGGTCCGGCGCCACCTGGCCGCGCGCCGCCGAGATCATCAAGTACACCTACGACGGCGGCTGGCCGGGCGCCGGACGCTTCGCCACCATGCTGCGGAACGTGTACCTCCCCGAGGTGAGCAACGGCTCGGCCACCACCAAGAACGGCAACTGGGAACTGGTGATGACCGAGGCGGCCATCGGCATCGCGGTCTTCCTCGACGACCGCTCCGCCTACGACAAGGCGGTCGGCACCTACCTCGACCGCGTCCCGGCGTACATATACCTGACCAGTGACGGCGATCTGCCCAAGCCGCCCGCGGACAGCAGCATCGACACCAAGGCCGAGATCATCAAGTACTGGCAGGGCCAGAGCACCTTCGCCGACGGCCTCGCCCAGGAGACCTGCCGCGACTTCGGGCACACCGGCTGGGGCCTCGCCTCCATCGCCGACATCGCGGAGACCAGCCGCATCCAGGGCCGGGACCTCTACCCGAAGATCCAGGACCGGCTGCGCTACGCACTGGGCTTCCACACCGGCTACGAGAACGGCACCGCCGTGCCGTCCTGGCTGTGCGGCGGATCCGTCAAGAAGGGCCTGGACGAGGTCACCGAGGTCGGCTTCAACGCCCTCCACAACCGCCTCGGCATCAGCATGTCCAGCACCCAGAAGTACACCGAGGCCCACCGCCCGTCCGGCACCGACAACTACTTCAACGCCTGGACGACCCTCACCCACGCGGACAACCCGTCCTGACCCACTAAGCAGGTCGGAGGAAGTCCACTACGGTTCGGGCAGCGCCCCGAAGGGGCGCGGGGCTGTGTTGATGTGCGGCTCCGCCGCGCGGGCGCGACCAGCCACGATGCGGCCGCAGACGCATGACGGCATCTCGTGGCACTTCCCGCGGAGCGCTTAGTGCCCCGGCCCCCGCTGTCACCGGGGGCCGGGGTGCGGCAGGTTACGCGGTCTCGGACCCGATCAGTGAGCGGGCCACCGCGAGCGCCGCCCTGTGGCGTTCCGCCTGCCGGCCGCCCAGTTCGCGTCCGCGTGCCACGGCCATGATCACGGCGGACAGGGCCAGCCGTGCGCGCATCGTGCCCTCGGGCCCTTCGCCGGTGGCCAGTGCGCGGGTCAGGTCGTCCAGCCGCTGCCGGAGTGTGCGGGCGGCGGCCAGGCCGCGCAGGGCGTGCTCGTTGAGCTGGGCGCAGACCAGTGAGGCGCCGTGCTCGCCGCGGACCAGGGCGTCGAACCGCTCGATGGCTCGCATGCGGGTCGCGGTGGACGGCGGGTGGGCGCGTGCGGACTCGATGATGACGTCGAGCGCCGGGAGCAGTTCCTCGTAGGAGCTGGTGAGCAGCTCCTCCTTGTTGGCGAAGTGGTGCAGGACGGCCTGCCTGGTGACGCCCGCCTCCTTGGCGACCTGGGTCAACGAGGTCAGCTCATAGCCCTGTTCGGTGAACAGTTCCAGCGCGATGGCCCGTACGCGTCGACGCGTGTCGGTGCGCCTCCGGTCGGCTTGCTCTCCCATGAAAACTGCCTTACTGGTAAGTCAGGTATTCTGCCCGCATGAACGGCACAGAGAGCAACGTACCCGCCGGTGGCAGCGGAGTGCCTCCGGCGATTCCCGACGAAGGGCTTGCCGGTCGGCGCGCGCTGGTCACCGGCGGAAGCCGCGGGCTCGGCGCGGCGATCGTGCGGCGGCTCGCCGCGGCGGGCGCGACCGTGTTCGCGGCGGCCAGAACGGCACCGCCCGAGGGTTCACTGCCGGCGCGGTTCTTCACCGCGGACCTCGCGGACCCCGACGGAGCACGACAGCTGGCGGAGCGGGTGCGCGACGCCGCGGGCGGGGTGGACATCCTCGTCGACAACGCGGGAGCCGGCAGCGCCCCGGCGGACACGCTGACCCGGCCGCAGGACACCTGGCGGTCGGACCTCGAGGTCAATCTGCTGTCCGCGGTCCGGCTGGACCAGGAACTGGTCCCGGGCATGGTGGAGCGCGGCTCGGGGGTCGTGGTGCATGTCTCGTCCATCGCGAGCCACCTGCCACAGCCGGGCCAGGCCGCCTACGCGGCGGCCAAGGCCGCCATGAACAGCTACAGCCGCTCGCTCGCGGCCGAGGTCGGCCCGGCCGGGGTGCGGGTGGTGTGCGTCCTGCCGGGCTTCATCGCCACCCCGGGGGCGATCGCGCACCATCAGAAGATCGCCGACCGTCAGGGGGTGTCGCTGGAGGAGGCGCAGCGCGATCTCGCGGCGCGGCTGAACGTGCCGATGAACCGCCCCGGAACCCCCGAGGACGCCGCCGAGTTGGTCGCGTTCCTGGCGTCGGAGCGGGCGCGCTGGCTCACCGGATCCCAGTTCCGCGTCGACGGAGGCATCCTCGCTCAGGTGTGACGCCCAGGTGTGACGCCGGCTCCGTCACGCGGGCGGACGCGTGGGGCCGTCCTCGACCGGAGTGCGCACGACGTTCGAGCGTTCATCCGGACGAGGCTCGAGCGGAGGGTGCGACAACGGGCCCTGGCGACCTACCCCGGTCGTATCCACACCACGGGAGGCTCTCATGGTTCGTGCAAGCCGTCTGGTCACCGCTGCCGTCGTCGCCGCGGCGGCGCTCCTGCCGCTGGGGGTGTCAGCCGCTCCCGCCCATGCCGACGACGAGGCGTGTGCCGAATACCTCGAAGGGCAGGGGCGGGACGACGAAGCCATTCAGGAAGCATGCGAGGCCGGTGCCGCGGAGAACGGCCCGGAGTGCGTGAGGATTCTGGTCGGACAGGGGATCACGCCCTCGCGCGCGACCCAGGCCTGTGTGCTCGCCGGCCGGCCGTCCGACGATGCCGCGCCACGGTCGCTCGCCCGTCTTCGGGGCTGAACCGCTGAGGCGTGTTCATGAACACCGGCATGGGTCCGACCCCGCCACGGACAGTGGGGTCGGGCCCATGCCGGTCCGGGAAATCGCGGTTGGGCTGCGGGCAGGCCATTTCACGCTGCGGTAATCGCTGCCGTGCCGCCGACGGTCCGGCGGCCGGAATCAACGCTCCGGAGAGAACTCCGGCAGCACGCCCTTGGTGAGCAGGAAGCATCCGTACGGCCTGTCCTCGCCTGTGATGACCACCGCGAACGCGGACCGGGCGCGTGCGTAGAACGCGTGGCGCTCGACCGTCTCCACCGCCACGGGACGGCCCGATGCCTCCTCCGCGGCGGCGATGAAGTCCGTCTGCACCGGTGGCTCGGCGCTGGCGTCGCCGACGACCCCCATCCTCGCGACGGGCTCGGGGACGAACGTGTCGAGCGGCAGCAGCCCGAGCACCGCCCGGCCCGCCGAGACGACGTCGGTGCCGTCCAGCCGGATCACACGGTCGTGCACGGAGTGCGCGGGGAAGTTCCTGTCGACGAGGGCGATGGTGTCTCCGTGTCCCATCCGCGCGAGCGTGTACAGCAGGTCCGGGGTCAGGAGCGGGTCGAGTCCCTTGAGCACGTCGGATCACCTTTCCGTGATCGAGGATGAGCGGGGGCCGGAGCCGAAACCGTCCGGGGAGGCGCCGGGGTTCGGGATCCTGAGCGCGTGGCGCAGCAGTGGCGGCGCGAGCAGCCCGCACGGCTCGGGCTCGGCGCGGAGCCCGGTCCCGGCGTAGTAGCGGTTGGCCGCCGACGGCGCGACCCGGACGCGGAGTTCGTTCCCCCCGGGCCGCAGGGCGTCGGCGGGGATCGTGACGCGGTACGGCGCCCAGGCGCGCTCCGCCACCCGCATGCCGTTCACGGACACGGCCACGGCTCCGGCGACGGCCGGGAGCGTCAGCTCCAGGGGGACCGGCGTGTCGAGCTCGATCCGCCGCACATAGTCGGCGGTGCCCGCGAACGCCGGAAGGCCCTGCCGCTCCCAGCCGCATGTCACCGCGATGTCGCGGCGGGTGCCCGCCTCCTCGTACGCGTCCTCGGCGACCTCGAGCAGCCAGCCGGATTCGAGCGGCTCCGGCGCCGACCATTGCGGTGTGCCGGGACCGGCCGTGGCCCCTGTGCCGTGACCGGCCTCGGTGTCTGTGCTGGGACCGGCCGCGGCCTCGGAATCCCTCGTGGCGCCCGCCCGGCCGGAAGCGGGCTCCGCGTTCCCGCGCACACGCAACAGGCGCAGTGCGTTCCGCTCCAGCCGCAGCACGATCACCGGGCTCTCAGCCGCTTCGAGGGTGCGCACGGTGCCGTCGGCGGCGTCCCACTCCTCGATGTGCCAGGGCCCGTCGGGCAGCAGGAGTTCCACCGTGCCCTCGGTCTCGGTGAAGCACGCGAAGCGGAAGCCGTCGGCCGCGTCCGGGCCGCCGCGCCAGCGCACAGCCGAGCCCACGGGCACGCGCAGCGTTGGCTCGGTCCGCGCACGCTGCGCGGCGAGCCCGCGCAGGACCGCCTCCCCGGGGACCGCGTGGAACATCTCCACGGCGGGGGCGAGGTCCGCCCAGTCCTCGGCGGCGGTCTGTGGCCCCTCCTGGTAGACGGCGGGCGTCGCGCCGCTTCCGAGCACCCGTACGCCCGATTCGGCCAGGCGGCGAAGCCGGCGCATCGAGGCCGCCGAGCGCAGCGTTGTCACGGCGGGGAGCACGAGTGCCCGGTACCGGCGGTCCCCGATCCACATCGCGCTTTCCGCCACGGTGGCGGCGCCGAGATCGCGTTCGTCCACGAGGTGGAAGCCCACCCGGGATTCGGTGAGCGCGCGGGCCCACTCGCCCAGCGCCGTCGCCTGCTCGCCGAGCTGCCCCGCGGTCCACACCGTACGCAACGGGTACAGGACCGCCACATCGCTCTGTGGCGACACCGGTTCGAGGAATTCGCTCAGCCGCGCGCTCTCGAGCGCGAACCGCGGGTGGTGATCGGCGAACCACGGCTCGAAGTTGATGCCCGGGGGGAAGTCGAAGCGCGGATTCCGCAGCGACTCGTGATCGTCTCCATGGCCGTGGGTCTGGTAGAAGCCGTGGAAGATCATCTGCCGCATGCCCTGGAGATGGTGGTTGATCGCCGTGGTGCGCAACTCCTGCAAGGTGAGCCCCCAGTGGCCGGACCACGGGGTCCCGCCGTCGGGCGGGGTGACGAAGTACTGTTCGACCATCGTCCCGCCGCGGCCGTGGTGGCGGGCGACCGAATCGCCGAACACGGGGCTGAGCTGCACCAGGGCGTCCTGCGCGTCCACCGCGGTGAGATCGCGGTAGCCGTCGACGCCGAAGTGGTCGAGCCCGAAGTTCACCCGCAGGTCCCAGTTCGCGAACGCGGTGTCGAGCGCCCAGCCGCCGACGTGCCCGAGGACCTCATGGCCGGACTGACGCAGGCCGTGGGCGTGGCTCCAGCCGCGCAGCCTGCCGAGGAACGTCTCCATCGCGTAGCCGCTGAAGTGCTCGTAGAACTGGGCGCGCAGGCTCAGCCGCTCCGGGTCGTCCCCGTCGAGCACGGCGGCGAGCACCTGGGGGGTCCGCCCGCCCCAGCGCTCCCGGATCGAGACGGCCAGGCTCTCGTGGAACGGCATGGCCGAACGCAGGTCTCCGGTGCGCTCCGCCCAGTCGTAGTACACGGCATGCGGCTGGTCGAAGAACATATAGGCGACGGTGGAGCCGAAGAAGTCGCCCAGGGCGTCGGCGAAGGGCTGGTAACCGGCCTCGATGAAGCGATCGACCGCGACCGGGTCGACGGGGTTCACGAGGCGGGAGGTCGCGCAGCGGGCGGAGACGAACACGATCGCCTCCGCGCCGTCGGGCACGGGCTCGACGAGGCGGACACGGCATCCGTCGGTGGCGCCGTCCACGCGGTCGACGAGCTCGGGCCGCTCGGCGGCCACGCCCTGCTCCCCTTCCGCGGATTCCACGGTCCCTATGGCTTCCACGGCTTCCGCGGTTCCTACAGCTCCCGCGGCCTCCACGGCTTCCACGACGAGCGCGTACTCGACCCGCCAGTCGGCCCAGGCGACGACGCCGCCCTCGTAGTGCCAGTCCATCGCGGCCGGGCCGAGGTTCTCCGTCGCCGAGCGGATCCCGCTGAGCGATCCCTCGCTCGCGCCCGCGGGGATCCGCACCCAGAACAGATGCCGTTCACGCAGCTCGTCGTGGCCGGTCACGGCCCGGCCCGCGGCGTGGCCGGTCTGCCAGTTGTAGTCGTCGTAAACGCCGACGATCATGCCGAGTCCGGCGGCCGTTTCGACGGCCGTACGGCACGCGGCGAGGTAGTCGTCGTCCAAGTAGCCCTCGATCGGGTACGACAAACGCGCCTGCACCTGGAAGCTCCGGATCCCGGCGTCGTGCATCTGCCGCACCTGGGCGCGGATCGTGTCCTCGTCGGGCAGCCGGTGCCAGAACCAGTAGGCGGCGGGCGCGTGCCAGGGGTCCGGGTTCCGGAAGCGGCGCAGCGCGGTCTCATGTGCGGACGAGGCGGATGAAACAGGCAAGGCGGACAAGGGGTCAGCTCCTCGAGCGGCGGCGAGGTCCGGATGGGCCTCGCCGCCACCAGGTCGGTCAGCGTTCGGTGCTGCGGTCGGCCGCGTGACTGACGGCCGGGTCGGGACTCCGGAGCTCGGTGGTGTTCCCCTCGGGCGGCGCGTCCGCCGTGGTCACGAGCGAGTAGTCGGGCTTCGGGTCCAGCCGGAGCCCGAACGTGAGGATCGCGTAGAGCGCGGCGCCGAGCACCAGGGCGATGACGATGCCGAGCCCGCTCGATCCGAACACGCCGGTGCGGCCCTTCTCGGTGAGGAGGAATCCCGTGATCTTCGCGAAGTTCGGGTCGGAGCTGGTCACGAGGCCGAGGCCGACGACGGTTCCGGTGACCAGGCTGAGAATCGCCGTCCAGCGCCCGTCGCGGCCACCGTAGCCGCGCGGATTCGCCATGTCGGTGTTCCAGCCCATGCGGCGCTGCCGGATGAAGTCGATGAGCTGGATACCGCCCATGGTGCCCATCATCACGGCGATGAGCGACAGGAACGACTGGAACGTCGCGAGGAACGAGGTGGAGATGAACAGCAGGTAGAAGGCGCCCGCCGCGATGATGATCGCGTTGATCGAGGTCGTCACCGAGCGGCGCAGCGGTACGCCGACGGCCATCAGCGCGAGGCCGGAGCTGTACATGCCGGTGATGGCGGCCGAGACGAGCGAGATGACGATCACGACGGAGAAGGGAACGAAGAACCACATCGGCAGGAGCGCGGTGAGCGCCCCGATCGGGTCGGACGCCGTGGCGGCACCGAGCTTGGAATCCCCGCCGACGAGCAGCGCGCCCACGGCGAGGAGGATGACGACCGGCAGGCTGAGCCCGGTGACCGTCCAGCCGATCACGCCGCGCGCCGGGGTGTTGCGCGGGAGGTAACGGGCGAAGTCCCCGCCGTAGTTGAGGAAGCCGAGGCCGACGAGGGTCATCGCCATGATGATGCCGCCGATGAACACCAGCGGTCCGCCCGCGGGGGTGTCACCGAGGTGCGCCCACGAGATCTCGGGCACCATGAATCCGAGGAACGCGACTGTCATGATGCCGGTCACCCAGGAGATCCAGACCTCGACCTTCATGATGAGCTCGTGGCCGAGGACGGAGACCGTCATCGTCAGGGCGAGCACGAGCACGAACCACAGCACGATCGTGGAGGTGGCGCTCGACCCGTCCGCGTCGGCGAACACCGACGGCCACAGCTTCGCGAACAGGTTCGCACCGGTGGTCGAGGCAAGGGTGACGATCGTCACCTTCCAGCCCATATTGGACAGGTAGGCGAAGAACGCGGGGATCCTGTTGCCCTTCATGCCGAACGCGAAGCGCGTCTGGGCGAGGGTCGGCAGTCCCGTACGGGGTCCGCCGACCGCGAGGATGCCGACGAGAGTGGCCGAAATGAGGTAGCCGGCGGTTCCGGCGACGATCGTCTGCCAGACGTTCAGGCCGAGGCCGAAGACGAAGATGCCGTAGCTGATGCCGAGGATCGAGATGTTCCAGGCGAACCACACGGCGAACAGGCCCCGCGGCTTCCCGCGCCGTTCGGCATCGGGAACGGGATTGACGCCGTTCGATTCGACGGTCGTGCCTCTACGACCTTGCTGAGCCTCACTGCTCATGGAAGGGCGCCTTTCGACGTATGGCGAGGTGGGGAGGAGCGGATGGCCGAGCTTCGGGCTTCGGGCTTCGGGCTCGGGGAAGTCGTGGGTGCGCGTTCGGGGGTGCACGCTCGGGTGGTGCGTCGACCGCGTCCGGGGGCGACGCGGCTCCGGGTGAGACGTGAGACGTGCGCCGTGCGCGGTGACCGCCGTCGCGCCCGCGGTGGGAGGCGTGTACGGCGGTGAGGCGGAGCGCTAAGCGGCGGGGTGGGCCGCTAAACCGCCGGCCCTCGGGGCCCGCGGCGGGCGGTCGTAGCGTACGCTCATCGCCGGGAAAACCATTTCCGAACCCAAGCACGGCAGCCCCTGCCGAGTCAATGGGTCGTCGAGACCGTCCTGATAGCATCGGCCGGCCGGAATCAGGGGAGATCAGGATGGGCGCGCGCATAGGCTTGAAGGACGTGGCACTGCGCGCGGGGGTGTCGGTGCCGACGGCGAGCCGGGTGCTGTCCGGCGTTCAGCGCAATGTCGATCCGGAGCTGGCGCTGCGGGTGCGGAACGCCTGTGAGGAACTGGGCTACCGGGTGAACGCGGCGGCGCGGGCGCTGCGGATTCAGTCGACGGATTCCCTGGCCCTTGTCGTTCCGGCGATCGCGAACGCGTACTTCGCGGAGCTGGTGTCGGCGTATTCGCGCCGCCTGGACCTCGAGGGCAAGCGGCTGGTGACCATCGACACGGGCGAGAGCCCGGAGACCGAGCAGCGCCAGCTCGGCGCCATGGACCGGGTGCTGGTGGACGCGGTGCTCGTGGTGCCCGCGGCGTTCGAACGCAGTGGCGCGGCGATCACGGAACTCGCGCGGTCCAACCGGGTCGTGCAGGTCGACCGCCGCGCACGAGGCGTCGAAGCGCCGTCGGTACGGCTCGACAACGCGGCGGGGGTCCGCCTGCTCGTGGAGCACCTGCGGGCGCGGGGCCGCCGCAGCATCCTGATGGTCGACGCCCAGGAGGACTCCTCGTCGAGCATCGAGCGCACCGCCGCGTTCCGCGCGCTCGCCGGGCCGGACGACCGGGTGCTGGAAATGCCGAACTTCACGGTGGCGAGCGGCACGGACGCGGCGAAGCTCCTGCTCGCGGACCCCGGCGACACAGATGCGATCATCTGCACCGCCGACACGGTCGCGCTCGGCCTGCTGACGGCGCTTCAGCACGCCGGTAAGCGCGTGCCCGCCGAGTACGCGATCACGAGCTTCGACGGTACGTACATCTCCGACACCGCCGCGCCGGGGCTCACCACCCTGGGCTCGACCGCCGAGCGCATGGTCGAGGCATCACTCGCCCTCCTCGACGGCGGCAGCGATGACGTCGTCCTGAAACCCGAGCTCGTGGTCCGCGGTTCCAGCGGCTGACCGCGGACCGGGCGGGGGCATGGGCGCCCTCCGGACCCATGCCCCCGCCCGCGGGAAGGCCGCGGGACGGCGTGGGACGGCGGCCGACGGTCAGACGCGGTCGGCCGCGATGAGCAGGTACTGGAAGGAACCGTCCTTGTAGGAGTTGATGAACGCCTTCTCAATGCCCGTGACCAGTGCGGACGTGGCCCGCAACTCCCAGTACGGCAGGGTCGCGGGGGTGAGGTCGATGACGGCCTGCGGTACGAGGCGGTTGTCGGCCATGGCGCGCAGGTATTCCCGGCGGGAGTGGATGTTGCACTCGAAGTGCGCGTTGATCTGGGAGACATACTTCGAGGGCTGGCCGTAACGCGGGTTCCAGCAGCCGGTGATGGTCACATAGCGCCCGCCGGTCGCGAGGATGCGGGAGTGCTCGGCGAAGAGGTCTTCCAAGTCCACGTACATGCTTGACTCGTTGTTCCACGAGGCCGCGGCCCGCCCGGTCTCGAAGGGCGTATCGAGCATGTCGCAGACGCGGGCGTGGACATGGTCCTCGATGCCGAGTTCGCGGGCGCGCTGGTTGGCGAAGTCGGCCTGCTTGGCCGACAGGGTGACGCCCTCGACCCGGCACCCGAAGCGCTGGTGGGCCATGACCATCGAGCCGCCGCGGCCGCAGCCGGCGTCAACGAGCGTGTCGTCACGTTCAATCGGGCCGAGGTGGTCCAGGAGGAGCTCGGCCTGTGCCGACTCCAGGCGGTGGAGCTCGGCGATCAACTTCTTCTCGTAAGCGCTGTCGCCGATGTCCCCGAGGGCGCCGCGGTCGACGTCTCCAATGCCGTAGTGGTGGTGGTAAAGGCCGTCGACATCGCCGAGACGCAGGTTCACGGGCCTGGCCTCGCGGTCCCAGTAGCGGGCGATGTCCCCCTGGTAGGGGGTCGCCGGGGCGGGGATGAACATGGCGGCGCTGGAGGAAGAGGCGGCGGCGACGTCGGCGCTGAGGTCGGTGCTGGTCACAGATGGTTCCATTCTTCTTACCAGAAATCGGGCAGGCTGTAGCGGAAGGTATTGGTCTGGTGCCAGTAGTGGTTGCCGTCGACCCACGCGGCCACGCCCCGGAGAAAGCGCTGCGCGGTCGGGCCGGGGAGGGCGACGGCCACGGCCGCGGCTTCGGCCTCGAAGTCGTGCATGAGGTCGTTGTGGACCTCGACCGCCTTCAGATAGGCGTCGCGGTCGGAGAGGCCCTCGCGTTCGGCGATCACCACGGGCAGGTTCAGATGTCGGCCAGGGCTGGCCAGTTCCTTGGTGTACGAGTACAGGTCGTTCACGATGGTGGTGGCGTTTCCGGCGAGCGCGATGACCCGCTGCATGGCGGGCTGGGCGTGCAGATCGGCCGGTAGTTCGTAGCCGCCGACGCTGTCGGTGATGGTGGGGCACGGGCGGAAGTTGTTGAACTGGCGCATCGCCAGGTACTCCCACACCTCGGGGACGTGGTCCGTCTGCGCCCAGGCGGCCTCGGCGAGATACCCCATGTGCAGACGGGCCATGTCGTGCCGGAACCGGTCGGCCTGGGAGGGGCTGGACGCCTGGACGAAGTACTCCATGGCGGAGCGGTAGGCGCGCCGGGGCGCGTCCGAGTGGAGCGACTCCGCCCACCGCGGTTGGTACTCCCGCGTCGTGTGCAGGGCGTCCAGGGCGGTGTGCGCCAGCAGAAGGCGTCCGCCGAGGCCGATGGGCGAGCCGCCGTGGTCCTCGCAGTAGCAGTCGTCCACCGCGTTCTCCGCCACCATCAGGCGTGTGGCGAGCATCAGATGGTCCACGGTGGGGGCGTCCGGATGGCAGGCGACCATATAGCGCCCCACGGAGAAGCCGTCGAACTGCTCCTCCCACTCCTCGGGGTACAGGTCGACCTCGTCCAGTGCCCACTCCTTGATCCTGCGGCTGACCTCCGCCACCCGCCCGGGGTCGGGCTCCTGCACCGGGTGGTGATAGAGCCCCGGGATCGGGTTGCCTTCCGCCGGAACCGCCGCCGACGGCGTCAGTGGTGTCGGTGGCGCCGACGGCGTTGCTGGTGGCGTCGGCGGCTCCTCGCGCCGGGCCAGGCGCAGACCTGCCGTGCCGAGGCCGCTCGGACCACGCAGGATCCGTGCGACGTCGGCGTTCGCCCCGGAGCGGGAAGCGGCCGCAGGCAGACGCGATAGCGGAGGGGAAGGCTCAGGGGCGGGCATGCGTGGCTCCTCGGCGGGGTGGGGTGGCTGGTGTGCGTGCGTGTCACCGGGAAAGGGGAAGGGGGCAAACGTCCAGGAATCCGGCCAGATCCGCGGGAACACTAGCGGCTGGTGCGCCTAGTTGGCCCTGAGAAGCCATTGACATTAACTCGATAAGATGATCTAGATCCGCGCGATGTTTGCCCGGGTGGCCGACGGCCCGAGGGGCTCAGTCGAGATTTCTGAATCTATAAATCAGATCACCTTCCACGGAAACATCTGTTGGACAGAACTACGGCCATGTCCAAGGATCCCTCGTGCGGTGGCCCGGTCAACGCGACACCGGGATGGACCACCGCCTGAGTGGAGGCTGGACGTTGAGTGAAGAGACCGAAGTAGTCGTCGTCGGGGCGGGCCAGGCGGGTGTGGCGATGAGCGAGCACCTGGGGGCCCACGGGGTGCCGCACATCGTCCTGGAGCGGCACCGTATCGCCGAGCGGTGGCGGTCGGAGCGGTGGGATTCCCTGGTGGCGAACGGGCCCGCGTGGCACGACCGGTTCCCGGGGCTGGAGTTCTCCGACGTCGACCCCGACATCCACCCCGACGACTTCGCCTCCAAGGACCAGATCGCGGACTACTTCGTCATGTACGCCGAGAAGATCGGTGCCCCGATCCGGTGCGGTGTCGAGGTGACCTCGGTGCGCAAGCCCCCCGGTCGGCCCGGCTTCCGGGTCGAGACCTCGGAGGGCCCCATCGACGCGCGTTTCGTCGTGGCCGCGACCGGACCGTTCCAGCGGCCCGTGATCCCGCCCATCGTCCCGGACGGCGCCGTTCCCGCGCAGCTCCACTCCAGCGCGTACCGCAACCCGGGGCAGCTCCCCGAGGGCGCGGTGCTCGTGGTCGGGGCCGGGTCCTCGGGGGTGCAGATCGCCGATGAGCTGCGCCGGTCCGGCCGCCGGGTCCTCCTCTCCGTCGGTCCGCACGACCGTCCCGCCCGCGAGTACCGCGGACGCGACTTCTGCTGGTGGCTCGGCGTGCTCGGGCGCTGGGACGCGGAGACGCCTCCGCAGGGGGCCGAACACGTCACCATCGCGGTGAGCGGCGCGCGCGGCGGCCACACCGTGGACTTCCGCGCCCTGGCCGCCGACGGCATCGAACTCGTGGGCCTGACCGCGTCCTACGACGACGGTGTGCTGCGCTTCGCGCCGGATCTCGCCACCAACATCGCTCTCGGCGACGCCAAGTACCTCGAACTCCTCCGGGCGGCCGACGAGTATGTCGAGCGCAATGGGCTCGACCTCCCCGAGGAGCCGGCGGCCCACGTCCTCGGCCCGGACCCGGCGGGCGTGGCCGACCCCCGGCTGGAGCTCGACCTGGCCGGGGCCGGGGTCACCTCGATCGTCTGGGCGACGGGCTTCGCCACCGACTACAGCTGGCTCGAGGTCGACGCGTTCGACGAGCACGGGCGGCCGGACCAGCGGCGCGGCGTGTCGTCCGAGCCCGGCGTCTACTTCCTGGGCCTGCCCTGGCTGTCCCGCCGCGGATCGAGCTTCATCTGGGGCGTCTGGCACGACGCCCGCTACGTGGCCGACCACATCACGACCCGGCGGGGCTACCTCGCGTACGGCGCCGGCGACCGGCCCGGCGCCACGCCGACCACCTGGCAGAACTGAGCAGCAACGAGGAGCAGATGATGACCTCCACGAGCGAGGGCCGCCGGGCGAAGGCGGCCAAGGCCCCGATCGTCGCCGGCGGGCACACCCGGATCCGCCCGTTCAACACCCGCGACACGTATCCCGAGCAGAACCTCGACAACGACCTCTGTCAGGCCGTCGTCGCCGGTAACACCGTGTACGTCCGGGGCCAGATCGGCCAGAACCTCGACACCAGCGAGTCGGTGGGCATCGGCGACGCCGGGGCGCAGGCCGAACAGGCCATGGCGAACATCGCGATGCTGCTCGAAGAGGCGGGCAGCCGGATGGAGCACCTGGTCAAGCTGACCATCTATCTGACCGACCCGCGCTACCGCGAGGCGGTGTACCGCACCGTGGGCCGCTGGACCAAGGGCGTCCACCCGATCTCCACCGGCCTTGTGGTGTCGGCCCTGGCGCGCCCGGAGTGGCTGTGCGAGATCGACGCCGTCGCGGTGATCCCCGAGGAGGTGCGGGCATGACGTTCTCCCTGGTGGTCCGCGACGGCGAGCGGTTCGGCATCGTGGCCAGCTCGTCCAGTCCCGCGGTCGCCGCCCGGGTCGCCCATCTGCGGCCCGGGGTCGGCGCGGCGGCTTCGCAGAACATCACCGACCCCACGCTCGGCACCAGTCTGCTGGCGGAGCTGGCGGACCACGGCGACGCGGAACGCGCCCTGGCCGGTGTCACCGGCGCGGCGCGCAACGCGAAGTCCATCGCCTACCGGCAGCTGACCGTGGTGGGCCGCTCCGGGCCCGGGTTCGCCCACAGCGGGTCGCACACCCTGGGCCGGTACGCCTCGGCCACCGCCGAGGGCGCGGTGGCGGCCGGCAACATGCTGTGCGGCGAGCACATCCCCGGCGTCCTCCTCGACGCGTACTCCGCCGCCACCGGGGAGCTGGAGGAGCGGCTGGTCATCGCCCTGAAGGCGGCCGTCGCGGCCGGTGGCGAGGAGGGGCCGGTGCACTCCGCGGGCCTCGCGGTCGTCGCGGACGTGGACTGGCGGGTGACCGATCTGCGCGTGGACTGGGCCGACGACCCCGTTGACCGGCTCGCCGAACTCCTCGCCGTCTGGCTGCCGCAGCGGGACGACTACGTGCGCCGGGGACTCGATCCCGCCTCCGCCCCCTCCTACGGCGTGCCGGGCGATCGGTGATGGCGGCCATGGGCACGACGGGGCCGCTGAAAGAGGCCGCCCGGCGTGCGGTCGACCGGCACGCCGAGGAGCTGACCCGGCTCTCCGAGCGGCTGCACGCCGACCCGGAGACCGCCTGGGAGGAACACCGGGCGGCGGCCGCCGTACCCGAGCCGCTGGACCGCGCCGGATTCGACGTCACCGCGTCCTATCTGGGCCTGGACACGGCCTTCCACGCCCGGTTCGGCAGCGGACCGGTCCGGATCGCGCTGTGCGCCGAGTACGACGCGCTGCCCGGCCTCGGCCACGCGTGCGGGCACAATCTCATCGCGGCGAGCTCGGTCGGCGCCGCGCTGGGCCTGGCCGCCGTCGCCGACGACGCGGGCCTCACCGTCGAGGTCTACGGCACCCCGGCGGAGGAGGGCGGCGGCGGCAAGATCGAGATGCTCGACCGGGGCGCCTTCGCCGGGGTGGACCTCGCGATGATGGCGCACCCGGCGCCGGTCGACATCGCCGAGGCCCGTCCGTTCGCGGTCAGCCACTCCAAGATCTCCTACACCGGCAGATCCGCGCACGCCGCGGCCTACCCCGAGGCCGGGGTCAACGCGGCCGACGCCTTCACCGTGGCCCAGGTCGCCATCGGGCTGCTCCGCCAGCAACTGCCGTCCTCCGCCCGGGTGCACGGCGTGGTGACCCACGCCGGGGACGCGCCGAACGCCATCCCGGAGCGGGCCACCGGCCGCTGGTACGTCAGGGCGGAGACCCTCGCCGAACTGGCCGGGCTCGAACCACGGGTCATGCGGGCCTTCGCGGCGGGCGCCCTCGCCACCGGGTGCGAGCTGGAGATCGAGCCGGAGAGCAAGCCGTACGCGGAGTTCCGTCACGACGAGACCGCCCTCGGCCACTACCGCGCGAACGCCCTCGCCCTGGGGCGGGAGTTCGCGCCGCCCGGGCAGGCCGCCCGGATGAACCGCGCCTCCACCGACATGGGCAACGTCTCGCAGGTCGTGCCCGCCATCCACCCCTACATCGGCATCGGCTCGCTGCCCGCCACCAACCACCAGCACGAGTTCGCCGCGTTCTGCGTGGGCGGGATGGCCCAGCGGGCGCTGCTCGACGGGGCGACGGCGCTGGCCTGGACCGGTGTGGACCGGGGCCAGGACCGAGACGCGAGCCACTGACCGAGGCGGCACCCGCACAGCTCCGGCTTCTTCCACCCCATCCCCAAGGAGGCGCGCAATGCCCACCACTCACACCGACGTCACCACGACCGAGGTCGAGGTGGCCACCGACGCCGTCGCCCTGCGCAGAAGCGTTGCCGCGGGCGCCGTCGGCGTGTTCGTGCACTGGTTCGACTGGGCCGCCTACGCCTATCTCGCCGGTACGGTCGCGACCGTGTTCTTCCCGGACGAGAACGGCACCACCGGACTGCTCGCCGTGTTCGGCGTGTTCGCCGTGTCCTTCGGCATCCGGCCCATCGGTGCCATGGTGTTCGGGCCGCTCGGCGACCGGATCGGCCGCAAGCGCACACTGTCGCTGGTCATCTTCATGATGTCCGGCGCGACCCTGACCATCGGTCTGCTGCCCGGCTACGCCGCGATCGGGGTCGGCGCCCCGGTGCTCCTGGTGATCCTGCGGCTGATCCAGGGATTCGCGGCGGGCGGCGAGTTCGGCAGCGCGGCGAGCTTCCTCGCCGAGAGCTCCCCCCGGCGCCGTCGCGGATTCGGAGTGAGCTGGCTGGAGGTCGGCTCCCTGCTGGGCTTCCTCGCCGGTTCGTTCGTCTATCTGCTGCTGTCGACGGGGCTCGACGAGGCCCAGCTGACCTCCTGGGGCTGGCGCGTCCCCTTCCTCATCTCCGCGCCGCTCGGCGTCATCGGCTTCATCATCCGCAACAAGATCGAGGACACCCCCGAGTACCGGACGCTCGAGGCCAACGACGCCGTGCCGCGCACCCCCGTACGGGAGCTGCTCCGCCACCACAAGCGGCAGCTGCTCCAGGCGGCGGGCCTGATGGCGGCCATGCACGTGCCCTTCTACGCGGTGCTCACGTACCTGGTCACCTACGAGACCGACCACCTGGGGCACTCGGCCGGCAGCGCCGCCCTGCTGTCCACGGCGATCTCGCTGCTGGGGCTGGTGCTGGTCCCGGTGTTCGGGCTGCTGTCCGACCGCGTGGGACGCAAACCGGTCTTCGTCGGCGCCACCGCGGCCCTCCTGGTCGCCGCCACCCCCGCGTTCCTCCTCATGCGGACCGGGCTCGCCGGAACCTGGATCGCTGGACTGCTGCTCGGCGTGATCCTCGCCGCGATCCTGGGCACCTACGCGGTGTGGTCGGCGGAGATCTTCCCCACCCGCACCCGCCAGAGCGGCCTGTCCATCGCCTACAACCTCACCGCGGCCCTGTTCGCCGGCACGGTGCCGTACCTGATGACCGTGCTCATCTCCGCGACCGGCTCCACCCTGCTGCCCGGCCCCTATCTGATGGTGTTCGCCGCCGGCGGCCTCGTCGCCGCCCTGTCCCTGAAGGAGACCAAAGGGTCCGCCCTGCTGCGCCCCGAGGACATCGCCGACGCGCCGATCTTGGCGCCTGCGGCGGGCTGCTCCCCTCCCCGCCCCTTCCCGAAACTGGGGCTCCGCCCCAGACCCCGGGGTCCAGGGGCGGAGTCCCTGGTAACGGGAAGGGGCGGGGAGGGGAAAGATCCGCCGGACACCCTGTAGGCACCGCTGCACAGGGTCGATACCCGCCGCCGCATAGGGTCGGCACCGGAATGGACACCGATCACCAGGCGCGAGGGCCACGTATGACGTCACCGGTGGGTTTCACCCTCCTCCAGCTCCGCTACTTCCTCGTCGCCGCCGAACGCGGTTCGATGACCGAGGCCTCGGGGGCGCTCCACATCGCCCAGTCCGCCGTGTCCGCGGCCATCCACAACCTGGAGCGCGATCTGCGGGTGCAGCTGTTCATCCGCCGCAGGGGCCGGGGGCTGACCCTGACGCCCGCGGGGGAGCGGCTTCAGAGCCACGCGCGGGAGTTGCTGGCCCGCGCGCGTGAGGTCGAGCGGGAGGCCCGGGGAGACGGTGAGACGGTCTCCGGGCCGGTGGCCGTCGGCTGCTTCGTGACGTTGGCGCCGTACTATCTGCCGCCGCTGTTCAGCGAATGCACCCGCCGCTACCCGGGCATCGAGATCGACGTGGTGGAGGCGGAGACGGATCAGCTCATCGAGGCCCTGGGCGCGGGGCGCATCGACTTCGCCCTCACCTACGGCCTCGGGCTGTCGGCCGAGCCGGACCTGTGCGGCGAGACCATCGCGCGGGCCCCGGCCTACGTCATCGTCCCGGCCGATCACCCCCTGGCCCGGCAGGGCACCGTGGAGCTGGCCGAACTGTCCGCGGAACCCCTCGTCCTGCTCGACCTGCCGCACAGCCGCGACTACTTCCGCTCGCTGGTGGCCGCCACCGGCACCGCGCCCGATGTCCGCTACCGCACCCGGAGCTATGAGACGGTGCGCTCCCTGGTGGCCCGGGGGCTCGGATACTCCGTGCTGAACCAGCGGCCGGCGACCAGCCAGACCTACGGCGGCGGCGAGATCGCGGAACTGGAGCTGCGGGACGGCAGCCCCCCGCTCGAAGTCAAGATCGCCTCGGTGAAGGGCATGACCCAGACCGCCCGCGCCCAGGCCGTGATGGGGCTGCTGCGGGAGGTGGCCGCCGCCACGATCCCGTGACGGGCGGTGTGCGTCAGGCGGCCGGTCCGCGGCGCTCCCCGTGGGCGGCCGCCCGGCCGCCGTTGTCGGCGTGTGTCCGGGCCACGAGGAGCGCGATGTCGTCCTCCGGGGGAGTGTCCGTGGTCATCCTCGCGATGACGCGGGCGCACAGCTCCTCGAGGCTCGCCGAGGGGCGTTGCAGCGCGGCGAGCAGCCGGTCGAGACCGGCGTCGATGTCGCCCTGCCGGGTCTCCACCAGCCCGTCGGTGAAGAAGGCGAGCAGACTCCCCTCGGGGAGCTCCAGGTCGACGGATTCGTACGCCCCGGTGCCGATGCCGAGCGGCGGGCCCACCGGTGTGTCGGCGATCCTGGCGTGGCCGTCGGGGGCCACCAGCATCGGGGGCGGATGCCCGGCGCGCGCCAGGGTGCAGACGCGGGTGGCCGGGTCGTAGACGGCGTAGAGGCAGGTCCCGCCGGTGACCGACGAGTACTCCGGGGACCAGGTGCCCGCCTCGGCGAGCCGGGCGGTGACCTTGTCCAGGTGGTCGAGCAGTTCCGCGGGGTGCTGGTCGAGGGCGGCCAGGGTGTGGACCGCGGTGCGCATCCTGCCCATGGCGGCGGCCGCGTCGATGCCATGGCCGATGACATCGCCGATGACCAGGGCGATCCGGTCGCCCGGCAGCTCGATGGCGTCCATCCAGTCCCCGCCCACCCCCTCGTGCCGGTCCGACGGCAGATAGCGGCCGGCCAGGTCCACCGCGGCGCCGCCCGACAGCTCCTGCGGCAGGAGGCTGCGCTGGAGGGCGAGGGCGGCGGCCCGCTCCCGTGTGTAGCGGCGGGCGTTGTCCAGGCTCAGCGCCGCCTGGACGCAGAGCTCCTCCGCCAGCAGCAGATCGTCCTGGGTGAAGGGCACGGCGTTGTCGGTCCGCGTGAACACGGCGATGCCGAGGATGGTGCCGCGGGCCCTGAGCGGGATCATCATCACCGAGTGCATGCCGGTGTCATGGATGAGCTGTCTGCGCTGGGGGTCACGGTCGAGCCATGTCCCCGGGTCGGTCCTCATGGCCGGTTCGAAGTAGGACTCGTCCCCGTACAGCGCGGTGAGGAACGGCGATCCGGGCGGTACGTACACCACATCCCCCACCTGGAAGGCGGCCTCGGGCATACCGCCGTGGATGGAGGACTGCCCCGCGCGGCGGAAGACGGGGATGCCGGCGGGGGCCTCGGACATCCGCTTCAGCGGCTCCCCGCCCAGCGGGACGGCATCGGCCAGATCGACCGTGACGTAGTCGGCGAGGGCGGGGACGGCCATGTCCGCGAGTTCCTGCGCGGTCGTCATCACATCGAGCGTGGTGCCGATCTGGTTGGCCGCCCTGCCGAGCAGCGCCAGCCGCTCGCGCTCCCCGCTCTTGGTGATCAACGAGACGGTGCACACGGCCAGGGGGCCGCCGCGCTCGGGGGCGAGCGGAAAGACCGAGGAGGAGAAGACGACCTCCCGGCCGTGCTCCGGCGACACCCAGCGCAGCACATGGTCGCCGACCGGCTCCCGTGAGGTCAGCACCCGCCGTATCACCGGCTCGATGGCGGTCCGGTCGAAACCGCGCACGGCGCGCCGCGTGGACCGGGTGGGCGGGTCCACCTCGGAGCGGCCCACGATCTCCCGGCAGGCCCGGTTCGACCACAACAGCCGTGCGCGGGCGTCCCACACCGCCACGGCCAGCGGCGACCGGTCCAGCAGCGCCGCTTCGGCATCGGCGGTCGGCACGCCATCCGGCGCCTCGGTGATGGCCACGAACCAGCAGCTCTCGCCGTCCGCGCCGGTCAGCGCGATGGTCTCCACCGTCAGCCGGAAGCGCTCGCCGTCCCGGTGCCTGACCTTCACGACGGCGTTGGCGGCCCGCCGGCCGCCATGCCTGCCCAGGTCTCCTTGAGCCGGGGACCACCGCACCGCTTCGACGGGGGTCTCCAGCAGCTCCCGCACCGGCAGCCCCACGACGTCCTCCGCGCGGTGCCCGAGCAGCCGCCGGCAGCCCTCTCCCCACGCCAGGATGGTGCCGTCGGAGTTCACGAGGGCGAGGGCCGGAGCGGGCGCCTCGGGCACGTCCGCGAAGCCGGCCGGTATCCGCTTCGCCTCGGGATCGGCCCCGGCTCTACGCACCATCCCGATACCCCTCCGTAGCCACCGATATCGGTCGATACTCTGAAAAAGCGTAACGCGCCCGGGCGGTGGCCGGGGCCTCGCCGATCGGGGTGGCCGGCCACCGATGAGTTCGGCGGCCGGGCGGGGTCTGCATCTGTAGAACGCCCGCCCCACACCTGATCAGGAAGGGATCACGGAATGACCACCAACGCAGTGCCGCCCGTCGTGGACGCCGACACCTGGCGGCGTGAGCTCGAAGCGCTGCGGGTCCGGGAGAAGGCCGCGACCCGGGAACTCGACGCGATCGCCGCCCAGCGCCGCCGCCTGCCGATGGTCGAGATGCCCGACTACACCCTCGAGGGCGAGGACGGCCCGGTTCGGCTGGTGGACCTCTTCGACGGCAGGAGGCAGCTGATCGTCTACCACCACATGTGGTTCCCGGGCGAGAAGTGGCAGTGCCCGGGCTGCACGGGGTTCACCTCGCAGTTCACCAGGCTGGAGTTCCTGGGCAACTACGACGCCCGGTTCGTCATCGTCACCCAGGGCCCGATCGACGAGGCACTCGCCTACAAGCGGCGGGTCGGGAACGCGATGGCCTGGTACTCCACGGCGAACAGCCCGTTCGGTACCGACGTCGGCGCCCCGCCCGGCGGCGGATTCGCCGTCAATGTCTTCCTGCGCGACGGCGACACCGTCTACCGCACCTGGCACACCAACGGCCGTGGCACCGAGCAGCTCAGCCACTCCTTCGCGCTGATCGACCTGTTGCCGTACGGGCGGCAGGAGGAATGGCAGGACTCGCCCGACGGGTGGCCACAGCAGCCCACGTACAGCCGGTGGGCCGGCTCCGAGGACATCGCCGCGCTCTACGGCCAGGGCGCATGAGGGTGGCCGCGACGTCAGGCGGTTGCGGGCGGGGCCTCCTCGTTGAGCCGGCGCAGCAGGCCGAGCAGGGTGGCCCGGTCCGCGGCCGGGAGGGGTGAGAAGCACTCCGCCAGGACCTTCTGGCTGACCTGGTGGCCGGCGGCCAGGGTCTGTTCGCCGGCGGGGGTGAGGCGGTGTTCGATGCGGCGTCCGTGGCCCGGCCTGCGCTCCACCAGCCCCTGGGCGGCCAGGCGGCCCACGAGCGCCCCGAACGCCTGCTCGCTCTGGAACGTCACCGCGGCCAGTTCGCGTGCCGAGGCTCCGGGCCGGCCGCTGATGGCGCGCAGCGCGTCCCACTGCGCCAGCGTCGTACCGACCTCGCCCAGCGCGCTGTCCAGCGCTCGGTGCTGTCGGTACTGCGCCTGCTTGACCGCGCGCCCCAGAACCTGCACATCAGCATCCATGCCGTAAGTCTACCCGCAATGAAACTAGCTTAATTAAAGAAGCTTAGTTAGAGTCTGATCCATGACAACGGACATGAACTCCCTTGCTCCTGCGGCCGCGTGCGACGAACTGGACCTCACCCTCTCCGAGTCGGGCACCGGCCGCCCGGTGCTCGTCCTGCACGGAGGCGGCGGGCCCGCCACGGTCGCCGGTATCGCCGCGCATCTCTCGCGCACCGCGCACACGCTCGCGCCCGTGCACCCCGGCTGGGAGGGGACGCCCCGCCCCGACTGGCTGACCGGCGTGGACGATCTGGCCCTGGCCTATCTGCACCTCCTGCACGACCGCGGGCTGCGCGACGCCCTGGTCGTCGGGTCCTCGCTCGGCGGCTGGATCGCGGCCGAGATGGCGGTGCGGGACACCGCGGGTGTCATCGGCGGCCTCGTCCTGATCGACGCGGTCGGGGTGGACATCCCCGGCGAGCCGATCACGGACTTCTTCGCCCTGGACGCCCGCGGTGTGGCGGAGCACTCCTGGCACGACCCGGACCGCTACTACGTGGACCCCGCCGACATCCCGGCCGACCAACGCGCCATCCGGCAGGCCAACATGGCCACCATGCGCGTGCTCGCGGGCGAGCCGTATATGCACGACGCGAAACTGCTGCGCCGTCTGCGCCGTGTGGACACACCGGCGCTCCTGCTGTGGGGGGAGAGCGACCGCGTGGTCACACCGGCCTACGGCGCCGCCTACGCCGCGGCCTTCGGCGACGCCCGCTTCGAGGTGATCCCCGGAGCCGGCCACCTGCCCCAGATCGAACGGCCCGAGGCCACGCTCGCCCTGATCGACGCCCATGCCCGGCGCACGGCCGACTCCACCGCCACCTGAGGTCCGGGCGGACGGGCTGCTCTGGGTGGACGGGCTCTGGTGGACGAGGTCTAGCCGAGTGCGACCAGCGCGGCGCGGAGTTCGTCGAGAGTGTGGCGGGTGAGTTCGGTGAGCGTCTGCTTGCCCGCCGGATCGGCCCACTGGTCGAAGGCGTCGTAGAAGGCGCGGATGCCGAGTTCGGCGGCGAGGCTCGCGGTCGGTTCCGCTACGCCGCGCTGGTGGAGCGCGTCCGTCACGGCCTCGGCGAGTTTGGCGCGCTTCAGGGCGGAGCGCTCCTGTAGTTCGGTGTGACCGGCGATGACCGGGCGGAGCCTGGCGCCGACGTCGCGGCGGTCGTCGGTGAAGGTGGCGGTCAGGGCGTCGAGGGCCGCGCGGACCGCTTCGAGCGGTGTGGCCGGGCCGGGCGCCGCGGCGATCGCGTCGGCGAGGAGCCGGGTGTGGGTGTCCTGGCCGGCGAAGAGCACTTCCCGCTTGTCGCGGAAGTGCCGGAAGAAGGTGGTCTTGGTCAGACCGGCTCGATCGGCGATCTCGTTGACGGTGGTGGCGTCGTAGCCCTGCTCGGTGAAGAGCTCCAGTGCGGCGCGCACCAGCCGTTCCTGCGCGTTCGGTTCCCATCGAGCCATGCGCACAGCATAAGTGATGTGACTTGGTAACGTCACTTCGGCTAGAGTGACGGTACCAAGTCACATCACTTCGCTCCGCCCGGGCGGAGCATCCCTCCAGGAGAGCTACCCATGCGTGTTTTCGTCACCGGTGCCAGTGGCCACATCGCATCGGCCGTGGTGCCCGAACTGATCGGGGCCGGACACGAGGTCGTCGGCCTGGCCCGGTCCGACGCCTCGGCCGCCGTCGTCAAAGCCCTGGGCGCCGAGGTGCGCCGCGGCGACCTCGACGACCTGGACGGTCTGCGCGAGGCCGCGGCCGACGCGGACGCGGTCGTCCATCTCGCGTTCAACCACGACGCCATCCCCGCCGGGAAGTTCGCCGAGGCGGTGGCGGCCGACCTGGCCGTGGTGCGGACACTCGGCGACGCGCTGGCCGGCACCGGCAAGACCCTCATCGGCGTCGGGCTCACGCACACCGGCGACCCGCTGCGCGACGCGGCGATAGACGCCAACCCCCGCTCCGCCGTCGGGCGCCTGATCAACGACTTCACCGAACGTGGCGTGCGGACCGTGCTCGTCGCCATCCCGCCGGTGACACACAGCACGCGGGACAGGACCGGTTTCATCCCCATGCTGATCAAGATCGCCCGCGACACGGGCGTGTCCGGCTACGTCGGCGACGGCACCAACCGCTGGCCCGCCGGTCACACCCTGGACGTCGGCCGCCTCTACCGGCTGGCGCTGGAGAAGGCCCCGGCCGGCTCGCAGCTGTACGCCGCGGCCGAAGAGGGCATCACGGTGCGCGAGATCGCCGAGACCATCGGCCGCCATCTGAACGTCCCGGCCGTGAGCATCCCGGCCGAACGGGCCGCGGACCACTTCACGGGCTTCCCGTTCAGCACGTTGGACATCACCATGCCCAACGCGGACACCAGGCGGCTGCTGGACTGGGAGCCGGTCCACCCCGGCCTGATCGCCGACCTCGACGACGGCCATTACTTCACCACCGGCTGACGCCGACGCCCGCGCCCGGGCCGGCCGGTGGGCGGCACGGCCCGGGCGCGGGCGCGTCAGTTGAAGAGCACCATGTAGGACGAGGTGAGGCCCGAGGCCAGCCAGAACGATCCGCCGGCGATACCGACGAGGATCAGTACTGCCAGCGCGCTGTCTATCTTTTCCACCAGTGGGGACGGAGGCCGGGGCTCCAGGTCATGTTCGCTCATGCGCCCAACATATGCCAAGAAGTAGGTGTGTGCGGCGGCCTGTTGAGGTTTCCGTGACCGCGGGTTGTCCCAAAAGTCACCGAGCGTCCGCCGAAACGGGATCATCGCGCTTCGAGCTCGGGTTCGCGACGTCACCGCCCGCCTCGGGCCGCGGCGGCCGGGTCAGGGCGGGGCAAGCGGTGGCACGGCCGGTTTTGCTTGAAACACGTGCCCCGACCCTGAACTCATGCGTGCGGCGAGGCGGCACGCATGAGCCCAGAGTCGCGGGGCACTCACGGGCGCGACGCGGTCAGGCGTCCGTCGACGTGGTGGTGGTCGTGGTCGTGTCGATGCGCGGCAGGACGACGAGGAGTACGGCTGCCGCCGCGAGCAGGTGCAGCACTTCGAGCGCCACGACGGTCAGGGCCTGGTCGGCGCCCACCAGCGGCCCGGCGAGTAACAGCACCACGGCGACGGTCACGATCGCGGCGAAGGTACGCGTCGGCTGGGCCGTGCGGCGCGCGATGAGCAGCGCGACGGTGCCGCCGACCAGGCTCACCAGGAAGGCCGCGAGGCACGCCTGGACCGCGGTGACGGTGCTCTCGGTGCCGGACATGGTGACGTCGAAGTCGGCTCCGGCGGCGTCGAAGATCAGGTAGCCGACGAGGACGGCGACCGCCGCGGCCAGGGCCGCGGGTATGACGAGGCGGGCGATGGCGGCGGTGGGGCGGGTGGATGCGGTGTCGGTCATGGAACTTCTTCCGTGGATGGGGAAAGTGGGTGGTGGGCAGCCCCGCGGGTCGGGTGGAGCAGGAGTGCGGGGCATTTTTGGGCCACGTCATTCTGCTTGTTGATCGTTTCGGAGGGCGCGCTTCCGGCCACGGGCCGACCGCCGGCGCTGCTCGCCATGGCGTCGGGTGTCCGCTCACCGCCGGGTTCGGCGGCGCCGCTGGAGCCGGTGTTCTTCGTGGGCCCGGCCTTGTCGCCGTCCCCGTCCGAACCGCCGCATGCCACAAGGGTGGCGGTGCACCGAACGGTGCCAGAGGAACGGCGCTCCGCTTCGGTCATTGCTCCGTCGGCGCGGCCAGTGCGGGATTCTGTCCGGACCGGCTGAGCGCCTCGGCCACGAACCCGGAGGCCGTCAGGTGGGCCACGGTCTCGCTCAGGAAGCGCACCGTCTCCGGACGCCGTGTTCTCGTCGTTCCTACGGCCTGCCGGATGGTCATGAACGCGGGCTCGACCAGGCGCAGTTCGGGGCGTTCGGCGAGGTGCGCGGTGAGCGGCTGCCGGATTCCCGCCGCGGCCTCCAGCTTCTCGGTGTGGAAGACGTCCACGCCCTCCGGGCCCCGGACCACGGTGGCGTGGCGCACGGTGCGGGTGAGATACAGGTCGTAGGCGGAGCCCCGCTTCACCCCGATACGGATGCCCGGGCGGTCCACGTCCTCCGGTGTGCGCAGTGGGGACCCGGCCGGGACCGCGTACACCCCCTCGATATGCACATACGCGGGGGTGAACGCGATCTCCGCCTCGCGGGCCGGTTCTATGGCGAGGAAGCACAGATCGGCGTGGCCGGTGGCCATGGCCTCGTAGGACGTGCGTGCCGCGTCGAAGCAGACGAACTCCACGGGCAGGCCGAGGCGCCGGGCCAGCTCACGGGCGAGATCGACGGTGACACCGCCGGGCGCGTCCGGACTGCCCTGGGCGAGGACGGGATTGCCGAGGTTGATGGCGGCGCGGAGCACTCCGGTGGGGGCGAGGTCGCGGCCGAGGGCGGTGCTGTCGGTGATCTCCATGGGCCGAGTCTAGAAACGGCCGGTGTCACGGACTCACAGCCGGCAGACTCACAGCCGGACGACGATCAGGGCGATGTCGTCGCGTCCGCCCTCGGCCACGCCGAGGCTGGTGAGCAGGGTGTCGGCCAGCTGGTCGGGGCTGAGCGAGGTGTGGCGGCCGAGGGTGTCGGTGAGCCGGCGCAGTCCGACGTCGATGTCCTCGTCACGGCGTTCGATGAGTCCGTCGGTGTAGAGCACGAGGGTGTCACCCGGGGTGTAGGACACCGTGGCCTGCGGGCGGGGGAGGTGGTCGGTGACAAGGCCCAGCGGGGGGTTGGTGGCCTGGTCGAGCAGGTCGGCGGTGCCGTCCGGCCGGGCCAGGACCGGTGGCGGGTGGCCGGCGCTGGTGTAGGTGATGCGCTGCCGGCGGGTGTCGACGACGGCCTTGGCCGCGGTCGTGGCCAGCGCGCCCTCGAAGCTGCGGGCGTAGAGGCTCAGGACGTCCATCGCTCTGCCGGGCTCGCTGATGGCGCGGACGGCGGCGGACAGGGCGCTGCGGAGCATCCCCATGACGGCGGCGGCCTCCAGGCCGTGGCCGACCACATCGCCGACCGCGACGGTGAAGGTGTCCGGGGACAGGTCCACCACGTCGTACCAGTCGCCGCACACATTGAGCGACCGGGCGGCGGGCATGTAGCGCACGGCGATTTCGCGGTGTCCGGCCAGGTCCGGGGAGTGCAGCATGGCCTCCTGGAGGGTGAGGGCGGTGCGGCGCTCCCGGTCGTGGGCCTCGCGGAGTTCCTCGTTGAGGTGCTGGAGTTCCTGCGCCCGCGTATACAGCTCGGACTCCATCGCCTCGCGTTCCCCGCCCGCGTCCGGCCTCGGGCGCGGCGGGCGGGTCAGCACGAACTCGGTCATGTCCTCCACCCGGTGGATGATCCACCGCACCTCTCCGTCGGGTCCGAGGACGGGGGTGTTCATGGGCGACCACCACTTGGCCCGGAACACTCCCGGCCGCCCGGAGACGGGGACGTCGTACTTCTGCACCGCCATCGTGTCCGCCTTCTTCGTGCGCAGGACCCGCTGGAGAGAGGCATCCAGATTGCGCACCCCGTCGGCGTCCGGGTCCGCCGGATTGTCGGGGTGGACCTCGAAGAGGTAGTGGCCGATCAGCTCGTCCCTGGTCCGGCCCGTGGCCCGCAGATAGGCCTCGTTGACCTCGACGATCACCAGGTCGGGGGTCAGCACCAGATAAGGACTGGGCGTGACGGCGAACACCGCCTGGTAGTCGATCCGCTGTGCGCTCACAGCCTTCTCCCGTTCCGGCCCGGCCCCTGTCTCAATTCCGATTCTCGACTATTCCGATTCTCGACGATGCGGCCCGCCCCGAGCGACGGACCGGCGGCTCGCCGATCACCGAGGGCGCCGTGGCGCTGTGCCGGTTGTGGAGCGATCTTGTGAGATTCGGACACATTTTTGAACCTCGTGCACCGGTTGTTCGTCCTCCAGTGCTGGACTAGCGGGATGTCTTCGCGACGGAGCGAAGCCCCCGCGTCATGAACCGCACCACGAGCGAATGGACAGGCACACCATGGGGCGACACCGACGAATATCCCGGCTTCCCCGGACCACGCTGGCGTCACGAGCGGCGCTGGCCGCGGGGGCACTCGTGCCGACGATCGCCTCCGTGGGGTCGGCTCACGCGGCCACCCCGCAGGCGGCGATCTGCACCTCGGACCGGCCGGGGCTCGCCGACAAGCTCTCCGAGGACATCGACGCGGCACTGGACGGCTCCACCGCCACGACGGCGGTCAGCCTCCACGACCGCACCACGAACACCACCTGCACTCTTGACGCGGACCGGACGTTCGACTCCGCGAGCACGGTCAAGGTCACCGTGCTCGGCACGCTGCTGTGGGACGCGCAGAAGGACGGCCGCGCCCTGACGCAGGAGGAGAAGGACCGCGCCACCGCCATGATCACGAAGTCCGACAACGATGCCACCACGGCGCTGTGGAAGCAGCTCGGCGCGGACAAGATCAACGGGTTCCTCCAGGCCGCGGGGATGACCGACACCGTCCTCGACGGCGAGGGGCACTGGGGGCTCACCCAGATCACCGCCAACGACGAGGAAAAGCTCCTCAACCTGGTCACCCACGCGAACCCGGTGCTCAGCGAGGACTCCCGCGGCTACATCCTGAAGCTGACGAGCGAGGTCATCCCCTCGCAGCGCTGGGGGACCCCGGCCGGCGCGCCGGACGACGCAACGGTGCATGTGAAGAACGGCTGGCTGGAGCGGGCCACGAACGGCTGGCGGGTGCACAGCCTCGGCGCCTTCACCGGCGGCGACCACGACTACACGATCACGGTGCTCTCGCAGGACAACGCCACGATGGACGACGGCATCGCCACCATCGAGGGCGTCGCCCGCGCGGTCCACCGGGACCTCAACGCGCCCGCGTCCAGCGCGCGCTAGCCCGCCGGACCCCGCCGGGGTCGGGAGGCCCGGGCGTGGTGGTCCACGTGTGGGCGGCGGCCCGGGCCAGGCCCTCGTCGACCAGCCGGTCCGGCCGCGTGGTCGCGTGAGTCCGGCTGACGATGTACGTTCGCTCGCGCCGACAACGTCAGGCAACGTCAGTGCCACAGACGCTTGTTGAGCGGACTCCATGGAAGGAACACCTTGCCCACCACCACACTGCGGATTCCCACCCCGGACGGTCAGGCCGACGCCTTCGCCGCCTTCCCCGAGGGTGGCGAGCGGCACCCCGGGGTGCTGCTGTACCCGGACGCCTTCGGCATCCGGCCCGTGCTGCGGGAGATGGCCCGCGAACTGGCCGGGCACGGGTACTACGTGCTCGTCCCCAACTTCCTCTACCGGCACGGACCGGCACCGGTGATCGAACTTCCCGAGCACATCGGGGAGGAGGTCCGGCCCGCGGTCATCGGCCAACTGATGCCCCTGATCATGGCGCACACCACCGAACGGATCCTGCGCGACGCCGATGCCTACCTGAGGTTTCTCACGGCCCGGCCCGAGGTCGGCGCCGGACCGGTCGGTGTGATCGGCTACTGCATAGGCGCCGCCCTGGCGATGCGCACCGCGACGGCCCACCCCGGTCAGGTGGCCGCCGTCGCCGGATTCCACCCCGGCTTCCTGGTGACCGACGCGCCCGACAGCCCGCACCGCCTCGTCCCCGACCTCACCGCCCACGCCCACATCGGCCTCGCCGAAGGCGATATGTCGCCCGAGGCCATCGGCGAGCTCAACCAGGCACTGGACGCCGCGGGTGTCGACTACACCACCGAGATCTACCCCGGCACCATCCACGGCTTCACCATGGCCGACACCGACGCCTTCAGCCCCTCGGCGCTGCGGCGCCACTGGGACCGGCTGCTCCCGCTCCTGGACCGCGCCCTGACGGGCGGCTGAGGGGCTCCGGCCCGGAGAGCGAACCTGAGAGCGAACCTGAGGGGCGGACTTTCCGTGGTCCGCCCCTTCACACATCCGGTGCATGCACTGTATACACAGTATATGAGCCGAGAAGACAGAGGCCGCCGCGGTGATGCCCAAGGCGCCGACGCCCTCACCGACGAGCTGCGCCGGCTGATCGTCGAGGGCGTCTATCCGCCGGGCCACCGACTGGTCCAGGACGAACTCGCCGACCGCTTCGGGGTGAGCCGCATCCCGCTGCGGGAGGCCATGCGCACCCTCGCGAGCGAGGGTCTGCTGCGCTCGACGCCGGGCCGCGGCACGTTCGTCACGGTGCTGGACCTCGAGGAGATCGACGAGATCTACAACCTGCGGCGGCTCATCGAGCCGAGTTTCGCCGAGCATGTCACCGAGCGGGTCTCCCGGCGCGACATCAGCCGGTTCGAGGAGATGGCGACCGCGATGGAGCGGGCCGCGGGGTCCGGCGCCGATATCTGGTCGCGGACGAACCTCGCGTTCCACCTGGACATGTACCGGCTGTCCCGGCTGCCCATGCGCTACGAGATCATCTCGCAGATGTACCACCGGCTGGAGCCGTACTCCCGGTTCTACGTCCATGGCACCTGCGCGTACGGCCGGGTCCACCATGAGCACGCCGCGATGGTCCGGGCGCTGGCCGACGGGGACGCGGAGGAGCTGGCCCGGCAGATCACGGCGCATATCGACGGCGGTCAGAAAGGGCTCCACACGGCCTGGGAGAACAGCAGCGGCGCCCTCCAGGCGTACTGGGCGGAGTCGGCCCGGTGACCGCCCTCGCGCTCAACACCGATGTGGGCGAGGGGTTCGGGGTCTGGGGGCCGGCCGAGGAGGGCGAGCTGCTGGACCAGGTCACCGCGGCCAACGTGGCCTGCGGATTCCATGCCGGGGACCCCGACATCCTGCGCCGCACCTGCGAGGCGAGCACCGCCCGGGGCGTGGCCATCGGGGCCCAGGTGTCCTACCGCGACCTGGCCGGTTTCGGCCGCCGCTTCATCGAGGTGCCACCGGCCACCCTGGTCAACGAACTCCTGTACCAGATGGGCGCGTTGGAGGTGTTCGCCCGGCTCGCGGGCGGGCGCGTCGGCTATGTGAAGGCCCATGGCGCGCTCTACAACGCGGCGGCCCGGCACACCGGGCACGCGGCCGCGATCGTCGAGGCCGTCGCCCTCTACGACCGCACGCTGCCGCTGCTGTGCCAGCCGCGCACCGCGGTCTGGGAGCGGGCGCTGGAGGCCGGAGTGCGTCCGCTGGCCGAGGGGTTCATCGACCGCGGCTACACCGACGAGGGGCTGCTGGTGCCCAGGTCCGCGCCCGGCGCCCTGATCACCGACCCGGCCGAGGCGGCCGAACGCGCCCTGCGGATGGCGGAGTCGGGGACGGTGGTCTCGGTGAGCGGCGGCGTCGTACGGATCGCCCCGGACGGCGGCGAGCTGGCCGCGCTGTGCGTGCACAGCGACACCCCGGGCGCGGTGGGGCTGGCCGCCGCCGTACGGGAGGCGCTGGCGTCGGGAGGTGTCGCGGTGGGCCCGCCCGGTGCCGCCGCGGACCGGGTCGGGGTGCGGCCGTGACCCCGGCGGACGCGACGTCCGTGAACGTCGCGCCTGTGAACGTCACGTCGGTGAACGTCACGGCTGTGAACGTCACATCAGGCGAAACGATTCTGCGGAGGGCCGGCGACCGGGGCTGGCTGATCGAGTGCGCGGACCGGCACCCCGCCGAGGTCGCCACCTCGATCCGCGCCCAGCCCTGGGCGTCGGCGCTGCGGGAGGTCGTGCCCGCCGCCAGGACCGTGCTGGTGGTGGCGGAGACCGCGGCCGGGATGGGCGAGCTCGCCGCCGGACTGCGCAGCGTGCTCGACGGGCCCGGCGCCCACCCCACCGGACCACCGCCCGGCAGGCGGATCGTGATCCCGGTCCGCTACGACGGACCCGATCTGCCCGGGGTCGCCGAACGCCTCGGCCTGGCCCCGGAAGAGGTGGCCCGCAGGCACAGCGCGGGGGAGTACCGGGTCGGCTTCTTCGGCTTCGCGCCCGGCTTCGCGTATCTGGACGGCGTACCGGAGAGCCTCCGGCTGCCCCGGCTGTCCAGCCCGCGCCCGCGAGTGGCCGCCGGGGTGGTGGCCATCGCCGGGAACCAGACGGTGGTCTACCCCGGCGGAACCCCCGGCGGCTGGCACCAGATCGGCGTCACCACCACCCGGCTGTGGGACGTGACGGCCGAACCGCCCAACCGGCTCGCGGTCGGCGACCGGATCGTCTTCGAGGTGGTGGCGCCATGACGGTCACCTCCGCCGCCCCGGGCCGCCGGGTCCGCCCCCGGCACCGGTCACCGGACCCCGGCACCGGCCCCGAGCCCGCCGTCCTGACGGTCGTCGCGGCGGGGCCGGCGGCCAGCGTGCAGGACCTGGGCCGTCCGGGGCTGGCGCATCTGGGCGTGCCCGCCTCCGGTCCTGCCGACCGGCGCAGCTTCCGGCTCGCCAACAGGCTGGCCGGGAACCCGGAGGACACCCCGGCCCTGGAGGTCACCCTCGGCGGCCTCGCGATCACCCTCTCCACCACCCGCCATGTGGCGGTCACCGGGGCCCCGGCGCCGCTGACGGTCGACGGGGTGCCGGTCGAGGGCGCGCCGCGGCTGCGGCTCCGCGCCGGATCGGTGCTCGCCGTCGGCCGCCCCTGGGCGGGCTGCCGCACCTACCTCGCCGTCTCCGGCGGGATCGAGGCGGAGCGGGTGCTGGGGTCGACCTCGCGCGACTCCCTCACCGGGCTCGGCCCCGACCCGGTGCGCGCCGGGGCGGAGTACGGCCTCGGCCCGGTGCGCCCGGTTCCGGCGGTCCCGCTGGAGCTGGCGTTCAGCGTCGTCCCGTGCGGCGGCCCGGCCACCGTCCGGTTCCGCTGGGGCCCGCGGCACGAGCTGTTCGACGCCGCTGACCGGCACCGGCTCACCACCACGCCCTGGCGGGTCTCCGCCGAGTGCGACCGGGTGGGCGCGCGGCTGACCGGGCCGCCGTTGGCCATCGGCTCGGTCGACCTGCCCAGCGAGGGGACGGTGCGCGGCGCCATCCAGGTGCCGCCGTCGGGCGAGCCGATCGTCTTCCTCGCCGACCATCCGGTCACCGGCGGCTACCCCGTCATCGGGGTGGTCACCGACGCCGACATCGATCTCGTAGGCCAGACCCTCCCCGGGGACGAGCTCCGGCTCGCCCCCGTCCACTGAACCCGCAACCCGCGACCCGCGGAAACACCTCAAGGAGATAGGTACATGACCGCTCAGCCCGACTCCCTCGTCCCCTTCCACCTGGCCATCCCGGTGGACGACATCGACGCCGCCCGGGAGTTCTACGGCAAGGTGCTCGGCTTCGCCGAGGGCCGCTCGGACACCAAGTGGATCGACTGGAACTTCGGTGGCCACCAGGTCGTCACCCACCAGGTCGGCGACGGCCCGTCCGGAACGCCGCGCGACGGCGTCGCCGGGACCAACCCGGTCGACGGTCATCAGGTGCCGGTGCCGCACTTCGGCCTGGTGCTGCCGGTGCCGGAGTTCCAGAAGCTGGCCGAGCGGCTCACCGCGGCGGGCACCAAGTTCGTGATCGAGCCGTACGTCCGCTTCCAGGGCGAGCCCGGTGAGCAGTGGACGATGTTCTTCCTCGACCCGGCGGGCAACGCGCTGGAGTTCAAGGCGTTCGCCGACCTCGGACAGCTCTTCGCCGTCTGACCCGCCATCCGCGTGGCGGCGCCCGGCCCGGCAGGACGACGGTCATCAGCGGGAGGACTGGTCCCGCGGATGACCGCCGTACGGGCCCCCGGCGCCGTACCGGCGGCACTGACAGCACATCCCGGCCAAAGGACAGGTCAGACCCGGAGGAACCCATGACGAGCGTACCAACGGCCTCAACGGCACCCGGAGACACCGGGGACGCGGCCGCCGCCGCCACCGCGGCGCGCGGCGGCCCACGCCGGGCGGCGGTGGCGGCGGCCGCCGGCACGGCCATCGAGTACTACGAGTTCGGCGTCTACAGCTATCTGGCCGTGGTCATCGGCCCGCACTTCTTTCCCGGGGACGACCCCACCGCCGCCCTGCTGGCCACGCTCGCGGTGTTCGGCAGCGCGTTCCTGATGCGGCCGCTGGGCGGCATCGTGCTCGGCCGGCTCGGGGACCGGGTGGGCCGCAAGCCCGTACTGATCCTCACCGTGACCGGGATGGGCGGCGCCACCGCGGCCGTCGGGCTGCTGCCCACGGCCGAGGCCGTCGGCGTGGCCGCGCCCGTCGCCCTGCTGCTGGTGCGGCTCGCGCAGGGGTTCTTCGCGGGCGGTGAGGTGACCGGTTCGGCCACGTATCTCGCCGAGTCGGCCCCGGCCGGGCGGCGCGGCTTCTTCGGGGCCTTCACCCCGGTCGGGGTGGCACTCGGCGGCGGGGCCGCGGCGCTGGTCGCGGGCGTCACCACGACCGTGCTGAGCGAGCGCCAGCTCGAAGCCTGGGGGTGGCGGATACCGTTCCTGCTCTCGCTGCCCCTGATCGCCGTCGCCCTGATCGCCCGCAACCGGCTCGCGGACTCCGAGAGCTTCCTCGCGGCGAAGTCGGAGCGGGCGACGGCCAAGGCGCCGCTGACCGAGGTGTTCACCCGCCACCGCGGCCCGGTGCTGAAGGTCACCCTGCTGGCCATCGGCTCCAACTGCGGCTACTGGGTCGGCCTGATCTTCATGAACATCTACCTGACCACCGACCTCGGCTACCCCAAGGACTCCACCTTCTGGATCATGGGTGGGATCAGCCTGTTCGTGGCCGTCCTGATGCCGATGTGCGGGGCGCTGTCGGACCGGTGGGGCCGCAAGCGGCTCATCACGGTCGGCTTCGCCGGGTACGCGGTCCTGGTCGTCCCCGCCATGCTGGTCATGGGTCTCGGCAGCTTCCCGCTCGCCGTCGCGGCCATGGTGGTGCTGGCCCTGCCGATGCCGGTCGTCCAGTCCGTCACGTACCCCACCTACGCCGAGCTGTTCCCGACCCGGGTGCGGTACACCGGGCTCTCGTTCAGCTTCAACATCGGCACCATCGTCGGCGGCGGGCTCAGCCCCTATCTGTCCACCTGGCTGATCTCGGCCACCGGCAGTCTGCTCGCCCCGGGCTTCCTGCTGATGGCGGCCGTGGTGATCGCTCTGTTGACGCTGCGCACCGTCACCGAGTCCAGCCACGGGGAACTGGCGTGACGGCCCCTTCGGGAGACGGCCTTCCCGGGGACGTCCCCGCCACCCCGGCGGCGCTGCGGCGCCTGGTGGCGGACGGCCGGTGGACCGGGCCCACGGCCGGTCTGCTGGACGGGTACCAGCAGGCCAACCTCGTGATCGTGCCGCGCGACCTGGCCTTCGACTTCCTGCTGTACTGCACCCGCAACCCCGCGCCCTGCCCCGTTCTCGCCGTCACCGAGCCGGGCGACCCGGTGGTGCGGCTCGGCACGACCGTCGCCGACCTGCGGACGGACCTGCCGCGCTACCGCGTCTGGCACGACGGCGAACTGGCCGCCGAACCACCCGACATCACCGCCCACTGGCGCCCGGACGCGGTCGGCTTCCTCCTCGGTTGCAGCCACACCTTCGAGGGCCCGCTGCGCGCGGCGGGCGTCCCGGTCCGGTACGCCCCGGAGTCCGCGGCGCCGCCCGTCTACGTCACCGACGTGGCCACCCGCCCCGCCGGACGGCTGTCCGGACCGCTGGTGGTCAGCATGCGCGCGATACCGGCCCGGCTGGTGGCGCGCGCCGTGGAGATCACCGCCCGCTATCCGGCCGGGCACGGGGCGCCGGTGCACATCGGCGACCCGGCCGCGCTCGGCATCGCCGACCTGGCCCGGCCGGACTTCGGCCCCTCCCCGGTGGTCGAGGACGGTGACGTCCCGGTGTTCTGGGCCTGCGGGGTGACACCCCAACTGGCCCTCCCTGCCACCCGGGCCCCGTACGCCATCACCCACTACCCGGGCCATATGTTCGTCTTCGACCACACCGTCGAGGCGGGCCCGGCATCGGGGTGAACGGGCCCTGCGCGGTCCGGCGGCGGGTGTTTCAGGGAGCGATGCCCACGCCGTCGATCCGGCTCCAGGCCCGCTCCTGGGCGGACGTCATGGCCGGCCAGGTCAGTCCGCCCGGCCGGGGCCGGACACGGGAGGCGTAGGGCTTGGGGTGGAAGGCGGGGTCGTAGAAGCACCCGGTGTCGTAGACGCGGTCGAACGTGGCGCACGCGGACGCGATGGACCGCGGTGTGGGCTTGTTTCCGGTGCGCGCCCAGGAGTCGAGCGCGGCGATGGAATCGGCGTACTCGGCGTTGCTCAGCTCGCTGTGTTCGCTCTCCCTGGTGAAGGTCTGTACGACGTTCTTCCCGCGGTGCGCGCCATCGACGGTCGCCCGGTACGCCGACTCGTGCTCGACGAACGCCGTGGGGTCGTCGATGGCGTGCATCGTCAGCACCGGGATGGAGACGCGCCCGGTGAGATCGCTGTCGTAGGAGAGGTCACGCCGGGCGTCGGGGGCGGCGGCGAAGCGCTCCACGCCCGCGTTCAGCGCCGTGTCGTCGTGTGAACCGGAGTACCACACGCCCTGGTTGCCGAACGGATTGCGGTCGCCGAGCCGGCTGTGCACGATGTCGCGGAAGGTGAACACCGAGAAGCGCAGGTGGGACTCCAGGGTCCGCTCCGGAAGGCGGGTGACGGCGAGGATGTCGTCGAGGTTGCGCTGCTGCGACGCGGTGCGTTTCCCGGGGGCGGAGGCGTAGCCGGTGCACTCCTGGAGGCGGGCGCGCAGCCCGGCCGTCGTCAGGGTCGACCCGGGGCGCAGCCCCTGCCACAGCGGGTACTGCGGCTCGTCGGGGCGGGGCAGGTTGCGGCAGTAGTACTGGTAGACCACGCGCAGATCGACGCGGTAGTCGTAGCCCCGGGAGCCGCCGCCCAGGACACCGCTGGTGAGGAGGGCGCCGTCGTAGGGGCCGTGCTTCCCGCCGTACGTCTCCACGACCTTGGCGGCGACGTTTCCGCCCCAGGACTGGCCGTGTACATAGGTCCGTTCGGGCTTGCCGAAGTCCGCCACGAACAGGCGGCGCAGATTCTCCGTGTCGGCGGCCGCCATGCGCGTTCCGTAGCCACCGCGCCGATACGACGAACCGGCCCAGGCGTAGCCCTCGGACACCATCACCGACCAGCGGTCCAGGTCGCCGACGCTCCGCTCGGGATCGGACCCGTCGCCCAGGTCGGGACCGCCGTGGGAGTGGACGATCAGCGATCCGTTCCACTTCTTCGGAATGGCGATCGCGTAGTACGCCCCGTTGCCGTCCTTGCCGGTGTAACACGTGGCCTTGTCGCCCACGCTCGCCGGGCACGCGACCGGCGCGGGGCGCGGCTGGGCCGCCTGCGCCGGACCGGCACTGACCAGCGTCCCCGCGACGACGCCCGCGATGCCGACGGCCGACGCCACGGTGCGCCGCATACGCGTCAGGTTTCGCGGAAGGGAGGAAGGTACGTTCCGACTCGTGCTGTGCACAGCAACGCTCCTGACCTCGGTGGCGCTCCCTCGCGCCAGGCGTTGCGATGGTAAGGACACCTGTTCTGCCGACACCATTGAGCAGGGAGTTCTGTTCTTAACGTGCACGGCTGACGGAGGTCGCGGTGCTGCAATGGACGCATGTACCTCGACGAGCTCCGCACCCTGCTGGCCCGGCACGCCCGGCCCGACTGGACCACCGCCATCGACGGCGTCCTCGTCTCGAAGGTCGAGCGGCCGGATCCGCCGGCGCCCGCCATGTCCGGCATGGTGCTCGCGGTCATCGCCCAGGGCAGCAAACGCCTCGCGCTGGGCGACCGGGTCTACGCCTACGGACCCGGGCAGTATCTGGTGGCATCCGTCGACCTGCCCGTCACGGGGCAGTTCACCCAGGCCGACCCCGAGCAGCCGGCCCTCGGCTTCGGTCTCACGCTGGAGCCGTCCGCCGTCGCCGAGTTGCTGTTGCGAGCCGGTCCCGGAGACACGCCCCCGGCGGGCGGAGGCGTTCCCTCGGGGATCGCCGTCAGCGAGGCCCCGGCGGCGCTGCTGGACGCGGTGGTCCGGCTGCTGCGCCTGCTCGACGAGCCCCGCGACCGGGCGGTACTGGCGCCGCTGGTCAAACGCGAGATCCTGTGGCGCGTGATCACCGGCGAGCAGGGGGCGACGGTCCGGCAGCTCGGCTTGGCCGACAGCGGCCTCAGCCATATCTCCCGGGCCGTGCGCTGGATCCGTGAGCACTATGCGGAGCCGTTCCGGGTAGAGGACGTGGCGCGCCGGTCCGGGATGAGTGTCTCCGCCTTCTACCGCAACTTCCAGGCGGTGACCGCGATGAGCCCCATCCAGTTCCAGAAGCAGATCCGGCTCCAGGAGGCCCGGCTGCTGCTCGCCACCCACCCGAACGACGTCACCGGGGTCGGTCAGCGGGTCGGCTATGACAACCCGTCGCAGTTCAGCCGGGAGTACCGCCGCCAGTTCGGCGCACCCCCGAGCCGGGACGCGGCCCGGCTGCGGGACACCGTGGGCACTCCCGCGGGCGTCCTGCCCTGAGCGGGGGCGGGCCACCGGGAGGATCGTGCAAGCGCGGGCGAGGATAGTTCTATCGTTTCCGCAGGTCGGAGCGGTGCAATGGGAGTGCAAGCCGTCCCGCGGAGCAGGAGTCGCCTGATCCTCCGCGGATCCCACCACATCGCAGGGGCCACACCATGAACACCGTTCTGATCACTGGTACGTCGTCCGGGTACGGCCGGGAGATTGCCCGCCACTTCCACGAGCGGGGGTGGAACGTCATCGCCACCATGCGGACGCCACGGCCGGGCGTCTTCCCCGAGTCGGACCGGCTCCGCGTCGTCGAGCTCGACGTGACCAGGCCCGAGAGCATCGCCGCCGCGTTCGAGGCGGCGGGGCCCGTCGACGCCCTGGTCAACAACGCGGGCATCCCGTCGATGGGCGTGTTCGAGGGCATCTCGATGGCCCATGTGCGGGAGGTGTTCGAGACCAACACCTTCGGTGCGATGGCGACGACCCGGGCCGTGCTGCCCCAGTTCCGCGAGCGCGGCTCCGGCGTGGTGGTCAATGTGACCTCCAGCGTGGTGCTGGGGCACATGCCGCTCACGGCCGTCTACAAGGCGAGCAAGACGGCCGTCGAGGGGTTCACCTCATCCCTCGCGCTCGAACTCGCGCCCTTCGGCGTGCGGGCGAAGACGGTCGAACCGGGCGCCTGTCTGACGACGAACTTCGGGGCCAGGCTGACGAACGATGTCCCGCTGGAGGAGCAGGTCCCGGCGCCCTACGCGGCGTTCGCGAAGAAGGCCATGGGCGACTTCGCGGGCCAGGACGTGTTCACCAAGGAGAGCGACGTGGCGGAGACGGTGTGGCGAGCCGTGCACGACACCACCGGCCAACTGCGCTTCCCGGCCGGTCCCGACGCGGTCCGGCTCGACCAGGCGAAGTGACCTGTCGGCGGGCGCGGTGTTCCTACCCGGTCGGCCGCGCTCCGCCGCCGCGGACGGGGCGGAACCCGCTGGAGGTTCCGCCCCGTCGCCTGTGGGTCAGACGCCGGCCGTCAGAAGCGGTCCGGGGAGCGCTGCGGAAGCGGGGCCCCGGGACGGGCGTCCCGCTTCCGGTCCCCCTGGGAGCCGCCGTTCGCGTCGCCCGCCGCCTCGCAGGTCACGTCCTTCGCCGGCAGCTTGCCGGTGGTGAGGTAGTCCGCCACCGTGCCGTCCGTGCACGCGTTGCCGCTCGGGTAGACGCCGTGGCCCTCGCCGCCGAGGACCGTCAGCATCCTCGACCCCTTCAGATCGGCGTGCAGGGCCTGACCGCTCGGCAGCGGGGTCTGGGAGTCCCACTCGTTCTGCACGACCAGCGA
Organism: Streptomyces sp. NEAU-174; assembly: GCF_052665095.1. Lineage (NCBI taxonomy): Bacteria > Bacillati > Actinomycetota > Actinomycetes > Kitasatosporales > Streptomycetaceae > Streptomyces > Streptomyces sp. NEAU-174. Next base: position 307,096 of record NZ_JBQTCE010000007.1, on the reverse strand, counting down.
GCCGACCTTGTTGTTCACGACGGTGGCCCGCTCGACCGACCTGTCCCAGAACGCACAGGGCTTGATGCTGGACGCGAAGTCGCCGTAGAGCGGATAGCGGCCCTTGTCCTCGATGGCGTCCCGCCGGTAGCTCTCGGGGTCGCGGGACCAGGCGGCCGAGTTGTCGTTGCACACCACGGCCCAGAAGCTCGCGGTCATGTTGTCACTCGGTACATCGGCGGAACGGGCGGCCAGGCCCGGCGTTCCGGCCGGATCCGGGAGCTTCTCCGCGGAGGCGGGCCGGCCGGCCGCGGCCTTCTTCAGCTCCACGACCAGGTCGGTGCCCTCCCGCACGCTGAAGACCGCGCGGCGCATCATGCTCCGGACGTCGTCGCCGGTGTACTTCTCCCCGTCCATCTCGATGGGCTTCTCGTTCGCCCGCTGGACCAGGTCCCAGAACGTCCGGTCGACCTTCTTCGGCGTGTCGCCGAGGCCGTACTTCTCGGAACGCGCGGCGGCCCATGCGGTCCACCGGTCGAACGCGGGCTCTGCACCCTCCGCCCACCACTGGATCATCTTCCGCCAGGCGCGCGCCGGATCGACCGCGCTGTCCACCACCACCCGGTCGGCCCGGCTGGGGAACAGCTGGGTGTAGACGGCGCCGAGGTACGTCCCGTACGAGTAGCCGAAGTACGAGAGCTTCTTCTCACCGAGGACCGCCCGGAGCAGATCCATGTCCCGCGCCGTGTTGCGCGTGGTGATGTGCTTGAGCGTGGCGCCCGACTTCGCACGGCACTTGCGCGCGACATCCCGCGCCCAGGCGACGTCCTTGTCGAATGTCGCCTCCTTGTACGGCCGCAGCCAGTTCTCCTCCTCCGTCGTCAGGCCGCAGGTGACGGGCGTGGACCGGCCCACCCCGCGCGGGTCGAAGCCGATGAGGTCGTAACTCTGCCGTGCGGACTCGGGCAGCATGTCCTTCATCTGTAACGGCATGTCGAGCCCCGGACCGCCGGGGCCACCGGGGTTGGCGAGCAGAACGCCGTGCCGCTTGTCCGGTGTGGTGGTCTTGATCCGGGATATGGCCATGTCGATCCGCTTGCCGCCGGGAGCCCGGTAGTCCAGCGGCACCTTGATCGTCGCGCACTGGTACTCCGCCGGTTTGTCGGCCTCGCACCGCTGCCACTTCGGCTTCTGCTTGACGTACGGGTCCAGGGCGCTCGCGGTGGCGGACGCCGGGGCGGCGGCCTGGGCGGTATCGGTCTGGGCGGTGCCGACCTGGGCCGCGCTCGCCGTGGAGGTGGCGAGCGCGGGAGCCAACGTTGCCGTGACACCGATGGCCAACAGCGGCGCGAGACCTCGTCTACGCACGAAATCGTTCCTTCCGGTCGCGTATCGGGACAGGAACGATCATTCAGGTGGTGTGCGCCGGGGAACATCGGCCGTGCGTCCCCAACTCCCCTCCCTCTTGGGAGGGATGTGCCGGCCGTGTGTGGTCCCAGGGTTGTACGGCACGCCCGCGCCGCCTCAGGGTTGGGGCACCTCCTTGCCATTGACGAACACCCGCCGGAAGGTCAGGTCGTCCGTGTGGGTGATGCTGTCGGGGTCGCGGATGCCGGTGAAGGTGGAGCGGGAGAGGTGCACACCGCGCAGATGGTCAGTCTCCAGGCCCACCAGCCGCAGCACGGTCCGGGCGCCGTCGATCTCCATCCGGTCCAGGTGGATGTTCCGCACGGACACCGGCAGCGTCCCGCCCTCGCCACCGTTGTAGTCCATGGTCACGAAGGCGATGTCCCGTTCCACGCCCCGCCCGGTGAAGTTCCGGACGTGCACACCGTCGATGGAGCCGCCGCGCTTCTTGTTCGCCTTGACGTACAGCGCGTACTTGACGGGATAACGGCCGGGGAAGTCCGGTGGGTTGATCTCGCAGTCCTCGGCGAAGATGTCCCGCACCCCGCCGGACATCTCGCTGCCGACCGTCATCCCGCCCCAGCGGCCGGAGAACCGGCAGTCGCGCACGACGATGTTCCTGCTCGGCACGTTGACCCGGTGGCCGTCCTCGTCCCGGCCGGACTTGACGGCCACGCAGTCGTCGTTGGTGTTGAACCGGCAGCCGGTGATGAGCACATCGGAGCAGCACTCGGGGTCGCAGCCGTCGGTGTTGTAGAGCGTGCTGTCCACGGTGATATCCCGCACGGTGACATTGCTCGACAGCACCGGATGTACGGTCCACATCGGCGGATCGACGATGGTCAGGCCGCTGACCAGGACATTGCGGCAGCGGTAGAACTGCACCATCTTCGGCCGCAGATGGTGGCCGTCGCCGAAGACGCGCCGCGCCACCGGCACCCCCGTGGAGCCCATCTCGCGCAGCAGCTTCTGGTCGGCCCCCTGCGGTCCGCTGTCGCGGTACCAGCTCTCCCACGGCCCGAGCCGCGCCTGCCCGTCGAGGGTGCCGCGGCCGGTGACCGCCACGTCCCGCTCGCCGTACGCGTAGATGAAGGGCGAGTAGTTGTAGGCCTCGGTGCCCTCCCAGCGGGTGAGCACCACCGGCAGGAAGTCGCGCGGATCGGGGCTGAAGGCGATGGTGGCACCCTCGGTGACATGCAGGTCCACTCGGCTGCGCAGATGGATCGCGCCGGTGAGGAAGCGGCCCCCGGGGACGACGACATGGCCGCCGCCCGCGCGGTGGCAGGCGGCGATGGCGGCCCGGAACGCCGCGGTGTTCATCGTCCGCCCGTCGCCGACCGCGCCGTAGTCGGTGACCCTGAACGTACGCCGGGGGAAGGCGGGCGGCCTGATCCGGGCCAGGATCCCCGGCACCGCGCGCCACGCCCCGGTGTAGGCGGCGGCCGCGCCGGTGTGCGGAGTGGCCGTGCCCGTGTTCGGGGTGGCCGCGTACGCCTGCTCCGGGAGCAGCGCGCCCGCCGCCAGCAGACCGCCGGTGCGCAGCGCCGCGCGGCGGGAAGGTCTCGGATGCATGGCCTGCCTCCTTGGCAACGCTCTAGCTGACGGAGATCCGGTCCAGGTCGGGCGCGGACTCGGTGTCGTTGGCGATCCTGATGGTGTTGGCGCCGGGCTTCAGCGTGACGGGGAGGGTGGTCGTGCGTGGCGTGGTGTTCCCGGTGTCGGTCACCGTGACCTTGGCCGCCGGGCCGCCGTTGACGCTCACCTGGAACGAGCGGGTGCCGTTGACCGTGTAGTCGAGGTGCAGTGTGTGCTCGCCGCCGTCGGGGACGACCACATCGGGGAACACCATGGCCGCCTGCGCGCTGCCGCCGATGTTGCGCACCTTCTCACCCCCGGAGCAGGGCCCGCAGTTGGTAATGCCCGTGCTGCCGAACTGGTTGGCCGAGTCCTCCGCCTCCCGGGCCCACATCCGGCCGGCGGGCAGTGGCCGCACCCGGACCTGGTCCGAGACCGACTTCTGCCGGCCGAGCAGCGCGTAGTCAGCCGTGACGGGGATGTCGGCCGACCCGGCGTCCTGGCCGGGCGGGGAGGTGACGGTCCAGGTGCCCCGCACCGTCTGGCCGAGCCGCAGCGACCGGGCCGTCACCGGCCCGCCGTCCGCGGTCCAGCCGGCCGGCAGCCGGGGGGCGAGGCTGACGTTGTCGAGCCGCTCGTCCTCGTCCAGCCGGAGCGTGGCCGTGACGGTGAGGGACCGTTGCCCGGGGCCGACCCATTGCAGACCGTGGGGCCGTACGGTGAGCGTGGTCTTGGGGGTGTACGAGGCCGGGGGCAGCGGGGCCACCGCGATCCGGTCAAGACCAGGGCCGCGGCGGGCGGTGCTGAACACCTTCACCGTATTGGCACCGGCCTCGAGCGGCACGGACACCGCCGTGCTCTCCGGCGCGTCGGGGCTGTCCGCCGTCACGGGCACCTCGACCGGTGCCGCGCCGTTGACACTCACCGACAGGGAGGCGTCGGCCGGGGTGGTGTGGTCCAACTGGAGTCGGTAGTCGCCCTGTTCGGGCGCGCGGACGTCGCGGTACGTCACGGAGTTGCGCGGTCCGCCGCCGAGGCCGTCGACGCGCCGGCCGCCCGAGCAGGCGCCGCACGCCACGGAGTGGGCCGCGCCCGACGGCCGGTTCTGCCGTGCCTCCGCCTCCAGCGGCAGCGCGGTGCGGGTGGTCTTCGAGCGGCCGTACGCCACCTGGATCTCGTCGATGCGCAGCTGGTCGTAGAACTCCGGCGCCTGCGGACCACCCCACAGACTGCGCACCTCCAGCTTCAGATAGCGGGCGGTCCGGTCGCCGATGTCGATGGTGCGCACCCCGCGCGCACTGGGCAGGGTGCCCGAGCGCACCTGGGTCCAGCGCTTGCCGTCGCCACTGGCGTAGACGCGGTAGTCCTTGATGCGCGCGGAGTCCTCGGGGCGGCCGAAGGACGACCGGGCGTGCGTCGGGGACCACTCGCGCTGGTTCACCGCCAGCGCCGTGGCGTGCTTGCGCGCGCCGAGGTCGAGGGTGACCGAGACAGGCAGCTCGCCGTCGCTGTCCCAGTAGGTCTCGTAGTCGCCGTCGGCGAGGTCGGCCGCCGGGTGGCCGGTGCGCGCGGACGTGGCGGTGGCGCCGACATCCGACTGTGGATACAGGGGCCGCCGGCCGTCGGTCTCGACCTTGAAGACGGTGTCGTACGGATCCCAGTCCTGGATGCCCAGGATCGACAGATGGCCACCGGACTGGCTGAAGCGCATCGGCTCGCCAGTGCGCAGATCGGTGACCCGGCGCACGGTGTAGCCGTTGTCGCCCAGCCGCACCATGTCGGTCCGGGGCCGGGTGACCACGTGTACGTATTGGGTGCGGTCGCCGTTCTCGCCCCGGCCCACGGTGACCACGCCGTGGGCGCCGTCGTTCCAGAAGCCGGGCCGCATACCGCCGTACATGTAGCCGCCGCCCTCGACGCCGTACACCGACTCCCGGATGGGCTCGACCCACTTGCCCATGAAGTCGTTGAACTCCTCCTGCTGTGGCGGGAGTTTGCCGTTCACCATCGGTGTCTCGGCCATGAGCGACTTGATGGAGGAGCCCGCGTTGGTGATGTAACGGCCGGTGCTGAGCCGGGCGTCGACCTCGTGGTCGCCGCCGTCGTACCACCAGTCGCCGGTGGTCGGCAGCTTGTAGTCGGCCTCGGTCAGCCGGGGCATGGGGACGGTCACCGCGGCGGGGTAGTCGTACGCCGGGGTCATACCGGTCTTCTGCTCATTGCTGACCGTGTCCATGATCGGCGTGTCTTCGTTGTTGTTGCTCAGCAGCCAGTCCGGACGGCGCTCGCGGATCTTCTCGTAGAGACCGTTCTCCTCCCAGTACTCGTTGTCGTTGTCGATCCAGAACCCCGACAGCTCCGGGTACTTGTCCATGACCTCGAGGAACAGGTCGTAGCTGTACATGCCGAAGCCACGGCGCGTGGTGAGGTCCACCTGTTGGCCCTTGTACTTCGAGTAGGCGGCCGAATCCAGCGTCTCGGTGCCCGACTCGTTGTGCCACTGCGGGTCGTCGGTCATGTAGAGGATGATGTGCACGCCCTTGGCCTTGGCCGCGGCCACGAGCTCGCCGAGCAGATCGCGCTCGGTGGCACAGCTGCCGGGGATCTTCGAGGGCCAGGGGCGGGCGTAGCCCAGCCTGCTGTGGAAGGTCGCGAGCACGATGTACGAGGCGCCGAGCTTGCGCGCCTCGTCCACCCAGTAGTCGGCGTTCCAGCCGCCCTCGGTGACATCGCGCTCCCAGGTGGCGCAGTCGCGGTGCTGGGGGTGGGTGAACATGCCCCAGTGCAGGAAGAGCCCGGCGGTGGACTGGCGCAGCCACTCCTGCCGGGGGTGCTGGACCTCGGCCTGGGCGGGGGTGGCCAGGAGGCCGATGGCCAGGGCGAGTACGACCGCCGCGCACAGCGCGCGCCACCGGGAGCGGGTGGCGCGGGCGGCGCGTGCGGCACGCGTCGCAAGGATGTGGCTGGGGCTGGGGCTGGGGCTGGGGCGGAGCGGGATCCTCGGCGTGGGCATGTCCTGTCCTCCGTGAACGTTCCCGTGAGCGTTCACGGAGCACTGTCCGGCCCACCCGGCCGCCGTGTCAATATGTGTGCGAGGTTGGGGTGTTCGGCTGTGGGGTTCCGTTGACGCCCGTCGTCGCCGCGGTGATGATCGGGGAGGCGCGCCTCGGGGATCACCTCCGTGAGCGGTCCCGAGCGCCACGTCGTGACCCACGTCCGAGGGGCGGGAGAGGGGGCCCGTGCCCATGAGCGCCAGGCCGCGCCGCATCACCATCGAGGATGTGGCGCGCTCGGCCGGGGTGTCCCGGCAGACGGTCTCCCGCGCGGTCAACGACAAACCGGAGATCGACCCCGCCACGCGGCAGCGGGTGCTGCGGGTGGCCCAGTCGATGGGGTACCGGCCCAGCCGGTTCGCCCGTGGCATGGTCGGCCCGCGCCTCACCACGTTGGGCCTGGTCATCGCGGATGTGCTCAACCCCTTCTTCCCCGAGGTGGTTTCCGGTGTGCTGGCGGCGGCCGACGAGTGCGGCTGGCAGGTCGCCGTCTACAGCACCGGGTCCGCCCTGGAGCGCGAGACCGCGGTGGCGCGGACCGTGGTGGACCACGTGGACGCGTGTGTCGCCTTCCTGCTCGACCCCGGCGCCATCGAGCTCATCCACCGCTCCGGCATGCCCTTCGTCCTGCTCGACAACGAGCACCGGCCGCCGGGCGTGAGCGGCGGGCGGATCGACTTCGCCACCGGTATGCGGCATGCGGTCGGCCATCTCGTCGAGCGCGGCCACCGGCGGATCGCGATGCTCGACGACCGCGGCCGCCCGGACGCCGGCGGCCACGGCACCCGCCACTCGCTCTTCCTCGCCGCCGCCGCCGAACACGGGCTGCCCGCCGACGAGGGCTGGGTGTTCCCGGCGGCCAACTCCCTCGAAGGCGGGGCGGCGGCCATGGACGACGTGCTGGCCGACGACTTCGGGGCGACGGCGGTGCTCGCCTACAACGACCTGATCGCCATCGGCGCCATGCGCCGCGCCCGCGACCACGGGGTGCGGGTGCCGGAGGACTGCGCGTTCGTCGGATGCGACGGGCTGACGCTGAGCCGGCTCGTGGACCCGCCGCTGACCACCCTGACCGTCGACAAGGAACTCCTCGGCCGGGCCGCGGTGCGGCAGGTCGCCGCGCAGATGACCGGCGCCGCGACGGGAGAGACGGTGATCGTGCCACGCCTGGTGGTACGCGCGTCTTCCTGACGCGGTGGGTGCTCGTGCTGACGTGGCGGGTGGGTGCTCGTGCTCCGTACCGACGACGGCGCGTTTAGTTGTGTCTGTATAATGATTATGACAACACAATTAAACGGAGGCTTCTTCATGCCGGATCTCGCTCCTCGGCAACGATGGCTCGTGCTGGCCATCTGCTGCATGAGCCTGCTGATCGTCAGTCTCGACAACACAATCCTGAACGTCGCCCTGCCCTCCATCCAGCGCGACCTGCACACATCGGTGTCCGGGCTGCAATGGACGGTCGACGCGTACACGCTGGTGCTGGCGAGCCTGTTGATGCTCTCCGGTTCGACCGCCGACCGGGTGGGGCGGCGCCGCACGTTTCAGGCCGGGCTGGTGATCTTCACCGCGGCATCGCTGCTGTGCAGTCTGGCTCCTGGGCTCGGCTGGCTGGTCGTCGCGCGGATGCTTCAGGCGGTCGGGGGTTCGATGCTGAACCCCGTCGCCATGTCGATCATCAGCAACACCTTCACGGACCCCCGGGAACGCGCCCGCGCCATCGGTGTGTGGAGTGGCGTCGTGGGCATCAGCATGGCCGCCGGGCCGATCATCGGGGGTGCGCTGGTGGAGTCGGCCGGGTGGCGGTCGATCTTCTGGCTCAATGTGCCCATCGGACTTGCCGCGCTCTTCCTGACCCGCAGGTATGTGCCGGAGTCGCGGGCGCCGCGGGCTCGCCGGGTGGACCCGGTCGGGCAGGTGCTCGTCATCGGGCTGCTGGTCGCGCTGACGTACGCGATCATCGAGTCGCCCAACCTGGGCTGGACCTCTCCGGTGGTCGCCGGGTGCGCGGCCGCGGCGCTGTGCGCGCTGCTGGGGTTGCTGTGGTACGAACCGAGGCGCACCGACCCGCTGATCGACCTGCGGTTCTTCCGTTCCGCGCCGTTCTCGGGCGCCACCGTGATCGCGGTGGCCGCGTTCGCCGGTCTGGGCGGTTTCCTGTTCATCAGCTCCCTGTACCTCCAGGATGTGCGGCGGCTCGACCCGCTGCACGCCGGGTTGTTCATGCTGCCCATGGCGGTCATGGCGCTGCTGACCGCACCCGTGTCCGGCCGCATGGTGGCCTCGCGGGGGCCGCGTACTCCGCTGCTGCTCGCCGGGGCGGCGTTGTGCGCGAGCGCCGTGCTCCAGGCGCTCACCTACTCCGAGCACCTTCCGGTGGCTGTGCTGGTCGTCGCGTATCTGCTCTTCGGCACCGGCTTCGGGCTGGTCAACGCGCCCATCACCAACACCGCCGTCTCGGGGATGCCCCGTGCGCAGGCCGGAGTCGCGGCCGCGGTGGCCTCCACCAGCCGGCAGACCGGGCAGTCCCTCGGCGTGGCCGTCATCGGCGCTCTGATGGCCGGGGGAGTGCACGCCGATGCGGCGGCCTTCACGGACGCGGCACGGACGGCATGGTGGATCATCGCCGGCTGCGGCGCCGCGGTGCTGGTCATGGGTACGCTCACTTCCGGCCGCTGGGCTCGGGCAACGGCTCAGCGCACGGCGAAGCGGCTCGCCGCCGAGGAGACCAAGGAGACAGTGAACGTCTGATGGAGCGCCCATACGACAACGAGCCGCACGAGCGGGACGAGCGGGACGACGAGACCACCAGAACGGCGGCCCGGGCCTGGCAGGGGCTGAACACGCTCCTGATGGAGCGTTACAACCGCCGCAAGGCGGTCGCGGAGAGCCTCGGCATGAGCTTCAGCCGCGTCCGAGCGCTGCGCCGCCTTGCCGCCGGTCCGATCACCCTGCGCGAACTGGCCGAGCGGCTGGGCGCCGACCCGCCCTACACCTCCGTCATCGTCGACGATCTCGTACGGCGCGGCCTCGCCGAACGCATCACCAACCCGGCCGACCGCCGGTCCAAGCTGGTCCATCTCACCGAGGACGGCCAGGCGATGGCCGCCCGCGCCATCGCGATCCTCACCACTCCGCCCGACGCCCTGCTCGCCCTGCCGCTCGAGGACATCCAGGCGCTCGACCGGGTGGTGGCCAAGCTTCTCGACTGAACGAGGGCGCCCGGCGACCGCCGGAAGCTCGGCGCTCGCGGTGGTCGTGGTCGGAACGGCGCGTGAGCGTCAGGAATTCATGGCGGCTCGGTCGGACTCACTGCGCAGAACGCAGAATTCGTTGCCTTCGGGATCAGCGAGGATTGCCCAGCCTGAACCATCGGGATTCCGGTGATCAGTGACAAAGGTGGCACCGAGGCCCAGCAGCCGGTCCACCTCCTGATCGCGCGAGGTCTCAGGGCGCAGACACAGATGGATCCGGTTCTTGATCGTCTTGGCCTCGGGCACCTGGTTGAAGTGCAGCACTGGTCCCTCCGCCAGCAGCACCTGGGTCTCCCGGTCACCCGGTCTGTCCTCCGGGTGTAGCGGACGGCCGGTCACACCGCTCCAGAACCGAGCCAGCTCGTAGGCATCCGCACAGTCAATCGCCACGTTCTGCAATACCGAAACCATGCACGTGAGCCTTCCTGATCTCCATGCCAAACGCCACCGAGTTGCGCTCATCCTTCGCGCAGACAGCTCAGGCGCCTGGAAGCAGGGTGGCGGAAGCACTCGGCACGCCTCCCCACGCTGCACGCGCTGGCGAACGGTCTCGGCGTGGAGCTGACCACGCTCCTGGGTGTCCCTCCCGCGGTCTCGCTCCGGCGGCGCGACGCCTCCCACCGCGCTGCCTTCCGGTCAGTCCCCCGAGTAGCCGAAGATTCCCAGGTGGCTGGGTTCGCCGTCGGTGTAGAGGACGACGTACAAGCCGGTCCACCGCATCCGGCACTCGCCGGTCAGCACCTCGTCGGGGTCCGGCACCCCGCCCCGTTTCCGGGCGAGCAGCTCCTCGAACTGGGCGGGCGTCGGCCGGTCCGTGCCGAAGTGGTGCCGTACGCGCTCGTGCCGCAGCGGTCGCAGCGTCCCGGAGTCGTCGGGGTTGTACGGGTCGGGTGCCTCGGCCGTATGGACGACCTCATCGATGTCGAGGATCGTATGGGTGCCCTCGTCCCAGAACTCCTCGGTCTCCTTGGCCGCGTTGAGCGCGTCCAGCGACGACGGCCGCGGCAAGGGCTCCTCGGCCGTGGCGCCGTACTCGGCGAGGGTTTCCCAGGGCCAGATGTAGTCGCCGCTCGCCAGGACCTGCCTCTGCACCGCGACCAATGTCGCCTCGACGCTGCCCTCATATGGGGTCAGGTAGTCCCAGCCACTCGCACCCATCGCCTGCCTCCCCCGTGGTTCGGGTGTGTGAACGTGGCCACCGTAGTAGTACGGTCCGACAACGGAATGTCTCGTTGCGCGGGCGCGGTGCCGGGGCTTGGCTGAACGCCATGTCTGCCCCCTCACCAATCTTCGTAGCCGGTACGGGCCACTCGGTGTCGACGACTTCACGACCAGGTCGACGTTCGCGTCACACAGGCTGGACAATCGGAGGTCTATGCGGCCCGGACAGGATGACGAAGTGACAGCCGACGCGGAGCTCGCGGCGCGGCTGCGGCATGTCTTCTGGATCGGTGGCGGGAGTGGTGCGGGCAAGTCGACCGTCGCCCGCCGGCTCGCCGACCGCTACGGGTGGCGGCTCTACGCGACCGACGATGTGATGCGGGACCACGCCGACCGGGCCACCCCCGAGGAGGCCCCGTTTCTGCATGAGTTCATCGCCATGGACATGGACGAGCGATGGGTGAACCGGTCTCCGGAGGTCATGCTCGAGACGTTCCACTGGTTCCGGGGCGAGGGCTTCGGCCTGATCGTCGAAGACCTCCTCCGGCTGCCGCCGGAGCGTGGCGTCATCGTCGAGGGCTTCCGGCTGCTCCCGCGCCTCGTGAAGCCGCTGCTCGACGCTCCTCGGCGCGCGGTCTGGCTTCTTCCTACACCCGACTTCCGCCAGGCCGCCATCCGGAGCCGCTCGGTGCCGGGGGAGGGGTTCGTGTGGAGGACCAGCGATCCGGCGAGGGCCGGCCGCAACCTCGCCGAACGGGATCGCATGTTCACCACGCGCCTCGGGGAGGAGGCCGAGCACCTTCGACTGCACACCATCGACGTCGAGACCACGCTGACGGAAGACGCTCTCACCGAGCGGGTGGCCAGGGCGTTCCGGCTCTGACGCGACGATTCCCGTGGCCGCTCCGCCAGCTTTGAGCCTCCTGCCGTGAACCGCGCTTCCGGGCTCACTTGACGAAGACCGCCCGCGCGATCTCATCGGGCGCGGCGCCCGTCTCGGCGAGCAGCTCCCCGTCCGCCGACCAGATGCCCGAACGGCCGGACGTGCGGTCGAAGCCGCCACCGGTCGGACCCGCGAAGGCCGCCGTGGCGGCCCACACACCGTGGTCGGCGGCGACCCGGCGGGCGCGTTCGCCGTGCAGCCCGGCCTCGTGGTCGGCGTGGACAACGCCGGCCACATAGCCGTCGATCCCCAGCGCGGCCGTCTTCGCGGCGTGCTCGGGGAGACCGGTGTCGCGGCAGACGGCGAGCCCCAGCCGCCACTCGTCCACATCGATCACGGCGGGCTCCCCGGGCACGAAGTGGATGGCCTCACTGCGGTGCAGATGGACCTTGCCGTAGACCACCCGTGCGCCCTCTGCGTCCAACGCCAGGATGCCGATACGCGGACCCGCCACCGGCGCGCCGGCCAGGGCGAGCGTCCCGGTCTCGGCGCACGCGGCGACGATCGGGGCGAGCCGGTCGTCGTCCGGGGCGACCGGCGTCGCGTCCAGTTCGTATCCCGTCAGCGACATCTCGGGGAAGACCACCACCCGCGCGTCCGCCGCCCGAACGGCCTCCGCGTGGGCCACCGCGTTCGCCGCCACGTCATGAGCGGCGCACCTCGGCTGCGCCACCGCGATGCTCAACGGCCGTGCCACCACCCTGAACCCCCCTCGAAGTCCCCTCGAACTCCCCTCACCGAGTCGCGCGAGCAGCCTATCCGAGCCCGTACCGCGGACATCGCCGGAGCCAGGCGCAGAGGCCCCGCGTCGGCAGGCCGACCTTCATGGTTCGGCCTGCCGGCGCGGGGCCCCGGACCCCGAAGCTCAGGCGGACGTGGCGGGCGAGGAGGTAGTCGGGGCCGCGTCGGTTCGGGGCCGCCGGCCGTCCTCCGCCGCGCTCGGGGCCGACGGCCCGCCGTCGCGTTCCTCGGGCAGCTTCAGCGTCAGGGTCAGGACGAGTGCGACCAGGTAGAGGGCGAGGAAGATCAGCGTGACTCCGCCGGCGCCGACGACGGGGAGGAAGAGGCTGGCGATGGCCGGGCCGACGAAGGCCGCGCCGCCCGCGCCCAGGTTGAGCAGGGCCATGGAGCCGCCCTTGTTCTCGGGCGCCATCGACGGGATGAGGGCCGAGATGGGCACGAATCCCGCGAGGGTCGCGCCGTAGAACATGCCCGCGAGCACCGCCACCCAGTAGTAGTCCGGGCCGAGCCAGGTCGGTACGAAGTACAGCGTCGTGACGCTGATCGCGCAGCCCAGCGCGCCGAAACCGGCGATGGTCGTGCGCCAGCCGATGCGGTCGGAGAGGACGCCGAAGATCAGGTTGAAGAAGATGTTCGTGCCGTAGATGATCGCCAGCAGCTGGAGCCACTTGTCCTCGCCGAAGCCGACGTCGTCGGAGAAGATCCGCGGCAGGTACACCAGCATGCCGAACTCCGGGGCCGTGTTGATGATCCGGACCAGGCAGCCCACCAGCACGCGCGGATGGGTCCAGATGATGGAGACGGAGTTGAGCAGGCTCTCGCCGGTGGTGACCTCCGGCGGTGCCATCCGGTCGCCACCGGGCCTCCTGCGGGCGCCGACCAGGGCGATGGCGCCGCCGATGAGGATCAGGACGAGCGCCGACCACAGTGTGCCGAGGCGGCCGAACGCCGGGATCGTCAGGCTGGACCACAGCGAGCCGAGGGTGGGCAGACCGCCCGTGAAGGCGAAGTAGAACCAGCCCACCGCGGTGCCCAGCCGGGCCTTCGGCGCCGTGTTGGTGATCCATACGAGGAAGCCGAACGCGAAGAGCGGATAGCCGAAGCCCCGGATGCCGTAGAAGATCAGCATCATCGGGTAGTTCTCGGTGCCCAGCGCGAAGAGCAGGTAAGCGGCGTCGAAGACGGCCCAGATCGCCAGGCCCGTCCACATCACCCGGCGCGGCCCCCACACCTGGCAGAGCGCGCCGGAGAACCACGACGCCAGCATGACGGCGATGCCGTAGACCGTGATGACGTACCCGGCGCGTACGTCCGTCGCCGCGCCGTGATCGGCCATGTACGGAGCGATGAAGCCGGATTCGACACCGTCGCCGATCATGAACAGCAGTACGCCCAGATAGCCCAGGATCAAGGGTTTAGGCATCGCTTCCTCCACTCTGCGGGGATGACGGAGTACGACCGCAGATACTCAAGCGAGCCGAGAGAAATATCAAGAGGTCTGGTAAGAATAACGAGATCCGATGGTAACTACTCGGTCTCGACGACTCTCACATCCGTCAGCTCCCGCATCTCCCGGAGCAGCTCCTCGTCCACCGGGCCGGTCAGCAGGACATGGTCGAAGGAGTCCACGCTCTCCAGCCGGTGCAGGGCGCGACGGCCCACCTTGCTGTGGTCCATGAGCAGCACGCTCGTCGCGCCCGCCTGCCGGGTCGCCCGCTTGATGCCGACGATCTCCTGCTCCTGGTGGAAGGTCATGCCCGCGGCGATCCCGGAGGTGGAGAGCACGCTCAGATCGACGGAGATGCCGCTGATCATGTCCATCGCCGGCAGCCCGATCCATGAGTCATGGGTGCGCGAGTACTCGCCACCCACGCAGATCAGCCGGATGCCCTCGGCGCTTCTCAGCTCCTCCGTGATCAGGCGGTAGTTGGTCACCACGGTCAGCGGTCCCACCTCGGGCAACAGCCGCGCCAGGGCCAGCGCCGAGGTCGAGTCGTCCAGCATCACCGACATCCCCGGGGTCACGAACCGCAGGGCGGCGCGGGCCAGCGCCCGCTTCTCGTCGGTGTGCGAGTGCAGCCGGAAGTCCGAACTGGACTCGAAGACCATCGAGGGCTGTGCGGAGACGCCGCCGTGGTACTTGCGCAGGATGCCGCGGTCCGCCAGTTCGGCGATGTCGCGGTGGACCGTCATCAGGCTGACGCCGGTCAGCTCGACCAGTTCGGACACCGTGGCGTCCCCCTGGGCCAGAACGTGGTCGACGATCAGCTGCTGCCGCTGTTGCCGCGCACCGCGCGACGCCGGGGGAGTAGTCATGCCCTCCATCCTGCCGGGTTTATTTCTCACATAGAACCAGTGACAACTCACGCTGTTACTGTTAATTTCCCTGTGACGGACCCGCCGGGTGCCACTACCCGGGGGACCCGCCGGGCGCACGGGCATCCCCGTGCCCCGCCAGTCAGACATCATCAGCCGGGAGATCAGGGGTACGCATGGCCGACGCAGTGGTCTTCGACATGGACGGCGTGCTCGTCGAGAGCGAGCATCTGTGGGAGGAGCTGTGGGCCGCCTACGCCGCCGAGCGCGGCCGCACCTGGGGCCCGGAGCAGACGCGCGACGTCCAGGGGATGAGCGCTCCCGAGTGGGCCGCCTACCTCACCCGGTTCTGCGGGGCGGGTGACGCCGCCGCCGGCACCGAGCGGGCCGTCGTCGACGGCATGGTCCAGGCCCTGGCCGACGGCCGCATCGACCTGCTGCCCGGGGCCCGCGAGATGATCACCGCCACCGCCGAGCTCGCCCCCGTGGCGCTCGCCTCCTCCGCGCCCCGCCGGGTGATCGACGCCGTTCTCGTCCACCACGGCGTCGACCACCACTTCAAGGCGACCGTCTCCAGCGCCGAGGTGGACCGCGGCAAGCCGAGCCCGGACGTCTATCTGGCCGCCGCGCGCGCACTCGGCGTGGCCCCGGAGCGCTGTCTGGCGGTGGAGGACTCCAGCAACGGACTGCGCGCCGCCGCGGCCGCCGGGATGACCGTCGTGGCCATCCCGAATCCGCAGTACCCACCCGCCGAGGACGCCCTGGCCGGTGCCGCTTACCGTTCTTCGGACCACCATGCCGTACGTGACTTCCTGCTCAGCAGGCTCGACCCCCGAGGGGAGTGACCGACATGACCACGGTCCTGGTATCCGGCGACGACTTCATCGCCCCCGAGCTGTTCTCCGCCGCCCTGAGCGAGAGCCTGCCCTCCGCCGGGCTGACCTTCCGCACGCTGCGCACCCGCTGGCCCAATGAACCCTTCGGGCCGGTCGGGGCCGACGCACAGGGGAACGGCGGGGTCAAGGAGGCCAGTGGCACCGAGGAGCAGGTGCTGGAGGCGCTCGGTGACGCGAGCGTCGCCCTCACCCAGATGGCGCCCTTCACCGCCCGTGTCATCCGCGAGGCACCCGCGCTGAAGTTCATCGGCGTGGCCCGCGGCGGCCCGGTCAACGTCGACCTGGCCGCGGCCACCGCCGCCGGGATCCCCGTCACCCTCACACCGGGCCGCAACGCCGCCGCGGCCGCCGAATTCGCCGTCGGCCTGATCCTCGCCGCGATGCGCCGCATCACCCAGGCCGACGCGGCCCTCAAGGAGGGCGTCTGGCGCGGCGACTACTACGCCTACGAGAACGCGGGTCTCGAGCTCGACGGCGCCACCGTCGGCCTCGTCGGATACGGGGCCATCGGCTCGATCGTGGCCCGGGTGCTGCGTGCCTTCGGCGCACACGTCCTCGTCTCCGACCCGTACGCGGACCAGGCGCGGGCACACGCCGACGGCGTCGAGCTCACCGCCCTGGAGGATCTGCTGCGGCGCAGCTCCGTGGTGAGCCTGCACGCCCGGGTCACCCCCGAGACCCGGCATCTGCTCAACGCCGGCAACCTCGCGCTGCTGCCCGAGGGCGCCGTCCTCGTCAACTCGGCCCGCGGCGAGCTGCTCGACTACGCCCCGCTGCCCGGCCTGCTGGAGTCCGGCCGGCTCGGCGCGCTCGCCCTCGACGTCTACGACATCGAGCCGCCCCCGGCCGACTGGCCGCTGCACAAGGCCCCCAACGTCATCACCACACCCCACCTGGCGGGCGCCACCCGGCAGACCGCCGACCGGGCCGCCCTGATCACCGCCGGTGAGGCCGCCCGCTTCCTGCGCGGCGAACCGCTGCGGCACGTGGCCAATCCGGAGGTGCTGACCGGGAGCCGGCCATGATCGTCGGAGTCGACATCGGCACCTCGGTCACCAAGGCCCAGCTGATCTCCCGCGACGGCCGGACCACCCCCGCGCACGAGGCCCGCAGCACGGTCTACACCCTGCCCGGACACCGCGTCGAGCAGGACCTGGACGACGTCGTGGGCACCGTGGAGACCGTCGTACGGGCGGCGCTCGCCGACGCCGCGCAGCTGGGCGACGAACCGGTCGAGGCCCTGGCCCTCACCGGCCAGGGCGACGGCCTGTGGCTGCGCGACGCCTCGGGCGCCTCCGTCGGCCGCGCGCTGTCCTGGATGGACGGCCGGGCCGCCGACCGGCTCGACCGGTGGACCGCCGACGGCACCCTGCACGCCCTGCACCGGCGCACCGGCGTCGGCCTCTTCCCCGGCTCCGCGGCGCCCCTGCTGGCGCATCTGGCCGAGCACGAGCCGGAGCGGCTGGCGGCCGCCGAGACCGCCGGGTACTGCGTGGACGCCGTCGTACAACGGCTGACCGGCGCGGTGACCGTCGACGTCTCCGACGCCTCCCAGCCGTTCCTCGACGTGGCCACCCGTACGTACGACGAGACCGCGCTCGAACTGTGCGGGCTCTCCGCACACCGCCGGCTGCTGCCGGACCCGGCGCCGCCCGGCACCCTGCACCGGCTGCTGCCCGGCGCCGCCCGGCGGCTGGGCCTGCCCGCGGGGCTGCCGGTCTCCGCCGGCCCGTTCGACATCCCCGCCTGCGCCTTCGGCTCGGGGGTCGCAGAACCGGGCGAGGGCAACCTCATCATCGGCACCACCCTCGCCGCCCAGGTCCTGGACACCGAGCCGCGCCCGGCGCTCGCCGAGGACCCGGCCGGGATGGTGCTGGCCACCCCGTACGAGAGCCGGTTCCTGCGGGTCATGCCCGCCATGATCGGCACCGCGGGCCTGGACTGGCTGCTGAAGCTGCTCGATGTGAAGATCGAGGCGCTGGACGCGCTGCTCGTCCAGTCCCCGCCCGGCGCGGCAGGCGTCACCGCCCTGCCGTTCCTGTCCACCAGCGGTGAGCGGGCGCCCTTCGTCGACCCGCGGGCCCGCGGCCGGTTCGACGGCCTCTCCCCGCTGGCCGGCCGCGCCGACCTGGTACGGGCGCTGTGCGAGGCCGTCGCCTACTCGGCCCGGCACTGCATGGAAACCCTCGGCGTCACCCGCACCGTCACCGCCTGCGGCGGTGGCGCGCGCTCCGGGGAGTGGGCGCGCATCTTCGCCGGAGTCCTCGGCGGCGACCTGGAGGTCTGCGACGACGCCGTGGGCATCCGCGGCGCGGCCCATGTCGCCTGGCGCTCCCTGGGCACCCCGGTCGACCCCGGCGCCTGGCGCGCCCGCCTCCGTACCGTCACCGCCGAGCGCGGGCTGATCGACCACTACGCCGAGGGCTACGCCGCCTACCGCCAGACCCTCGACACCGCACGCGAAGGCTGGAGCACACGATGACCAGGCTCTTCAACGACCCCGCCCGGTTCACCGACGACATGATCACGGGCTTCGCCGCCGCCCATCCCGGGCATGTACGGGCCGTGCCCGGCGGTGTGGTGCGCGCCCGCCCCGCCCGCGCGGGCAAGGTGGCCGTGCTCACCGGCGGCGGCTCCGGCCACTACCCCGCCTTCTGCGGTGTCGTCGGCCCCGGATTCGCCGACGGCTCGGTCATCGGCGATGTCTTCACCTCTCCGTCGGCCGCCCGCGCCCGCTCGGTCGCCGAGGCGGCGGAGGCGGGCGGCGGTGTCCTCTTCCTCTTCGGCAACTACGCGGGGGACGTGATGAACTTCGGGCTGGCGGCACGGCAGTTGGAGGGCGACGGGATTCCCGCCCGCTGCTTCGCCGTCACCGATGACATCGCCTCGGCCCCCGCCGACCAGACGGCGCGGCGGCGTGGCATCGCGGGTGGCTTCGTCGTCTTCAAGACCGCGTCCGCGGCGGCCGAGGAAGGCGCCTCGCTGGAGGAGGTCATGCGCGTCGCCGAGCACACCAACGCCCGTACCCGCACCCTCGGCGTGGCCTTCGACGGCTGCACCCTGCCCGGCGCCGAAGCGCCCCTGTTCACCGTTCCCGAGGGCCGGTTGGGCCTCGGCCTCGGCATTCACGGCGAACCGGGGGTCAGCGAGGACACCCTGGGCACCGCGGAGGACCTGGCCCGCGCCCTGGTGACGGGGCTGCTCGCGGACCGGCCCGCCGGGGTGGGCGACGGCGGGCGGGTCGCGGTCGTCCTGAACGGTCTCGGCGCCACGAAGTACGAGGAGCTGTACGTGCTGTGGGGCGCCGTGGCCCGACAGCTGGACGAGGCGGGGCTCACGCCCGTACGCCCCGAGGTCGGCGAACTCGTCACCAGTCTCGACATGGCCGGCTGCTCGCTGACCCTGAGCTGGCTGGACGAGGAGTTGGAGCGGCTGTGGCTCGCCCCGGCCGACACCCCGGCCTTCTGCCGGACCGCGCCGCCGGAACCCCCGTTGGACGACGCCGCCGCACGGCCCGCCGCGGCCCCGCGCCGCCCGGAGCGGTCCGCCGCCACGGCGTCCGGCGCGGCGGTCGAGGTCGCCGAACTGGCCGTCCACGCACTGCGCGCCGCCCGCGACGTACTGCACCGGGACGCGGAGGACCTGGGCCGGCTGGACGCGGTGGCGGGCGACGGCGACCACGGCCGTGGCATGTCCAAGGGCGTCGACGCGGCACTGGCGGCCGCCGAGCAGGCGCACACCGACCGGCTCGCCCCGGCGGCGGTGCTGGCCGCCGCGGGTGACGCCTGGGCGGCGGAGGCCGGAGGCACCTCGGGGGCGCTGTGGGGCGTGGGCCTGCGCGCCATCGGCGCGGCGCTGCCCGCCGACCGGGCGCCGGAGCGCGAGGAGCTGGCGTCCGCCGCAGCGGACGCGCTCACCGCGGTGACCTCGCTCGGTGGGGCCGAAGTGGGCGACAAGACCCTGGTCGACGCCCTCGCGCCGTTCGCCACCGCCTTCGCGGCGGGGCTGCGGACCGGAGCCCCGGTCTCCGAGGCGTACGCGTCCGCCGTGGCCGAAGCCCGTACGGCCGCCGAGAACACCGCCGGGCTGCGCCCCCGCCTGGGCCGCGCCCGCCCCCTCGCCGACCGCAGCGTCGGCACCCCCGACCCCGGGGCCACCTCACTCGCCGCGGTGCTGACCGCGGTGACCACACTCCGCGCGACGACAGGAAGCGAGTCCGTATGACCACCGCGCATGCCTTCCGGATCGTCGTCGGCTGCGACGACGCCGGTTACGACTACAAGGAAGCCCTCAAGCGGGATCTCCAGGCCGACCCCCGGGTCGCCGAGGTCATCGACGTCGGCGTAGGCAGCGACGAGCACACCGCCTATCCGCATGTCGCGGTGGAAGCGGCCCGCCGCGTGGCCGAAGGCGCCGCCGACCGCGCCCTGTTGGTGTGCGGCACCGGCCTCGGCGTGGCCATCAGCGCCAACAAGGTCCCCGGCATCCGCGCGGTCACCGCCCACGACACCTACTCCGTGCGCCGCTCGGTCCTCAGCAACAACGCCCAGGTGCTCTGCTTCGGCCAGCGCGTCATCGGCCTGGAGCTCGCCCGCGCGCTCACCGACGACTGGCTCGCGCAGAGCTTCGACGAGACCTCCCCGTCGGCGGAGAAGGTCGCCGCCATCCGGAGCTACGAGGGCTGATCGAGCGCGGGCCGGGCGGCGGTGCGCTGTCCGACCCGGAGCACGCTCAGATAGCGGCGTGACGCCCGGTCAGCCATGCGGGTGAGCGCACGGTCGGCGGGCCGAACAGGCCGCCGGGGCCGTCGGCCGGCCCCCAGCCCTCGTCGGCGCCGCGTACGTCGTCCTGGTGGGGCGGTCAGCCGGCCAGGTGCTTGGCGAAGAACGCGGTGAGTTCGGCCACGGCGGGGGTGACGTATGCGTCCCTGTCGTACAGGTCGATATGGCTGGCGCCGTCGATGATGACCAGTCGCTTGGGCTCGGCCGCCCGCTCGATCGCTTCCCGGCTGAAGTAGGCGGTCTCCGCCTCCGAACCGGCGATCATCAGCAGGGGGCGGGGCGAGATGAGCCGGATCATCGCGTACGAGTCGTACTGGGCGATCAGGTCGATGGAGCGCAGCACCCATCCCTGGTTCGCGCGCGGGTGGTGGCCGCGCGGGGTCCGGTAGAACTCGTACGTCTCCCGGAACTGCCGGGTGGCGGTCTCCAGCAGCTCCTCGGCGTTGTCGGGGATCCATGCCTCCAGCCGGGGGGCCGCGCCGTGTGCCTCCGCGGTGCGCAGTGCGCCGGCCTGGTCGAGCAGGGCCTGGAGGATCGCCGGGTCCTGGGTGCGGCCCAGTCCCTCGCGGAACACCGACCCGAGGTCCACGGCGCTGACCGTGGCGACGCTCTTGACGCGGTGGTCGGTCTGCGCGGCGTAGGGGACGTAACCGCCGGACGCGCAGATGCCCAATGCGCCGATACGGTCCGGGTCGATGTCGTCACGGGTGGTCAGGTAGGTCACGGCGGACTTGATGTCCTCGGCTCGCTGGAAGGGGTTCTCCAGACCTCGTGGCTCGCCCTCGCTCTCGCCCTGGTAGGCGGCGTCGAAGACCAGCGCGGCGAACCCCGCGTCGGCCAGCCGCCCGGCGTAGACGCTCGGGCTCTGTTCCTTCACACCGCCTCCCGGGTGGGAGATGACAACGGCCGGCAACCGGCCGCCGGTGTGGTCGTCGGGGGTGAAGAGAATCCCGGCGATGGCGAGGTGGTCGCTGGGAAAGGTGACGTTGGCCTTCATGGTTCCGTGGCTCCTGGGTGGGGGTGAGTGGGGGCCGTCCGCCGGCCACGTCACCGACGCTCGCACGCGGTACGGAGGTGGGTAAGGGGCGTCTTCCGTCCCAGGACAGCGCTGTCCTGGGACACGCCAGGCCCCCTGTCACGGGCCTCGTTGTTTGTCAGACTTGTGGCTATGAGCAGCAGCGACCCGCACCACAGCGAACTGGGCGCCTTCCTCAAGGCGCGCCGCAGGGAGCTGAGCCCGGCCCAGGTCGGGCTGCCCGATTCGGCGGGCAGGCGCAGGGTCAAGGGGCTGCGCCGGGAGGAGGTGGCCTTGCTGGCGTCGATCAGCCCCGACTACTACACGCGTCTGGAGCAGGGCCGCCGCCAGGCTTCCGAACCGGTGCTGGACACCCTTGCGCGCGTACTCCGGCTCGACGACGGCGAGCGTGCCTACCTGTTCGAACTGTCCGGCCGGGACGCCGCCCGGCCCCGTCGGCGCACCGCGCAGAAGGTCCACCCACAGCTGCGGCGGCTGCTGGACGACCTCGCCACCACGCCGGCCGTCGTCCTGGGCCGGCGCACGGACATCCTCGCCTGGAACCCCATGGCCGCCGCGCTGTTCACCGACTTCGCGCGCATCCCGGTGGAACAACGCAACTTCGTACGGCTGGTCTTCCGCGAACCGGCCATCAGGGCGCTGTACCCGGACTGGGACTGGGTGGCGCGGACCAGCCTGGCGCAGCTGCGCATGGCGGCCGCCCGGGACCCGAACGATCCACGGCTGGCCAAACTGGTGGGTGAGCTGTCGCTTCAGGACCCCGACTTCCGCCGGTGGTGGGGCGCCCATCGCGTCGCCGTCCAGGGCACCGGCACGAAGGTCCTGCACCATCCGGTCGTAGGCGAGCTCACCCTCGACTGGTCCTTCCTCACCTGCGCCGACGACCCCGACCAGCAGCTGATCACCCTGACCGCCGAGCCCGGCACACCCAGCCACGACCGGCTGCGCATCCTCGCTTCATGGGCCGCGCGATCGGCCGACCACCCCGCGGCGGACGGCTGACGCACGGTTCTCAGCGGAGGGGTTCCGCCGGTGGGTGGTGCGGTCAGATCACGCGGAAGAGGTCGGCGGCCGCGTGGACGTCGGTGAGGTCCTCGATGGAGCGGAGGTTGTCGCACAGGGCCTCCAGGACCGAGCCGGTCTCGGTGGCGCGCGGGGCGCCGATGGCCACGCCGAAGACCCGGAACCCCAACCGGTGTTTGGCCTCCTTCCAGCCGCGCATCCACTCCTCGGTGACACCGCATTCGTCGTCGGTGATCATCACGATGTCGCCACGTGCGCGGGCGGCGGCGTCGAACTCCTCCTCCAGCAGTCCGGCGGCCGCCGTCAGCGGCGCCTGGTAGCTGGTGCCGCCGCCGAGGAAGGTCTCCGCGAAGTCGAGGACCGGGTCGATACCGGCGGGCCGGGGCGCGTCGGCGGGGAAGCGGAAGACCTGGAGCTTGTCGGCGGCCGAGAACAGGATGCCGACGAAGTCACGCCCCGCGTGGCGGGCCTGGTCCAGCAGGGCCAGGGCGCATGCCTTGGACCACGCCTCCCGGGTGACGCCTCCGGGCCCCGCCGCGTACATGGAGTGCGAGGTGTCGACGCACGCGACGATGGCGCCCTGGCCGGTGGTCTGCTCGCCCTGGGCGTCGTAGAGCATCAGCTCCCCGGCGGCGTAGCGCGCGGCGAACACCGCGCGCAGCTCGGGCAGGCCGAGGCCCGCCAGCTCGGAGGGGATGACACGGGACAGGTCGTTCCCGAGCGTGACGCCGACCAGCTCACCCGTGGCGTTCTCCATCTTGCGGGCGCGCTCGCCGGCGGCCATCTGCCGGAAGCGGCCGATCAGTTCGGCCCACCGGGCGAGGCGGCCGGTGCGCAGCCGCTCGGCGAGCCGGGCGCGCTCGTCGAACGGCATCCGCTCGAGCTCGCCGGGGGCCACGCCCCATGCCCGCATCAGCGCGGCCTCCTCCCGTACGGCCTCGGCGGCCTCGCTCGCCGCGTTCCGCGCGGCGGCGCGGATGCCGGGGGCCGCCGCCGCGAGGGCCTGCTCGGCGTGCTGGGCGGCGCGCCGCGCGGCGGCCTGGGCGGCCTCGGCGGCGTCGATCGCCTGGCGTACGGCGTCGGCGGCCGGGCCCGGCACGGTGCCGTCCCCGTCGGTCTCGTCCGCCGCCCGCTGGAGCGCCTCGTCCGCGGCGGCCGCCGCGGCGTCGGCGTCCTGCTCGGCCCTGCTCGCCCGCTCGGCCCGCTCCTGGGCCGCCCGGGAGCGCTCCAGCATCCCGCGCACCGCGGCGGCCTGGGCGAGCACGGCCATGGCGGCGGCATACGGGTCGCCGGCCGTCTCCCGGCGCAGCTCGGCGAACTCCGGTGACTCCACCAGTGCCGAGACGACCTGGTGGTTCACCAGCCGGGAGGGGGCCATCTCGGCGCGCTCGCGCAACCGCGGCCCGACCTTGTAGGCGGCCAGGAACACATCGGTGAGGAGGTCGGCGGCGTGGTCGTGGCGCCCGTTGAGCTCCTCGGCCACCTCGCGCAGCCCGGCCGACTGCTCATAGATGTCGCGCCAGGTGACGTGGTCGAACCGGTCCGCGACCACGGCCGCGGTGTGCCGTACGGGAGCGGCGGCGGACCGGCCCGGCCACGTTCCGGCCCGGCTCGCCGGTTCGCCGGGCGCGGGCGCGTCGCGCCCGCTCACAGCTGGGCCTGCACCATGCTCGCGTCCACGCCGAGGGCCTCGGTGAGCACACGGGCGCGTACGGCGCGCTGGCGGCCGGTGACCCGGTCGATGGCGGCGGTGGAGCGACCGGCGCGCGCCGCGTCCTGGCGCAGCTTCTCCAGCCGCTTCCCCGCCATGGCGAGCTTGTTGTGGGCCTGTCTGATGACCCACTCGCTCAGCGCCTCGCGGGACTGCCCGGCCATGGCGTCCAGTTGGGCCTCCAGCTCATCGAGGGCGTCGGCCAGGTCGAGCGCCTCCTTGGCGTCGGGGTTGACCAGGTGCAGCACCTCGCGCTCGACGGTCGGGCGTTCGGCGGGGGAGTCCCACAGCACATGCGTCAGCACCGACAGATCGCTCTCGGCGACCGCCGGGCGGCCGTCGAGGTACGCGGACGCCTGGAGCAGGCCCACCGCCTGCCGCCAGCGGCGGTCGGAGGCGATGAGCTCCTTGCGGCGCAGGGCGGCCCGCAGCGTGCACACCGCGTCCACGATCGCGTCGGGGACGTCCACGGCCGGGACGGCCTCGGCCACGGCGTGCCGCAAGGCGGTCAGCTCGACCGTCGTCCGTGGCGGTGCCGCCGGGCGGCTGACGGCGGAGCGGACCAGCGCGGCGAAGTTCGAGGGGTCTTCCAGGTAGCCGACCTCGATCCGCACCAGCAGCCGGTCGTAGATCGCGGCCGAGTCCTCTCCGCCGGGCAGTTCGTTGCTCGCCGTGATGGCCCCGATCAGCGGGCAGCGGATCGGTGGGCCGCCGTTCTCGGGGTGGTAGATCCGCTCGTTGAGGTAGCCCAGCGTCTCGTTGAGCGCCGCGGTGGAGCACTTGAAGATCTCGTCGATGAAGGCGATGTGCGCGGTCGTGGCGCGGCCGTCGTAGACCTGGCGGTACTCGCCCCGGGCCAGCGCGGCCACGTCGATGGGGCCGAACATCCGCGTGGGCGCGGTGAACTTCGACAGCAGGATCTCCCAGTAGGCCGCGCCCTCGACCCTGCCCGTGAGCTCCCGGGCCAGCTCGGACTTCGCCGTCCCGGGCGGCCCGAGCACCAAGGAGTGCTGCCCGGCCAGCAGCGTCACCACCAGCGTCCGCACCACGTCGGCGCGCTCGTAGAAGCGGTCCGACAGCTCGTCGGTGATGGCCCGCAGCCTCTTGGCGGTGTCCTGCGCGTCCGGCGTGTCGTGCGCGTCCGCGCCCTGTGCGTCCTCCGCGTCCGGCGTGTCGTGCGCGTCCCGTGTGCCCTCAGCATCCATGTCCGACATTCAACTCCCAGCCCGCCACGCCCTGTTCAACCCACCCGCCAGCGCGTCGAAGGCGAGCGTCAGACGACGTCGATGCGCGGCACCGACCTCGTCGAGGTCCGCTCCGGCGAGTCGTCGCTTCACCGTGTCGACGGCGACCGTGCGGTACGCGGCGACGAGCAGGGCCGCGGTCAGCGTGCTGTCGCCGGAGAAGCGGGTGTCGGCGTCGAGTTCCGCCGCGAGTGCCTCCTCCATCTCGGACGCGAAGAGACGAAGCCGTGCGATCAGCGCGGGGGACGCCATCACGGTGCGCAGGAACGGCTCGACACCCTCCCCGAGCCCGGACAGCACATGGCGTTCCGCGGCCAGTGCGAGGGCGGCCCGGCGCATGGCTTCGACGGGGTCCAGGTCATCCGCGCGCTCGCGGAGTACGGTCCGCACGGTGTCGAGGGCCTCCGGGAAGCGGTCGAACAGGAGGTCCTCCTTGCGGTCGAAGTGTGCGAAGACCGTCACCTTCGACACTCCGGCGGCCGCGGCGACCTCGTTGATGGTCACGTCGTCGAACCCGCGCTCCAGAAACAGCTGGGTTGCGACGGAGGCGATGCGAGCCCGGGTCTGCGCTCCGCCACGGTCCCCTCGATTCGGCATGTGACAACGCTAGCCCTTCCCGTTACCTTTACCGAGTAAGCTTACCGGGTAAAGATAAAAGGAGCGTGTCATGCGGCGCAGCGATGTGATCGTCGTCGGAGCCGGGCCCACGGGCCTCTTCCTCGCCGGTGAACTGGCACTCCAGGGCGTACGGGTGAGGGTCCTGGAGCGGCTCCGGGAGCCCGATCCGACGATCAAGGCCGGGTCGATCAATGTCGCCAGTGCGGAAATCCTCGACCGGCGCGGGCTGTTGCCGGCCGCGGAGGACGTACAGCGGCGGCTGCTGGCGTCCGTCGGCGCCTTCGCAGGCCACGGCCGGAGGAACGCCCTCGTCAGCCAGTTGGACCGGGATGCGCGGGGCGCGCGCCGCTTCCCGGTCGCCGGGCATTTCGCGGGCATGCTGTTCCGCGATGAGCTGGTCGATCAGGGTGATCCGGCGCTGGCCGCGCACACCGCGGTCTCGGGCGGCGTCCTTGTGCCCCAGTACGAGCTCGAGTCGCTGCTCGGGGAGCACTGCGCCCGGCTCGGCGTGGAGGTGCGCCGAGGTGTCGAGGTGCATGGTGTGCGTGGTGTGGGTGTGCCTGGTGTGGGTGGCACGCGACACGGGGAAGCGGACCTCACCGACGACGCCGATGTCGTGGTGGAGACCAGCGCGGGCGAGCTGACGGCCGGGTGGGTCGTCGCGGCCGACGGCGGCCGCAGCGCGATCCGCGGGCAGCTGGGCATCGGTTTCACCGGCACCGATCCGCAGCTGGTGGGGTACCAGGCGGTGGCCGACTTCGCCGACCCCGGCGAGCTGAGCCGCGGCTGGACCTGGACACCCCGCGGCATCTACGCCTACGGCCCGATCCCCGGGCGCATTCTCGTCGCTCGCTTCGGCCCGCGGCCGCAGGACCGCGACGCCCCCGTCACGCTCGACGAACTCCAGGCGGTCATACGCGAGGTCACCGGCGTCGATGTGACGCTCAAGGGTCTGCGCGGCCGTGCGACCCGCTGGTCCGACAACGCCCGGCAGGCTCAGTCCTACCGGCGCGGCCGGGTGCTGCTCGCGGGCGATGCCGCGCATGTGCACGCGCCGTTCAGCGGCCAGGGGCTGAACCTCGGCCTCGGCGACGCTGTCAACCTCGGCTGGAAGCTCGCCGCGACCGTGCGGGGACACGCTCCGGCCGGACTGCTCGACACCTACGAGAGCGAACGCCATCCGATCGCGGCGTGGGTGCTCGACTGGACGCGGGCGCAGGTCGCCCTGATGCGCGGCGACGAACACACCGCGCGGCTGCGCGAGGTCGTCGGCGGGGAGCTGTTCACCGCGCCGGGCGTGATGAACCGCGTGGTCGCGCTGACGTCGGGGATCACACAGCGCTATGACGTGGCCGAGGGGGCGGCGGAGCCGGTCGGCTCGATCGCCGGGGATGTCGCGCTGTCCTCCGGCGACCGGCTCGCCGACCACGCCCACGACGGCCGTTTCGTCCTCGTCGACCGTTCGCCCGACGGGCGCTTCGCCGAGGCCGTACGCCCGATGGCGCACCGGATCGCGTACGTGGCGGACCCCGCCTCCGCCACCTCGCCACCCAGCCTGCTCGTACGACCCGACGGCGTCATCGTCTGGGCCGACGCGCGCGACACCGCCACGCCCGATACCGCTGCGTCCGGCACCGCCACCTCCGACGACGGCGCCCTCAAGGAGCTCGACGCCGCGATTCAGCGGTGGGTCGGCACCCGCTGAGCGTGCCGCCTTCGCTCACCGCCCAAGGATCCGGTCGACCTCGGCCATCTGCCCGGCCGTGAGCGGCCCCTTCGCGATCGCGCCCGCGTTCTCCTCGGCCTGGGCGACCGTACGGAAGCCGGGGATCGGGATCGTCCGCGGGCTGCGGGCCCAGATCCAGGCGAGGGCGCCCTGCGCGAGGGTACGGCCTTCGCTGGTGAGGATGGACCGCAGAGCATCTACCCGGCGGAGCCAGACCGGGTCCGCGCCCGCGTTCGCGATGAACCCCGGCAGCCAAACGGGCGGCGCGTTGCGGATGTCCCCGTCGTCCAGGGCGCGCCCGGCGGTGTGCTTACCGGCGAGCAACCCCATGGCGAGGGGGCTGCGGTTGATGCTGGCGAGGTCCGACTCCGCGCAGAGCGCGAGGAGTTCGGGCGCGTCCTGGAGGATGTTCAGCCGGTGCTGGACGGCCGCGCAGTGCGGACCCTCGGCGAAGACGGCGGCTCGGCCGGGGTCGTCGGTGCTCCACGCGTACGCGCGAATGAGCCCCTCCCGTACCAACTCCTCGCAGACATCGCGCAGTCGCGCGGCCCGCTCGGGATCGGCGTCGGAGATGTGGAGCTGGTACAGGTCGATATGGTCCGTGTTCAGGCGTCGCAGCGAGGCCGTCAGGGCGCGGCGTACATGCTCCGGGGAGTCGTCCTGGCCCTCGCGGATCCGGGTCCGCTCGTCGAAGACATTGCCCCATTTCGTGGCGACGACGACATCGCCGCGGTGCTTGCCGAGGGCACGGCCGAGCACGCGTTCGCTGTGGCCGGTGCCGTACGCGTCGGCGGTGTCGAAGAAGGTGACGCCGAGGTCGAGTGCGCGCCGGATCGCGCGCACCGACTCGTCGTCGTCGACCTTGCCCCAGCCCAGGGGCTGCCCGTCGGTGGACTGCCACTCACCGCCGATGGCCCAGCAGCCGAAGCCGAGGGGGCTCACGCCGATGCCGCTACGGCCCAGCGTTCTGTTGTGCGCCATGGTCTCCATGCCGGTGAACGGTAGGAGTTGAAGCGCACACCAAGGCAAGCCCCGGTCGGTCATGGGCGCCACCGGCGCCCATGACCCGGGCGATCGCTCAACTGCCGTAGTAGCTTTCGAAGTTCTTCGAGAACTCGCCGCCGTTGAAGCCGTCCCAGTTGATCGACCAGGCCATCAGCCCGCGGAGGGAGGGCCAGCTGCCGTGGGGCTCATAGCCACCGCAGTCGCTCTTCTTCGTCAGGCAGTTGAGGGCCTTGGTCACATCACCGGGCGTGGTGTGGCCGTTGCCCGCGTTGGGGCTCGCGGGCAGGCCGATCGCCACCTGGGACGGGTCCAGCGCGGGGAAGACGTTGTCGGTGTTGCCCGCGACGGGGAAGCCGGTGAGCAGCATGTCGGTCATCGCGATGTGGAAGTCGGCGCTGCCCATGTTGTGGAACTGGTTGTCCAGCCCCATGATCGGTCCGGAGTTGTAGTCCTGGACGTGCAGCAGGGTGAGATCGTCCCGCAGCGCGTGGATGACCGGCAGATACGCCCCGGCGCGGGGGTCCTGGCCGCCGGAGGGGCCCGAGCCGTAGTACTGGTAACCCAACTGGACGAAGAAGGTTTCCGGAGCCATCGTGAGGACGAAGTCGGATCCGTACTTCGCCTTGAGCGACTTCACAGCCGCGATGAGATTGACGATCGAGGGGGTCTTCGGGTTCTTGAAGTCGGTGTCGCCGTCGTCCAGCGAGAGCGAGTGACCCTCGAAGTCGATGTCGAGGCCGTCCAGTCCGTACTTGTCGATGATCGCCCCGACCGACTCGACGAACTTGTCACGGGCGGCGGTGGTGGTGAGCTGCACCTGGCCGTTCTGCCCGCCGATGGATATCAGCACCTTCTTGCCCGCGGCCTGCTTGGCCTTGATGGCGGCCTTGAACTCGTCCTCCGACTCGACGTTCGGGCATTCGCTCTGGGGGCAGAGGCTGAAGCGGATGTCGCCGGAGGTGGTGGAGGTGGGCTCGCCGAAGGCCAGGTCGATGATGTCCCAGCTGTCGGGGACATCGGCCATCCGGGTGTATCCGGAGCCGTTGGCGAAGCTCGAGTGCAGATAGCCCACGAGCGCGTGCTCGGGGAGTGCCGCCTTCGTGGTGGCGGAAGTGGTACCCGCGTCGGAGGTGGTACCCGCGTCGGCGGTCGTCGTCGAGACCGTGGCGAGCAGCCCGGCCGCGGCGACGGAGGCGCACACGCCGGTCAGGACCCTCTTGCTCAAGGGGAAACGGAGGCTCATGGGGGCCGCTCCTTGGTGTGTGGGGGGAAGGCGGAGCTGAAGTTGACGTGAGGGGGAGGGATGGACGGGAGGCATGGGGGAGGTTGCGCGCCCATGAGACAACAGGACTAGACCACTAGTGTCAATGGTCCGGACCAAAACGGACGGCGGATCTTCACGTTCAGTGTTGCGTCGCCGTGGCATTTGCTCCACGGCTGGTCGGCCGTATGCGTTATGGGCGGGCGGTGGCCGCGGCCGGGTGGGACGCGGGTGGGATCGGCGGGCGGCCGAACACCTCGGTGAGCACGTCGAGTTGGGCGTCGATCGCGGCAAGAGCCTCCCAGGCCACGGCCGCCTGAGGTCCGGTGGGGCGGGTCTTCGCCGGTGGAGCCGCGGCCGGGGCACCGGGCGGCGCGGGGCGGCGGCCGATGGCGCGGCGTACGGCGAGTGTGTGCGCCGCCACCTCGCCGCGCCGCCCGCGCAGGCTCGGATCGTCGGCGAGCGCGCCCGGCGCGGAGGTGGCGGACGCGGCGGAGGCGGAGGTGGCGGACGTGGAGGACACGGCGGAGGTGGCGGACCCGGTGGACGCGGCGGACGTGGCGGCGGTGGCGAGATCGCCGACCGGTTCGACGCAGTGCCGCAAGGCCGCCTCGGCACGCAGCGCGTCGACGCCCCGCCGGCGCCGCACGGACAGCGCGCGGGGGAGAGGCGGTGCGGTCAGGATCCGCAGCGGTGCGGTGGTCACGGCCAGTTGCCCGACGCGGTGGCTGAAGCGGGCCCGGGCCAGGTGTACGGCCCGGCCGTCGTGCCAGTCGGCTTCCAGCAGTTCGGTCAGGGCGGCCAGCGCGGCCGCGGTGCGGGCCCGCACCGCCGCGGAGGTGCGGATCGGCAGCACCAGCCAGGACGCCGCGATGCCGATGACCGCGCCGACCGCGATCCCCGCCAGCCGGGTGTGCAGCAAGCCTCCCGGGCTCTGCCCGAACCAGTCGTAGAGCAGCGACAGTACGGCCGTGACACAGCCCGCCCAGTACGCATAGCTCAGCTCCCGCAGCCAGGTGGCCACCGCCAGCACCGCGAAGATCAGCACCACCACGGCGTCCGAGCGGGGCCCGAACGATCCGGCGAGGGCGCCCGCCACCACCGTGCCGACCGCGGCGCCGACCGTCCGCCCACCCCCTTCACCAGCACATCCGCGCGGCTTCGCGCACCACTGCCGACCAGGAACGCGGTGAGGACCACCCAGGCCCAGTGGTCCGGCCACACCATCCGCCCCACGGCGAACGCCGCGGCCAGCGCGGCCGCCATCTGCGCCGCCATCCGGGTGCTTGCCGGTACCCCGCCACGCCGTGGCCCGGCCGCTGCCGCGGTCACTTCGGCCGCCGGTGGCCTGGGGATGAGCCGGGCGCGCCGCGCCGCCCACGTCAGCAGCGCCCCCCAGACGACCGCGACCAGCGCCAGCACCGCCGCCCACCCGGTGCGCTCGTGCCCGCCCGCGGGCCCGGTGCCACCGGGCAGGACCAGGACGGCGACCAGCGGCAGGACGAGGAGAGTGCCCGCCCGCGTGGCGCGCGCTCCGAACCGCCGCAACCAGATCGCCCCGGCCATGGCCAGGACGAAGACGGCGTCACCCGCGGTGGGATGGCGCTGGATCAGCGTGGCCAGCTCCGCTCCGCCGGCCGCCGCGCACGGCAGCACGGCGCACGCCATCAGCCGGTCGGCCCGGTCCAGGACTCGCTGCACCCGCCCGAGGGAGGAGGCGATCACGACGGCCTGTATGACGCTGTCCACGTGCAGCCCGGCCGCGCGCTCGATGAGCAGCGCGCAGCCGTACGTACCGAGCACGGTGGCCATGGTCACGGCGGTCGCCCGCAGATGCAGCCACTTGGGGTCGAAGTGCAGTGCCCGGCGTAGCCGCGCCGAGAAGGTACGCATCGCTTTGCATCACCGCCGGGGCCGACCTGAGGATGGACGCTGGCGTAAGCCTGCCACCCTGGTCGCCATCCGTCGGGCGGGGGTTTCGGCGGTGGCGGTCAGGACGGCGCGGCGCGAGGTGGGCGTCAGACCGTGGACAGGTCGATGGCCCGGTCGACGTCGTCGGGGCGCAGGACCCGCAGGATGCCTTCGAGCAGGTAGTAGTCGGCGTACGGGAGCGAGATCTCGACGCCGTCCTCGCTCGGGCGGTTGCGGGTGCAGCGCGCCACGATCGCCTCGGCCCGCGTCGACTTGGTGGTCAGACAGGTCTGCGAGAGCGCGGTGAGCAGCCGCAGCGCCGCCTCGCGGTAGCGCGGTTCGCCGGTGGCCTTGGACAGGTCGAGCAGACCGCAGGCCATGACCGCGCCCGCGGAGGCGTCCTTGATGTCGTGGGGCGCTTGTGGCGCGAGGTAGTCCCAGACGGGGACGTTGTCCGGGGTGAGCGCGCCAAGGGCGAAGTCGGCGAGTTTCCGCGCGGTGGTGAGGAATTCCCGGTGGCCGGTCCGGCGGTGGATGGTGGTGAAGCCGTAGATCCCCCAGGCCTGTCCGCGCGACCAGCAGGAGGCCGGGCTGTAGCCCTGCACGGTGGCCGGGCCGAGGGGAGCGCCGGAGGACGGGTCGAAGTCGTAGACGTGCGGGGTGGATCCGTCCGGGCGGGGGAAGTGCCGCTGGGTGGTTCTCGCGTGCTCCACGGCGATGTCGAGGTACGCGCCGTCCCCGCTCTGGCTGCTCGCGAACGCCAGCAGATCCAGGTTCATCATCGTGTCCATGATGACCCGGCCCGCGTTCGCCTGCTCGTCCAGCGCTCCCCAGGCCCGGATGAAACGGCCGCGCGGGTTGTACCGCCGGATCAGCGAGGAGGCCGCCCGCAGCGCGCCCGCCCGCCAGCTGTCCTGGCCGGTGAGCCGCCACGCGGTGACCCACGAGGGATAGAAGAGAAATCCGAGGTCGTGGGTGCCGGTGTCGTTCTGTCGGGGGGCGAGCTTCTCCGCGGAGGCGAGGGCCAGGGTGCGGAACCGTTCCTCGCCGCTGTGCAGCCAGGCCATCCACAGCGTCCCCGGCCAGAACCCGCCGACCCAGTCGCCGTTCTGGGAGTACGTCCACTTCTCGAACTTTGTACCGACCGGAAAGCCGCTCACCCCCGGTGCGACCGCGCGCAGCTTCGCCACCGCGTAGTCCGCCGTCTCGCGGAGGGTGCGGAGCGTGGCGGCATGGCCGGGAACCTCCTCCGCCGCCTGGGCCGGGGGAGCGATCGAAGTGGCCGCCACCGCGGTACCGGCCGCGGTGGTCAGCAGGGCTCGCCGGGAAACGCTCATCAGTGTCCGCCCTTCACGAGGGTGAATCCGACAACGACATGACGACATGCGGTCCGTGCGCTCGGCCGCCCGTGGGGCGCGGGCGACATACCCGCGCCCCACGGGCGAACTGGTGAAGCTGGTGGAGCTGGTGAAGCTGGTGGAGCGTGCTACGGGATCAGGGGTACTCGGTCACGTTCGCCACGTTGCTGCCCGCGTCCGAGGGACCTCCCGTGCCATTGATGACGTGGTTGATGGTGCCGGTGCCGCCGAGCGAGACGGTGACCATGTGGTGGAACGTCACATCGGGGCTCTGGGGAACCTCGAAGGCGTGCTCGGCGGCCACGGACTTGTTGGTGTTGAAGAAGCAGTAGCTGCCCAGGCCCCACGCCTCATGGCGTTTGACCGAGTCGGCGACCTTGTAGGCGGCGTATCCCTTGGTGGAGCCGTTCATCCAGGCGCCCTGGTCCGGTGGGTCGTAGGGCATCTCGTTCTGGTAGAAGTACGTACGGCCGCCCTCGCCGTTCCAGGTCGTCTGGTGCTTCTGGTAGTGCTCGACGAACAGGCCGTACATGGTCACGTCGTCGCCGTTGACGACGAGCCCCTGGTCGGCCGTGTTGGAGTCCCAGCCCACGCCGTCGCCGTGGTCGGCGCGCCAGATCCACGTATGGTCGCCGATCACGTTCGAGCTGTTGACCACCAGGCTGGTGGACGCCTTGCCCACGCCCGCGCCGCCGACCCGGAAGAACACGTCGTGCAGCGAGGTGGGGTTGTCGGCGTGGTTCGCGGACGAGTCCTCGGGGCCGACCTCCATCAGCGTGTCGGAGTTCTCGGTGCCGGCGTCGATGAGCAGGCCCGCGAGCTTGACGCCGTCCACGTCGGCCACCTTCATCGCCGAGACCCCGTTGTCGGGAACCAGCGTGGCCAGCCCCAGGCCCAGGACGACGGTGTCGGGCTTGGTCACCTTCAGCGGCGCGTCGAGGTGGTAGACGCCTGGGGTGATGAGCAGGTGCTTGCCCGCGTCGAGCGCCGCGTTCATCTCCTCGGCCGTGGCATCCGGCTTGGCGATGAAGAAGTCGCTCAGCGGGAGCGACGTGCCCTTCGGCGTCCCCGAGGACCAGGACGTGCCCGTCGAGCCCTTGCGCACCTCCGGCACGAACACCTTGTACGCGCCGTCGTCGTCCACGTACAGGAACGGCTTCTCACGGGTGATGGGCGACGTGTCGACGCGGGTGTACGGCGGGTTGGGGAAGTCCCCGGCCGGGGCGTTCCGCGCGCCGACGAACACCATGTTCCAGTTGGAGCCGGTCCAACTGCCCCATTCGGTGTTGCGGGAGAGCCACTGCTGCTGCGATCCGGACTTCACCTGCCCGTCGACCTTGGTGTCCGCCAGCAGACCGCCGCTGGACCAGCCGCCGTCGTCCAGCTGGAGATCGCCCTTCAGATGCATCCGGCGGTACGGGGCGGCCTGCGAGACGGCCCAGCGGTCCGCGCCGCCGTCCGGGTTGACGGCGAGGTTCTCGGCGTCGCGCCAGAAGTTCTGCGTGGCGTTGCCGTCGAACCAGTCGGCCTCGGCGTGCACCTGGCCGTTGATGGTGGTGTCGTCGGGCGACAGGCCGAGGCCCGCCACCTGGGTGTAGAAGCCGACATTGGCCTTGACGTCGTACGAGCCGGGCTTGAACAGCAGGGCGTGCCGGGCCTGGCCGAACTGGTTCTTCTCCTGCTCGCCGAAGACCGAGTCCAGCTTGCCCTGGATCTCCTGCGCGGACATCGACGGGTCGAAGATCTGCACATTCGGGCCCAGGTCCGGCTCGGCGTCCGCGCCGTGCGCCGCCGGTACGGTCAGCGCCGCGGCGACGGCGCCGGCCAGCACGGCGAAGGCGGCGGTGGCACGGGCGACGCGACGGCGTCGGCGGTGTCCGGGCTGAGTGGTGTCCCCGGTGGTGTCCGACACGGTGGTGCCGTTCGTCCCGGTGGTGTCGTTCGTCATGGTGATGTGCCCCCTCAGCCCTTGTACCGGGCGAATATCCCGGTGAACTGCCAGGGCTCCTGGGCGACTCCGGAGCAGGTGTCGTCGTTCGGGTAGTCGCCGGGGCAGGGGCGGTCGCGGTTGACGGACCAGAAGGAGAGCCGCGACAGGTGGTGCTCGGAGGCGTAGCCCAGGATCGACTCGAAGTCGTCCGTGGTGACGGTCTCCTTGACGTCGGTGATGCCGTTCATCGAGGACAGGCCGCTGTGCCGGTAGGCGTCCTCGTCGCTGTAGCCGTAGGCGCCCTTGACGGCGTTCTTCAGCCCGTCGGTGGCCTGCTTGGTCAGCTCGGCCATGTTCTGGCCCTCGCCGCCGAAGTCGAACGGCATGATGGTCCAGCTGTCGGCCTCGAAGTCGGATGCGGCGGCCCGGCGGATCATGCCGTCGTCGGGGCCGTTCTGATCGCTGGGGAAGGTGACGTAGGTGAGCAGCCCCGGGTTGTCGGCCTTCACCTGCTTCAGGGCGTCGATCGTCTTCTGCTGGACGGCCGGGTCGTTGTAGGCGTCGCCCTCGATGTCGATGTCGATGGCCTTGAGACCGTAGGCGTCGATGACCTTCTGGTAGGCCCCGGCGAGTGCCTTCGCGTCGGCGCAGGACTGCTCCAGCTTGTTGCCGCTCGCGCCACCGAAGGACGGCACCACATCGCCGCCCTTGGCCCGTATGGCCTGCACGGTCTGCTCGTCGGCCCCGCCTGCCAGCGGGCGGCTGCCGTCCCACTTCGGGTCGCAGTTGCCCGCGTCGAGGACGAAGGCGAGGGTGAACCAGCCGACGCCGGTGGCGTCCATCACCTCGCCCGGGTCCGGGGGATTGCCCCATCCGTTGTAGAGGTAGGGGGCCACGGCGGCGGGCGCGGCGGATGCCGAGGCGCGGTCCTGGCCGGTGTTGTCGGCCCAGGCGGCCGCGGTCGTGCTCGCGGCGGTGGCCGCGAGGGCCGCCGCCACGGCCAGGACGGTCCGCCGGCGGCGGCGCCGCGCGCGGTCCCGGGCGGAGAGGTCTTCGCTGTGATTCATGTGGGGGGATGCCTTCCTGACACGCGGACGGGCCCCGGCGGTGGGCATGTCCGTCGGACAGGCGCCGCCGCAGCCCGCGACATGCGGTGTCCGGCCGGAAGGTCACGGCCGGACTCTCGGGCCCATATATTTCGGGAGTTGAACGTGTCTCGTCAATAGGTCCGCACCAATGAATGACCTGCCTTCAAAGGCCGAACTCGCCGGTCGTGTCGCCGAGGCCGTCGGCCGCGAACGGCCCTCCGCGCGGTGACTTGTTGGCATATCTGGTCCATACCAAACCCTTGACAGGCTTTTCCTTCACTTCTTAACTCACGTAATGAACTAAGTACCGCTCAGTTCGCTCACGCACCCGGTCGGCGCCGTAACCACCTGGTTCGCATGCGCCTCATGCCTCTCCGCACCTGTCATCACCTGTTTCTGGAAGGGAGAGTCATGGACTCCCCGCGCTTCCCCCGGCGACTGCTGACGTCCCTGGTCTCGGTCCTCGCCCTCGTGTCGCTGTCCACCGGACTGGCACAGGGCACCTCGGCCTCCGCCGCGAGCCCCGCCGCGAAGTCCACCGCGAGACCCGCCTCGGCGGCCGCCGTCACGTTCTCCGACGAGTTCGACGGGCCCGCCGGCTCCGCCGTCAACGGCGGCAAGTGGCAGATCGAGACGGGGGACAACGTCAACAACCACGAGCGGCAGTACTACACGGCGGGCAACAGCAACGCCGCCCTCGACGGCCAGGGCCACCTGGTCATCACCGCCCGCCGCGAGAACCCGGGCAACTACCAGTGCTGGTACGGACGGTGTGAGTACACCTCCGCCCGGCTGAACACCTCCGGCAAGTTCACCACCACCTACGGCCGGGTCGAGGCCCGGATGAAGATCCCGCGCGGGCAGGGCATGTGGCCCGCGTTCTGGATGCTGGGCAATGACATCGGACAGGTCGGCTGGCCCAACTCCGGTGAGATCGACATCATGGAGAACGTGGGCTTCGAGCCCTCCACGGTCCACGGCACCCTCCACGGCCCCGGGTACTCGGGCTCCGGTGGCATCGGCGCCGGATACTCCCTGCCCGGTGGCCAGGCGTTCGCCGACGCGTACCACACCTTCGCCGTCGACTGGAGCCCGAACGCGATCAGCTGGTCCGTCGACGGCACCGTGTACCAGCGGCGCACCCCCGCCGACCTCGGCGGCCGGCAGTGGGTGTTCAACAAGCCCTTCTTCGTGATCCTCAACCTCGCGGTCGGCGGCTACTGGCCCGGGGACCCCGACGGCAGCACCTCCTTCCCCCAGCAGCTCCTGGTCGACTACGTCCGGGTCAGCACCGACAGCGGACAGCCGAGCGGCGGTGCCATCACCGGTGTCGGTGGCAAGTGTGTGGACGTGGCGGGTGCCAACAACGCCAATGGCACGGCGGTGCAGCTCTATGACTGCAATGGAACTGCGGCGCAGCAGTGGTCGGTTGGTTCCGATGGCACGATTCGTGCGTTGGGGAAGTGTCTGGATGTGGCGTCGGGTGGTACGGCCGACGGGACTCTGGTGCAGTTGTGGGATTGCAATGGGAGTGCGGCGCAGCAGTGGGCGGTTCCGGCGGCGCGTGACATTGTGAATCCGCAGGCCAATAAGTGTCTGGATGCCACGGGCGGGAGTTCGGCGAACGGCACGCGGCTCCAGATATGGACCTGCGCCGGCGCCGCCAACCAGAAGTGGACGGTGACCAGATGATCGGCGGACTCCTGCTCGGACCCGGGAAACGCATCCATTTCCTATAGGAATCTGAGGAGCGAGATCCGGCGCCTGACCCACGGGGGCGCCGGATCTCGCGTTTGTCGGGCGTCTCGCAGGCGTCTTGCAGGGGGTTTTGTCGAGACTCTTGACGGGGCGGCTCGGCTGGCACACCATCGCGGCATCAATTTCCTATTTGATTCGTGGGGGTGAGGAGGTGCGTCTCCGGACCGGATCTCTTCTGCCGGGAGTCGTCGCCGTGGCGTTGCTGGCCACGGGCTCGGCGGCCTGCACACTCAAGAACTCGGGCGAGCCGGCGGGCGGGCAGGCCCCCGCGTCCGCGCGGGCGGGCGGCGGCTCGGCCGTGCTCGCGGACGGGTCGGCCACCAAGGTCGCGCTCGTCCCGGGCGGCGCCCACCCCTACTTCCAGCCCTGGAAGACCGCCGGCGCCAAGGCCGAGAAGACCTACCGGCTCGGGGAGGTGAGGTTCGACGAGACCGCGGAGTGGGACCAGCAGAAGCAGAACAACCTGCTGTCCACGCTCGCCGCGCGCGGCTACAACGCGTTCGGTGTCTTCGGGGTCTCGCCGACCGACATCAACACCACGTTCGCCGACCTGAAGGCGCAGGGCCTCGCCGTGGCCTCGCTCGGCTCCTGCCCGGCGGCCAAGAAGAACGAGGCCGACTTCTGTCTCTCCACCGACGTCGAACTCGCAGCCTACAAGGCGGCCAGGGCCGCCATCGACGCCATGGGTGGCAAGGGCAGGCTCGTCCATCTGACGGGCAACAACGTGGACGCCAACACCCAGCTGCGGATCAGGGGCGTGGCCAGGGCCGTCAGGGAGTCGGGCGGCAAGGTGCAGATGCTCCAGACCGTCACCGACATCGACAAGGACCTCCAGACCGCGCAGAAGGCGGTGTCCGACCTGCTGACGGCCAAGGGCAAGCAGATCCAGGGCATCGTCTCCACCGCCTACAACCCGGCTGTCGCCGCCGCCGACGCCGTCAAGAGCTCCGGTTCACGGGCGAAGGTCGTGGCCATCGACGACGACGCCAAGATCCTGAGCTCGATCAGGCAGGGCACGGTCACCGCCACCGTCGTGCAGAACCCGGTGGGGCAGGCCGAGGTCGGGGCGTGGGCCCTCGCACTGCTCCAGACCAAGCAGTGCGCCATGCGCAGCCCCGGCCAGTCCATCGACTCGGGCTCGTTCGTCGTCACCAAGGACAACCTCACGACCTACGACCGTGCGCGGAAGGCGAAGACCGCCCAGCTGAAGAAGCGGTTCGCCGACGACGTCCTGGCCTGCGGCTGATCCCCGCCGGCGCAGCACCACAGAGAGTCGCCGCAGCACAGAAAGCGGACATCACCGGATGAGCATCATCACGACCGCCACGGCCAAGCTGGCCGACATCGCCGTGGAGACCGACCGCACCGACGCGGTGCAGTCCTTCGTCAAGCAGGAGACGGTACTCGTCGACCTCACCACGGCCGACGGCAGCGCGGGCACCGGCTACGCCTACACCATCGGCACCGGCGGCACCTCCGTACTGGCCCTGCTGCGGGACCATCTGCTGCCCGCCCTCATCGGGCAGGACGCGCGCAACGTCGAGGCGCTGTGGCAGCGGCTGTTCGCCCTGACCCGCGCGACCACCACCGGAGCCATCACCTCGCTCGCGCTCGCCGCCGTCGACACCGCGCTGTGGGACGTGCGCTGCAAGCGCGCGGGCGAGCCGCTGTGGCGGCTGGCCGGCGGCCACCGCCAGGAGGTTCCGGTCTACGACACCGAGGGCGGCTGGCTCCATCTGACCACCGACGACCTGGTGAAGGGGGCGCTGCGGGCGAGGAAGGCCGGGTGGGCCGGTATCAAGATCAAGGTGGGCAAGCCGCATCCCGCGGAGGACGCCGAGCGGCTGCGCGCGGTACGCGAGGCCGTCGGCCCCTCGCTGCACATCATGACGGACGCCAACCAGTCGCAGACGATGTCCTCCGCCCTCCGTTTGGCTGCCGCGCTGGAGCCCTACGACCCGTACTGGCTCGAGGAGCCGCTCCCGGCGGACGACATCAGCGGCCATGCCCGGCTGGCGCGCGCGACCCGGATTCCCGTCGCCGTCGGCGAATCCCTCTACGCGCCCCCGCAGTTCCGCGCCTACCTCGAGACGGGCGCCGCCTCCGTCGTGCAGGTCGACGCCGCCCGGGTCGGCGGGATCACACCCTGGCTCAAGGTCGCCCACACCGCGGAGAGCCACAACGTCGTGGTGTGCCCGCACTTCCTGATGGAACTGCATGTCAGCCTCGTGGCCGCGGTGCCCAACGGCAGCTACGTCGAGCACATCCCGCAGCTGCGGGCCGTGACCCGCGGTGAGCTGACGATGCGCGACGGGATGGCCGTGGCGCCCGACGTGCCGGGCATCGGCATCGACTGGGACGTGGACGCCATCGACGACCGGAGGGTGGCATGACGACGCCCGTCATCCCGCCGGGCAGTGACACCCGCTCCGCCCGGGCCACACCGCCGCGCCCCGCGCACCGGCTGCCGTTCCGGGTCAACCAGCGGCTCGGCCTGCTGGTGCTCGTCGTCGGTCTCAGCGCCCTGTTCGGGGTGGTGCGGCCGACCTTCCTCGACGCCCGGCTCGTGCTGTTCCCGCTGGTCCGGGACGTCTCGACGCTGACCGTGGTGGCGCTCGCCCAGATGGTCGTCCTGTCGGTGGGACATATGAACCTGGCCGTCGGACGGATGGCCGCCTTCGGAGCGCTGTTCGCGGGGCTCGGCTACGACCGGCTGGGCCTGCCACTGCCGCTCGGCCTGCTGCTGTGTCTGTGCGCCGGAGCCGCCATCGGCGCGCTGACCGGCTGGATCATCACCCGTACCGGGGTGAGCTCCTTCGTCGTGACCCTCGCGATGGACTTCGCGCTGCTGGGACTCGTCTCCCTGCTCTACTCGGCCCTGACCGAGAACGCCGCGTTCACCACCAAGCCGTCGGGGCTCGCCGAACTGCGCTCGTACTCGCTCGCCGACATCTGCGTCGGGCCCGTGTGCGGATCCCCGGTGATACCGCAGCTGGCGCAGTTCACCGTCCTGGCCCTGCTCGGCCTCGGTTTCCTGTACGGCGCCACCCGCATCGGCCGGGAGCTGCTGCTCACCGGCGCCAACCCCGCGGCGGCGGAGCTGTCCGGCATTCCCACCGGCCGCCGCGTGATCCTGGCGCACACGCTCTCGGGGCTGCTCGCCGCGCTCGCCGGATTCATGGCCGCCGTCGGCACCGGCACGTTCCGCGCCTCGATCGGGGACGACTTCATGCTGCCGTCGTTCCTCGGCTCGGTGCTCGGTGGCACCCTGCTCACCGGTGGCGTCGTGTCCGTCGTGGGAGCGCTGCTGGGCACGTCCCTGGTCGGTGTCATCCGCAAGGGCCTCGATCTGCTCGGGGTGGGTCTGGAGAGCCTGAACATCTACCTCGGTTGCGTTCTGCTCCTGGCCCTCTCGGCCGACCGGGTGCGCACCGTGGTGTCCCATCGCAAGGTGGTGCGTTCCACATGAACACGATCCGCGATCGGGGTGCCGCGGCCCTGCGCCGCTTCTCCCGCTCCACGACGATGACCCTGCTGTGCGTGGTGCTCATCGGCTACCTCGCCCTGGGCGTGGCCTCCTCCGGCTCGTTCTTCGAGGGCCCTTCGGTACGCACCTTCCTGCGGTACCTGGCCACTCCCGTGCTCATCGGGCTGGCCCAGATGGTGGCGCTGTGCGTCGGACAGCTCAATCTCGCGGTCGGCGCGCTCGGTGGCTTCACCGCCTGTCTGATGGGCGTCCTCATGGCGGACCAGGGCATGCCCGCCGGGGTCGCGGTGGCGGCCGGTGTGCTGGTGGCCACGGCCATCGGCCTGGTGACGGGCCTGTTCATCGTGGTGACGAAGATCAACGGCTTTATCGTCACCCTCGGGACGATGACGATCCTCCAGGGCGCGCAGTACGGGCTGACCGGCACCCGCACCGTCGACGGATACTCCGCCGCCCTGCGGGACTTCGGCCGCGCGGCCCCGCTCAACGTGCCGCTGGTGTTCGTCACCGCGCTGGCCGCCGCGGCCCTGCTCGCCGCCTTCCTGTACCGCGCCACGGCCGGGCGGCGGCTGCTGGCGGCGGGTGGCAATCCGCTGGCGGCCAGGCTGTCGGGCATCTCCACCGACCGGCAGATCGTGCTCGCCCACACCCTGTCGGGGCTCCTGATCGGCGTGGCCGCCCTGACCGCCACGGCGTCGCTGCCCGGAGTCAACCGCAGTGTCGGCGGCGACTGGCTGCTGCCCAGCTTCGCGGCCCCCATCATCGGCGGTGTCGCGCTCACCGGAGGCTCGGTCGCGGTGCTCGGCACGGTGCTCGCGGCCTTCGTGATGCGGCTCATCGACGCCGCACGGGCGCAGTTCTCGCTCGATCCGAGCTGGGTGAACTTCCTCATCGGCGTGGTCGTGCTCGGCACGGTGGTGGGCGGCCGTATCCACCAGAGCCACGTGGCCAGGAGGGGCGGCTCGCGCGGGAGCGCACCGCCCGCACCACCACGAGGCGACGCGCGGCCCGCCGCCGTGTCGC
Source organism: Streptomyces sp. NEAU-174 (assembly GCF_052665095.1). Lineage (NCBI taxonomy): Bacteria > Bacillati > Actinomycetota > Actinomycetes > Kitasatosporales > Streptomycetaceae > Streptomyces > Streptomyces sp. NEAU-174. Next base: position 264,811 of record NZ_JBQTCE010000007.1, on the reverse strand, counting down.
CGCACACGGGAGGTACCGGATGAGCGACGTCCTTCTCGAATGCCAGGCCATCGTCAAGGTGTTTCCCGGTGTACGGGCCCTGGACGGCGTCGGACTGCGGCTCACCGCCGGGTCCGTCCACGCGCTGCTCGGCGAGAACGGCGCGGGAAAGTCCACCCTCATCAAGGTCCTGACCGGGGTGCACCCTCCCGACGGCGGCCGTCTCGTCTGGTGCGGACGCGAGGTGCGTCCGCGCTCGCCACTGGAGGCCACCCGCACCGGCATCGGCGTGGTGCACCAGGAGCGCAATCTGATCCCGGGCTTCTCGGTGGCCGAGAACATCACGTTGCAGAGCCCTCCCGCACACCGCGGTCTCATCGACCGCGCGGCCATGACCGACCCCGCTCTGCGGTGCCTCGGCGAGCTGGGCCTGGACCTCGACCCGGACCGGCCGGTCCGTGAACTGTCCGTGGCGCAGCAGCAGTTGGTGGAGATCGCCAAGGCCCTGTACACCGAGAGCCGGGTGCTGCTCCTCGACGAGCCGACCGCCTCCCTCTCCCCGCGCGAGGCGGAGCGCCTGTTCGAGGTCGTGCGGAGGCTGAAGGCCCGGGGGACGTGTGTCGTCTTCGTCAGCCACAAGCTGGAGGAGGTGTTCGCCATCTGCGACACCGTCACCGTGCTGCGCGACGGCGCCTCCGTGCTCGAGTCGTCACCACTCGCCGGGCACACGCAGGACGATGTGGTCGGTCTCATGGTGGGCCGCGCCCACGCGGCGACCGAGATGCGCCCCCGGGAGGTGGACACCTCCGCGGCGCCGGTGCTCTCGCTCGACGGAGTGTCCACCGCCGCCGGGCACCGGGACATCGGCCTGGACGTCCGGCCCGGCGAGATCGTCGGGCTGTACGGGCTGGTCGGCGCGGGGCGCAGCGAACTGGTCAAGGCGGTGCTCGGCCTCGACCGCGTCACCGGCGGCGAGATCCGGGTGCACGGCGAGCCGGTGCGCATCGCCTCTCCCCGGCAGGCGCTGCACCGCTTCGGCATCGGCTATCTCACCGAGAACCGCAAGGAGGAAGGGGTCTTCCTGGACCAGCCCATCGCCCGGAACATCACGGTGACGGTGTGGAAGCGGCTGGCGAAGGCGCTCGGTTTCGTCTCCGCGCGCGAGGAGCGGGACGTGGCGCACGACCTCGTCGAACGTCTGGGCATCCGCTTCGCCGGGCTCGACCGCCACGCCGGTGAGCTGTCCGGTGGCAACCAGCAGAAGGTGAGCCTGGCGAAGTGGCTGGCGGCCGAGACGCGGCTGCTCATCGTGGACGAGCCGACGGTGGGTGTCGATGTGCGCACCAAGCACGCCTTCCACGAACTCATCTGGGAGCTGGCCCGCGATGGGCTGCCCATTCTGCTGATCAGCAGCGACCTCGCGGAGATGATCACGCTCGCGGACCGGGTGGTGGTGATGGCCGACCACCGGATCCGCGGCGAGGTGGACAACGACCGCGACTACGAGCGGATGAGCGGCCGGATCATCCGCATCATCCACGACCGCGCCACGTCGGCGGTGCGCCCGCGGGCGGTGGAGGCGTGACGCACGCGGGCCCCGGCCCCCGTGGCGCGGGTCAGGACTCCTCGTCCCGGCTGAGCTGGCGCCGGAGGCTGCGGGTGAGGTGCTCCGCCATCGCCTCGGCCGCCCGGTCGGCGTTGCGGCGCAATATCGCGTGCACCACGCGCTGGTGCTCCGCGAGGGTCGGGTCATCCGCGCCGAGCTGGCTGCTCAGCCGGAAGATGTGCAGATGGGAGTGGAGCCGCTCCACCGCGTCCGCGAGCAGCGGCCGCCCGGACGCCTGGGCGATCGCGTCGTGGAGGCGCTGGTCGAGGGCGGCGAAGCCACGGTAGGCCGCGTAGCGCCCGGCGGCCGTCCCCGGGTCGGTGTGCATCTCCTCCGCGATCCGCTCGATGGCGTCGAGCTGCTCCTCAGTGGCGTTGACCGCGGCCAGCGCGGCCGCCCTCGGCTCCAGCAGCTGCCGCATCTCGAAGAGCTCCTCGAGCCCCTGCCGGGTCAGCAGCTCGGTGGTGCGGTACCCCGACAGCGGCCGCTTCACCACCAGGCCGTCCGCCTCCAGCCTGGCCAGCGCCTCCCGGATGGGGGTCGGGGAGACGCCGAGGGTGCGGGACAGGGCCTCGATGCTGACGCGCGCCCCGGGGGTGATCTCATGGTCCATGACCATGGCCTTGATGTTCTCGTAGACACTGTCCGAGAGCGCCTGACGGGCGGGTGGCACATCCCGCCCCCGCCCTTCCCCCGGTGCCCCGGTCGCGGAGGTGTCCTGCGGCGGCATCCGGCCTCCTGCTGCTGATCGGGGCGTATCGGGGCAGCAACAGTTTACCCAGGTGAGGGATGCCGTTCAGGGCGAGCGGTGAGCAGTCGGGGCAGCACGAGTGGTCGCCGGCGGCGAGGACGGCGGTGGGCACGGTGCACGCCGGGGGAAGGGGGTCAGTCGGTGGTCAGGGCCGGGGCGTTGAGCCGCAGCAGCGAAGCCCGGCCGTCCCGCAGGCGCAGTTCGGTCAGGGCGCCGTTCTCCAGCCGGGGGAACACCTGGCGGTAGCGGGCGAGCGGAATGCCGAGCAGCCGGCACAGGACGAGACGGACGAGGGTGGAGTGGGCGACGACCAGGACGCGTCCCTCGGGCGCCTCCCGGGCGACGTCCGTCAGACAGCCGATCGCACGGTCGGCGGCCGCCGCCGGGTCCTCGCCGCCGGGCAGGTGATGGGCGACCGGATCGGCCAGGAACGCGGCCAGCTCTGCCGGGAACCGCTCCCGCATCTCCGCCCGGGTCAGCCCCTCGCCGCGCCCGAAGTCCACCTCGTACAGCCGCTCGTCGACGCGCGGGGTGAGGCCGAGCGCGGCCGCGGCGGGCTCGGCGGTGAGCCGGGCGCGGGACAGCGGTGAGCTGAGCACCGCGTCCAGCCGCTGCCCCGCGGCCCAGGCGCCGAGCTCGGCGGCCTGCTGGTGCCCGTGTTCGGTCAGCGGCACATCGGTGCGGCCGGCGTAGCGGTTCTCCGCGTGCCACACGGTCTCCCCGTGCCGTACGAGGACGAAGTCGGTCACTGGTCGGCCTTTCTGTGGGCGTGGGCGGCCACCTCCGGCTCCAGCCAGCCCCGGCGGACCAGTTCGTCCACGAAGCCGAGGTAGACGGGGAGCAGCCGTGCGGTGCGGGCGGGATCGGGGCGCAGCTCGACTCCGCCGCGCACCATGGCGGCGGCGGCACGCTCCAGCGTGACGCCCGAGGCGGTGGCGGCGAGCACCGCCATGCCGACCGCGCTCTCGGCCTGCTCGGGGAGGGTCACGCCCCGGCCGAGGAGGTCGGCGCGCAGCCGCGACCAGTAGCGGTTGCGGGCGCCGCCGCCGGTCAGGCTCAGCGGGCCGGCCACGGGAGCCCCGATGTGATCCAGGTGGTCGAGGCAGAGCCGCTCCACACAGGCCACGCCGAGCAGACAGGCATGGAACTCCTCGGCCGCGCCGGAGGGTTCGCCCAGGACGAAGGGGTGCGCGTCGGGCGCGCGGAACGGGAAGCGTTCGCCGCGTTCGCCGACGAGCGGGTAGACGACCGCGGTGGAGCCGGTGGCGGCGGCCGCTTCGGTGAGGGCGTCGAGGTCGCCGCCGGGGAAGCGGCGGGTCAGCACGCCCGCGCCACTGCTGGAGGCGCCGCCGGGCAGCCAGCCGCCGCCGGGCCCGCGGTGGCAGTAGACCACCCCGGCGGGGTCGCGCACCGGACGGGGGCTGGCGCCCTTGAGGACGAGGGTGGTGCCCAGCACCGAGTTCCAGGCGCCAGGGCCGAGCGCGCCCGCCCCGATCTGGGCCGCGCAGCCGTCGGTCATCCCCGCGACCATGGGGGTGCCGACGGGGATCCCGGTGACGGCGGCGGCCCGCGCGCAGACCGTGCCGATCACCGTGCCGGGCCGTACGACCTCCGGCAGCAGGCCGTCGGGGACGCCCAGGGCGGCCAGCTCCTTAGCGGGCCAGCGGTCGGCGAGCAGGTCGTAGCCGGTCTTCAGGGCGTGGCTGGCGTCGGCGGGGAGCTGTTGGCCGGCCAGCCGCCAGGTGATCAGGTCGGCCTGGTGCAGCAGCCGGGCCCCCGGCGGGACATCGGTGTGCTGGAGCAGCCACAGGAGTTTGGGCAGCGCCCAGGACGGCTGCATGGTGCGGTAGCCGAGCCTCTCCCAGACCGCCGCGCCGACGGTGTTGACGCGGTCGGCGTGGCCCGCGGCGCGCCCGTCGTCGTACATCAGGGCCGGGGTGAGGGGCGTTCCGGACGGGTCGGCGAGGAGGACGGTCCCGGAGGTGGCGTCCACCGCCACACCCCGCACCCGCCCGCCGTCGATACCGCTCAGGGCCTCGCGGCAGGCGGCACCGGCGGCGGACCACCACTGCTCGGGGTCCTGTTCGTGCCGTACGCCGTCACGGCGGCCGGTCAGGGGGCGGGAGGCCGCGGCGAGCGGCTTCCCGGTGCCGTCCACGGCGACCGCGCGCACGCTCTGCGTACCGAGGTCCAGGCCGAGATGGACGGCGTCGGGGGAGAGAGCGTCAGACATACGAGGTTTCCGGATGGGGGTCGTGGGGGCCGTGGGGGCCCGGCTCCCGGGATGGCGACGAGTCCGGCCCCTGGGACGGCGACCAGCCCAGGGACCGGGCCGCGTCCCGCCAGGCCAGGTGTGCCGCGGCCAACTCGTCGTAGAGCGCGGCCCGGTCCGGGTCCGGCGCCCAACTGGCGCCCATATGAACGTACTTGGCGGCGGCTTCCTCCATGCTCCGCTCGGCGCCGGTGAGCGCCAGGCCGGTGAGGAAGGCGCCCTTCGCGCCCAGCTCGGTGTCGGTGCCGCGCGCCGTCGGAACGCCGGTGGCGTCGGCGATGAGCTGACACCAGCGGTCGCTGCCCGCGCCTCCGCCGCACAGCCGCAGCTCGCGCACCTCGGTTCCGGAGGCGCGCAGGCAGTCCCGTACGACGAGGGACAGCCCCTCGAAGACCGCACGGGCCAGGTCGGCGCGGGTGTGGTCCAGCGACAGCCCCCAGAAGGTGCCGCGGGCCCGCCCGTCGAGGAACGGCGCGCGCTCCCCGGCGGGGGAGAGATAGGGGAGGAAGCCCAGCCCGGCGGCGCCGGGCGCGGACGCGGCGGCGAGGTCACCCAGGGCGGCGGGGCTCTCGACGGCCAGCGTCCGGCACGCCCAGTCCAGCACCTCGGTGCCCGAGAGGGTGGGAAGGGCGCGCAGCAGGCGGTCGTGGCGGCCGAAGGCGATGGTGATGCCGCACGGCTCGCCCGAGGTGTCCACGCTCCGGCGCACCACCTCGGTGCACAGGGTGGTGCCGAGGATGGCGCACGCCTGCCCGGGGTCGACGGCCCCGGCGCCGCGGGCGGTGGCGGCGATGTCGTAGGGCGCCATCACGACGGGAAGGCCGGTGGGGAGGCCCAGTTCGGCTGCCGCGTGCTGGGTGAGCTCGGCCACGCACTCGTCGTGTCCGAGGACGCGCGGCAGCAGCCGACGGGCCCACCCCAGGCCGAACAGGTCCACGATCGCGGGGTCGTACGCGCCCGTGGCGTGGTCGAGGAAGGGGGCCGACGCGTCGGAGGCGTCGATCGCCGTGACGCCGGTGAGCCTCAGGAACAGCCAGCCCGCCGCGGTCAGCGCGGTGTGCGAGCGCTCCAGACGCGCCGGGTCGTGCTCGGCGAGCCAGGTGAGCACCGCGTTGGGCATGCCCGCGCAGGTCAGGGAGCCGTTGCGGCGGTACGCCTCCGCCAGGACGCCCTCGGCCTGCCAGCGCGCGAGCAGATCACCGGCGCGCCCGTCGGACCACAGGACCGCAGGACCGGTGGGGCGGCCGTCGCCGTCGACCAGCCAGCAGCCGTCCCCCTGGGCCGTGAACGCGATCAGCCGCACCGCGTCATGGCCGGGCCCCAGCCGGTCCAGGGCGCCGCGCACGGTGGAGACGACCCCGCGCCACACGGCGTCCATGTCCTGCTCTGCCCACCCGGGGTGGGGCCGCAGCACCTCCGTACCGGTGCGGGAGACCGCCACTTCCCTTCCCTCGGCGTCGAACACGACGGACTTGATGACCGACGTGCCGACGTCGACGGTGAGAACCGTCATGACCGAAACACCTGCCCCTTCGCCACGGCAGGGCAGCGGCGTACCAGTGCATCGCCACCGCTCCGAGGAACCGACGCCGTCGGCGGGATTCCGCACCGACGAACCCAGAGAATCGCCGCCGGGAAGCCAGGTCAATCGGGGCGCGGGATTATCCCGCGACCGGCCCACGGCACCGTGCGATGTCCTGGGCCACCGCCCCTGCACAGGGGGAGGCGACGTACCGCCCGCGTGTTACCTTCGCGTGAGTTTCACATCAGGTTGTCTCACGCCGGTCCGCCCGGGTGGTGCGAGGGGGACAAGGAGCCGCAGGCCATGACCCGTACGGATGGGCAGGAGGAGCGGCGGCGCCGGCTGCGTGAACTGGTCACCACCAAGGGCTTCGTCCGCACCTCGGACCTGGCGGCCGAGTTCGCCGTCAGTGTGATGACCATCCACCGCGACCTGGACGCCCTCCAGGCGCAGGGCTGGCTGCGCAAGGTGCGCGGCGGTGCGAGCTGTCTGCCGTCCACGCAGTTCCACGGCAGTGTCGGCGAGCGCATGGCGACGATGACGCAGACCAAACAGCGGCTGGCGCGGGCGGCCGCCGAGGAGCTGGCCCCCGGACAGATCGTGGTGATCGACGACTCCACCACCTGTCTGGGCCTGACCCAGCACCTGCCCCACCACACACCGATCACGGTGATCACCAACTCGCTGCCCGCCATCACCGCTCTGGCCAAGGAGCCCGGGGCGGCGCTGGTGGCGCTCGGCGGCACCTACTTCCCGGCGTACGACGCGTTCATGGGGCCGCACACCGCGCAGAGCGTGTCCGCCTTCCGCGCCGATGTGCTGTTCATGTCCACCACCGCCGTCACCGCGGGCCGCTGCTACCACATGTCACCCGAGACGGTGCAGGTCAAGCAGGCGATGATGGCCGCCGCGGCACGCCGCGTACTCCTCGTCGACCATACGAAGTTCGCCAACCAGGGCCTGTACGCGCTGGCTCCGCTCACCGACTTCGACCTGGTCGTGGTGGATGACGCGGTACCGGCCGGGGAGGTGCGCGGGCTGCGCGAACGAGGCGTCGATGTGCGCATCGTCGCGCGAGACACATCGGGGGTCGGATCACGACAGTGACGGTCAGGTACGCGGCCCGGGTCGACGGCGCCGGGACCGTGCGCACCTTCCTCAGCGTGATGGTGCTCGGTGATCTCGATGCTGCCGACCGTGATCATCCTCGTCCTCCTCCAGAAACACCTCGTGCGCGGCATCGTCACCAGCGGCCTGGGCGGCCGCTGACCCCCCGCCCGCTTCCTCTTCTCCGGGAAAGGAACCCCCCTCGATGGCCATCCCCGCCTGGTTCACCGAAGACCGCTTCGGCATGTTCATCCACTGGGGCCTGTACGCCCTGCCCGCCCGCCACGAGTGGGTGAAGAACCGCGAACGCATCACGGACGAGGACTACGACCGCTACTTCCGCCACTTCGAACCTGACCTCTTCGACCCCCGTGAGTGGGCGCGGTCCGCCAAGCGCGCCGGAATGAAGTACATGGTGCTCACGACCAAGCACCACGACGGCTTCTGCCTGTGGGACTCCAAGCTCACCGACTACACCTCGATGAACACCCCGATCGGCAAGGACCTCGTCGCCGAGTTCGTCGAGGCCGTGCGCGCCGAGGGACTGCGCGTGGGCTTCTACCACTCGCTCATCGACTGGCACCACCCGGACTTCGTCATCGACGGCCTCCACCCGCGCCGTGACGACCCGCCGGAGGAGATCAAGCGGCTCAACGAGGGCCGCGACATGGCCCGTTACCGTGCCTATCTGCACGGTCAGGTCGAGGAGCTGCTGACCGGCTACGGCACCATCGACTACCTCTTCTACGACTTCTCGTACAAGGACGACGACCACCACGACGTGTGGAACGGCAAGGGAAAGGAGGAGTGGGGCTCGGAGGAACTCCTCGCGCTCACCCGCAGGCTCCAGCCCGAGATCATCGTCAACGACCGGCTCGCCATCCCCGGCGACCTCGTCACACCCGAGCAGTACCAGCCCGACAGGCCCATGGAGGTCGACGGGCGGCCGGTGGTGTGGGAGGCGTGCCAGACCCTCAACGGCAGCTGGGGCTACGACCGCGACAACCTCAATGTGAAACCGGTCGACCTGCTGGTCCGGATGCTCGTCGACGGCGTCTCGAAGAACGGCAACATGCTGCTGAACGTCGGTCCGACCGGACGCGGTGACTTCGACGCCACCGCCCTCGCCACGCTGGAGGGGATCGGGGCGTGGATGTCCCGCCACCAGCGCTCCATCCACGACGCCGGCCCCTCCCGCTACCGCGCCCCGGCCGACACCCGCTACACCCAGCGCGGCAACCGCCTCTATCTGCACCTCTTCACCTGGCCCTTCGGCCATGTCCACCTCCCGGACCTGGCGGGCAAGGTCGAGTACGCGCAGTTCCTGCACGACGCGTCCGAGATCAAGTACCGCGAGATCGACCCGTCGATCACGGCGCAGAACACCGGCCTCGGCGGCCAGCCACCCGGCACCCTGACCCTGACCCTGCCGGTCGTCCGCCCCGATGTGGCGGTACCGGTCGTGGAACTGTTCCTGCGCCAGGACGCCTGACACCCGAGCGGGGCGCTCCGAGCTCAGAGGCGCCCGGCGCCCTGTCGGCCGGGCGGGCCGCGGAGGTCTCGGCGGTCGGCGCGGGCGGTCATGACGGTCGGGCCGGGAGCGGGAGTGCCTCGGTCGGTGTCACTTCGTCCCCGGCTCGTACGCCGTGCAGGACGTGGGCCAGCACCTCGGCTCCGCGCACCACGCGCGGGCCGGGGCGGTTGAAGTAGGCCGGGCCGTCCAGCACCCAGACCCTCCCGGCCCGTACGGCGGGCAGGTCCGCCCAGCCCGGCAGGCGGGTGAGCAGGTGTGTCTCCCGCAGGGTGCGCTCGGGCGGGAAGCCGCACGGCAGGACCAGGACCACCTCCGGCCGGGCGGCGCGCACCGCCTCCCAGGTCATCGGGGTGGTGTGCGCCCCGGAGGCGGCGAGCAGCGGTTCGCCTCCGGCGGTGGCGATCTGGTCGGGGACCCAGTGTCCGGCGGGCCACAGCGGGTCGAGCCATTCGATCGCCACGACCCGGGGCCGGGCCCGGCCCGCCACCGCCTGGCGGATGCCCTCGAGGCGGTCGCGCAGGTCGCCCCGGCGCCGCTCGGCGCGCTCGCGCACGCCGAGCAGCTCACCCACCGTCACCAGACAGTCCAGTACGTCGTCGAGCGTGTGCGGCTCCAGGCTGAGGACGCGGGTGCGGGCGTCCAGCAGCCGGACGGCCCGGCTCACCTTCCGGTACGACACGGCGCACACCTCGCACAGGTCCTGGGTGAGCACCACATCGGGGCGCAGGGCCGCCAGCGCCTCGGTGTCGAGGGTGTAGAGCGACGACCCGGAGTGTGTCGCGCCGCCGACCGCGTCGGAGATCTCCCGGCTGGTGAGGGCGTCCTGGTCGAGGCCGGTGGCGGTCACCACGGGGAGGCCCGCCACCGCTTCCGGCGGCCAGTCGCATTCGTGGGTCCGGCCGGCCAGCTGCCCGGCGAGCCCGAGTTCGGCGACGATATCGGTCGCGGCGGGCAGCAGGGAGACGATGCGCATACCACGACTGTAGGCCGGATGTCCGGGGCATCGGCGACAGGCGACGCGCGGTCGGCGGCGTGCCGGTGGTGTGGCGCGCTCAGCCGGCCACGGCGCGTTGCGGGTCGGTGCGGTGACGTACCTCCTCCGAGGAGCCGGGGTCGTTCGGGCGGTCCAGGGAGCGCCACCACCGCGCCACCTCGGCGCCGGTGGCGAACCATACGTCCCGGCGCCGCCGCATATACGCCAGGAACTCCTCCAGCACCCCGATCCGGCCCGGCTTGCCGATGCAGGACGGCTCCAGGGTGATCACACAGCACAGCCCGTAGCCGTGGTACGCGTCGAACTCCGCGCACCAGTCGTCCAGGGTCTGCCGGTATCCGGCGATCCGCACCTGACCGGCGGGGTAGGCCGGTCCGTAGTTGAACATGAAGCGGGGGAAGTCATTGAGCTCCCAGTGGGCCGGAACGTCCACCAGCGGGGTGGCGCCGGGGCCGGTGGCCGGGTGCAGCAGGGTCGGCCGGTCGTCGCCCCGGGCCAGGGAGGTCCAGGTGAACCCCAGTTCGCCCAGCACCCCGGCGGTGTCGTCGCCGATCTCCGCGGAGGGCGGCCGGAAGCCGGTGGGCCGCCGCCCGGAGATGTCCTCCAGCACCCGCGCGGAACGCTCGATGGCGCGCCGCTGCCCCTCGGCGTCGAGGGTCGCGTAGTCCTCCAGGCCGTCGCCGCGGGAGCCGATCTCATGGCCGCGGGCGGCCACGTCCCGCACCGTCGCCGGGTAGCGCTCGGCCACCGTCGCCGGGATCATCCAGCTGGCGCGGACACCGGCCGCGTCGAGGGCGTCGAGCATCCGGGGCGCGCCGCGCTTCGGACCGTACTCGCCCATGGACAGGGTCTTGGGCCGCTCATGGCAGGACTCGTCCAGCCGCAGCCAGAACAGCTCCGCGTCGAGGTTCACCGTCACCACGACCGCGCACCGGGCGCCGTCCGGCCAGGGCGGGTTCTCCTCCAGCCGGGGCCGCGCCTGCTCGTTCTCCACCGAGCTCTCCACCGGGCTCTTCACCGCGCTCTCCATCCGTCTCGTCCCTGGCGTCTCAGTGGTGCGTCCGCCACCACTGGGCGATCTGGCTCCCGGTGGCGAACCACACATCGTCATGGGAGCGGATGTGCTCGATGAGCCGGCGCAGCAGCAGCACCCGGCTCGGCTTGCCCATGACTTCCGGGTGCATCATCACGACGTAGCAGAGCCCGTAGCGGTAGTAGCCGTCGAACTCCCGCCGCCAGTTGTCGAGGGTGAGCTCGGTGCCGGCGATCCGGTCCTGGCCGCGCGGCTCCGCCGGGACGTCGTTGTAGGCGAACTGGGGGAAGTCGTCCAGCTCCCACTGCGCGGGGATCTCGATGAGGTCGGTGTCGCGCCCGTCGATCCGCCAGCGGTACGGGCGGTCGTCGCCGCGCATGGAGCTGGAGTAGGAGAAGCCGAGATCGCACAGCAGCTGGGGGCTGTCGGCGCTGAAGTCACCGGAGGGCGTGCGGAATCCCACGGCCGTGGTGCCGGCCACCCGCTGGAAGATCTCCTGGCTGCGCTCGATCAGCGCGCGCTGCTCGGCGATGGTCCTGGAGTAGTACAGCTCGTGCAGATAGCCGTGGTGGCCCAGCTCATGGCCGCGGTCCGCGATGGTCCGCAGCAGGTCGGGCCAGCTCTCGGCGGTCCAGCCGGGGACGAAGAAGGTGGCGGGGATCCGGAAGTCTTCCAGCAGGTCCAGGATCCGGGGGGTGCCCCGGTGCGGGCCGTACGCGCCGAGCGAGAACAGCCGCGGGGAGCGCCAGATGTCGGGGGCGTGGCCGAGGTTGGCCAGCAGCGCCGGGCCGTCCACGTCGAAGCTCAGCAGCACGGCGCAGCGGGCGCCGCCCGGCCACCGGGGTCGGTCGACCGCCCCCGGCCGGGGCCGGTGGCCGGGCGTCGGGGCAGCGGAAGGGGTCATGGAAGGCTCCGTAGTGTCTGCTACGAACTTGTCGTGAATGCGACGCGAGGAACGTAGGATGCGCTACGGACGCACGTCAAGCGCTACGGACGCACGTCGAGAGAGGGCAACCCATGGACATGGCGGAGATCCCGGAGGGCGCGCCGCTCCAGCAGCGGGTGGCGGCCGCCTGGCCGCGGCTCGCGCCCGCCGAGCAGAAGGTCGCGGCGTTCCTCAGAGAGCATCCGCAGGAGGTGGGCTTCTCCTCCGCGAGTGAACTCGGCGCGCTCACCGGCACCAGCGACGCCACGGTGGTCCGGACCGCCAAGGCCCTCGGCTACAGCGGCTTCACCGGCCTCAAACACGCCGTGGCCCGGTCCCTCGCCACCTTGATGCGGCCCTCCGCACGGCTGCGCAGCCGCGTCGAGCACATGGCCGGATCCACCGAGGAGCTGCTGGACCGGGTCTTCGAGGACGCCGCCGAGGTCATCCACGAGACCCGGCGCGGTCTGCGCGCCGACGCCTTCGCCGCGGCCGTGGAGCGGCTGCTGCCCGCCGAGGAGGTCATGACCTTCGGCGCCGGCCCGTCCGGCATCGTCGCCGAGTACCTCGCGCTGAGGCTCAACCGGCTGGGGCTCAAGGCCCGTCACACGGCGGACATGGGCTTCAGGCTGCCGGACGCGCTGGTGCCGCTCTCGGCGGACGACGTCGTGGTGATCTTCGCCCCGGCCCGGCTCTTCAAGGAGATCGAGGTCATCATCGACCACGCCGAGGAGGTGGGCGCCCCGGTCGTCCTGATCACGGACGCCCTCGGCCCGGCGCTCGGCGACCGGGTGGCCGTCACCCTCCTGGCCACCCTCTCCGCCTCCGGGGCCACCCGCGAGACCCTCGGCTCACTGGCCGTCGTGGACGCCCTGGCCCTGGCCGTGGCCTCCCAGTTGGGCGAGCGCGCGCTGGAGACCTCCGAACTGCTGACCCGTCTGCGCGGTCACTTCCTGCCGCCCAACAGCCCCCATGACGGCCGCGACGAGTGAGGTCGTGCGGGTTCTGGCGGCGTCTCACCAGGTGGCCGGTCTTGGCCAGGCATCCCACACGCGGTACCGTCGGTGCGATATCGACGATGGTCTGACGGAAGCCGGTGGGAATCCGGCACGGTCGCGCCACTGTGAACGGGACGTATCCGAAGGGGACGTCCGTGAGTCAGACCCGCAGCCATCGTCTTGTGCACCACCGAGATGGGACGCGAACTCCCGTAGGAGGCCACTGCCATGGCGCAGCATGTCGCGCAGCCGACAGCCACCACCCCCGAACTGCCCGCCACGTTGCCGCTGAAGGCGATAGCTCCGTGGGCCGTCTTCTTCGGCATCCTGATGCTGGTCCTGCTGTACTTCGTCGGCGCCGAGCAGGGCGCGACCGCGGTCCTCTCCGGCTCGGGTGTCCATGAGTGGGTGCATGACGCCCGCCATCTGCTCGGCTTCCCCTGCCACTGAGGAGGCGAGGGACGCCGCACCCCCATGAACTCCGCAACAGTGAGAAACCTGTTGGTGCGGGGCATGCTCGCCGGTCTTGGTGCCGGTGTGCTCGCCCTGATCGCCGCCTATTTCCTCGGCGAGCCGAACGTCGACCGCGCGATCGGCTTCGAGGAGGCCCACGCGTCCGCGCATGAGCACGAGGTCGAGATCGTCTCCCGCAGTCTTCAGTCCACCGCCGGTCTGGCCACCGGTGTGCTGATCTACGGGGTCGCGTTCGGCGGTATCGCCGCCCTCGCCTACTGCGTCGCCCTCGGCCGCGTCGGCCGCTTCGGCCCGCGGGCCACCGCGCTGCTGCTGTCCGGCTGCGCGCTGCTCGCGGTCTACGTCGTGCCGTTCCTGAAGTACCCGGCCAACCCGCCCGCCGTCGGCAACGGCGACACCATCGGCAAGCGGACGACGCTGTACTTCCTGATGATGGTGCTCAGCGTGCTCCTCGCGATCGCGGCCACCATCCTCGGCAAGCGGCTCGCCCCGAGGCTGGGCACCTGGTACGCCACCGTCGCCGCGGTGGCCGCCTTCGCCGTCGTCATCGGGCTGGCGTTCGCCTTCCTGCCCGTCGTCAACGAGGTCCCGGCGGACTTCCCGGCCACCGTCCTGTGGCGGTTCCGGCTGTCCGCCCTCGCCATGCAGCTGATCCTGTGGGGTGGCTTCGGCCTCCTCTTCGGCGAGCTCGCCGAGCGGTTGCTGAACCCCAAGCCCGCGAAGGCCGAGGAGAGCCGGGCGATGGCGGCCGCCTCGAACTGACCACGCCGAGACGCATGAGGGCCCGCGGAGCTGTTTCCGGGGGCCCTCTCGCGTTGGGCGGGCACGTCCCGGCACCTGACGCCCCGGAGGCGCCCGTGCGGGGCGCCTGGAGTCACTTCCGCGGGGACAGCTGCCGCAGTCCGTTCTCCAGCAGCGCGAACGCGTGCTCCGCGTCGGCCACCGCACCCGCGTAGCGCTCGTCGGCCGGCTCCCCGTACGTCACGCGTTGGGTGTTGTCCTGTGCCAGTGACCACTGGACGGCGACGATTTGGACGGCGGCCAGCCGCGCGGTGAGCTCCGGGGTGTCCGCCGTCTCCCGCAGCGCCCGCGCGAGCTCGCGCTCGGCACCGGCCTTGAACCGCTCCATCCGGGCCACCAGTGAGGGTGTGTCGAGGATCATCCGGGTGAGTTTGAGGATCTGGGGATGGTCGTTGAGCCCGGTGATCGGGTCCCGTTCGCGCAGGCCCTTGAGGAAGTGCTCGCGCAGTGCGGTCAGCGGGGCGGTGCGGGGCGGGCGGGCCCGTACGACGCGGGCGCTTTCGGCCTCGTGGTCGGCGAGGCGGTGCACCACGAGATCTTCCTTCGCCGGGAAGTAGGCGAAGAGCGTGCGCTTGGACACCTCGGCCGCCTCGGCCACCTGGGCCACCGAGACCTGGTTGAAGCCGTGTTCGAGGAAGAGCGTGATCGCCGCCTCGGAGATCGCCGCGTGGGTCCGCTGCTTCTTCCGCTCCCGTAGCCCTGGCTTGCCGTCCACGCCGACCACCGTAGCAGAGCAATTGCCCTCAGGGGATTTCTGCACCTGGTATACATATAGCCCGAGGCGAGAAATCGAGGAGGAGTGACCGTGTCCACGGAGAAGACTGAGACGACGACGGTGAGCACGACCGACGTCGTCATCGCGGGCGCCGGGCCGACCGGGCTGATGCTGGCGTACGAGCTGGCGCTGGCCGGGGTCGAGACCCTGGTGCTGGAGAAGCTGGACCAGCGCGTCGAGCAGGTGAAGGGCGGCGCGATCCAGCCCCGTACGGCCGAACTGCTGGAGTCGCGCGGGCTGTTGGAGCCGATGCTGCGGCGGGCCATCCAGCGTGCCCCGGTGGGCGGGAACTTCGCGCTGCTGCCCGTGCCCTTGGACTGCACCCCCTGGCGGACCGGGCACAACAGCGTGATCGGCATCCCTCAGTGGAAGATCGAGGAGGTGCTCGAGGAGCGGGTGACCGCCGCGGGCGCCCGGGTTCTGCGGGGCGCCGCCGTCACGAAGGTCGAGCCGGACGAGGACGGCGTGGCCGTGACGGCGGGCGGTCTTGAGGTGCGGGCGCGCTATCTGGTGGCGTGCGACGGCGGCCACAGCACGGTGCGGAAACTGCTGGAGCTGCCGTTTCCCGGGCGGGCCGGGACCCATCAGGCGGTGCTGACCGACGTCCGGCTGACCGCGGTGTCCTCGCTGGTGCCGAAGCGGATGGGGCACATCAGCACCATGACCCGTCGTGTGGGCGACTACTGGGCCATGCTGATCCCGGTCGAGGGTGACCTCTACCGCTTCACCTTCGGGCGCGCGGACCAGGTGGACACCGTCCGCGACGCCCCGGTCACCCATGAGGAGATCGCCACCGCGCTGCGGGAGGTGTACGGCGAGGAGACCACCCTGGGGGCCGTGGAGAACTCCTCGCGCTTCAGCGATGCCACGCGACAGCTGGAGCGGTACCGCGTGGGCCGCGTGCTGTTCGCGGGCGACGCCGCCCATATCCATCCGCCGCTGGGCGGCCAGGGGCTCAACCTCGGTATGCAGGACGCGTTCAACCTCGGCTGGAAACTGGCCGCGGTCATCCAGGACCGGGCGCCGAGCGGCCTCCTGGACAGCTATCACGCCGAACGGCACCCGGTCGGAGCTCAGGTCCTGCACCACACGTCGGCCCAGCGGGTCCTGGCGGACACGAACCCGAGCGAGGACGTGGCCGCCCTGCGTGACATCTTCATCGACCTGCTGCGGCTGCCCGACGCCAACCGCCACCTCGCGGGACTGATATCCGGGCTCTCACTGCGCTACGAACTGCCCGGCGACCATCCCCTCACCGGACAGCGGGTGCCGGACGCCGACCTGGTCACCGAGGACGGTGCCACCCGGTTGTCGGCGCTGTTCGGCTCGGGCCACGCCGTTCTGCTCGATCTGGCCGGAGCCGTCCCGGACGGCCTCCGGCTCCCGCCACGCGTCGACCTCGTCCGGGCCACCTGCGCGGACGACCTGGGCGCCGCCGCCCTGCTCATCCGCCCCGACGGCTATGTGTGCTGGGCCGCGGACACCCCGGCCGCGTGCGACGAGACCCTGCTCGCCACGATCGACGGCGGGCTGACGAAGGTGCACTGAGCTGGGGGCGTTGGATCACTCGTCCAGGGGGAGCAGGATGCGGAAGGTGGCGCCCTCGGCCGGTGCCGTACGCACTTCGACCCGGCCGTGGTGCGCCGTCACCAGGGAGTGGACGATCGCGAGGCCGAGCCCCGCGCCTCCGCTGTCGGTGCGGCCGCGGGCGTCATCCGCGCGGTAGAAGCGGTCGAAGGCGCGGGCGGCCTGCTCCTCGGACATCCCCGGCCCCTCGTCGTGCAGTTCCAGCACCGCCAGACCGTCCCGCGTGCCGACGCCGATCCGGACCGGAGTGCCGGGCGGGGTGTGCGCCACGGCGTTGCCGACGAGGTTGGAGGTCACCTGGCGCAGTCGCGCCTCGTCGCCGAGCACCGGCGCGCCACCCGGCGGCCCGCCGCCGGGGCCGGTGAGGGTGACCGGGCGCCGTGGATCGAGCGCGCGCAGGTCGTGCAGGGCGTCGGCGGCCAGGGTGCGCAGATCCATGGGGGTGGGATGCAGCGGGAGGTCCGCGGCGGCGGCGTACTCGTCGAGGCGGGCGAGCAGCAGCAGGTCCTCGACCAGCCGGACCAGCCGCGCCGCCTCCCGTTCGATACGGCCCATCGCGGCGTCGACATCGGCGCGCTCGGGCATGCCGCCCATCCGGTACAGCTCGGTGAACCCCTTGATGCCGAAGAGCGGGGTGCGCAGTTCGTGGCTGGCGTCCGCGATGAAGCGGCGCATCCGCTCGGCGGCGGCCGCCCGCGCGGCGTCGCTCTCCTCGACCCGGTCCAGCATGCCGTTGAGCGCCCCGGCCAGCCGGCCGAGTTCGGTGCGGGCGGCGGCCAGCTCCGGGACGCGGCTGGACAGGTCGCCGTCGGCGATGGCCGCCGCGGTGGCCTCGACCCGGCGCAGCGGGCGCAGCCCGGCGCGTACGGCGAACCACCCGGCCCCGGCGAGCAGCGCCAGCACCAGGGAGTCGATGAGCAGCATCCGGGTGCCGAGCTGTCTGATCGTCGCGTTGACCTGGGCGAGGGAGGCCGCGACGACCACGCTGTGGGTGCCCTCGGCCTGCTTCCGCCGTTCTCCCGGCGCGTTGAGCGGTACGGCGATCACCCGCCATGTCTCGCCGCCGTCGGCGGCCGGGGCCCCGAAGGGCCGACGGCCGCGCTCGCCGACCGCCGTCGCGCCGAGCGGGGGCAGGGCGGGGGCACTGTGTGCCGCGGGCCGGATGACCTGCCGGACGCGGCCGTTCGGGCCGAGGGAGGCCAGATAGACGTCGCCGGTCAGCTGCTGCTCCACGGTGTCGCGCACCCGGGATGTCCGATCGCCCGCCGGGTCGGACGGGTCGGTGAGGCGCGCGGCGGCTGTGGCGGCGGTGCGGAGCCGGTTGTCCAGCTGATGCACCAGGTCGCGCTTGAGCAGGACGACGGCCAGGGCGTTGCTGCCGAGCAGGGCGGCCACGAGCAGCATCAGGGCGATGGCCAGCAGCCGACCGCGCAGCGAGAGCCGGCCGCGCAGCCCGCGCGGCGAGAGCCTGCCACCTAGCCCGCGCAGCGAGAGCCTGCCACGCGGCCCGCGCAGGGGACGGGCGCTCACCGCGGCGGCCTCCGCAGCACATACCCGGTGCCGCGCACCGTATGGATCAGCTTCGGCTCGCCCGGATCCACCTTGCGCCGCAGATAGCTGATGTAGGAGGCGACGATGCTGTCGTCGCCCCCGAAGTCGTACTGCCAGACCAGCTCCAGGAGCTGGGACTTCGACAGCACCTGCCCGGCGTTCTCCATCAACACGCGCAGCAGGCTGAACTCGGTCGGGGACAGCCGCACCGGCCGCCCGCCCCGGGTCACCTGATGGCTGTCGGGGTCCAGCTCCAGATCGCCGGCGACCAGCCGGCCGTCGGACTGCCGCCCGCTGACGCGGCGCAGAATGGCCCGGATGCGCAGGACCAGCTCCTCCAGGTTGAACGGCTTGGTGACGTAGTCGTCACCGCCCGCCCTGAGTCCGCTGATCCGGTCCTCGGGCGCGTCGCGGGCGGTGAGGAACAGCACCGGGGGATGGCCCGCCGCGGCGAGCGGATGCTGCCCGCGCAGCCGGTGGACGACCTCGAAGCCGTCGATGTCGGGCAGCATCACATCCAGCACGATCAGGCCGGGACGCCGCTCCCGCACCGCGGCCAGCGCCTGTTCGCCGGTCGCGACCGCGACCACCGCGAAGCCCGCAAGCCGCAGACTCGCGGAGAGCAACTCGCGCAGCGTCGGCTCGTCCTCCACCACCAGCAGCCGTTCCGATGCCGTCATCCGTCCCGCCCTCGCCCGATCGTCCGCACTCCAGCCTCCCGGCCCGTTACGCGTCGCGTCGGCGGAAGACGATGAACGCCACGGTCAGCAGGGCCCCGACACACCCTGCCATGACGGCGAGCCCGGACCAGGGGGCCAGCAGCGCCGGATCGCGGTGGCCGGTGATGATCTGTCCGCCCGCGATCGGCGGCCAGTACTTCGCCACCCGGTCGCCGAACGCCCCGGGCAACGCGGGTGCGAACGCCTGCACGATCAGCATCGCGCCGAACAGGGTCGTCACCGTCGCCGTCGTGCTGCGGATCACCGCGCCGATGGCAAGGCCGAACAGCGCGGCGAGCGTCAGATAGAGCCCGCCGCCCAGAACGCCGCGCAGCGCCTGCGGATCGGAGAGGACGAGGTGCGGGGCGTCCGCACCCGCCAGCGCCGCCTGCCCCACGAGAAAGCCGCAGAGGGACACCACCAGCCCGACCGGCAGCGCCACCGCGACCAGCACCGCGGCTTTGGCGGCCAGCACCCGGATCCGGTGCGGTACGGCGGTCAGCGTGCCGACGATCGTGCGGGCGCCGTACTCGGAGGTGATCACCAGCCCGCCCAGCAGGCCGAGGGCGATCTGCGCCAGCAGGTAGCCGCGCAGACTGGTGGCGAGCGGGTCGAAGGCGGCCCGGTCGGCGGCCGTCATGGTCGCGTAGTCGCCTCCGGCGGAACGGCCGTTGAGCGAGGCGAGACCCGTACAGAACGCCAGGGTGCCGAGGATGACGTAGCCGGTGGACCGCATGGTGCGGATCTTGATCCACTCGGCGTGCAGGGAGTGGCGGAACGTCGCCCGGGTGTCCGCGGTGCTCCCGCTCATGAGTCCGTCTCCTTCTCAGTGTGGTACTCCAGGGCATCGCGGGTCAGGTCCATGAAGGCCCGCTCCAGCGACGGCTGCCGGGGCGTCAGCTCATGCAGCTCCACTTGACCGGCCGCGGCCAGTGCGCCGATCCCGGCCGCGTCCATCCCGGTCACCACCAGGCCGTCCGCGCCGTCCGTGCGCACCTCCGCCGTCGGTGACAGCATCCGGCGCAGCGATTCCACCCGCGGACCGCGCACCAGGACCTCACGGCCGGAGTGCGCGTCGATGAACGCCGCCATGGGGGTGTCCGCGATCAGCCGTCCGCGGCCGATGACGATGAGGTGGTCGGCGGTGAGCTCCATCTCGCTCATCAGGTGGCTGGACATCAGCACCGCGCGCCCCTCGGCGGCCATCCGCCGCATCAGCCCGCGGATCCAGACGATCCCCTCCGGGTCGAGTCCGTTGAGCGGCTCGTCGAAGACGAGTACCGGGGGATCGCCCAGCAGCGCCGCCGCGATGCCGAGCCGCTGCCGCATGCCGAGCGAGTACGTCCCGGCCCGGCGGCGCGCCACGCTCTCAAGGCCCACCTCCGCCAGGACCTCCGCCACTCGGCCGCGGGGGATGCCGTTGCAGGCCGCGAGGGCCAGCAGATGGTGGCGGGCCGTCCGGCCGGGCAGCACCGCGCCCGCGTCCAGCAGCGCGCCGACGGCTCGCAACGGCGCCGGTTGCGCGGAGTACGGGCGCCCGCCGACGGTGGCGGTCCCCGAACTGGCGGCGTCCAGGCCCAGGATCATCCGGAGCGTGGTCGACTTGCCCGCGCCGTTGGGACCGAGGAAGCCGGTCACTTCCCCCGGGCGGACGGCGAACGTGAGGTCGTCGACGGCCACCACCTTGCCGTAGCGCTTGGTCAGTCCGCGTACTTCGATCATCATGACTCCAGAACCGACGTGTGCGCGCGGCGCCGCTGCGTGCGCAGGAGGACGACGACGGCCAAGGCGGCGGCGATGAACGCGCCGGTGGCCATGGCGATGTAACCGTGCACGCCCAGCGCCGAGTTCAGCGTCTCTCCGGCCACGACCGTGTTGGTGGACTTGAGTACGGCCGAACCCACGAACTTCAGGATCACCGCCCCGGTCGCCACCATCACCATGACCATGCTGGACACCACGCCCTGCCGTTCCGGGGGTGCGAGCGTCGCCGCCATGTTGAAGCCGGATGTCACGAGCGTTCCCGCGGTGAGGCTCAGCAGGAAGGAGCAGACGACCGCGAGAGGGAGCACGGAGTCCCCGAGGAACATCCCGACGGTTCCCACCGTTCCGATCGCCACTCCGCCCGCGAGCGCCACGGCCGGTCCGACGCGGGTGCTGAGCACGCCCGCCAGGGTGCCGCCGAGCACGATGCCGATCGCCGGTATGCCGTACAGCATGCCCAGCGCCCCCGGGGCGGCGAGACCGTACCCGAGGCCCTGATCCGCCGAGACCTTGGCGATCAGGCCGAAGAGCGTGAGCATGCTCTGGTACGCGCCGGTTCCGAAGACGACCACGAGCAGCGTGAGCACCAGTGGCCTGCCGAGGTTTCTGATGTCGATCACGGGCTCGGGAATCCGGCTCGCCACCAGGAACCACCGGGCCAGTGCCGCGGCGCCACCGATGAGCAGGGCGAGCGGCCCCACGGTGAACCAGCCGAACTCCGACCCGAGGCTCACATAGCTGAGCACCGCCGCCAGCCCGCCACCGAGGAGGACGGCCCCGGCGATGTCGACCTTGCCCGGTGTCCTGACCGTGGACGGGGGAACGAGGCGGTGCACCAGGAACGCCGCGATGGCCGCGAAGACCGCCGACGCCACGAACACGCTCCGCCAGCCGAACTCCGCGGCCGTCAACTCGAAGAGGGCGGGCATGACGATGCTGAGGAGCGCGGAGCCGGAGGTCACCACGCCCGTGACGACCATCGCCATGTCCGGTGCGCACATGTCACGGATGAGGGCGACCGTGAGGAACACGGCTCCCACGGCCGCTCCCTGGAGCAGGCGGCCGAAGATGAACACCCAGAGACTGGGAGCGACGAGACACACCAGGGCACCCGCCAAAGCGGTGACCAACGTCCCCACCAGCACCCCGCGCTTGCCGTGGATATCGGCGCTCTTCCCGAGCAGTGGCGCCCACATCGCCCCCGCCAGCAGCGAGCTGGCGTCGATCCACGCCGACTGGTCGGTGCGGAATTGGTCGAGCATCTCGGGAAGGACGAGGAGCGGTGCGGTGACGACGGTGTCCACCATGGTGTTCACCAGAATCAGGATGGCCACCTGGCCGATGAGCCGTCTGTTCCACCTCGTGTGCCGTTCCCCGCTGAGCGGTCCGGTGCTGGTGCTCGTGTCGGTGTTGGCGCTGCCGATGCTGCTGTTGGGCATGAAGCGCTCTTCCTTCTGTCCCTGTGGACCTGGTCGCGGTCGCCCGACGTCGTCGTGGCGCGTGGCATCACAGTGATCCGCTGTTCTGGGACAGCTCTGCACGAGTCTGGGTGTCGCGTGAGAACCGGAAGCCGGGTACGGGGGAAACCGGCAGGTCGCGGCGGCCGACCCGCCGGTGATTCACAGAAACTCACAGAAAGCGGGTGGCCGGGTGACCACCGGGGCGACACGCGGCCCGCTTACGAGACGTCGTCGGCGATCCGGTGTCGTAGCTGGTCGTAGGCCCAGGCGGCGAGGGTGGTCGGGGTGGTGGTCCGGAGGGTGCGGGGCTGTTCGGGCACGAAGTCCTCGCGGAGGCCCGTCGACATCCCGAGCACGGCCTCGACCAGGCTCTCGACCATCCCCGCCTGGCGCAGTCGCGCCCGCATGGCGTCGTCGGTGATGCGCTCGACGGCGATCGGCCGGCCGGAGGCGGCGGTGAGGATGTCGCCGACCTGCCGCCATGTGAGGTGGGCGGGCCCGTGCACGGCCTGTACGCACCGGCCGGACCAGTCGGGGGACAGCAGACGGGTGGCGGCGACCTCGGCGATGTCGCGCGGCGCCACCCACGCCATGGGCAGGTCGAGCGGCAGGATCACCTGGAGGGTGCCGGAGCGCAGGGCCGCGAGCTCGAATTCGAGATTGGTGAAGAAGTAGCCGCAGCGCAGATGGGTGACGTCGACGCCCGTACCGTCCAGAGCGATCTCGGTCTCTGCCAGGCCGTCGATGTCACCGGCGCCGTGGCGCTTCTCGGCGCCGACGCTGCTCTGGAACACCACGCGGCCGATCCGGTTCTCGGTGACGGCACGCACCACGCTGTCGGTGGCGCGGGCGTATTCGGCGAGGGGATCGCCCTGGCCGCTGGTCGGGCTCACCCAGAACAGCGCGTCCACATCGCGGGTGGCGGCCGCCACCGCGTCGGCGTCGTACTGGTCGACCGGCACCGCGTCCACCTCGTCCCGGACCTCGGGCGCCAGCCGCCCGGGGTCGCGCAGCAGGACACGCGGCCGGACCCCGGCACGGACCAGTGTGGCGACGACGTGGCGGCCGACGTTTCCGGTCGGGGTGGTGACGGCGATCCGCATGGTTGCTTCCTCTCCTCGATGACTCGACCGCACCCTAGGAAGAAAGGCGGCCTGAAGCTGTCCTCCTCTCCTGGAAGGCTGAGGGAATGGAGCTCGATCCGACGATCAGGACCTTGACCATGCTGACGCTGTTGCAGTCGGGGGGCGAGTGGACGGCCGCCGAGCTGGCCGAACGGCTCGGCACGAGCGTCCGCACCGTGCGACGCGACGCCCAGCGGCTGCGCCGTCTCGGATACACCGTCGAGGCCCGCCCCGGACCGGGCAGCACCTATCGGCTGAGCCCCGGGACCAGGATTCCGCCCCTGCTGTTCACCGCCGACGAGATCACCGCGCTGGTGGCCGGGCTGCATCTGATCCGCGCCTTCCTCCCCGAGGAGGCGGTCGCGTCGAGCGCGCTGCTCAAGCTGGACCAAGTGCTGCCCCGCCCGCTGCGCCGCCGTGCGGCCGCCACCGACCTGGCCACCGAGGTGCTCCAGCAGCCCGGCGCCGTGGTCTCGGCGGCGACCGTCGGGGTGATCGCCGACGCGGTCGCGGAGGACGGCAGGGTCCGCTTCCACTACACCGACCAGCACGGCCGCGCCTCCACCCGGCTGGTCGAGCCGTACCGCCACTTCCTGCGCGCCGGACACTGGTACCTCGTGGCATTCGACGTCGACCGGGACGACTGGCGCACCTTCCGCCTCGACCGGATCAGCGACATCTCCCGGGTGGCGGGCACCTACCGGCCGCACACATTCCCCGACGAGTCCATCGAGCACTGGCTGACCACCGACTTCGGCCGCGCCCCGCGCGGCGTGGCATGACGTTCCGGGACCGCCGAGCCCCGCTGGATTTCGAAGACGGGGAATCGTCCATGGGCTACATTCGCGCTTGTGTCCGAATCACATAACCACGCCGCCGTGGACGCCGCCGTGCCCGGCTTCGGCATCGACGCCATCGACGAGGCCGCACGGCGCCTGACCGGCCATGTGGTCCGCACGCCGCTGCTCAACTCCCCGATGCTGGACGACCTCGCGGGCGCCCGCGTCCTGGTCAAGGCCGAATGTCTCCAGCTGACCGGCTCGTTCAAGGTGCGCGGGGCGCTCAACGCGCTGCTCGCCCTGGACGAGGACGCGCGCCGCGCCGGGATCGTGGCCTACTCCGCGGGCAACCACGGGCAGGGCGTGGCCGCCGCGGCGCGGCTCGCCGGGTGCCCCGCGGTCATCGTCATGCCGAGCACCGCCCCCCGTATCAAGGTCGACAACTGCCGCTGGTGGGGCGCCGAGACGGTCCTGTACGACGCGCGGACCGAGGACCGGGAAGAGGTCGCCCGGAAGATCATCGAGGAGCGCGGGATGACCCTGATCCCGCCCTTCGACGACCCCCGCGTCATGGCCGGGCAGGGCACCGTCGGCCTGGAGATCGCCGAGCAGGCGCGCGAGCTGGGCCTGGCCCCGGACACGGTCCTGGTGAACTGTAGTGGCGGCGGGCTGGCCGCCGGTGTGTTCACCGCGCTCGACGACGCGCTTCCCGGCCTCGCGAAACACATCGTCGAACCGGCGGGCTTCGACAAGATGGCCCGGTCCCTCGCCACCGGCCGAGTATGCGCCAACCCCCATCCGCCGGGCGGCCTCATGGACGCCATCTCCGGCCCGGCGGCCGGTGCCCGCCCGCTGGCCGTCCTCCGCCACCACGACGTCACCGGCCTGACCGCCACCGACGAGGAGGCCCTGGCCGCCATGGCCACGGCCCACCGCCTCCTCAAGATCGTGATCGAGCCGGGCGGCGCCGCGGCCCTGGCGGCCCTGCTGTCCGGGAAGGTGGACGCCCGGGGCAAGGTCGTGGCGCTCGTGGCGTCGGGCGGCAACGTCGATCCCGCGGTCTACCGCAGGGCCCTGGCGGACTGAGACCGCTCCACCGAGGAGCGCTACGGACGGCCGCTCCGTGACGGTCGATGGGCGTGCCGCGGGCCCCGGACACCGATGGCCGACGGTGTCCAGGGCGCGCGGGTCTCCCGCCTCAGGCGCTGGGGACGAGGGAGTCGTCCTCGGGGAGGGCGCCGGGGAGCTGGTGGCGGGCGGCGATCAGGGCGGCGTCGATGTCCCGGGTGCCGGTGACCACGCACAGCGTGTACGAGACGTCGGCGAGCCGCTGCCGCGCCTCGGGGCTGCCGTTCTCGGCGTGCAGGGTGTGGAGGGTCTCGTACTGCTGGATGAGGTCGGTCAGCACGGCGGGGTGGGCCATGAGCATGGCAGGCTCCTTCTTCTCCGGACGGGGGCGGGGGTTGCTACGCGTGGACCGGGATCCGGTCGGACGGGGGCTCGGCCTCGACCTGGTTGCGGATCCGGGCGCAGCTGCGGGAGATGAGGCGGGAGACGTGCATCTGGGAGATGCCCAGCTCCTCGGCGATGCCGGCCTGGGTCATGTCATGGAAGAACCGCAGATACAGGATGTGCTGTTCCCGCTCGGGGAGTCGGTTCAGGCACGGCTTGACCGACTCCCGGGCGATGACGGTGTCGTAGCGGGTCTCGGGCCGGCCGAGGGTGTCGGCCAGGGAGTAGCCGTCGTCCGCGCCGGCGAGTTCGGCGTCCAGGGACAGGGACCGGAAGCTGTCGATGGCCTCCATCCCGGTGAGGACGTCCTCTTCGCTCATCTCGGCGGCCCGGGCGACCTGGGCCACGGTGGGGGAGCCGTCGGTGCCCTCGGTCGCGGCGAGGTCCTGAATGGTGGCGCGGACCCGGTTGCGCAGCTCCTGCACCCGCCGGGGGACGTGGAGTTCCCAGGCGCAGTCGCGGAAGTACCGCTTGAGTTCCCCGACGATCGTGGGGATGGCGTAGGGCTGGAAGGCGCCTCCACGCTGGGGGTCGTAACGGTCGACGGCCTTGACCAGGCCCAGGGCGGCGACCTGTTCCAGGTCCTCCAGATTCTCCCCGCGGTTGCGGTAGCGGCGGGCGAGGCGGTGGGCCATCGGCAGCCATGCCTCGACCAGCTTCTCGGCCAGGGCCTCCCGCTCCGGGCCCTTGGGCATCGCGGCCAGCCGCTCGAAGTCGGCCGCGGTGTCAGGAGTGTCGTCGTGGCGGCGGCGGGCGCCCGCACTGGTGGCGCTCATCAAGGTCCTCTTCTCTCCCTGCTCGGTTCGCTGTCCAGCAGAGCGGGAGGCCCGACACGGCACATCTGGGGCTCACAGCGCGCGGTGCGCGCCTCCCGCCAGGTGTGCCTGCCTTCCGAAGCACCTTGGTCACTCACTCTTCTAGCCAGGGCCACGGAGCTCAAACCAATGGATTCACGAATTCTGGTTCGTGTTCGGTTCTTCTGGCGCCGCCGCTGGTCACGGCGGCCCGGGCGCGGGGTGACGTCGGCCACTCCGGGTGCACGGTCGCGTCAACTGCCCATGACTCGACGCCAGATGGCGACGGTGGTCGCGGTCGCGGCGGGATAGTCCTTCCCGGGGGAGCAGGCGGCGCGGTAGAAGGTCCGTTCCGTCAGCCAGCACAGCGCGTTGGCCAGCGCGGCGGCTCCCTCGGGGCCGCTCTCGTCGGGGATCCCCGCCCGTGTCAGCACCTGGGTCATGGTGCGGGCGAAGGCCTCGACCGTGTCGTTCCAGGCGGTTCCGATCACCGGGTGCAGCGCGGAGTAGTCCACGGCCGCCCGCATGACGGTGCCGTGCTCCCGCCAGACCCGCTCCACGCCCTTGACGGCCCGTTCCATCACTTCGCCGGGTGGGGACGTCGCGTCCTGCGCGGTGCTGTCGGCCTCGGCGCGGATGGTGCGCAGGGTGCGCTCGACGAGGGCGGCGAGGACCTCGTGCTTGTTGCCGAAGTAGAAGTAGAGGGAACCGCGTGAGATCCCGGCGCCTTTGGCGATCGCCTCGACCGTGAGCTCCTCGAGGCCGGTGTGCTCGAGCAGCGCCTCGGCGGCGTCCAGGAGGGCCTGCTCGCGCAGGTCTCCCTTTCTCGGGGCGGCACTGCGCCTTCCCACGGTGATCTCCCCTGATCGGCTCCTGCGAGCACTGTACTTCCGCCGGACAAGGACTCAGGACGTGTCCGGCAGTGGGTTCACGCGCCGGCGATCTGCGCCCCGTCGGGGAAGTCCGTCGTCCGCGACAGCTGCTCCCAGCCGCGGATGTCGTCGTCCACCGCCTGCCGGGCCGTCGCGACCAGGCGCAGCGCGTCAGAGCCCAGCAGCAGGTGGGCGGGGGGCTCGGGGACGTCGAGGATGTGCAGCAGCGCCTCGGCGGCCTTCCGCGGGTCGCCGAGCTGGTTGCCGCTGGCCGCTATCCGGGCGTCGCGGATCGGCGTGAACAGCGCGTCGTAGTCGGCGATGGTGCGTTCCGCGCGGGTCATCGACCGGCCGGCCCAGTCCGTACGGAACGAGCCGGGTTCGACGGCCGTGACATGGATGCCGAACGCGGTGACCTCCTTACGGATGCTCTCCAG
This sequence comes from Streptomyces sp. NEAU-174, assembly GCF_052665095.1. Taxonomy (NCBI): domain Bacteria; kingdom Bacillati; phylum Actinomycetota; class Actinomycetes; order Kitasatosporales; family Streptomycetaceae; genus Streptomyces; species Streptomyces sp. NEAU-174. The sequence goes on along the minus strand of NZ_JBQTCE010000007.1, from coordinate 237,441 downwards.
CATGCCCTCCAGTGCGAACTTGCTGCCGCAGTAGGCCGACATCCCGGGCACGGCCATCAGGCCGCCCATGGAGGTCACGGCCATCAGATGGCCCGCGCGGCGCTTGCGCATATGGGGGAGGACGGCCTGAAGCGTCGCCGCGGCCCCGAACACATTGGTCTCGAACTGCGCCCGGACCGCCGACAGCGGTGTCTCCTCGAAGATCCCCTCCAGGCCGTACCCGGCGTTGGCGATGGCCACATCGAGAGGACCGACGGTCGCCTCCGCCTCGTCGACCACGGCCCGCACGGCCGCGTCGTCGGTGACATCCAGCCGACGGGCGTGGGCCCGTCCCGGCGCCAGGGCCTCGAACGGCCCCCGGTCGGCTTCCCGGCGCACGGTGCCGACCACCGTGTGCCCCGCGTCGAGCGCTCCCTCGGCGAACGCCCGGCCGAGCCCACTGCTCACACCGGTGATCAGAAAGGTCTTCATATCCGTTCACATCCCTTGGCCGCGGCAGCCGCGCCGCGCATAGGTTTCGGCCTCTCCGCTCAAAAATCTACACCACGTCGATTTTTTTCGTCGTGGCGTAGCCTGGGGTCCTCAGGACCCGGTCGACGGGCAGGAGGCCACCGGGCGCGCGTGTCCGCCTCAAGACCCGCGGCGCGCAGGTGATCGGCACGGCGAGCGCTCCGCCCGGCTCGTCACCCCCGGTCGGCCGGCGGCCGGACCGTCACCGCTCTGCTTCACCGCGTGGCTGGACGCGGAAGTCGAAGGCGAGGGTGCCGGGGTCCAGGGCCGTCGTGCCACCGTCGACGGTGAGCGTCGCGCCGTTGACATAGGACGCGGCGGGGGAGAGCAACCAGCTGATCGCTTCCGCGACCTCGCGCGGGTCGCCCGGGCGGCCCATGGGCAGGAGCCGGGTCGCCTCCTCGTAGGCGGCCTCCACGCCGCCGCCCGCCAGCCCCGCTTCCGTGGCGAAACGCGCCATGCGGCGGTCTGCCATCTCGGTGTGCACCCAGCTCGGGCACACGATGTTGGCCCGCAGCCCCTGGCGCCCGTAGTCCACGGCCAGGGAGCGGCAGAGTTGCAGCAGCGCCGCCTTGGACGTCGCGTAGGCGGCGTTGCCGGTGCCATTGCGCAGGGCGGCCACCGAGGCGACCGCGACCACCGCGCCGCGCGTCCGGAGCAGTTGGGGGATGGCCGCGCGCAGGAGCAGCATGGGGCCGGTGACGTTGGTGCGCATCACCTCGTCCCAGTCCTGGAGCGACAGGTCCCCCACGGCCCCGCTGCGCCCGATGCCCGCGTTGAGCACGAGCCCGTCGAGCCGGCCGTAGGAGTCCAGCGCCGCCTGGACGAGACCGGTGGCGGCCTCGGGGTCGCCGACGTCGGACGGATGGGCCAGCGCCCCGGTCTCCTCCGCGATGCGCCGCAGTGGTTCGGGCCGCCGCCCGGATATGACCACGTGGTGGCCCGCCTCGCGCAAGAGACGGGCGCTGGCCGCCCCGATGCCCGTGCCCCCACCCGTCACGATGACAACTCGCTGCTCCGCCATGCCCGTTCAAGCCTCCTGTCGCGACATTACCGAGAGTGCTCGATCGTACGCGCCGCACCCCAGGCGCCTCAGGCGACGACCGTGTCCCGGTAGCCGCCGAGCCTGCCCTTGTGGAAGACCAGGGGCTCGCCGGGGCCGGTGGACATGCGCAGGACGCGGGCGATGACGATCAGGTGGTCGCCGCCGTCGAGCTCCTGCTCCGGTTCGCAGTCGATCCAGGCGACGGCGCCGTTGACGCGCGGGGCACCGTCGGGGGAGGGGTGCCAGGGCACATCGGCGAACTTGTCGCCGCTCTTACGGGACAGCGACCGGCACACCGCGTCCTGCCCCTCGGCGAGGACGCTGGCGCTGAACCGGCCGCCGCGGCGGACCTTGGGCCAGCTGCCGGAGGTGCGGGCGATGCTGAAGGCGACCAGCGGAGGCTCGAGGGAAAGCGATGCGAAGGAGCCGACGATCAGGCCGGCGGGCCGCGCCGAGGTGGGGTCCACGCCGGTCACCGCCACCACACCGGTGGGCAGGTGGGACATGACGTGCCGGAAGTCCAGCTGGTCGATCCGGAGGCCGGGGGTGGCGGGCGTAGCGGTGGTCATGGTGATGCTCCCTTCGATGCGGTGGAACGGATGAGAACGGCTGCCGTACGCCGACGGACCGGGCCGATGCGCCGAGAGCCCGGGCCGATGCGTCCAAGGGTCAGGCCAATGCGCCTACGGCGCCCGGCAGTTGGGCGCCCTCGTGCCGCGCGGCGCGGAGCCCGGAGGCCGGGTGGTCGGGCAGGGTGCGGCGCCGGCCCGCGCCGTAGAAGCTCTCGCGGAGGGTGGTGGCCCGCTCGTCGTAGGCGTCGCGGGCCAGGCCCTGCCGCCGCAGCTCCGGGAGCGCCAGCTCGATGAAGTCCTCCCAGCCGCCGGGCTTGGTCGCGTAGCTGAGGTTGAATCCGTCGAGGTCCGCCTCGTCCCGCCAGGTGCGCAGTTCGGCCGCGACCGTCCGCGGGGAGCCGACGATGACCGCGCCGGTGCCGCCGATGCCGATGAACTCCGCGATCTGCCGGGCGGTCCAGGTCCGGGTGGGGTCGGCCTTCGAGAACATCTCCACGAGGGAGCGCGAGCCGTCCACGTCCGCGTACTGGAGCGGCATGTCCGGGTCGAGCGTGCTCAGGTCGATCCCGGTCCAGCCCGCGAACCGGGCCAGCGCGCCCTCGTAGCTCACGTGCGCGAGGTGGCGCTCGTACTTCTCCCGCGCCTGTGCGTCGGTGGGCGCGACGATCACGGTGATCAGCGCGAGGACCTTCACGCTCCTGGGATCGCGGCCGGCCCGCGCGACCGCGGCCCGGATCCGGTCGACGCCGTGCCGGGTGAGCCCGGGCGTCATCGTGTTCACGAAGACCGCCTCGGCGTTCCGCGCGGCGAAGAGCAGGCCGCGCGAGGAGGCACCGGCCTGGAAGAGCATGGGTGTCCGCTGCGGTGACGGCTGGCACAGATGGACGCCGGGGACCTCGAAGTAGGTGCCCTTGTGGCCGATGGGGTGGATGCGCCGCGGATCGAGATAGGCACCGGCCTCCGCGTCGCGGATGACCGCGTCGTCCTGCCAGGAGCTCTCCCACAGCTTGTAGCAGACCTCCAGGTACTCGTCCGCCATGTCATAGCGCTTGTCGTGCGGGATCTGCGTACCGAGCCCGAGGTTGCGCGCGGCCGATTCGCTGTAGGAGGTGACGATGTTCCAGCCGACCCGGCCGGCCGTCAGATGGTCCAGCGTGCTGAACTTGCGGGCCAGTGCGTACGGCTGTTCGTACGTCAGGGACGCGGTGACGCCGAAGCCCAGGTGGCGGGTGACCGCGGCCATCGCCGGGACGATCAGGGCCGGGTCGTTGATCGGGAACTGGGCGGCGTCGCGCATCGCGGCGTCGGGGGACCCGCCGTAAACATCGTGATATCCGACGGTGTCGGCGAAGAAGATGCCGTCGAAGCAGGCGTCCTCCAGCATCCGAGCCGTAGCGGTCCAGTAGTCCACGTCGGTGTAGCGCCGGCCCTCGTCCTCCGGGTCGCGCCAGGAACCCGCGGTCAGATGGGCGGGAGCGGCGACGTCGAAGGCGAAGAACTTCAGCGGCTGACTGCTCATGCTGCGCTCCAGGGCGAGAGGCGGGGCCTTCCTGCGGTGAGAGGTCCGCAGAGCACCTGAGATGAGGAGAGTGGAGTTGCTCTGGCGTTCAGTATCCGAACGCGGCGTTCATATTGAGCATGCTGAAGTCTCGCGGGGGCCGGTGTCAACAGGTACGGTTCGGGCGGCGCCCCGAAGGGGCGCGGGGCTGTGTCGATATGCCGCTCCGCCGCGCGGGCGCGACCGGCCACGACGGCGCCGCAGTCGGCCGACGACGCATCGCGATACCGCCGGCGGAGCGCTCAGGCGGACGGCGAGTCCTGCCAGAACGCCTCGGTCAGGCGGTCGACGATGGACCGCATCTCCTGGAGGGCCTCGGGGATCCGGTCCCGGCCGAACCGGTACCGGGGCCCGTCGAGGGCCAGGATCGCCACCAGGGTCCCGGACGAGTCGCGGATCGGGCGCGCCAGGGACAGCAGCTCTTCCTCGAGTTCGTTGTCGATGACGCCGTAGCCCTGCTCGCGGACCTGCTCCAGATCCTTGAGCAGGGTCGCGCGATCGGTGATGGTGCGCGAGGCGTAGGGCTCCAGCCGCTCCGGCAGGAGCGCGAGCACCTGCTCCACGGGCATGTCGGCGAGCAGGACCTTGCCGGTGGAGCTGGCGTGCAGGGGGTAGTGCTCGCCGACCATGTTCCGCCGCACGATGCCGACCACGTGCGAGCCCGCGGCCTCGGCGATCAGCTCGACCCCGCCCCTGAGGTCCGGCACCGACAGGGTCACCGACTCGTTGAACCGGTCCGCCAGCTCCTGCAACAGGGGCTGGGCGCGGGCGGCGAGGCCCGCGTGTGGGTCCGCGTAGCGGCCGAGCCGGGCCAGCTCCCAGCCCAGGATGTAGTTGTTGTCGACGCGGTCGACGAGCCCGCTCTGTTCGAGGCTGTACAGCAGGCGGAAGGCGGTGGGCCGGGAGATCCCCGCCGCCTTGGCGAGGGTGGTGACGGTGGCTCCGGACCGGGGCTGGGCCGCCAGCTCGCGGAGCAGCCGGACGCCCTTGGTCAGGGACTTGTTGGTCATGTCCGCCGGTCCGGACGCGTCGCTCATGGGGCCCTTTCGTCGTGCCGATCGCCGTGCGGAGTCGCTCCGCGCGCGACCTTTCCCTCCACCGTACCGTCGGCCTGTTCAGGCAGTGAACGCCGTCACGGCGAGGAGCCGGGAGCCACGGCCGAGCGAGCTCTCTACGGGGCCTTGACAGCGGGGTGGCGGATGCGGCCCACTAACCGTACGCGCTGATATGAACGTCACGTTCACTTTGTGGACGCGCCTCGGAGTCGGAGCTCTACGAATGGAGGACCCACGTGCCCGGGCAGGCGGACGTCGTCGTCATCGGAGCCGGAGTCGCCGGCCTGATCACCGCTCGCGAACTCGGCCGGAGGGGAGCGAAGGTCGTCGTTCTCGAGGCCCGCGACCGGATCGGCGGCCGGACCTGGACCGATCACCGGCTGGGGCGGGACCTGGAGATGGGCGGCACCTGGGTGCACTGGGTCCAGCCGCACGTCTGGGCGGAGATCACCCGCTATGGCCTGGAGATCACTCGCGGCCCCCGCTCGGAGGAGACCTACTGGCTTGCCGGGGACCAGGTGCGCCGCGGGACCCTGGACGACTTCATGCGGCTCATCGACCCGGGCATGACCCGGCTGCTGGAAGACACCATGAAGTGGATCCCCCGCCCGAACGCGCCGCTGACCGTCCCCCGGCTGGCCGACGTCGACCAGTTCAACCTCCAGGAGATGCTCGACGACCTCGAGCTTTCCGTCGACGAGCGGAACGCCAACGAGGCCGCGTGGGTCGGGCACTTCAACGCCCCGCTCGACCAGTGCGCCTATACCAGCGCCCTGCGCTGGACCGCCGCCACCGCCGGGTCCTGGCACCTCATGCACGAGGCATCCGCGATCTTCCGGCTCACCGGCGGCACCCGGAGCCTGACGGCGGCCATCGCCGCCGACGCGGAAGCCGACATCCGCCTGTCCGCACCGGTCCGTTCCCTCACCCACGACGCCCATGGCGCCGAGATCACCTACGGCGACGGACACACCGTCACCGCCCGGCGTGTGGTGATCACCGTGCCGCAGAACGTCCTGCACCAGCTCGACATCACCCCCGCGCTGCCGGACGGCAAGCTCCGCCCCAGCCTGGAGAAGACCGCCTCCCGTGGCGCCAAGGCGTGGATCCGGGTCCGCGGCCCCATCAAGCCCTTCTTCGCCTACTCCTCCCAGGCCCACCCCCTCGCCGTCGTACGCACCGAGTTCATCGGGGAGGACGACGCCGTGCTGGTCGCCTTCGGCCCGGACGCGACCCGGATCGACGTCAACGACCCGCGGGCCATCGACGCGGCACTGAAGGTGTGGCGCGATGATCTCGAGGTGCTCGAGGTCGGCGGCCACGACTGGATGGCCGACCCCTACTCCCAGGAGACCTGGCTGATCCAGCAGCCCCATCAACTCACCCGCTATCACCGCGCCCAGCAGGAGAACACCGGAGTCCTGCACTTCGCCAGCAGCGACTACGCGAACATCTGGGCCGGGTTCATCGACGGCGCCATCGAAAGCGGGACCCGAGTGGCCCGCGAGGTCCATGGGGACCTCCAGCCCTCCGGCGGCTGACTCGTCGTACGGATGAGACACCAAAAGGTGTCCATTGACAGCGGGTCCTGTGGTCACGACCATTGGGGTATGCATTCGACGCACCCGGGCGTGCTCTGCCGCTACGTGGACTTTCTGCGCACCTCCAGCGCCCTCTGTCGCTGACCGGGCGGTCGCACCGCCCCCGGAGGCCCGGCACCTGTAGCTGACCACCTCCTGCCGCCGGACCGGCCCGGAATTCCTCTCTCCCCCGGGACGTTGCGTTCCGTTCCTTTCGCGTACAACTCGCCTGCCCCGAAAGGCAATTGACCCATGCCCGCTTCCGCCCCAACACCCGCGTCGTCGGTCGAGTTCATCGGCATGATCGAGACCCAGGAGGTCTCCGAGACCCGGCCCGCCACCGGTCCGGCGATCGACCCGGAATACACCACCCGCTTCGCCCGCGCCCACGAGGACGCGGGCTTCGACCGGATCCTCATCGGCTACAGCTCCCGTCGGCCCGACGGGACCCAGGTGGCCGCGCATGTGGCGGCGCGCACCGAGCGGATCGGTCTGCTCATCGCCCACCGCCCCGGTTTCGTCGCCCCCACCCTCGCCGCACGGAGCTTCGCCACCCTCGACCAGTTCACCGGCGGGCGCGTGGCCGTGCACACCATCACCGGTGGCAACGGCGCGGAGCAGCGCAAGGACGGCGACTTCCTGGACAAGGAGGAGCGTTACGAGCGAACCGACGAGTATCTGGGCATCCTGCGGCGCGCCTGGTCCTCCGACGAGCCGTTCAGCCACGAGGGCCGCCACTACCGGTTCGAGGACTACTCCTCCCAGGTCCTGCCGTACCGGGCCACCGGTATCCCGCTGTACTTCGGCGGGTCGTCCGAGGCCGCCTACCGGGTGGGCGGCAAGCACGCCGACACCTTCGCGCTGTGGGGCGAACCGCTCGCGGAGACCGCCGAGCAGATCGCCTCCGTACGGGCCGCCGCGACGGCCGCCGGACGTGCCGAGGCGCCCGGGATCAGCGTGTCCTTCCGCCCGATCCTGGCGGCCACCGAGGAGCTGGCCTGGGAACGGGCCCACCGCGTCCTGGACACCATCAGGGCCGGGGGCGGACGCCCGTTCTTCCATCAGCGGAACGGTGAGCACGCACCCCAGAACGCCGGGTCCCAGCGGCTCCTCGCGGCCGCCGCCAAGGCCGACCGCCACGACCGGGCGCTGTGGACCCCCACCGCCACCGCGACCGGCGCGGGCGGCAACACCACCGCCCTCGTCGGCACCCCCGAGACGGTCGCCCGGGCGCTGCTGGACTATGTGGACATCGGCGCCACCACCCTCCTCATCCGTGGCTACGACCCGCTCGACGACGCCATCGACTACGGCCGCCGGCTGATCCCCCTCGTACGCCAGGAACTCGCCCACCGCGCCGCCACCGCGCCGTCCGCCCAAGCCATCCCGGCCGCCCAGGCCGCCCCGTCCAGGTGAATCGCTCCGCGACAATGGAACGGCAATGGTGTGCGGCGGAGTACGCCGCGGACGCTGGAGGAATCCTGTGCCGCTGACCTCGAAACCCCTGCGCAAGCTGGGCTTCTTGACCATCGGGCTGTTCGACGCGGCCGACCCCCGCCGGGGCCATGAGTCGACACTCGAGATCATCGAACTGGGTGAGCGGCTGGGTTTCGACAGCGCCTGGGTGCGCCACCGCCATCTGCAATACGGCATCTCCTCTCCGGTGGCCGTTCTGGCGGCGGTCTCGCAGCGCACCAGCCGCATCGAACTGGGCACGGCCGTCATCCCCATGGGGTGGGAGAATCCGCTGCGGCTGGCCGAGGACCTGGCGACGGTCGACATCCTGTCCGGGGGCCGTCTCAACCCGGGGGTCAGTGCCGGTCCGCCGCACCACTACGACCAGGTCAAGGGCGCGCTCCACCCCGACACCGCCGACGCCGAGGACTTCAGCCACGAGCGGGTGCGACGGCTGCTGGACTGCGTACGCGGCGAACCGGTCACCGACTTCAGCGGTGTCGAGGGCTTCGAGGTGTTCTCCGACCGCGTCCAGCCGCACGCCCCGGGGCTCGGCCGCCGCATGTGGTACGGCGGGGGCAGCCTGCGGTCGGCCCAGTGGGCCGGTGAGCACGGAATGAACCTGCTCACCAGCAGTGTGGTGAAGGCGGAGGAGTCCGAGGACTTCGCCGAGATCCAGCTCTCGCACATCCGGACCTTCCGCGCCCACCACCCCGACGGCGACCGCGCCCGCGTCTCCCAGGGGCTCGTCGTCATCCCCACCGACACCGCCTCACCCGAGCAGCGCGCGAAGTACGAGCGGTACGCCCAGCAGCGGCTGCCGCGTACCGCCACGCCCCAGGGGCCGGCGCGCATGATGTTCGCGCCCGATCTCGTCGGCACCTCCGGGGACATCGCCGAACGCCTCACCTCGCACGCCGCGTTCCGGGAGGTCGAGGAGGTGGCGTTCGCGCTGCCCTTCACCTTCGACCACGAGGACTACGTCCAGATCCTCACCGACATCGCCACCAGGCTCGCCCCGGCGCTGGGCTGGCAACCGGCCGCCCCGTAGCCCTTATGTGTGAGAGCCGCCCTGTTGGTGTGAGTGCCCGTGCGCGTGGCCGTGTCCGTGCGCGTGGCCGTGCCCGTGTCCGTGTGCGTGGCCGTGTCCCGCTCCCTCGGACGGCGCGGGCAGCGCGTCCCCGGCGCGCAGCGGAGCCGCCTCGTATCTGCCCTCGTGGGCGACGACCGGCCGCCGGTCGCCCGCGAGTTCGGGGTACCTCTCCTCCAGCTTCTGCCGGGACTCGGCGGTGCGCCGCATGGCGGTGACGTAGTCGCGGTCGCCCCGGTAGGTCCCCTTCCAGGTCTGTGGCATCCGCTCCGGCGGCGGTGGCACGGCGGCGGTGCCGCCGAGGGCGAAGCTGCTGGGAATCTTGCGGGTCGCGGTCCCGCACTCCGGGCAGCTCGGCAGCGGGGCCGTGAACGACTGGATCACCTCGAAGCGGTGCCCGGTCTCGCAGGCGAGTTCATAGATGGCCATCGGTCCTCCTCACCAGAGCGACAGCGAGCGGTCGAAGATCCCGGCGAGGTCGTCCTCGGTGACCTCGCGCGGGGCGGTGGCCAGCAGCCGCTGCTGCTTCATGGCGCCGTCCACCAGTGCGGGGATGTCGCCCTTGTCGTAGCCGACACCGCCGATGCCGTCGGGCATCCCGATGTCGCGCATCAACCGCTGGATCGCGGTGGGCAGATACTCGGCCGCGTCGGCGGGGCGTGCCATCCCCGGGGCGAGGAGCTCCGCCGCCCGCAGATGGCGTTCGGGCTGAGCGCTGAAGGTGAAGCGGAACGCCTCCGGCGCGGTGAGCGAGACGGCCATCCCGTGCGGCACCATCGGCTCGTCCGCGGGGTAGCCGGCGGGGTGGAAGTCCTTCACCCGCCCGGCGATCGGGTAGGCGTTGGCGTGCGGGATGTGTACGCCCGCGTTGCCGAACCCGAGGCCGGCGAAGGTGGCCGCCAGGGCCATGTCCGAGCGCGCCTCGGGATCGTCCCCGTCGCGGACCGCGGTACGGAAGGACCGCGCGAGCAGGTGCAGCGCCCGTTCCGACCACGCGTCGGAGATGGGATTGGCGCCGCAGTACGGCACCCGCTGCTCGGGGTGTTTGCGCGGGTAGGTGTCGTATGGCCGGGCCGTGTAGCTCTCCAGCGCGTGGCACAGGATGTCCATGCCGCTGGCGGCGGTCACCCCGGCGGGCAGGGTGAAGGTCAGGTCCGGGTCGATGACCGCGAGCGTGGGCCGCAGCCGGGCGTGGCTGATGCCGGTCTTCACCCTCAGCTCCAGCACGTCGAGCACGCAGATGGTGGTGGACTCCGAGCCGGTTCCGGTGGTGGTGGGGACCGCGACCAGCGGTTTGAGCGGGTTCTCGGGCGCCAGCGCCCGGCCCACGGGCGCGTTGATGTAGTCCATCAGCGTGCCGGGGTTGGTGCTGAGCAGGTTGACGGCCTTGGCGGTGTCGATGCTGGAGCCGCCGCCCACCGCGACGAAGGCGTCCCAAGGGCCCGACGCCCGCGCGTGGTCGACCGCCTCCCGCAGGCTGACGTCGGTGGGTTCCACATGCGCGCCGTCGAAGACATGGGCCTCGACGCCGAACGCGGTCATCCGTTCGGCGATGCGGTGTGGCGCGCCGGTGGCGGCCACCCCGGCGTCGGTGATCACGAGGACCCGGCGGGCCCCGTGCTGGGAGAGGTCGAAGCCGATCTCGTCGGATGCTCCCGGCCCGAACTTCAGCGCCGGGGCGCCGTAGGTGAAAACGGACTCGGGGCGGGCCGGAACGGTGCTGCTCATACGCGTCCCTCCTGGGGATCGGGGTAGGTCCCGGCGGCGCGGCGAGCCGGGCTCGGAGCGCCGCCCGGGTCCGGACGATCAAGCGTAGAAGCCATCGGGGGCGAGCCGCATCGAGCGCAGCTGCTCGGCGTCGTGGCCGAAGACGACGGTGGCGTCCGACCGCTCGGCGATGCCGCGGATCTTCTCCACCGAGGCGTACCAGGCGGTCAGGTCGTTGACGATGGCGGCGGGGGTGGCCGGCGGGCCGTAGGAGTCACCCATGTAGACGGCGTCCGAGGTGAACAGCATCGTCCCGGTCTCCGGCAGGTCCACCTTCATCGACATGGTGCCGGGGGTGTGCCCGGGGGCCTCGATGAGGGTGACACCGGGCAGGATCTCGGTGTCGCCGCTGACGGTGTCGAAGTCGGCCGCCGCGTAGTCCGTCTTGAGGTGGGCACCGTTGAAGGCGCCCTCGAAGCCGAAGGCGAACTCCTTCTCCCTCTCGTGGCACACCAGCCGCGCGCCGGTGCCGGTGAACATGCCGATGTTCCCGGCGTGGTCGAAGTGCAGATGGGACAGGACCAGATAGTCGATGTCCCGCGGCTGGACACCGAGCTGGCCGAGCCGCGCGTCGAGGTACTCCTCGTCGCTCACCTGGTCGTAGGGGAAGTACTCCTGGAGGCCGGTCGGGGCCCAGCGGGTCTCCCAGTCGCGGGGGCAGCTGGTGTCCCACAGCAGCGTCCCCTCGGGGGTCTCCACCAGGACGCAGTGGGTGGTGCAGGAGTACCACTCCGGGGGCCGCTGGTGCTCGGTGCGCGTGCGCATCGTACGGCCCGCCTTGAGCAGCAGCCACGTCAGATCGCAGCTCATCGCTCCGCAGCTCAGGACGTGGACCTTGTTCGCGGTCTTCGCGGTCTTCGCGGTCTTCGCGGTCATGGAGCTTCACCTCCGGTCGGGACGGCCGCCGCCCGAGGGCCGGGCGGCGGCCATGGATCAACGGGTCGGGAAGGATTCGGTGCGAGTGGGGGCGTGATCGGGCGTCAGATCACATCCCCGGGACTCGTGGACGACGAGCGCGCACACCAGCCCGACGAGTGCCGCGCCCGCCCAGATGGCGGCGATCGGCCAGGAGGCGCCGTCGGCCGCGCTGACCAGGGCGCCCGCCACGAGCGGCACGAACCCCGCCACCACACCGCCGAGTTGGTAGCCGATCGAGGTACCCGTGTAGCGGACGTCCGCGGGGAACAGCTCCGCGTACATCGCCGCCGTGGGCGCGTACATCCCCGCGTGTGCCACGGCGAGCGCGAGCAGCATGGCCAGCCAGGTGAGCCCGGTCTGCCCGGTGGCCAGCAGCCAGAAGAACGGGAAGGCGAGCACGGCCGCGAATCCAGCGGCGCCTACGAACACGGGGCGCCGGCCCCAGCGGTCCGACAGCGCGCCGAAACAGGGCACCGCCAGCCCCTCGGCCACCGCCGCGATGAGCATCCCGGTCAGCAGCACACCCCGCGACAGCTCGAGCTGGGAGGAGCCGTAGGACAGCACGAAGACCGAGACGATGTAGAAGGGGACACCGGCCGAGATATACATGCCGACCGTGAGGGCGATCGCCTTCCAGTGGTGGCGGAACGCCTCCGTGGCCGGCATCTTGCGCGCCTGCCCCGACGCCTTAACCTGGGCGAACGTCTGGGTCTCGGTGATGCGCGAGCGGAGGAAGAGACCGACCGCGATCAGCACGACGCTGAGCAGGAACGGGATGCGCCAGCCCCAGGCGAGGAGGTCGTCGTCGGGCAGCGTGGAGACCGCCGCGAACACGGTCGACGACAGCACAAGACCCAGCGGCACCCCCATCTGCGGCAGACTCCCGTAGAACCCCCGCCGGTCGCGTGGCGAGGACTCCACGACCATCGTCACCGCGCCGCCCCACTCGCCGCCGACGGCGAAGCCCTGGAGGAAGCGCAGCGTGACCAGCAGGACGGGCGCCCAGAGGCCGATGGTCTGGTAGCCCGGCAGCAGGCCGACGACGACGGTCGCCGCGCCCATCAGGAACAGCGTGAGCATGAGGGCGTTCTTGCGCCCCACGCGGTCCCCGAAGTGACCGAAGATGACTCCGCCGAGCGGTCGGGCGACGAAGCCGACCGCGAAGGTGCCGAACGCGGCCAGGGTGCCGGCCGTCGGGGAGAAGTCGGGGAAGAACTCCGTGCCGAAGACCAGCGCCGCGGCGAGGCCGTAGATGTAGAAGTCGTACCACTCGATCGTGGTGCCGATCATTCCGGCCAGCGCCGTTCTGCGGATGGCCGCCTGGGATGCCTGGTGATGTCCTTCGGCTCTGGCGTCGGGCGCCGCGTCGGTGACGGGGATATGGCTCATGCGGGTGCGCTGCTCTCGTCTTGGGGAGTCGGGTGAACCCTCTGATGGGGTCAGAGAGTTGGCACCAGGCCGCCGTCACACCGGAGGGCGGTGCCCGTGATGTACGCGGCCTGGGTGCTGCACAGAAACGCGGCGGCGGCGCCGAACTCATCGGGTTCGCCGTAGCGCCCGGCCGGGATCGTGGCCTTGGACGCGGCCTCGATCTCGTCCAGCGGCCGGCCGGTGCGCTGGGCGGCGGCCTCGTCGATCTGCCGGGCGCGCGGGGTGGCGATGCGTCCGGGCAGCAGGGAGTTGACCGTCACGCCCTGTGCGGCCACCTCGGCGGCGAGGGTCTTGAGGTATCCGGCGAGCGCCGCCCGCCCGAGGTTGGACAGCGAGAGGTTCGGCAGCGGCGCCTGCACACTCGTCGAGCTGATGCTCAGGATGCGGCCCCAGCCCTTCTCGACCATGGCCGGCAGGGTGCCCCGCACCAGGATCTCCTGGGGGGTGACCAGCGTGGCGACGGCCTGTGCGACCCCGGCGGTGTCGGTGGCGCGGGCCGGTCCGGGCGCGGGGCCCGGCCCGTTCAGTACGAGGATGTCGAGGTCGCCGACGGCCTCGCGGGCGGCCGCGAGGAGCCGCTCGGCGCCGCCGTCCGCGACCAGGTCACAGCCCACGCCGACGGCGCCCGGGAGCTCGCCCGCCACCTCCTTGGCGCGCTCGGCCGACCGGCCGGTGACCACGACATTGACCCCTTCCTCCGCCAGGGCCCGGGCGGTCGCCCGGCCGAGGCCGGACGTGGATGCGCAGATGAGAGCGGTTTTACCTGCCAGACCGAATTGCATGGCACCTTTCCTTTTCGGCTTGCGCCGTCTGAAATCTAAGACGCTGTCTTATATGCAAACCAGATGGTGCCCATGGGGGAGTGCTGCGTCAAGGCTTGACGCACGCCGAAGTCGAGCGTCAGACTCCGATTTCTCGGACAGTGTCCAATATCTCGTCACTGGTCGAACGGCCATTGACACCCGTACATCGAGAGGCAAGACCGTGACCGTCTCCCAGCCCCCAGTGCCGTCCGCCGCCCCGAAGCGGCCTCGCGTGGCGCGGCAGCGACCCCGGTGGTCCGAGCTCCGCGAGGTTCTGCACGTGCGCCGGCCGACCCTCAACCCGGTCGAGCGGCGGCTCGGGGCCGCGCTGAGCATCCGCGATCTCCGTAAGGTGGCGGTGCGTACGACACCGCGCGCGGTGTTCGACTACGTGGACGGCGCGGCCGACGCGGAGCTGACCGCGCGGCGGAACAGGGCGGCCTTCGCGGCGGTCGAGCTCGTGCCGGAGTATCTGTCGCCGGTCGACCATCCGGACCTGTCCACGAAGGTGTTCGACCGGGAGATCGCGATGCCGCTGATCTTCGCGCCGACCGGCTACACCCGGATGATGCACCACGAGGGCGAGGCCGCGGTCGCGCGCGTGGCCGCCCGCCACGGCCTGCCGTACACGCTGTCCACCGTGGGCACCTCGACCGTCGAGGACGTCGCCGCGGCGGCTCCCGGCGGCGAGCACTGGTTCCAGCTCTATCTGACCCGCGACGAGCGCCTCAACGCGGAACTCCTCGACCGCGCGCTCGCGGCCGGATTCACCACCGTGGTCCTCACCGTGGACACACCCGTGGCGGGCCGCCACCCCAAGGACATGCGCAACGGCCTCACCATCCCGCCGTCGCTCACCCTGCGCACGCTGTTCGGCATGGCCCGCTACCCGTCCTGGGTGCTCAACAAGCTGACCACGGCCCCGATCGCGTTCGCGTCGCTGCGCAGCATGACCGGCGAGACGGATGTGATCGACGCCGTAAAGGTGGCCGACGTGGTCTTCGAACCGAGGCTGAACTACGACCATCTGGCGTGGCTGCGCGCCAACTGGCCGCACCGGCTGCTGGTCAAGGGGGTCCTCAGCCCGCGCGACGCGCGCCGCGCCGTCGAGACGGGCGCGGACGGAGTGGTCGTGTCCAACCACGGCGGACGGCAGCTCGACCGCACCCCGGCCACCCTCACGGTGCTGCCCGAAATACGCGAGGAGCTCGGCCCCGACGCCACGGTGATCCTCGACAGCGGCGTCACCCATGGCCAGGACATCCTCGCGGCGCGGGCGCTCGGGGCGGACGCGGTCATGATCGGCCGTGCGTATCTGTACGGCCTGATGGCCGGTGGTGAGCGGGGTGTGGAGCGCGCCGTCACGATCCTGCGCGAGGAGTACTCGCGCAGTCTGCAACTGCTGGGGCTGAAGGCGAGCGACGCCATCGCGCGGCATCACGTGCGGATGCCGTGAGCGGCCGTACGCCGTGAGAGTCCCGGGAACGGGAGAGGGCCCGCCGGGCGAGGCGGGCCCTCCGCGCCGGTGTCAGGAGACCCGCTGGGGAATGCTCAGCGGGTTCGTGTCGCGCAGTGCGGGCGGCAGCAGGTGCTGCGGCACGCCCTGATACGCGACCGGCCGCAGGAACCGGTGGATGGCCTCGGTCCCCACCGAGGTCGTGGCCGGTGCCGTGGTGGCCGGGTAGGGGCCGCCGTGCTGCTGGGCGTAGGTGACCGACACACCCGTGGGCCACTGGTTCCACAGCACACGCCCGGCCTTGGCGGCCAGCAGCCTGATCAGCTCCGCGGCGACGGTGTCGTCGTCCTCGCCCTGGATGGACGCGGTGAGCTGGCCGTCGAAGGCCTTGGCCACCTCGAGCAGCTCGCTCTCGTCCGTGTACTCGACCACCAGCGCGGTCGGCCCGAACACCTCCCGGATCAGCGCCTCCGGGTCGCGGAGCAGTTCGGCCGAGGTCGTGCACAGCACCGTCGGCGACGGATCGGCGCCGTCGTGGTCGCCACTCACCAGGACGCGCACCCCGGCCGTGTCGCGCAACGTCCGCAGCGTACTCGCGTAGGAGGTCCGGATGCGCTCGTTGAGCAACGTCAGCGGCGTGTCCGGGACCGCGCCGGGCAACTCGTCCACCAGCTTGGCCGAGGCCGGGACCAGCAGGATGCCGGGCTTGGTGCAGAACTGCCCGGCGCCGAGGGTGAACGACCCGACGAACTCCGAGACGATCGCGGCGCCCCGCCGCTCGGCGGCGGCCTCCGTCACGAACACCGGGTTGACGCTGCCGAGTTCACCGAAGAACGGGATGGGCTCCGGACGGCCGCTCGCGAGGTCGAAGAGCGCACGGCCCGCCTCGGTCGATCCGGTGAACGCGCCCGCCTTCACCCGCGGATCCACGATCGCGGCCCGGCCCGCCTCCGTACCGAAGACCACGTCGAAGAGCCCCTCGGGCGCGCCGGCGGACCGTAGCGCCTGGTGCACCACCTCCGCCGTGGCGGCCGAGAGCCTGGGGTGGCCGGAGTGGGCCTTGACCACGACCGGGCAGCCCGCCGCGAGCGCCGAGGCGGTGTCCCCGCCCGCCACGCTGAACGCGAACGGGAAGTTGCTCGCGGAGAAGACGAGGACCGGGCCGAGCGGTTCGAGCACCCGGCGCAGATCGGGCCGCGGGCCCATCGGCCACGCGGGGTCGGCGCGGTCGATCGTCGCCCCGAGGTATTCGCCCCGCGTCACCGTCTCGGCGAAGAGCCGCAGCTGGAACACCGTACGGACCATCTCGTTGCGCAGCCGGGTCTCCCCGAGGGACGTCTCCTCGTCCGCGATGGCCACGAGCTTCGGCGCGGCCTCCTCGAGCGCGGACGCGATGGCCTCGAGAAACGGGGCGCGGCCGGCCGGCCGGAGGCGGCTCCACCGCTCGAACGCGCCCGCGGCGGCATCGAGTTTCCGCGCCAGCACCTGCGCGTTTGTCGGATCGGTCATCAGACGTGCTCCCTCAAGATGTCTTAAATATGAGACGTAATCTCATTCTCAAGACACAGTCGCATGCGCCGACGCCTCCGTCAACGCGCTTGACGGCCGCCGAGACGGGCTCACATACTCAACCAGTAAGACAACGTCTGAAGTTTCGTACGCGGCGGACAGAGTGAGGCGTGGCTCCATGAAGGCAGCAGTACTGCACCGGCCCGGTGTGCCGTTGACCGTCGAGGACGTCGAACTCGACGCCCCCGGACCGGGCGAGGTCACCCTCCGTGTGCTCGCCGCCGGGGTGTGCCACAGCGATCTGCACTACATGAACGGCGACCTCGACGTCCGCCTGCCCGCGGTGCTCGGGCACGAGGGGACGGGCGTCGTGGAGCGGGTGGGGGAGGGGGTGACCCGGGTCCGCCCCGGCGACACCGTCATCACGTTGTGGCGCCCGCGGTGCGGCGACTGCGAGTTCTGCACCACCGGCCGCCCCGCCCTGTGCTCGCTCGGCCGGGTGCAGGCGGCCTCCGGCGGTCTGCTCGACGGGACGTCACGGCTGAATCTGAACGGCGAGAAGCTGCACCACCTCATGGGGGTCTCCTGCTTCGCCGAGCAGTGCGTCGTCTCCGAGCGGTCCGTCCTCGCGATCGATCCGGACGTTCCGCCGGAGATCGCGGCGATCACCGGATGTGCCGTGGTGACCGGGGCCGGCGCGGCGCTGAACGTCATGAAGGACGCCACCGGGGAGGGCGTCGTGGTCATCGGCGCCGGTGGCGTCGGGCTGAGCGCGGTGATGGGGCTGCGCCTCGTCGGCGCCGATCCGATCGTCGCCGTCGACACGGTGGACGCCAAGCTGGAGAAGGCACTCGAGCTGGGCGCCACCCATGCGGTCAACGTCCGTACGCACAGCCTCGTCGAAGAGCTCAGCAGGATCTCGCCACGTCCGATGGCCTGGTCGCTGGACGCGGTCGGCGCGCCCCAGACCCTGGCCCAGGCGGTCGAGGTCGTGGGCACCGGCGGGACCGCCGTCGCCGTCGGCCTCGGCAAGGTGGGCGCCACCGCGGCCGTGCCCGTCAACCCCCTGGTGCAGCAGGAGAAGCGGCTGATCGGCAGCCTGTACGGCTCGGCCAACACACCGGTCGACATCCCCAAGCTGGTCGAGCTCTTCAAGACCGGCCGACTGCCGCTCGACAAGCTGCTCGGTGAACGGTACGAGCTGTCGGCGGTCAACGAAGCGTACGCGGCGCTGGCGCAGGGGGCCACCGGCCGTGCGGTGATCGTTCCCGGTCCTAAGCTGTGACCGCGGATCGGCTCATGAACGGACCTGGTGGCAGGGGAGATCGATGAACAGGGAACTGGTGGCGGAACTGGGCCGACGGCTGTGGCGCGCGGGCGACGGAGCCACCGCGGCCGACTCGGCCGCGGTGGACTCGGCCGTGGCCGATCGGCTCGATGGCCTCGAGATGGCCTATGCCGTCCAGAGCGCCACCCATGACCTGGCGGTCGCGGCCGGTGAGCGCGCGATCGGCTACAAGGTCGGCCTCACGGCACAGCCCGCGCGGGAGACCTTCGGCGCCGATGAGCCCGCCGCCGGTTATCTGCTCGCGAGCAGGCTGCTCGAGGACGGCGAGCCCCTCGCCACGGCCGGGCTGTTCGCCCCGCTGGCGGAAGTGGAGGTCGCGTTCACCCTCGGCGAGGCGCTGCCCGGTCCGCGGGTGACCGCGCGGGACGTCCGCGCCGCCACCGCCGCCGTGGCCCCGGCCTTCGAGATCGTCGACAGCCGGTGGCGTGGCGGTGCGCGCACGCTCCCCATGCTCGTGGCCGACAACACCAACGCCGCTCGCGCGATGGTGGGGTCCTCGGTCGCGCCCGCGTCCGTGGAGCTGTCGAAGATCGCCGCCACGCTGACGATCGGCTCCCGTACGGTGCCGGGGAGCGCGGCCGCCGTCATGGGCGACCCCGCCGAGGCGGTGGCATGGCTCGCCCGGCATCTGCTGCGCGGTGGCAGGCGACTGGAAGCCGGGGACATCGTCCTGAGCGGCACCCTGTGCGCCCCGACCGCGATCAGCGCGGGCGATCGAGTGGTGGCCGACCTCGGTGAGCTGGGCCGGATCGCCCTCGACGTCAACTGACCACCACGGGCCGGGGCCAGGGCGTATGTGGCCCCGGCCCCTAGGCGCGCGGGGGCCCTATCTGCGCGGGGGCGTCAGCGCAGCACGCGGTCCGCGGTGCGGACGCGGGGCGTCTCGGCCAGCAGGGCGCGCAGCCGGTCCGCGGACAGTGGGGCGCCCGGGTCCGCGGGGAGCCGGGTCCGGAACCCGCCGCCGGACCTGATCTCCTCGACCATCTTGGCCTTGGCGGCGTTCAGCGCGTCGATGTCGGTGAAGTAGGGCGTCACATAGGCGGCGGTGTCCGGCTCGAAGCGCCAGCTCTCGGCCAGGGGGCCCGCGTCGACGGTGTCGAAGCCCAGCCGGTCGATCAGAGCCGCGGCACTCGCCCTCGCCTCCGGGTCGTCACCGGCGATCGGCAGGGCGCTGCGGTCGGCGGCCCCCGTGGGGCGGGCGAGCGCCGGGATGTGGCCGTCGTTGATGTTGTTGAACGCCTTCACGAGCTTCGCGCCGACCAGGTGCCGTTGAACGAGCTCGCTCGTGGTGATCTTGCCCGAGTCGAGCTCCTCGAACTCCCCGTCGCGGAACGGGTAGTAGTTGATCGTGTCGAGCACGACCTTGCCCGCCAGCGCGGCGGCCGGGAGCTTGCGGTAGGCGATCAGCGGGATGCTCACCACCACCCAGTCGCCCGCCCGGGCCGCCTCCTCGGGCGTCGCGGCCCGGGCCCGCTCCCCGAGCTCGGCGACCGTGTCGGCCAGGGTCTCGGGCCCGCGGGAATTGGACAGGACGACGTCGATGCCCGCCGCGATCGCGAGCCGGGCCAGTTTCGTACCGATGTTGCCGCTGCCGATGAAGCCGAGCGTTGCCATGAAAGAGGTCTCCTCGTCTGACGGACCCGTGGTCCGCGGGCGCTTGCGTCCCAGCCCGCACCGCCGAACCGGAGCGGGTGCTCCTGTTGAAGGTAACACAACCGGAGCACGTGCTCCGCAGTATCCGGAGCGAGTGCTCCGTAAAGCCGCCTGTACGCTGAATGCCGTGACCAGCGCCGACCAGTCCACGCCCCCGCAGCCCCCCGCCAGGCGCGCTCGCCGCGCGGACGCCGAGCGCAACCGCGCCGCGATCATCGAGGCGGCCGGTGTGGTCTTCGCCGAGCAGGGCTGCGCCGTCGACGTCCGCGAGATCGCCCGGCGCAGCGGCGTCGGCATGGGCACGCTCTACCGCCACTTCCCGACCAAGGACGACCTGCTCGCCACCGTCATGGAGCGGGAATTCACCTCCTGGCTCACCGCCGCCCATGAGGCCGCGGCCGCGACCGAGGACCCCTGGGAGGCCCTGACCGGCTTCTTCGAGCAGGCCCTCGCCAACCAGGCGCACAACCGCGCCCTCGTCGAGACCTACACCGCCACCGGCGCCCCCGCGCGCGAGTGCGCCCGGCACCGCGACGCCTTCATCGACGAACTGCGCATCCGCTGTGTGGACGCCGGACTTCTGCGCGACGGCGTCACCACCGCCGACCTCGTGCTGCTCAGCACCTCCCTGAGTCAGGCCGTCCAGGCCGCCGACGACAGTCGGCCCGGCCAGTGGCGCCGCCTCCTGCGCATCTCCCTCGACGGTCTCAGCAGCCGCAACACCGAACCGCTGCCCGAGTCGGCTCACCCCCACGCGGACGCCGCCACATAGGCGTCTGATATTTTGGACACCGTCCGCGGAAACGTGTTCCGCTGAAACGTGTGCTGGGAGGCCATCGTGGCGCGTCTCACCGCTCCGGCCCTTCGCCGGGGGCTGGACATCCTGGAACTGCTCATCGACCAGGACGAGGGGCTACGGGTTCCGGAGATCACCCAACACCTCGGCCTGCCCCGTGCCACCACGCACGAACTCGTCAACACACTGGCCGACCGCGGCTATGTGACGATCTCCAAGGAGACCGGACGCGTCGCGATAGGGCTCAGCGCCCTGCGTCTGGGCGCCGGCTACGAGCGCGGGCTCGACCTCGCCACCGTGGGCCGGGAGTGCGCCGGCGAGGTGGCGCGGGCATGCGGCGAAACGGTCCAGGTCGTCGTGCGCGACGGCGGATTCGCGGTGTTCATCGTGCGGATCGACAGCAAGTACTCGGTCCGGCTGGTGTCCCAGGTGGGAAGCCGCCTGCCCGCCTCCTGCACCGCGGGCGGAAAGGCCCTGCTGAGCGCCCTCTCGGCCCGGGAGCTCGATGAGCTGTTCCCCGACGACACCTCGCTGAAGCAGATGACCTCCCGCAGCATCTCCACCCGCGAGCGGCTGCTGTCCGAAATCGAGACGGCCCGCGAGCGAGGCTGGACCGAGGAATACTGCGAGTCCAACGACCACGCGGCCTGCGTCGCCGCCCCCGTGTACGACCGTCTCGGCAACTGCGTGGCGGCCATGAGCATCTCGGTGCCCACCCCGCGCTGGGGCGACACGGAGAAGGAACACTACGTCGAGCTGGTCCTGGGCGGCGCGAAGGCCATGGCGCGACGACTGGGGGCGAGCGTGCCGTCGTAGGCCGGTGAGCCCCCGCGTGACGGGGCATCCTCCTGTCGACGGGCCCGCCCCGGGACGGGTCCCGGAGGAGGGCGCGGACCCTGGTGGGTGTGCGTGTCCGCGCGCGTGCCGAGAATTCGTCCGAACCGAGGAGACCGCCGATGCCCCTCTCCGCCAGCCTCGCGCGCGGAGTCGCGCCCAGCACGCCCGGCATGCTGCACGCCCGCACGGTGACCGGCGACCTCAGCGCTCCGCCCCGGCCGGGGCTGACGGTCCGCTTCGGGCGGGGCGAGAAGCCGGATGTGGATCTGGGCGTCGGCGTGGACGACCTCCGGGTGAGCCGGCGCCACGGCGAGCTGACGTACCGCCAGGGGCAGTGGTGGCTGCGGAACACCGGGCGGCAGCTCGTCCGGCTGCCGCGCGGCACGATGATGCACCTCAGCACCGAGCCGATCCCGCTCGACACCGGGTACACCCCGCTGTTCGTCAAGGGCTCCGGCTACCGTGAGCACCTGGTCGAGCTCTATGTGGCGGGCCACGACGACCAGGGGCCGGTGTCGCGGCGGCGCGCCGAGACGCTCCGGCCGGAGATCTGGCCGCTCGACGACGACGAACGGCTGCTGCTCGTCGTCCTCGGCCAGCGGTATCTGCTGTACGAGGAGGATCCGCGCCCCCTGACGTACGCCACGGCGGCCAAGCAGCTCGGCTACCTCCGCCCGGACGCGGGCTGGAACGAGCGAAAGATCGAGTACCGGGTCGAGGCCGTACGCCGCCGACTGCACGGCACCGGCTTCAGATACCCGGTGCTGCACGACAAGTCGCAGGGCCGCCCGGCCGACAACGGGCTGCTGCACAACCTGCTCAAGGGGCTGGTGGAGTCCACGACGCTGGTACCGCCCGATCTGGACCTCATCGAGGACGACGCCCTCTGGCCCGATTCCGCGCCGGAGGCGTAGCCCGAGCCGCTCCGCGGCGACCGCCCGTTTCCGGGACCCGTCCCGGAAGCGGTGGCGAATGATTCCTGTCGCCAAGCGAACAGGAAGGAACACCCCATGAGGTGCATGCGTATCGTCGTCCTCGCCGGCATCACCGTGGCCGCCACGACGGCCGCCCTCGCGCTCCCGGCGCAGGCCGGCACTCCCGCCCGCCACCACACCCCGGCCGCCCAGTGCGAGTACCCCGCCGACGTCCTCGACCTGACTAACTGGAAGCTGACCCTGCCCACCGGCGAGGACGAGGACCCGACCGACATCACCCAGCCCGATCTCGCCACCTTCTCCGCCAAGCCCTGGTTCCAGGTCACCGGGGACTGCGACGCGGTCCGGTTCCGGTCCGCCGTCAACGGCGTGACGACGGGCGGCTCCAACTACCCGCGCGCCGAGCTGCGGGAGATGACGGACGACGGAGAGGAGGAGGCCAGCTGGTCGACCACCGAGGGCACCCACACCCTCGTGGTCAAGGAGGCGTTCACCGCGCTCCCCAAGGAGAAGCCGCACCTGGTCGGCGCCCAGGTCCACGGCGGGGACGACGACGTCACGGTCTTCCGCCTCGAAGGCAGCAAGCTCTACATCACCGACGGCGACGACGCCCACCACCACCTCGTCACCGACGACTATGAGCTGGGCACCGAGTTCGAGGCCAAGTTCGTGGCGCGGAACGGGAAGATCACCGCCTATTACAACGGGCGGCGTGAGACCACGATCTCCTCGGACGGCGACACCAACTACTTCAAGGCGGGGGCGTACACGCAGGCCAACTGCGGCAACTCCGACCCCTGCGACGACGACAACTACGGTGAGGTCCACATATCCGGCCTCAAGGTCACCCACTCCTGAGGCATGTGACCGTGGCGCCTGCCCCCGTCGCATGTGCTTCCGCAACACCGCAACCTCCACAAAGGTGAAGATTTCTGGAGTGGTGGGTGAATTCCCCTCTCAACCGGCCAGGTCCCACGCGCCTCCGGCGTGCGCCGAGCCCCACACCGCGCTCACGCGCGCCGCAGACGGTGCGTGTCTTTCCGCGTACGCAGTAAGTTCGATCCACGTGCGCTAGCGGCGGACAGCGGCGGTTCCGGTCTCGTAGGGGGGAGTGTCGTCGTGCGGCGGGGGGAGAAGGTCGGCAAGTACCGGCTCACCAAGGGGCCCGTCGAGGGAGGCAGAGGCGCGGTCTGGTTCGCCGTCGACACGGAGCTGGGCCGGTCCGTCGTCCTCAAGCGGGCCCTGCTCGAGGACAACAGCCAGGCCGACTTCGACGAGTTGCTGGCCGAAGCCCGCGCTCTGGCGAAGTTCAGCCATCCGAACGTGGTCACCCTCTACGACGCCGTCCGCGCGGGCAAGGGCAGGAACGCCACGTTCTGGCTGGTGATGGAGCATGTGACCGGCGGCAGCCTGGACGTCCCGGTGAAGCTGGCCCCCGAGCTCGCTGCGCACATCGGGGCGCAGATCGCGGCCGCGCTGGCGGCCCTGCACGACAAGGGCATCGTGCACTGCGACGTCAAGCCCGGCAATATCGTGATCACCCCCGACAGGGTCGCCAAGCTGACCGACTTCGGCGCCGCGTACCGGGTGGACGGCAGTGAGACGATCACGCCCAACGGGCCGGTCAGCCTCACCCCGTTCTTCGCCGCCCCCGAGGCGTTCCGGGGAGCGCCCGAGCGTGCGTCCGACGTGTTCTCGCTCGGCGCCACCCTGTACTGGCTGGTGACGGGGACCCCGCCGATGCGCGGCGCCGGGCGGGCGGTCCGGATGGAGGCCCTCAGCCCCCAGGTCGGACCGCTCGGATCCATCCTCACCGCGATGCTCCAGCGCGACCCCGGGGCCCGGCCCACGGCCGCCCAGGCGCTCACCGCCCTCACGGACATCGCGGGCCCCCCGGACCGGTTCCCGACCCTCCCGATGGCCCCGGCGACCACGCCCTACACGGACGTCCTGACGCGCGGCGAGGCCCCGACGGCGACGGGAGGGCTGCCGCTCCGCACGGCGACGCTGGTCCGGCGCCGCCCCTTGCTCCTGGCCGGCGCCGCCGCCGTCACGGCACTGGCCATCGCCGTTCCCTTCACCGTGATGAGCCTGGGGGGCGATGACGGGGACAAGGCCGCCCCGGCACCGGGCGGAACGGCGACCGCCGCGGGCTTCATGGGCGACCCCCGCACGGCAGATCCCTGCGCCTTGCTGAAGACCACCGTGTTCGATCGGTACGAAGTGGCCGAACTGAAGCGTGATCAGGGCAACTTCAACCGCTGCGACGTCAACCTGAAGGAGCGCGACGAGGAGGTCGTGGACGTCAGGGTAGAACTCGACGCCGATTCGCTACCCGAGGCCGTGACCAGGAAGACCAAGGGCAGGGTCACCGTCGTGGAGCGCGCCGCCGAGGGCGACGAGTGCGTGCGGGCCCTGGCGGTGAACGGCGCTCGCGGCAACAGCCTTCGGGTCACCGCGGTCGCGAGACAGCCTGCGGAGGTCAAACAGCCGCTGTGCGACACCGCCGATGTCGCCACGCGATTCGCGGTCAACGTGCTCAACCGCGGTGAGATTCCCCGGCGTTCCCCGGACCTTCCGTCCAATTCGCTGGCACACCAGGACGCGTGCACGCTTCTGGACGCCAAGACGCTGGAGAAGGTGCCCGGTATCGACGCCCAGGAGCCGGACGTCGGATTCGGCCGCTGGGACTGCCAGTGGAAGTCCACCACCAGCGAGTACGAGGTGGACTTGCGCTTCGACCAGGGCGACCTGCCGAGCGACAAGAACGCTCGGTCGACCAGGCTCAGCGATCACCAGGCCATTGTCATGCCGGAGTACGAGGGCCCGGGGAGCTGCCGCGTCGAGGTGGTCCACCGTGACTACACCGGGCTGGACCGGGTGAAGGGCACCGAGCGGGTGGCCCTCGTCCTCAAGGGGGCGGGCCGCAAGGGCCGTCCCTGCGATCTGGCCACCGACCTCGCCGGATCGGCCGCCGCCGCTCTGCCACCCGCCTGACCGCCGAAGGGGCGGGGGAAGCGGGCGCGCCGGGTGTGCGCTGTCCGCTCCACGCTCGCGGCCAGCTTCTTGGTGGCCGGATCGGCGCCGGCCGAGCGCTCGGAGTGGGCGATCTTCGCCGCCTGGTCGAGGTGTTCGCGCATGGGCCGGGCACTGGCCACCGACCGGGTACGCCATGTGGCTCTTGTGGTCGGGGGAGTCCAGGTCCTTCCCGTTCCAGCACTGGGGGAAGTCGAGGTAGGACTCCAGCATCGAGTCGGACGGGCAGTTCACGAAGTCCTTGGAGGGGTTGACCTCCCCGTGGTGCAGGCACGACCAGCGGGCGATGGACGTGGGGTCGCCGACCCCGGTGGCCTTGGCGTTGCCCGCCACGATCCGCAGCCCCTGGGGGAGCGGCTTGATGGTCGCGATCACATCGTCGCGCACGCCCTCACCGAGGTAGTAGAAGGTGGTGCCGGTGCGTTGGCGCTCCGCGGGCTCGACGCGACCTTGTCGGTGGCGCGCAGATCGGCCCGCGCACTGGCCGATCCGGTGGACAGCGTGGACAGGACGAGGCCGACGGCGGCGAGGACGACACCCGGACCTCGCCACCGGCCGAGGACGCGCCGCAACGGCGAGTCCGCTGCCGCCTTCGAGCCGGTGGAGTCCCGATCAGTCCGTGGAGTCCCGATCAGTCCGTGGCGCCGGGCTCGGTCCGCTCGGCCGCGAGCAGGTGAATGAGCAGCAGTACGATCCCGGAGATCAGGAAGACGCGCGTGGCAGCTTCCAGGCCGTTCCACGTCTTGGACTGCCACATGGCGAACCACTCACCGCCGATGGCGATGAACCCGGCGCCGAACAGCAGCATGAGCATCAACAGCCCCACGGTGCTGGCCTGACGGGCGCGGTGGACGCTGCCTCCGCGCAGTCCCGCGCCCCACATGGCCGTCGCGGCGATGAGGACGAGGGCGGCGACGCTCTCCCAGACGATGATGGCCACGTAGGCGGTGTCCTGGAGCGCGGTGGACTTGATGGCCCGCCACATCAGGTCGTCGTCCTTGAACGTGGTGTCCATCGCCAGGACATGGCGGACGAATTGCTGATTGGTGTCGAAGTCGGTGATGTTGCCGAAGGCGACAAGCGCGATGTACAGCGCGATCGTCCCGGTGAGCAGCCCCGAGACGGCGGAGTAGGTGCGAGGGGAACGTATTCTGCCGGTTCGCTCGCTCACGATGACTCTGTCTCCCCGTTGTATTCCGTTGATCGGTCATTCCGTTGATCGGACCGAGCCGTAGCGTACAACTGTTTGGCTCAGCGGGCCCGGTGGTGGGGAGACGCAGGTCACATGCGTCCATGTCACAGGGGGCGGGGCCATCTCGTCTCAGGGGTGTAGCCACTGACAACCACGGAGGAGCACACCATGGACGCGCGACTGAACTACTCCGCCAGCCCGACCGCGGGCAAGGTCCTCAAGCCCATCATGGCGGCGGGCAAGGCGGTCAAGGACTCGCCGCTGCCGCCCGCCACGCAGGAGCTGGTGGCGCTGCGCGTGAGCCAGATCAACGGCTGCGCCGTCTGCCTCGACATGCACACCAAGGAGGCGGCCGCGGCCGGTGAGACCGCGGTGCGGCTGCACCTGGTGGCGGCATGGCGGGAGGCCACGGTCTTCACCGACGCCGAGCGCGCCGCGCTGGAGCTGGCGGAAGCGGGGACCCGGATCGCGGACGCGGCCGGTGGCGTCAGCGACGAGATATGGGCGAACGCCGCCAAGCACTACGACGAGGAGCAGCTCACCGCCCTGGTGATCCTGGTCTCGTTCATGAACATGGCGAACCGGCTGAACGCCATCACCCAGCAGCCGGCGGGCGATTACCAGGTCGGGCAGTTCCACTGACCGGTATCGGCAACGGAGGAGTCGGCGTGAGCGAGGTCGAGGAGTTCGAGGAGCTGCGGCCGCTGCTGTTCTCGATCGCCTACCGGATCCTGGGCAGTGTGAGCGAGGCCGAGGACGCGGTGCAGGAAACGTGGCTGCGCTTCGACGGCTCGGCCACCCGGCCCACGTCGACAAAAGCGTATCTGTCGGCCACGGTGACACGCGTCTCGATCGATGTGCTGCGCTCCGCGCGGGTGCGACGGGAGGAGTACGTGGGCCCGTGGTTCCCCGAGCCGCTGCTCAGCGATCCGTATCAGGATCCGGCCCGGGCGGTGGAGCTGGCCGACTCGGTGTCGATGGCGGCGCTGCTGCTCCTGGAGCGGCTCAGCCCGCTGGAGCGGGCGGTGTTCGTGCTGCGGGAGGTGTTCGCCTTCGGGTTCGACGAGATCGCCACGGCGGTGGAGCGGTCGGAGGCGGCGTGCCGGCAGCTGCTGGTACGGGCGCGGCGCCATATGCGGGACGGACGGCCGCGGTTCGCGGCGGACGGGCGGGAGCGGCAGGAGCTGGCCACGCGGTTCTTCGACGCGCTGAAGGACGGTGATGTGGGCGGGCTGCGGAAGCTGCTGGCCGCCGATGTGCGGCTGGTCGGGGACGGCGGCGGCAAGGCCCCGCAGCTGGCCAGGGCCGTCATGGGCGCGGAGAACGTGGCGCGGCTGCTGGGCGGTGTCTTCCCCTGGCTGCTGCGGATCGATGTGTCGTTGGAGCCGCGCGAGGTCAACGGCCAGCCCGGCGCGATCCTCCGCGACCGGGACGGCAAGGTGCTCCACACCCTGGTCCTCGATGTGCTCGACGGGCAGATCCAGACCATTCGCACGGTGGTCAACCCCGACAAGCTCGGCCACCTCGGGCCGGTCGGGGACGCCTGGGCCGTGGACCGCGAGGTGAAGCGGGCACGTCGGCAGCCGAACTGACCGTGGGGCGTGGGCGTTCGGCGCTCTTGGTAGGCTCGTCGGAGCCAGTCGTGCCATATCCGAGGCCAGGGAATCCGGTGTGAATCCGGAGCTGACGCGCAGCGGTGAGGGGGACGGGCGGGGCAGGCGACACCACTGGGAGGAGTCCGTGACGGCCGCGGGGCCGTCGCGAACGAGCACCGGGAAGGGGCCCCGTCCGGACGAGCCCGAGTCCGAAGACCTGCTGGCACCTCCGCGCCCGGTGCGCGGAGGACGACCCAAAGGCCAGGCTCCGCGTACGAGCCCCGACCACCGAGGCTGCCCGTGCTCCGCTCCGCCCGCCGTACCGCGGCGTCCCTGCTCGCCCCCGCCCTGCTGCTCACCGCGTGCGGTGGCTCCGGCCATGACGGCGCGGACGCCGGGAGGCCCGCCGGTTCGGGCTATCCGCGCACGATCGACAACTGCGGCCACAAGGTCACGTTGAAATCCGCCCCGAAGCGGGCCCTGTCGCTCAACCAGGGCAGTACGGAGATCCTGCTCTCGCTCGGGCTCGCCGACCGCATGGCGGCCACCGCCACCTGGACCGACCCGGTGATGAAGGGCCTGGAGAAGGCCAACGCCACGGTGGAGCGCCTGGCGGACAACGCGCCGTCCTTCGAGAAGTCCCTGGACGCCGAACCCGACATCGTCACCGCCTCGTTCGTCTCCACCCTCGGCAGGGGCGGTGTGGCCACCCGCGAGCAGTTCGAGAAGCTGGGCGTGCCCACGTATGTCTCGCCGTCCGACTGCGCGGCGGGCAGGGACACCGACAGCGGTGGCGACGGCTCCCGCGGCAAGCCACTCACCCTCGGTGTCGTCTACGGCGAGATACGCGATCTGGCCCACGCGTTCGGTGTCGAGGAGCGCGGAGAGAGGCTCGTCGCGCGGCTGAAGGAGCGCGCTCACCAGGCCACGGCGGGACTGGACGCCTCCGGTGTCTCCCTCATGTACTGGTTCGCCAACTCCCAGTCGCCCTACCTCGCCGGCTGCTGTGGCGCGCCGGGTGCCATCACCCGGGCCGTCGGGGCGGAGAACGCCTTCTCCGACACCCACGACGAGTGGCCGCAGATCAACTGGGAGACCGTGGCCGACCGCGACCCGGACGTCATCGTCCTCGGCGATCTCACGCGCAGGCAGCAGACCGCGGAGACCGCCGAGGCCAAGATGCGTTTCCTCGAGACCAACGCCGCCACCCGCAACCTCACCGCGGTGAAGAGGAAGCGGTACATCCTGCTGAGCGGGCAGGCCATGAACCCGTCCATCCGTACGGTCGAAGGGGTGGAACAGGTCGCCGCCGGGCTGCGCGACCTCGGGCTCGCCAAGTGAGCGCCGGCCACCTGAGCACGCGCATCCTGCCGCTGCTCGCCGGAGGGCTGGCCGCGCTGCTCGCGTCGGTCGCCTTCGCCGTGACGATCGGCCCGGCCGACATCTCCACGGCCGACGTATGGGCGGCGGTCACCGCCCATCTCGGCCTGGGGGAGAGCACCTTGCCGCCGCTCCGGGACGGCATCGTGTGGAACCTGCGCATGCCGCGCACGTTGCTGGCCGCGGGGTGCGGGGCGGGTCTGGCCCTCTGCGGGGCCGTGATGCAGTCCCTGCTGCGCAATCCGCTGGCCGATCCCTTCGTGCTCGGGGTGTCCTCTGGCGCCTCCACGGGCGCCGTCACCGTGGTCGTGCTCGGCGTGGGCGGCGGGGCCGTGTCCCTGTCGGCGGGCGCGTTCACCGGTGCGCTGGTGTCGTTCGGCCTGGTCCTGGTGCTCAGCCACAGCCTCGGCGGCAGCACCGACCGCGTGGTGCTGTCCGGAGTGGCCGCCATGCAGCTGTTCTCCGCGCTGACCTCGTTCATCGTCCTCACCTCGGCGGACGCCGACACCACCCGGGCCGTGCTGTTCTGGCTCCTCGGCTCGCTCACCGGCGCCGGATGGGGCGATGTGCTGCTGTGCACCGCCGTCCTGGCCGCCGTGCTCGTGGTCTGCCTCGGCCACGCACGCACCCTGGACGCGTTCGCCTTCGGGGAGGAGGCCGCGGCGGCGCTCGGGGTCCGGGTGGCCCGCACCCGTCTCGTCCTGCTGTGCGCGACCGCGCTGCTCACCGCGACCCTGGTCAGCTCCGCCGGGGCCATCGGCTTCGTCGGCCTGGTCCTCCCGCACGCCACCCGCGCCCTCACCGGCTCCGGCCACGCCCGTCTGCTGCCGGTGACCGCGCTGGCCGGGGCCATCTTCCTGGTGTGGGTGGACACCGCCGCCCGTACCGTCATCGACCCCCAGGAGGTCCCGGTGGGCGTGGTGACGTCCCTCATCGGCGTACCGGCCTTCGTCGCCGTGCTCTACCGCGGCCGGAGGAAGACATGACCGACTCCACCGCGGAAACCCCCGGCCCGGGATCCCCCGCCACCGGGGCAGCGGCGTCCGGGCTCCGCGCGGACCGCGTCAGCCGCCGCACCGACGGCCGGCTGATCGTGGACGGCATCACCCTCACCCTGCGGCCCGGCGAGACGGTGGGCCTGCTCGGCCCCAACGGCTCGGGGAAGT
Organism: Streptomyces sp. NEAU-174; assembly: GCF_052665095.1. Taxonomy (NCBI): domain Bacteria; kingdom Bacillati; phylum Actinomycetota; class Actinomycetes; order Kitasatosporales; family Streptomycetaceae; genus Streptomyces; species Streptomyces sp. NEAU-174. The sequence continues at coordinate 206,754 of NZ_JBQTCE010000007.1, read as the reverse complement.
CCACCCTGTTGCGGCTGCTCGCCGGGATCCTCGCCCCCTCCGCCGGAGTGGTCACCCTTGGACGGCCGTGCCCTGCCACAGGTCGGCCGCCGCGCCACGGCCCGCCGTATCGCCACCGTGGAACAGCACGCCCACACCCAGACCGAGCTGACCGTCCGCGAGGTGGTGGCCCTCGGCCGTATCCCGCACCGGCGCGCCTGGGCGTCGGCCGACGCGGCGGACACCCGGGCCGTCGACGCGGCCCTGGAGCGCAGCGGACTGACCGGCCGGGCCGGTCAGTCGTGGCACACCCTCTCCGGTGGCGAACGCCAGCGCACCCAGATCGCCCGGGCCCTCGCCCAGGAACCGCGCGAGCTCCTGCTCGACGAGCCGACCAACCACCTCGACATCCAGCACCAGCTCGATCTGCTCGACCTCGTCGTCGGCCTGCCGATCGCCACCGTGATCGCCCTCCACGACCTCAACCTCGCCGCGATGTACTGCGACCGGCTGCTCGTCCTCCGCGAGGGAGGTGTCGTGGCCGAAGGCACGCCCGGAGAGGTGCTGACCCCGTCCTTGATCAAGCGGGTCTACGGCGTCCGGGCCGAGGTCACCCACGAGCCGGGTCACCCGGTCATCCGCTTCCTGCGCCGGACGCACGGCCTCCCGCGGACGCCCCCATCCGTGTGCGGGCCGAGTTTCGTATGCGACGAGCCATGAGCCCGCCATGTGTTGCGGGGCTCGAGTCGCGGCCCGGCGGAGTGGCGTTCATCGCCGGGGACCGGGGCGCCTCCCAGTGGTCCTACACCGGTACGGATGCCGATGGCCGGGTCCACGAGGTGCACGGCTGTGACATGTTCGAGTTCGACGGCGATCGGATCCGGGTGAAGGATGCCTACCGGCGCGTCTACGGAGACATCGGTCATACTGCCGCCGACTAGGGCCGAGGATGTCGAGGGCCTCCCGGCGGGCATCGCCCTGCTCCATCACTTCGCCAACACCGAGGACCGCCGGGGATTCGTCGCGCACGGGCGGCGCCTCACGGGGCACGACGCACTCGCCACGCCCGGCGATCTGGAGCGCTGGCTGCGGGAGCACGACCTGCTCGTGGGCGACGCCCCCGACAACTGTGCGGCAACCGCGCGAAGACGCAGGCGTATCGCCGCCGCCGATCGACCTGAATCGTGCCCCACGACCGGAGTATCGGCGACGGGGCACATCCCCCGTGCCCGCCCTCGGCACCGTCGGCATCCCCGACGGCTGACATGGGCGGCTTGTAGGGTGAGTGGCATGCCGGAAACACCCGAGCCGTTCACCCCGCGGGCCGACCCCGCCGCCCTCGAGGACCTCCGCGCGCGGCTGCGCGCGACGCGCTGGCCGGACGCGCCCGAGGACGCCGGGTGGGCGCTCGGGACCGACCTCGACTACCTCCGTGAGCTCGTCGCCTACTGGGCGGACGGGTTCGACTGGGCGGCGCAGGAGGCGGCGCTCGCCCGGCTGCCCCGGTTCCGGGTCCGGCTCGGCGGCCTCGGCATCCACTTCGCACACGTCAAGGCCGCCGCCCCGGCCGGGCCCGCCCTGCCGCTGGTGCTCAGCCACGGCTGGCCGGACTCGTTCTGGCGCTATACGAAGGTCATCCCGCACCTCACCGACCCCGGTGCGCACGGCGCCGACCCCGCCGACGCGTTCGACGTGGTCGTGCCCGACGTGCCGGGCTTCGGGTACTCCGACCGGCCCACCGGCCCGCCGCTCGACTCCATCGCCGTCGCCGGGCTGTGGGCCGAGCTGATGGACGTCCTCGGCTATCAGCGGTTCGGCGCGGCGGGCGGGGACATCGGCAGCCATGTGAGCCGCTACCTCGCGCTCGACCACCCCGACCGGGTGGTGGCCGTGCACCGCACGGACGGGGGCCTGCCGCGCTACACCGGCGACCCGGCGGACCTCACGCCCGAGGAGCGCGCCTGGTTCGAGAGCGTCGCGGCCTGGAGCGCGGCCGAGGGCGCCTACGCCGCCATGCACAGTACGAAGCCCCAGACCGCCGCCTTCGGGCTCACCGACTCACCGGCCGGGCTCGCCGCGTGGATCGTCGAGAAGCTGCGGGCGTGGAGCGACTGCGACGGTGATATCGAGCGGAGCTACACCAAGGACGAGATCCTCACCAACGTCACGCTCTACTGGCTCACGGGCACGATCGGCTCCTCGATGCGCATGTACCGCGCCAACGCCGCCATCCCGCCCGCGCAGCACGCCCGCCGGGTCGAGGTGCCGTCCGGCTTCTCGCTCTTCCGCGGCGACGTCGTCCGCCCGCCGCGGGCGTGGCTGGAGCGCACCACGAACCTCGTGTGCGTGACAGAGCCCCCGCGCGGCGGACACTTCGCGCCGTTCGAGGAGCCCGAGCTCTACGCGGAGGAGCTGCGCGCCTTCTTCCGCCCCTACCGGGCGGCGGCGACGGGCTGACACCCGGTTCCCACACCTTCAGGGGACGGGAGCCGGAGCACGCGGCGGCGTCCAGCGCAGATGAACGGCCTGGTCGGCGGTGTCGGGCCGGAGCAGTGACAGCCGGGGTCGTATGGCGTCGGTGCGCGCGGCCGGGGGCTTGCGGCTGCCCGCGCCGAACTGCACGGGCCATGTGGCGCCCGGGCCCCGGTACTCCTGTTCGGCCGCGGCGTGCAGGGTCCAGTGCGGGTCGTACAGATGGGTGCGGCCCACGGCGCACAGATCGGCGCGGCCCGCCAGGAGCAGCGAGTTGACGTCGTCGTAGGAGGCGATCGCGCCCACCGCGATGACCGCGGCCCCGGTGGCGGCGGCCACCTCGTGGCGGATCCGGTCGGCGAACGGGGTCTGGTAGGAGCGGCCGAAGGCGGGCCGTTCGTCCTTGGTGACCTGGCCGGAGGAGACGTCGATGGCGTCCGCGCCATGGGCGATGAACGCGCGGGCGATCTCCACCGCGTCGTGCTCGGTGTTGCCGTCCGGCACCCAGTCGGTGGCGGAGATGCGCACGATCATCGGTCGTTCCGCGGGCCATCCCTCCCGTACGGCGTCGAAGACCTCCAGCGGGAAACGCAGCCGGTGCTCCAGCGGGCCGCCGTACGCGTCGGTGCGGCGGTTGGCGATCGGGGAGAGGAAGGAGGACAGCAAGTAGCCGTGCGCGCAGTGCAGTTCGAGCAGATCGAACCCGGCGTCGGCGCCCCGGCGGGCGGCGGCCACGAAGTCCTCGGCGATCCGGTCCATATCGGCGCGGGTGAGCTCGCGCGGCACGGCGGAGCCGGGGCCGTACGGTAGCGGGGACGGGCCGACGACCTCCCAGTTGCCCTCCGGCAGCGGGTCGTCCATGCCCTCCCACATCAGCCGGGTCGAGCCCTTGCGGCCCGAGTGGCCGAGCTGGAGGCCGATACGGGCGGTGCTCCGCTCATGGACGAAGGAGACGATCCGCCGCCAGGAATCGCGCTGCTCGTCGTTCCACAGGCCGGTGCAGCCGGGGGTGATGCGGCCCTCGGGCGAGACGCACACCATCTCGGTCATCACCAGTCCGGCGCCGCCCATGGCCTTGGAGCCGAGGTGGACGAGGTGGAAGTCGCCGGGCACGCCGTCGATGGCGGAGTACATGTCCATCGGGGACACGATCACCCGGTTCCTCAGCTCCAGCTCGCCCAGCCGGTACGGCTGGAACATCGCCGGTGCGGTATTGCCCAGCCCTTGTGCGGTGGCGAAGGCGGCATCCACGCGGTCGGCGAACTCCGGGTCCCGGGTGCGCAGGTTGTCGTAGGTGATGCGGCGGGAGCGGGTCAGCAGGTTGAAGCAGAACTGGGTGGGTTCCTGGTGGACGTACATGCCGATGTTCTCGAACCACTCCAGTGAGGCCTGCGCGGCCCGCTGGGTGGACTCCACGACCGGGCGCCGCTCGGTCTCGTAGGCGGTCAACGCGCCCTCGGTGTCGGGGTGTTCGTGCAGACAGGCGGCGAGGGCGAGCGCGTCCTCCATGGCCAGTTTGGTGCCCGAGCCGATGGAGAAGTGGGCGGTGTGGGCGGCGTCTCCGATGAGCACGAGGTTGCGGTGGTGCCAGCGTTCGTTGCGTACGGTCGTGAAGTTCAGCCATTTGGAGTTGTTGGCGAACACCTGGTGGCCGTCGAGTTCATCGGCGAAGAGCTCGCGGACGCGGGCGACGGCGTGCTCGTCGGAGGCGCCGGGTGGGAGGTCGGCTCCTTCGGTGGTGTCGAAGCCGGCCCGCCGCCAGACGTCCTGGTGCATTTCGACGATGAAGGTGGAGCCGGTGGTGGAGTAGGGGTAGCCGTGCACTTGCATGACGCCCCATTCCGTCTGCTTGACGAAGAACTGGAACGCCTCGAAGACCCGGTCCGTGCCGAGCCACATGTACGTGCTGTGCCGACGGTCCAGGGAGGGGCGGAAGACCTCCGCGTGGGCGGTCCGTACCTGGGAGTTGACTCCGTCGGCCGCCACCACCAGGTCGTACGACGCGCGCAGTTGCCCGGTGTCCGGGGCGGGGGTGGAGAAGCGCAGGGTGACGCCGAGTTCATGGCAGCGTTCCTGGAGCAGGTGGAGCAGTTCCTTGCGGCCCATGGCGGCGAAGCCCTGGCCGCCGACGGTGTGGCTCTCGCCCCGGTAGTGGATGTCGATGTCGGTCCAGCGGGCGAAGCGCCGGGCCATGCCCCGGGCGATGGTGGTGTCGGCGTTCTCGATGCCACCGAGGGTCTCGTCGGAGAAGACGACGCCGAAGCCGAAGGTGTCGTCGGGTGCGTTGCGTTCCCAGACGGTGATGTCGTGGGCGGGGTCGAGCTGTTTCATCAGGGCCGCGAAGTACAGCCCGCCGGGACCGCCGCCGACAATGGCGATTTTCAAGGGTGTTCCTCTCAGTTCTCGGCGACGGCCTCGGCGGCCGGCTCGTCCTCGACGACCGTGCGCAGCAGCTTGAAGCGCTGTAGCTTGCCGCTGGTGTTGCGCGGCAGGGCGTCCCGGAACCGCACCTCGCGCGGGTACTTGTAGGGCGCCAGAACCTGCTTGACGTGGTCCTGGATCTCCTTCGCCTTGGCCGCGCCGCCGGGCACACCGTCCCGCAGCACCACGAAGGCGCACACGATCGAGCCGCGCTCGGCGTCGGGGCGGGCCACCACGGCGGATTCCACGACGTCCGGGTGGGTGTCGATGGCGGCCTCCACCTCGGGGCCGCCGATGTTGTACCCGGAGGAGACGATCATGCTGTCGCTGCGGGCGTGGTAGTGGAAGTAGCCGTCCTCGTCCCGGTGGAAGATGTCACCGGTGATGTTCCAGCCCTCCAGCACGTAGTCCCGCTGGCGTTCGCCGCCCAGATAGCGGCAGCCGACCGGGCCGATGACACCGAGTCTGCCCGGCTCCCCGGGGCCGAGTTCCGCGCCGTCGGGGCCGAGTATGGTGGCGCGGTAGCCGGGGACCGCCTTGCCCGTGGCGCCGGGCCGGATGTCGTCTCCGGCCGCGGAGATGAAGATGTGCAGCAGCTCGGTGGCGCCGATGCCGTCGACGATCCTCAGACCTATGCGTGTCCGCAGCTCCTGCCAGGTGGCGCGGGGTATGTGCTCGCCCGCGGACACGCCGATGCGCAGCCCGGCCAGCCGCCGCTCGGCCCCCTCGCGCAGGATCGCCCGGTAGGCGGTGGGCGCGGTGGCCAGGGCGGTCACGCCGTGCCGCGCCACCAGCTCCGCGAGGTGCGGGGGAGTGGCGGACTCGGTCAGCAGGGCGCAGGCTCCGGCGCGCAGCGGGAAGACGACCAGCATGCCGAGGCCGAAGGTGAAGGCCAGGGGCGCGGTGCAGGCCACCAGGTCGTCGGGGGCAAGGCCCAGGGTGTGGCGGCCGAAGGTGTTGTCGATGGACAGGATGTCCCGGTGGAAATGCATGGTGATCTTGGGCGCGCCGGTGGATCCGGAGGTGGGGCCGAGCAGCGCCACATCGTCGGCGGCGGTGTCCACGCCGGTGAACTCACCGGACTTGGCCGCGGCCCTGGCCACCAGGTCCGCCGGGCCGCTGCCGCCGTACTCCACCACCCTGAGACCGGGCAGCGCGGTGTCCCGGACCGTACGGACGTCATCGGCGAACCGATGGTCCACCAGGGCGATCGACGGCAGGGTGCGCTCGGCCACGGGGACGAGCTCCCGGGTGCGCAGGGCGGCCATCGTGGTCACCACCACACCACCCGCCTTGAGGATGCCGAGCCAGGCGGCCACGGTCCAGGGGTTGTTGGGCGAGCGCAGCAGGACCCGCTGCCCCGGCACCAGACCCAGGTCCTCGGTGAGCACCTGGGCCACCTGATGGGCGCGGACGCGCAGTTCGCCGTACGTCCACACCTCGCCGGTCGGGGTGCGCAGGGCGGGGCGGTCGGGGCCGAACAGCGCGGTGGGGGTGTCGATGAGCTCGGTGGCCGCGTTGAGCCGGTCCGGGTAGCGCAGTTCCGGCGTGGTGAACTCGAGAGTCGGCCACAGATGTGCGGGGGGCAGCTGGTCGCGGGTGAAGGTGTCGAGGTGTGCCGAGGGGGAGAGGGGAAGAGTCACGGAAGTGTCCTTCCGGGAGCCCGCCGGGAAGGGCAGCGGGTCAGGTGGGACGGATCAGGCCCTCCTGGACCACGGTGGCCAGGTGGCGGTGATCGCGCGTGAAGAAGCGCCCCGTGCCCAGGCCCCGACCCGCGTCGGCGGCGACGGCCTCCTGGACGTAGAGCAGCCAGCCGTCCACCGGCCCCGGGCGGTGGAACCACATCGCGTGGTCGAGGCTCGCGGTGACCAGCCCGGGTCTGGCCCAGGGCAGGTCGAGCACCCGCAGCACGGGTTCGAGGATCGTGTAGTCGCACACATACGCCAGGGCGGCCAGGTCCCGCTGGGCGTCGGTCAGCCCGTCGACCGGGCGCAGCGGGTCGAAGGGCCTGAGCCAGACCGCCTGGTGCGGAAGGCGTTCTCCCTCGACGGTGAGATAGACCGGGCCGGGGACGTGCCGCATGTCGAAGCCGCGGCCGCCGGACCAGTACGCCTTGGACTCCTCGGTCATCGAGCCGCCGGCACGCTCGGCGAGGTACTCCGCCGAACTGGGCAGGCCCTCCGGGTCGGGCACGTCCTCGGCGAACTCGGTGTGGAAGTCCGCACCGGCCTCGCCCGCGGCGAATCCGGCCAGGCAGACGTAGAGCGGCTTGCCGTTCTGGTAGCCGCGCACCTGCCGGGTGCTGTAGCCGCGGCCGTCGCGCACCACCTCCACCTCGTAGCGCACCTCGGCGCCGATGTCGGCGGGGCGCAGGAAGTAGCTGTGCATCGAGTGCGGCGACTTGCCGTCGGTCACCGACCGCATGGCCGCCGCCGCGGCCTGGGCCACCAGATCGCCGCCGTACGCCTTGGGCCAGGGGCAGGGCTGGGTGATGGCGGTGAAGGCGAGGTCGAAGTGTTCGGGCTGGGTGGGCTTCAGGGTGACGGCGGCGGTGAAGATCGCCGAGGTGGCGGGCGTGCGGGTCATCGGCGGTCCAGCCAGTCGCGCAGCTCGGTGTCGGCGACATCGGGCAGGTTGACCACGATGTTCTCCGGTGTCCGGGTGGTCATCCAGGTCAGCGGCTTGGTGCGGGAGAGGTTGCACTCCACGTGCGGCAGATACGGCGGTACGAAGACCCAGTCGCCCTCCTCCATGTCCACGTAGTCCCGGAGCTCCTCGCCGAAGTAGATGCGGGCCCGGCCGGACAGGACATAGCCACCGGTCTCGGCCTCGCCGTGGTGATGGGTCACCGAGCGATAGCCCGGTTCGTTGCTGACCTTGCCGAACCACAGGCGGGTGGCCGGGGTGTGCTGGATGCTCACCCCCGAGACCCGGACGGCACCGCCCGAGTCGGCGGTGTTCGCGCTCTCGAGGCCGCCACGTGTCACCACGGGGGCGACGATGCCGCTCGGCAGCCGGTACATCGAATTGTCGCCCTCGAGGCGGTACTTGCTCAGATCGGGCTCCATGGGGTCGGCTCCGTTCAGTCGGGGACCAGGATCCGATGTCTCGTGTTTCTCACGGTCGTCATCTAAAGTCAATACACCTGCCCGGCCGTGGGACAGGACGGAACACAACCGAGCCGGAGGCGCCATGACCCCCGTCCCCGTGAACCCACCCGATCTGCCGAAGCCCAGCGGCTACTCACACGGAACACTCGCCGGAAACACCCTCCACCTGGGAGGACAAACCGCCCTCGACGCCCATATGCGGATCGTTCCGGGCGGCATCGTCGAGCAGTTCCGGCAGGCGTTCGGCAATCTGCTCACCACGCTGCGCGAGGCCGGCGGGCGGCCCGAGGACCTGGTGAGCGTGACGATCTACCTCACCGACATCCCCGACTACCAGGCGCACGGCAAGGAGATCGGCAAGGTCTGGCGCGAGCTCGCCGGGCCGGTCTACCCGGCCATGGCGGGCATCGGCTGCACGGCGCTGTGGCAGCCCGAAGCCATGATCGAGATCCTGGGTGTGGCCGTGATACCGGAGGAACGACTGGTGGTGCCGCGCCCGTAAGCGCGTCCGTAAGAGGGGGCCGCGCCCGGGCGGGAGCGGGTGATCACCATCGCCGCGCCAGACGTTAGGGTGCCGGGAATGACCGCGCAGACGACACCGGCCACCACCGTGGCGGGCGAACGGGAGTCCCGCCACGCCCCGCTCATCCTCACGCTCTACGGCCTCTACGCCCGGGGCGAGCACAACTGGCTCTCGGTCGCCTCGCTGATCGGCCTCATGGCGGACCTCGGCGTGGAGAGCCGGGCCGTGCGGTCCTCGGTCTCCCGGATGAAACGCCGCGAGGTGCTGCGCGGCGAGCGCCGTGAGGGCGTCGCCGGGTACTCGCTCGCCGACTCCACCCTGCACACGCTCGCCGAGGGCGACGTACGCATCTTCCGGCGGGCCAGGGCGTCCCGCGAGGACGGCTGGGTGCTCGTGGTGTTCTCCGTCCCCGAGTCCGAGCGCGAGAAGCGGCACGCCCTGCGGACGGCCCTGACCCGGCTGGGCTTCGGCACCGCCGCGTCAGGCGTCTGGATCGCCCCAGGACACCTGGCGGACGAGGCGCGACGGACCCTGGAACGCCGGGAGCTGTCCTCGTACGTCGACATCTTCACCGGCGACCACGTGGCCTTCGGGGACCCGCGGCAGAAGGTCCGCTCCTGGTGGGACCTCGATGAACTCACCGCCATGTACGCGGACTTCCTGCACCGGTACGGCCCCGTGCTGGACGCGGTGACGCACCGCGAACCGCAGCCGCTGGAGGCGTTCCGGACGTACGTACCGATGCTGACCCAGTGGCGCCGCATGCCCTACCGCGACCCGGGGCTCCCCCTGGAGCTGCTGCCACCGGAGTGGAACGGCGTGGCCGCGGGCGAACTCTTCGACCGGCTCCACACCCTGCTGAGCGCCCCCGCGGCGGCACACGCCGCGGAGATCTTCCACGCGCGCTAGGGCAGAGGAGTCATCGGATCTATCTCTCTCTTCGGTGTGGACACGTCACCCCTGGAGCGCTAGCTTCTGGGAAAAGTTCAGACCTGCATCACATCTCCCCGAGAGGATTGATCGGATGTTAGCGAAACGGGTCGGCAAACGGATCCAACTGCTCTGCGTCACCGGCGCACTGGTCGGCGGCCTCGCCCTCAGCGGTGGCACCGCGGGGGCCGACCCTGTGCGGGACGCGGGTGTCCGGGCGCTGCCCGCCGGGGTCTACTTCCAGGACGAGGGCACCGTCCAAGGGTGGGCCAACTACCCGCAGAAGCCCCAGAAGCAAGGCGTCATCCGCAATGTCACCAGCCCCGCCTACAAGGGCGGCAACGCCATCGAGGCCAAGCAGACGTACATCAACGAGGGCGGTGGCTACCACTCCGAGACCGTGCAGGCGTCCACCCAGGCCGTCGGCCAGGACCGCTACTACGGCCAGGCCGTCTACATCGCCCCCAACTGGCAGTTCCACAACCAGAACGTCACCTTCCAGCAGTGGTCGCCCGAGGATCCCGAGGGCCCCTGGGAGCTGATGTTCATCCAGAACGACGAACTGCGCATCGGCGGATCCGGCGGCTTCAGCGCCAACGTCGCCAAGGTGACCGATCTGCGCGGCAAGTGGATCCGGATCGTCACCCGCCTCAAGTTCCACGCGACCGACGGCGCCATCGAGATCTGGGTCAACGGTGTGAAGAAGTACAGCAGGACCGGGGTCACCGTGCTGCCCAAGACGTCGAAGACGGTCCGCTGGTCGTCCGGGATCTACTGCACCGGCTGGCGCGAGAACCCGCCCGCGGGCCCGTCGGAGCTCTCCGTCTTCCACGACCAGGCGCGCATCGCCAACTCCTACCGCCTCGCCGAGCCCGCCAACTGGTGACATACGCCCCGTAGGCGGTGCGGGGGTCCGCGCCGCCTACGGGATGTGCCGCTGCCCGGCCGCGGGGAGGGCCGTCAGGAACGCTTCTCGATGGTGATGAACGGGTCCCACTGGAAGTACCCGACCAGTTGCTGGTCGCTGTCCAGGAGCTGGAAGGAGAAGTGGTACGTGACCTCGCCGATCTTCTTGACGTCCGCCTCCCAGAAGTGATCCTCGTAGTCCTGTGTCTCGAAGTCCGGCCGGTCGGTGGCCCCGTCCTTCGGGATCGGATAGGTGCCGTCGCCGATCACGACCTGCGGTGTGCTGATGAGGGGGTCGTCGCTCACGTACCGGTACAGCAGGGCGCAGTACTCGCTATTGAGCGACAGTGTGGTCTCGCGCCACCTGATGATGTCCCTGGGGTTGGCGCGGAAGTTCAGCTCGGCCCCCGAGGTGCCGACGACGCGGTCCTGGCGCGTCGTCATGTAGATCAGGCTCTGGTCGACATACGTCGGCTCGTTGTAGTCCTTCGACGCGTCGGGATAGCGCTTGGCGATCGAGTACGCGTCGAACGCGATCAGCACGTTGATGATTTCCGACATGCTCCTACTCCCCTTTGACTTTGTACGCCATCGCCCGCGGGTAGTCGTGCCGGTGCAGGCGGACCCGGACCAGCAGTGGTCCGGAGTTGACCGGGTCGGTCGGATCGGTGAGGCGGGCCAGCAGCTCGTCCAGCTCGGAGGTGTGCGCCACGCCGACCCCGTGCGCCGGGGTCTTCTTGCCGGAGAAGACATCCGCCAGCCGCTCGTAGTGCCACGGATGGAGGACGTTGTAGAAGTCCGCGCCATCGGTGTCATCGGCGCCGTGGGCGTCCCGGTCCGCGTAGTAGGACGGGTGCACCAGCATCTGCTCGATGCCGTAGAAGTGTCCGTTGTCCATCACGAACACCACCGACCGCAGCCCCAGCCTGGTGTGGGTGGAGATCTCCTGGCAGGTCTCCTGGAAGGCACCGTCGCCGACGAACACCATCGGGCGGGCGTGGCCGCGCTCGGGGGCGAGCGCCGCGCCGGTGGCCGCGCCCACGGACCAGCCGATGGACAGCCAGCTGACCTGCGACAGGAAGCCGCCCGCCGGCAGGGTCAGGTCCATCGAGCCGATGAGGGAGAACGCGGCGTCGGAGACCACCGTCCAGCTCTCCCGGGTCTCCTTGGCCAGGAAGTGGTTGATCCGGTCGAACACCCCGTCGTACGTGAGCCGTTCGCCGGACCCGGACGACGAGCCGCCGGCGCGGAGCGTGGTGGCGCGGTGCTCATCGAGGGAGGCGGGACGGTCCTCGGCCGCGCCGTGGTGGGCGTGGGCCTCGGCGAAGTAGTCGGCGGTCAGGCCACCGGAGCCGAAGCGCGCCACCAGCGCGTCCTGGAGGGCGGGTAGCAGCCGGGCGAGCTGGACGTCGGGGAAGTACTGGGTGCCGACGCTGACACCGCCCCGGGCGGCCACCACCCAGTCCGTGCCGACGGACAGTTCACCGCCGAGGTTCTTCGAGGTGGACCAGGTGCCGAGGCCGATCCGGCAGGTGGCCCAGTCCTTGAAGATGGAGTGCACCTCCGGATGGCTGGCCTTGCCGTTGTAGACGCCGTGGAACTGCGGCAGCCGCTCGTCGAGGACGGCCTTGGCGCCCACGGTGGTGCAGAACGGCACGCCGGTGGCCTGTATCAGATCGCCGAGCTGCCGGTCGAGGCGGAACCGCTCCACCTCCTCGCCCGCCCACACGATCGGGCGGGGCCTGCCGTCCGGGCCGGGGTGCTCCTCGACCAGTGCGAGGATCGCGGCGACGGCGCCCGCCAGCATGGTCTGGTTGCGCGCGCTGAACGGCCGCTCGCGGCGCAGCAGCGGCTCCTCGGCCACGGCACACGGCTCGTCCCACAGGTCCTCCATCACCTCCAGATAGACCGGCCTGCGCTCGGACAGACAGGCGGTGAGCGCGGCGTCGATCTGGCCCGGGGCGAGGCCGGGGTTGGAGATGACCTGCGCCTCCACGGTGACCTGCCGGTAGGCGTCCAGATTGCTCTCCCGGCGCGGGCTCATATGGGAGGTGAGCAGGCCGAGGGCGCGGTAGTTCTGCCACTGCTCGTACGGCGGGCAGGCGTTGACGGCGATGAGCGGGACATGCTCCACATACGCCCCGCCGCAGGCGTTGAGCAGGTTGAACGCGCCGACGCTGTAGGTGACCGCGGCCGCGCCGATGCCGTGGAGACGGGCGTAGGAGTCGGCGGCCTGGCCCGCGCCGCCCTCGGTGGGGGTGCCGACCCACTCGACATCGCCCTCGGCCCGCAGGGCGGTGAGGAACGGGCCGAGGTGGTTGCCGGGCACCCCGAACAGATGGGTGATGCCCAGCTCGGCCAGGCGGCGGGCCAGATAGCGGGCGACCGTGCACTCGGGGGTGATCGCGATCATGAACCGCCCTCCTGGTCCGGGCCCGGGGTGGTGAGGGGCGGCGCCTGGTGGACGGCGGTGGCGGCGCGGACCGCGCTCTCCAGGGCGCCCTCGATCCAGGCGTGTTTGAGCGAGGTGTGCTCCCCGGCGAAGTGCACCGGGCCCTCGGGGCGGGAGGCGTCCAGATGGAAGCTGGTCATCTGGTGCGGGGTGTACGTGGCGGCCTCGCCGAAGGCGTACGGGTCGCGGGCCCAGCTCTTGGTGGCGCCCAGGCCGGTGAAGAACACCTCGATACGGCGCCCGTGCAGGGCCTGGAGATTGCGCAGGGCGTAGACATAGCGCTCCGCCTCGCGCATGGAGTCCCAGCGCGCGGCGTCGTCGGACCAGGAGTACGAGGCGAGCACCACACCGCCGGTGCTGCCCTCGACCGGGTGCGAGGGGTAGTAGACGAACCGGTTGGGGTTGTCGGTGGCGGAGCCGCCACCGAAGCAGTGGGTGGCGGGTCGTACGGCCGGGCCGCGCAGCGGCATGACGCTGTTGACCTGGCGTAACTCCTCGGTGACCCCGCTGTCCTTGACCGCCGCGCCGAGCAGGTCGCGGCCCGCCTCGGCGAGCGCGGGCACGGGGTCGGCGCCGGTCCCGCCACCGCGCTGGTAGTACTCGTAGAGGCCCGGTGTGATGCTGTCGAGCTCCTCGCGCCAGTCGTCCTCGGTGAACTCCCACCACCGGTGGCTGAACTCCAGCAGCACCTTGGTGGCCGAGTCGTAGTGGGTCTCGATGATGGCGCGGCGCTTCTTGTACGACATCGAGGGGACGATCTCCACGAAGCGCAGGGTGGAGAACGGGATGGTGACGATGGCCAGGTCGGCGGTCCACAGCCGGGTGGGGCCCGCCGGGTTGTCCTCGGCCACGGTCCGCACGGCCACGCCCCATCCGCCAGGTCCGACGGCGCCGGTGCCCTCGGGGGCGGAGTCGCGGCTGGGGTCGAAGTACTCCAGGCGGATCATGCGGTGGCCGAACCGCACCTCGTCGCGCAGGTCCCGGTGGAGGGCGTCCGGGAGTCGCCAGCTGCCGCCGGGTATCTCCCAGTAGCGCACACCGGGGCTGATGTCGGTGTGGCTCAGGAAGCTGTGGAAGAACGAGAGATGGAGCCGCGAGGACATGTTCTCCAGCGTTCCGACCGCCTCGATGGCCTCGTCGCTGAGCCCGGCGTAGTCGCGCAGGAAGCCGCCCATCGAATAGCCGTCGAAGTCATGGATGACCCGGGCCCAGCCCTCGATCCACTCCTCGAGCGGCTTGTTGACCCGCTTCCCGCCCACGACGTCGGAGTAGTAGTCCCGCACGCTCTCCAGCGCATCGTCGACCATTTGCACGGCGGGGGCGCGGACCTCGTCGTCGGTGAGGTGGAAACCCTCGTTGATCTTCTCCGGGACGGCGCTGTAGTCGGCGCGCCGCACCTGGACGCGGTTGGTGCGGATCCAGGTGTTGCCGCGCTTGTCGGGCGCGCGGAAGTCGGGGCTGTCATCGCCGTAGGTCCAGGTGCGGCCGGTGAAGGAGGTGTACGTCACCGGGGGGACGGGGACATCGGGGCCGCTGCCGGTGATGGGGTCGACGTCCACGTTGTAGAACAGGCGGCGGCCGAGCCCGAGTTTGTCGACGAGGGCGAGGACGAGCGGGTGGAAGTCGGGCAGCCGCATGGCGCCGGCCTCGGCGTACTGGGCGGCGTCGGCGAACGGCTGGTGGTGCTTGGTGGTGCGGAAGGTCTTGATGCGCCCGCCGACACGGCCGGTGTTGGCCTCCAGGATGGTGACGTCGTGGCCCGCGTCCTTGAGCAGCCGGCCGGCCACCAGGCCGGTGATACCGGCGCCGATGATGAGGATCTTCTTGCGGGGGTGGCGGGTGACGCCGAGGCTGCCCGTGTCGATGAGGGTGTGGAGATAGCCGAGTTTGAGGTCGGTTTTGTCCGGTCCGATGAGGAGGAGTTCGCGGGCCAGCTTGAGACAGGTCTGCCAGCGCGCACGGGTGGCGGAGTTATCGCGTGGAGCGTCGGTCATAGCTTGCGATCGTAGGTTTGAAGAAACGGTTTCTCGTTTCTTTCGCAAGGTAATGTATGGGTAAAGTCCTAAAAGGGTGGACCTGATGGCTGACGGAATTTCGACTTGCTGGATTTTCGCTGGGAGGAGCCCGAGATCCGGCTGGGACAGGTGCTTCACCAGGGGCCGAAGGGGAAGAGCGGAGCGGCGTCGTCCGTGCATCGGCGAACTCGGCGGCCATCCCGGCGACGGGCGCAACGGGGCCAGGTCGGCCATGCTCGCGATATGGGCGGACGTCGAACTCCTGCCCGATGGTGGAGAAAGGCGCGCCGCAGTAATACCTGTGGCCGCTCGGCTGCCGTTCAGAAACCCATTCCGACGGGCCCGGCCGCCCATCCGAATTGGTTTCAGGCCGTCAAGGACGTGGCGTACGGGAAATGGGATGAGCGGGTTCCCGGCGCGTCGGAAACCCGCTCATTTGTCGTAGGGGGGGGCTTGAGTCGGAGTCGTCACCGCCTGCCCTGCGTGGCGGCCCGTCAGGCGGCTCGGTCCGCCAGGGCGTTGCGCAGGGCGGCGAGCCCGTCGGCGTAGATGCCGTGGAAGAGCGCGACGGCTTCGTCGTCGCTGACGCCGGTGGGGGTGAACGTCCCGGACCACTCGACGCGCGACGCGTCGGACCGGCCGGGGACCTCGCGCACGCGCAGCGTGGAGAGGTAGTCGGTCACCGGGAACGGCGCCTCCAGGATGGCGTAGCTGTACGAGCGCGCCGCGTCGTCGAAGGCCACGAGCCGCTCGACGATCACGCCGCCCTCCTCGTTGCGCAGCCGGCGTACGCGGCCGCCCTCGGCGGCGACGCTCTCGGAGATGTACGGCAGCCAGTCGGGCAGCGCGTCGAATCCGCCGATGAGCTGCCACACCCGCTCCGGTGGTACGGACAGGTCGAGGGTGGCGGTGGTGGAGGCCATGGAGATGCTCCTGTCGGGTGGGGGAGGGGAAGGGGATCGTCAGGCGGTGGGCAGGGGCGCGAGCGGGGAGACCAGCCCGGCCTCGCGGAGCTCGGTCCAGAACGCCGCGGGGACGGCCTCGTCGAGAGCCGCGACATCCTCGGCGATACGGCTGGGCCGGGTGGCGCCCGGGATCACGGCGGCGGCCGCCGGGTGGGCCAGGGAGAACTGGAGGGCGGCGGCCTTGACGCTGACGCCGTGCCGCTCGGCTAGCTCCTTGATGCGCGCCACCCTCTCGATGATGTGCGCGGGCGCGTCCTGGTATTCGAAGTGGGTGCCGCCCGCGAGCACGCCGGAGCTGTAGGGGCCGCCGACGACGAGGCTGACGCCCTGGTCGGCCGCCGTGGGGAGCAGGCGCTGAAGGGCACGGTCGTGGTCCAGCAGCGTGTAGCGCCCGGCCAGCAGGAAGGCGTCCGGCTTCGGCTCGTCCAGGTCGAGGGTGAGCTCGATGGGTTCGACGCGGTTGACGCCGAGCCCCCACGCCTTGATCACGCCCTCGTCGCGCAACTGCTGGAGGACGCGGAAGGCGCCGGTGCGGGCACTCTCGTAGACGGCGAGCCACTCGTCGCCGTGGAAGTCCTGGGCCACGTCATGGACCCAGACGATGTCGAGCCGGTCGGTGCGCAGCCGCCGCAGGCTGTCCTCGATGGACCGCTTGGTGGCGTCGGCCGTCCAGTCGTGCACGAGCTTGTTGGGGCGGCCGTGCTCGAACAGGCCGCCCTTCTCGCCGAGTTCACGGGCGGCGGGGTCCTCGATCTCGTCGAGGATGACACGGCCCACCTTGGTGCTGAGCACGTAGCTGTCGCGAGGGCGCCCGGCGAGCGCGTCGCCGAGCCGTATCTCCGCCAGGCCCGCGCCGTAGAAGGGGGCGGTGTCGTAGTAGCGGATGCCGTGGTCCCAGGCGGCGTCGACGGTCGCGGCGGCCTCCTCGTCGGAGACGTCGCGGAACATGCTGCCCAGCGGGGCCGTGCCCAGTCCGAGGCGGCCCGGGAGCAGAGACGTGATGGTCATGAAGTGTCCTCGCGGAGAGAGGGGGAAGGGACGGACCCATGGCCTTCGGCCGGTCCGCCGTTCGTTCGCCTTCGACGTTAGGATCGGGACTTCAGACTGTCCAAGACTCTCTTGGATACACTTGAGTCCTCAGAGGTCTTACATGCTCGACCTGCGACAACTGCGCTACTTCATCACCGTGGCCGAGACCGAACACGTCGGCCGCGCCGCCGAGCAGCTCCACATCTCCCAGTCCCCGCTCAGCCGGCAGATCGCTCAGCTGGAGAAGAACCTCGGCCTGACCCTGTTCGAGCGCAGCCAGCAGCGCATCCGGCTCACCCGCGATGGCGCGATCTTCCTCAGCGAGGCCCGGGCGCTGCTGCGCCATGCCGACCGGCTGGAGAACCTCGGCCGCCGGCTGGGCAGGGGCGAGGAGGGCGGCCTGTGCATCGGGTACGTGGCCGACGCCATGCACACCGGTGTGCTCCCGGGTGCGCTGCGCCGGCTCCAGGAGGAGAGCCCCGGCATCCATGTCGCGCTGTACAGCATGGCCGCGGCCGAGCAGTTCGAGGGGTTGCGCCAGCGCAGCCTGGACATCGCCCTGGTGCGGGAGCCGCCGGACCGCGACGACCCCGTGCTGCGGGCCGCGCCGCTGCTGGAGGACCCGTTGCTGCTGGTCCTTCCGGCGGGTCATCCGCTGGCCGCGGGCGAGACGGTTTCGGCGAAGGATCTGGACGGGCAGCCGTGGATCGCGGTCGAGGAGCCGGGCGACCCGGCGTGGCGGGACACGTTCGTCGCCTCGTGCGTGTCCTCGGGCTTCACCCCCGACATCCGGCTCGACGCCGCGGATCCCCTGACGGCACTCGGCCTGGTCGCCTCCGGCCTCGGGCTGGCGCTGGTGCAGAAGAGCATGGTGCGCGGTGCCACGGAGGCCGTGGCCGTGCGCGCCCTGCCCTGGCACGAGGCGTCCGTCCAGCTCTGGGCCGTCTGGCACCACGTCGATCTGCGGCCGGTCGTCGCCTCGTTCCGCGAGACCGTGCTGTCGGACGAGCGGGAGCCGGGTGCGGCGCCGCCGGCCGGTGGCCTCGCCTCCGGGGTGTGAGCTCAGCCGGGGAGCTCACACCCCGGAATGCGGAGTGACGAGGCGTCGAGGGGAGACGCCTCCAACGAGGCCACGGCCGTGACCAGGGTGGTGAGCCGCGGGTCCCGCGCCGCCAGGTCGAGCGCCTCGCGCAGGGCGCCCTCGTACGTCGGCCGGGCCTGGCCGAGCAGGAGCAGCCCGGCCTCGGTGACATTGGTGTAGATCCCGCGCCGGTCGGTGGGGCACAGGTAGCGGGAGAGCAGTTCGCGGTCCTCGAGCCGGGCGACCAGCCGGGTGGTGGCGCTCTGGCTGAGGGCGACCGCGTCGGCCACCTGCTTCATCTGGAGATGGCCGTTGTCCCCGTCGTGCTGCCGGCTCAGGACGTCAAGCACCGCGTACTCGCGGGCGCTGAGCTCATGGCGGGTGTGGAGAGCCCCCTCGAGATGCGTCTCGATCCTGCTGTGCAGCAGTGACAGGGCGCACCAGCTCTGGGCGAGGGGAGTGGCGACGAGATCCGGTGCGGTCATGGGGGGTGTGGTCGCGGGCGGTGTGGTCATGGATGCCTCCTGATGCGGGGTGGGGCGGGCTGAAGCGGGGTGGGCGGAGCCCGGTCGGGGTCCGCGGCGGTGCCGATGGCGTGATACACAGCACGGGCAATATAGCGCGCTTGCAATTACTGCGCCTGCAAGTATTGTGGATGCTCGTAAAGGGCGGTAGCAATCTCTTGGAGTGAACTTTCATGCCCATCGCACTGCTGGCCCTCGCCATCGGGGCCTTTGGGATCGGAACCACCGAGTTCGTGATCATGGGGCTGCTGCCCGAGGTCGCCGGGGACTTCGATGTGTCCATCCCCACCGCCGGATTCCTGGTGACCGGCTACGCGCTCGGCGTCATGGTCGGCGCGCCGCTGATGACCGCGCTCGGTACGAAGATCTCCCGCAAGCGCATGCTGATGCTGCTGATGGGGCTGTTCGTGGTGGGCAATCTGCTCTCCGCGATCGCCCCCGCCTTCGGCGTGATGGCCGCGGGGCGGATCGTCGCCTCCTTCGCGCACGGCGCGTTCTTCGGCATCGGATCGGTCGTCGCGGCCGATCTGGTCGCGCCCGAGAAGAAGGCCGGAGCCATCTCGATGATGTTCACCGGCCTGACCATCGCCAATGTCGTCGGCGTGCCGCTCGGCACCTCGATCGGCCAGTCACTGGGGTGGCGGACCACCTTCTTCCTCGTCGCGGCGCTCGGCGTGATCGGCCTGGCGGGCATCGCCAAGCTCGTTCCCGACATCCCCAAGCCGGAGGGTGTGCACCTGATCCATGAGCTGGCGGCCTTCCGCAACGCACAGGTGCTGCTGGCCATGGCGATGACCGTGCTCGGCTTCGGCGGTGTCTTCGCCGCCATCACCTACATCGCGCCGATGATGACCGAGGTCGCGGGCTTCGCGGACTCCTCCGTCACCTGGCTGCTGGTCCTCTTCGGGCTCGGCATGGTCGGCGGCAACCTCCTCGGCGGCCGGTTCGCCGACCGGGCCCTGATGCCGATGCTGTACGTATCGCTGGGCGCCCTCGCGCTGGTCCTGGCCGCGTTCACCTTCACCGCCCACAACAAGATCGCGGCCGCCGTCTCCATCGCCCTCGTCGGCGCCCTGGGCTTCGCCACCGTGCCCCCGCTTCAGAAGCGGGTGCTGGACCACTCGGCGGGTGCCCCCACCCTCGCCTCCGCCGTCAACATCGGCGCCTTCAACCTGGGCAACGCGCTCTCGGCCTGGCTCGGCGGCTTGGTGATCTCGGCCGGACTCGGCTACACCGCGCCCAACTGGGTCGGCGCCATCCTCGCCGGATCCGCCCTGGTCCTCGCCGTCCTCTCGGCCGCCCTGGAGCGCCGTGACACCCGCCGCGGCCCCGACGGCGCCACCACCGAACCGGCCCACGCGTTCACCGGCCGGCACTGAGCCACTTCGTACCGAACACCGAACACCGAACAGCACCACCACCATCAAGGCATCAAGGAGACCGACCCGCCATGAGCACCCCCGAGACCGCCGTCGCCCCGCTGACCACCACGGACGCCGAGGCCCTGGTCCAGGCCGCCCGCGCCGCCGCCGAGGCGGCCGGGGTGGCGGCCGCCATCAGCGTCCTCGACGCCGGTGGCCATCTGCTGGCCTTCCGGCGCGACGACCGGGCCGTACTGATCGCCGGGGAGACCAGCACCCGCAAGGCGTTCACCGCGCTCCAGCTGGACGCCCCCACCGCGGGCCTGGTCGACGCGGTCCAGCCCGGAGGCGCCTTCCACACCCTGCCCACCGCCCTCGACCGCCCGCTGCTGTTCATCGCCGGTGGCGTCCCGGTCCACCGCGACGGCCGGCTGATCGGCGCGCTCGGCGTGGGCGGCGGCGCTCCCGAGCAGGACCACGAGATCGCCACCACGGCGGTCGCGACGCTCGGCTGAGCTCCCGGGCCACAGAGACCCCAGAACCCCGCAACACCCACGACCCGACGAAGGACACCATGACCTCCGTACCCAACGTCACCCTCCACACCGGCCTCGAGATCCCGCAGCTGGGCTTCGGCGTCTTCCAGGTGGAGGACGCACAGACCACCGGCGCGGTGCGCTCCGCCATCGAGGCCGGTTACCGCTCCATCGACACCGCGGCCATCTACGGCAACGAGGCCGGTGTCGGCCGTGCCCTGGCCGAGTCCGGTGTCCCCCGCGAGGAGCTGTTCCTCACCACCAAGCTGTGGAACGCGGACCAGGGGTACGACTCCACCCTCGCGGCCTTCGACACCAGCCTGGCCAAGCTGGGCACCGACTATGTGGACCTCTACCTGATCCACTGGCCCACCCCGGCCCGTGACCTCTACCTGGACACCTGGCGCGCCCTGGAGAAGCTGCTGGCCGACGGCCGCACCCGCGCCATCGGCGTGTCCAACTTCCAGCCCGCCCATCTGGCACGGCTGCTGGACCACAGCGGTGTGGTCCCGGTCATCAACCAGGTCGAGCTGCACCCCTACCTCCAGCAGGGGGAGCTGCGGGCCTTCCACGCCCAGCACAACATCGCCACCGAGGCGTGGAGCCCGCTGGCCCAGGGCGCCCTTCTCCAGGACCCCGCGCTCACCGCGATAGCGCGGCGGCACGGCAAGACGCCCGCCCAGGTGGTCCTGCGCTGGCACCTCCAG
The DNA here is from genome assembly GCF_052665095.1 of Streptomyces sp. NEAU-174. NCBI lineage: Bacteria > Bacillati > Actinomycetota > Actinomycetes > Kitasatosporales > Streptomycetaceae > Streptomyces > Streptomyces sp. NEAU-174. The sequence continues at coordinate 185,743 of NZ_JBQTCE010000007.1, read as the reverse complement.
CTGGGGAACGTCGTGATCCCCAAGTCCGTGACCCCCGCCCGCATCCGGGAGAACATCGACGTCTTCGACTTCACCCTCACCCCCGAGGACATCGAGGCGATCGGCGCTCTCGACCGCGGTCAGCGCACCGGGCCGGACCCCGACACCCTCAACTGACCCGGCCACCGCGCCACTGGACCGTCCCACTCGACCGCGCCGCCGCGGCCGTGCTCATCAGCCGGCCGGGGCGGCGCGGCCCGTTCCCGCCCCGTTTCCCCTCTCCCGGAAGCCGTCCTCGCATCATGTCCACTGCCACTGCCCTGAACCGTCTGACCCACCCCGGTGGCCGCCTCACCCTCGGCCTGGAACTCCCCCTGGACAACGACTGGGGGCAGTCCCGGCTGGCCGCCGACCGGAAGGCGGGCCGTCCCTTCGGCGTGCCGTCCCTCGACGCACACGCCCACCTGGCCCGCGTCGCCGACCGGTCCGGATTCGCCGCCCTGTGGGTCCGTGACGTCCCGCTGTACGACCCGGTGCACTTCGGCGACGCGGGGTCGGTGTTCGAGACCTTCACCCACCTGGGACATCTCGCGGCGGTCACCGAACGCGCGGTGCTCGGCACCGCGGCCGTCGTCCTGCCGCTGCGCCGGCCGCTTCTGGTCGCCAAGGCGGCCGCCACCGTGGACGCCCTGTCCGGCGGGCGCTTCGTCCTCGGCCTGGCCAGTGGTGACCGTCCCGTCGAATACCCGCTCTTCGGCGTCGAGTTCACCACCCGCGCCGAGACCTTCCGCACCGGCGTCGAGGTGCTGCGCACCGCCTGGGCCACCCCGCTCACCGGCCAGGGGCTGGAGCTGCCCCAGCTCGGCCTCGCCCCCGACCGGCGACTCGACGTCCTGCCCAAGCCCATCGACGGGACCATCCCGATCGCGGTCGCGGGCAACGCCCAGCAGAGCCCGGAGTGGATCGCGGAACACGTGGACGCGAGCCTCAACTACCCCCGTGACCTGGGGGCGCTCCGGCTGAAGACGGAGCAGTGGCGGCGGCTGACCGCCGACCGCCCCAAGCCCTATCTCACCCCCATGATGCTCGACCTGCTGCCCGACCCCGCGGCCCCCGCCACCACCATCCGGCTCGGCCTGCGCACCGGCCGGGAGGGGCTGGTGGAGCACCTGGAGAAGATGTCCGCCCTCGGCGTCGCGCATGTCGCGTTCAACCTGCGGCCGAACGACCGCCCCGTCGAGGACGTCCTGGCCGAACTCACCGATCACGTACTGCCGCACTTCCCCTCGCCCGCCGTCGTCGGGGGTCGTACGGCGGGGTAGATTGTCGCATTCGTTTGTCCCATGCAGTAGACACGGCGTTCATCTCATGAGAAAAAAGGTCGCAGCCCGGGGCCTGTGGAGCCATGGGCGGCAGTGATCGGCCTTCTCGACGAGGAGTGACGTGCCTAGCGCAAGGGAGCATTCGACGTGAGCAGGATGGGCGCGGCCGCGTCCTCGGTATCCGGGTCACCACCGCCGAGGACGGCCACCTTCACTCTGGACGGGGTCGGCAAGGTCTACCCGGGTGTCGTCGCCGTCTCCGATGTCACCCTGAGCGGCTACCCGGGCGAGGTGCTCGCCATCTGCGGTGCGAACGGCGCCGGCAAGTCGACGCTGACCAAGCTGCTCGCCGGTCAGGAGCGCCCCACCAGTGGGCGGGTGATCGTGGCCGGATACGACGGCGAGATCACCACACCCTCCGCGGCCCTGGACGCCGGAGTGCTCCTCATGCACCAGGAGCCGGTCATCGTCGACACCTTCAGCGTCCAGGAGAACGTCTGGCTGACCGGCCTCAGCGCGGCGGGCCGCCGCAGGCCGTGGCAGCTCGTCGGGGGGCGCGACCGCGCGGACCGCACGCGCGCCGCCCTCGGCGTGGTCGGGATGCGCGAGGTGGACCTCGGCATGCCGGCCGGCCGGCTCGGCCCCGGCCCGCGCCAGATGGTGGCGCTCAGCCGCTCCCAGGTGAACGAGCACCGGGTGCTGCTGCTGGACGAGACCACCGCCTCCACCACCGAGGAGCACTTCAAGGACGTCGAGGCGCTCGTACGCAAGGAGCGCGAGGCCGGTGCCACGGTCGTCTTCGTCTCGCACCGCATGCCGGAGGTGTTCGCGCTCGCCGACCGCATCGCGGTCATGCGCAACGGCTCGCTCGTCGATGTGGTCGACACCGCGGACACCACACCCGACGAGATCATGACGCTCATGATCGGCGAGGCCGTCATGGCCCTCGAGCCGCCGGAGCCGGTGGCCGAGGCGGACGCCCCCACCCTGCTGGAGGTGCGCGATGTGTCCTCGGGTTCGGCGTCCGGCATCTCCTTCTCGGTGCGGGAGGGCGAGATCGTCGGCGTCTACGGACTCGTCGGCAGCGGGCGCAGCTCCCTCGCCCGGTCGATCTCGGGCCACCAGCACCGGGACACCGGCACCGTGCGGGTGCGCGGCCACGAGGTGAACCCGCGCTCACCGCGGGCCGCCCTGCGCCAGGGGATCGCCTACCTCAGCGAGGACCGCAGGCGCGAGGGGTTCGTCAAGGACTTCGACAACGCCACCAACCTCACGCTGAGCACACTGGGCGCGTTCTCCACCCGCGGGGTGATGCACACCCGCCGGGAGCGCCGCCGGGTGGCGCGGCTGGTCTCCGACTTCGGGATCAAGGGCGGTGCCGACCAGCTGACCAGCTCGCTCTCCGGCGGCAACCAGCAGAAGGTGTGCATCGCCAAGGCGCTCGAGAGCGAGCCCGACGTCGTGGTGCTGGACGAACCGACCAAGGGCATCGACGTCGGTGCCCGGCTGAACATCTATCAGATCGTGCGGGGCCTCATCGAGCGGCGCAAGGCGGTCGTGGTCGTCACCAGCGAGGCCGAAGAGGCCCTGGCCCTGTGCAACCGGGTGCTCGTGCTGCGCGACGGCGTCATCGCCGGCGAGTTCGTCTCGAAGACCAGCACCACCGACGACCTGACCCGTACCGCCCTCGGAGGAGAAGTCCAGTGAGCCACGACACCGCGACCAGGACGGCCGCCGCACCAGCCGCGGACGACGAGGGGACGGCGCCCGCCCACGGTCTGACGCTGCGCCGGGCCGGGCAGTGGGCGAAGGAGCAGTACCCGCTCTACATCCTCATCGCGCTGCTGATCTTCGCGGGCCTCACCTCCGACGCCTTCTTCTCCTCGTACAACGTGTCCAATCTGCTGCTCCAGGTCTCGGTGATCGGCATCGTGACCCTCGCACAGTTCCTCATCGTGCTCACCGGTGGCATCGACATCTCCGTCGGCGCGGTCGCCGGGCTCGCCGGTGTGCTCTCCGCCGGTCTCTTCGGCGGTGGGAACACCTTGCTCGCCGTGGCGGTGGCGATCGTGCTGGGCGGCGCCATCGGTGTCTTCAACGGCTATCTCATCGCCTACCGCGGGCTCGAAGCCTTCATCGTGACCCTCGGCATGCTCGCGCTGGGCCGCGGGCTCGTCTACGCCTACACCGAGGGCCAGCCGATCAGCCCGCACGCCGCGGACTTCCGCACCATCGCGACGACGGCGATCGGCGGCGTCCCCGTGCTCGGCATCGTGTGGATCGCGCTCGCGATGGCCATGGCCTTCCTGACCCGCCGCACCGTGTTCGGGCGCCGGGTGTACGCGCTCGGCAGCAGCAAGGAGGCCGCCCACGCCGCGGGTGTGCCGGTGAGGGCCACCATGATCACGGTGTATGTGATCGCCGGTGTGCTGGTCGGCTTCGCGGGCTTCCTGCTCGCCGCCCGTATCGGCGCGGCCACTCCGACCGGAGGGGACAACTACGAGATCGACTCGATCGCTGCGGTGGTCATCGGCGGAGCCAGCCTCGTGGGCGGCCGCGGCCGGGTGCTCGGCGCGTTCCTGGGCACGCTCATCTTCGGTGTGATCTCCAACCTGCTGGTGCTGCTGAACGTCTCCACATTCCTCCAGGACGCCTTCCGCGGGGCCCTGATCATCTTCGCGATGGTGCTCACCACCGTGCAGTTCACCCGGCGCCGCCGGCAGCGGACCGCACACTCCTGAGCCCGGCACATGACCAGACACGACACGGAGATCTGCATGACAACCATGCGACGGGGCCCGCTCGCCGCGCTGTCCGCGGCGGCGCTGGTCCTGGCCGGCTGTACGACCATCGGTGGGAAGGCGTCCGCGGGCGGCCCCAGGGAGGCCAAGAAGCCCACCGATGTCACGATCGGATTCTCCCAGCGCCAGCTGGACGCGCCCTACTTCGCGGCGATGGTCGACGCGGCCAGGAAGAAGGCCAGGAAGCGGGGTTTCCACCTGGAGGTGCAGAACGCCGACGGGGACGCCGTCACCCAGCTGAACCAGGCCCAGACCCTGGTGGCGCAGGGCATCGACGTCCTCGTGGTCGACGCGATGAGCCCGAAGACACAGAAGGTACAGCTGAAGGACGTGGCGGGAGAGGTACCGCTGGTCTTCGTCGACACCGGTATCGAGGGGGTCGGGGTCACCTCCGTCTCCTCCGACAACTACGCGATCGGCAAACTCTCGGGCCGGCTCGCGGCCAAGCGGTTCCACCGCGGCAAGACGATCAGCCTGGCCGTCCTCAACGGCGGCCCGGACGACGAGATCGTCGGCCCCGACCGCCAGCGGGGATTCCTTGACGGCCTGCGCTCCGGTGGCGTCAAGTACCACATCGTGGCCAGGACTCCCGCGAACTACTCCCAGGACGCCGCGGTACCGGCCACCGAGTCGATCCTCGCCGCACACCGGAACGTGGACCTGATCGTGGGCCTCAACGACTCGATGACGCTCGGAGCCCTCAGCACCCTGCGCGACAAGGGCAACAAGAAGACCCTGGTCGCCGCGGCGGCGGACGGGCAGAAGCAGGCGCTCCAGGAGATCAGGGCGGGCGGGTGCGACGGCCGGTACATCTCCACCGGACTGAACTCGCCGAAGCTGGCCGCCGATCTCGCCTTCGACCTCGCGCTGCGGATCGGCACCGGCGAGGTGGCGCCCAAGGACATCGCGAAGCAGCGGTACACCAAGGCCGCGGGCATCAACTGCGAGAACGTGGACGACTTCCTCGACCCGCACTCCGTGTTCTGAGCCGGGACCGCACGCATACGGCAGGGGCCGGAATCGTGAGATTCCGGCCCCTGCCCATGTGCCCCGTGCGAGGGGTCAACCGCGTTCGTAGACCGCGTCCGGCATGTCGCCGTTGATGGTGTAGCCGCCGTCGACCGAGAGCGTCGCCCCGGTCGAGTACGAGGCGTCCTCGGAGGCCAGATAGGCGATCGCCGCGGCCACCTGCTCGGCGCGGGCCACCGCGCCGAGCGGGATGCGCCGGTTCAGCGAGGCCACGACGTCGTCCGTGTAGAGGGGCGTGGTCAGCGCGGACCACGTGGCCCCCGGGCGCACCGCGTTGACCGTGATGCCGTGCTCGGCCCACTCTCCCGCGAGGGTGAAGGTGAGCGCCTCGATCCCGCCCTTGGAGGCGGCGTAGGCGGCAGCCTCGCGCAGCGAGATCACCGAGTGGATCGACGAGACGTTGACGATACGGCCCGGCCGCCTCGCCGCCACCATGTGCCGCGCGACCGCGGTGGCCATGAGGAACACCCCGCGCAGATTGACGCCGAGCACCGTGTCGAAGTCGTCCGCGCTCATCTCCAGGGCGGGCGAGATGCGCAGGATGCCCGCGCTGTTCACCAGCGAGAACGGAACGCCGAGCGTGGCCACCACCTCGTCCACGGCCTTCCGTACCTGGTCGGGGTCGGAGACGTCCACCGCGAAGGGGGTGGCGGCGCCACCGGCGTCGGCGATCGAGCGCGCCGCCTCCTCGGCGCGCTCGGCCGAGATGTCGAAGACGGCCACGGAGCCGCCCTCGCCCGCGATGCGCTCGGCCGCGGCCCGGCCGATGCCCGCCCCCGCCCCGGTGACGATCGCGACGCGATCGGTGAATCGGCTCATGCCACGCCCTCTCCCTCGTCCGGGACGGTGATCAGCACCGGTACCCCCCGTTCGTCGACATCGACCGGCACCTCGTCGTCGGCGATCGCGTGGACGCCGAGCGTGAACTCGGCGCTCAGCGTGGATCCTCCGGCGAGGATGGGCACGCCGGGGCGCTCCAGCCGTTCGCCGAGCGGCATGAACGGAGAGGTGGTGTGCGGTTCGACCGCCACGATGTGCTCGGTGCCCCACCAGGGGTAGTCGCCGGGCGCGTGGCACTCCTGCCACACCCAGATCTCCGGGAACAGCTCGGACTGCCAGCTCATCGTCGCCACCAGCCCGCACCCCGGTGAGCGCAGCCCGAACCAGCCGCCCGTGACGGTGGCGTAGCCGAGGTCGGCCGTCGGGCCCTCACCCGGCGCGAGTTCCAGGGCTCCCACGCCCGGGGCCACGGCGGGCACCCGGCGCTTCTCACCCGGTGTCATCCACTGCCGGGCGCCGAACTCCTCCGGATGCGCGGTGAGCTCCTCGAACGGGCCGTACACGGTGGCCGCGCGGGCCACGGTCGCGGTGTTGAAGGCGGGATGCAGGCCCCAGTTCGAGGGCAGGGCCCGCGTGGAGAGGTTCTCCACCTCGCTCCGGAAACGCAGTACGGAGCCGTCGAGCCAGAAGGTCTTGGTCATGCGGAACGGGTAGCGGGCGAGCCGGGTGACGCAGCGCAGCGCGGTCCCGTCCGCCGTGTCCACGGCCTCGGCCGCCCATGAGCGGCGGGCCGCCTCACCGTGGAACGGCAGCGGAGCGCCGCGCACGGTGGTCGGTGGCCCCGCGTTCGGGAACAACTCCTGTATGCCGCCCGCGTAGTTGTCGAAGAACGACACATCGCTCGCGTCCGCCGTGTCGGCGGCCGGCACCCGGTCCATCCAGTGCGGACTGCGCCACAGGATCTCCTCGCCGGTGGCCCTCCAGACCAGCGAGAGGATGTCGGTGCCCCGGGCCGGGTTCACCACCACCGTGACCGCGTCGTTCTCCAGTGTCCACGCGCCGCCGTCGACGGGCCGGACCGAGGTCGCGCTCGCCATGCTCACTCCCATCCGATGACCGACTTGCCGACGCTGCCCGCGGCGAAGTCCGCGAAGGCGTCGGGGCCCTCCTCGATCGAGGAGACGCTGGTGATGATCGGAGCGAGGTCCACACCGAGCCGGGCGGCCTCCGCCACGGCCTCCATCATCAGCGGCACGCTGAAGACGAACATCCCGCGCAGGGTCACCTGACGCATGATCAGGTCGGGTACCGGGTCGATGGCGAAGTCGGGGCCGAGCCCGACGAACACCACCGTGCCCCAGGTCTTCACCGCCTCGACGGCGGTACGGCGGCCGTGGACGTTCCCGGAGGTGTCGATGACGGCGTTCGCGCCACCGGGTACCACGGCCTCGATGTCGAAGCCCGCGGAATCGTGGACGTCGGAGTAGCCGAGGCGCTCGGCGAAGGCACGGCGCTCGGGGCTCGGGTCGGTGCCGATGGCGCGCAGCCCGAACGCCTTCGCCCAGGCGAGCACGGCGAGACCGACCGGGCCCACGCCGATGACGACCACGGTCTCGCCCGGCTTCACCTCCGAGCGGAGCAGCGCCTGGTAGGCGGTGGTGGCACCGCAGGCGAGGAACGCGCCGACGGAGAAGCTCACCTCGTCCGGCAGCACCACGCAGTCCTTGGCCGTGACGACCAGTTCGTCCTGGCAGCCACCGGGCCGGTTGAGCGAGTACACCCGCGCGCCGCGCTCGCAGTGCACGTCCCAGCCGCGCCGACAGCTTTCGCACTGGCCGCAGCCGGAGTAGTGCTGCACCGCGACCCGGTCGCCCACCCGCGGGTGGCTCACACCGGGGCCGACCGCCTTGACCACACCGGCGATCTCATGGCCGGGCGTCATCTCGGGCGAGCGGGGCTGAGTGGCGTGCCGCATCTCCTCGTGTGTCATGTGGAAGTAGTGCAGATCGCTTCCGCACAGGCCCGCCGCCTTCATGTCGAGGACCAGCTCGCCCGGTCCGGGCTCGGGGAGCGGTGCGTCGACGACGGTGACCTTCTCCTTCGCGGCGAACCGCAGCGCACGGACCGTGGTGGTCGGCGTGGTGGTGGTCGTCATGGTGTCTCCTTTCCTGGGGAGTTGCCTGGGGCGCTTCGTGGGGAGTTTCGCGGGGCGCGGGAGGCGCGGGGCGCGGGTCGGCGGAGTGCCGAGATGTCCGCCGTGTACAGCACCGACTCGGTGGTGGCGGCGGGGTCGACGGTGCCGAGCGGCGGTGAGCAGCAGAGGTGGAGAACGGACTGGTCGGCACCGCCGACGGCGACCGCGTAGGGGCTGAGGCCGCCGGTTTCGACGCGGGCGAGGAGGGTGCCGTCCGGCGCGAGCAGCCGCGCGCCGTGTCCGATCGAGGAGGCGACCCAGACCCGGTCGTGGGCGTCGATGGCCAGACCGTCGGGCAGTACGGGAAGCTCGCGGGTGGCGCGCTCGATGTCGAGGTGGCCGGGCGGGCCGCCGAACTGCTTCCACACCCGCCGCTCCCCGAGCGTGGGCGCACCGTCGCCGCTCCAGGCCACCTGCCACGAGGAGACGCGTCCGGCGAAGGTCTCCGCCACCAGCAGCCGCCGCCGGTCGGCGGTGAGGACCATGCCGTTGGGGAAGACGAGCCCATGGCCCTGGAGATCTGCCCGGCCGTCGGGGGAGACCCGCACCAGGGCGGTCTCGCGCAGGGAGCCGGGCTCGGCGTCCGTATTGCCGAAGTTGCCGATGAGGGCCCAGCCGGACTCGGTGACCAGCATGTCGTTGGCCACGCCCTCGATGAGGTGGCCGAAGCGCGCCACGGTGGTGAGCGCCCGGCCGTCCCACCGCAGCAGGGCGCGCTCCAGCATCGAGACGACCAGCAGCGATCCATCGGGCGCGAATCCGAGCCCGGACGGCCGGCCGGGCACCTCGCACACCGTGCGCACCTCATGGCCGGTCTCCGGTGAGCGGCCCGGACGGAAGGCGAGGACGCGCCCGCTGTAGAAGTCGGACGCGAACAGTTCGCCGTCGCGCCATCGGGGGCCCTCGAGAAAGGTGAACCCGCTCGCGACGGGGGTGGCGTGGACGGTCGTCACCGGTGGGCGCATGAGGCTCCTGTTCGTCGTGGCACCGCGAGGCGGTCACGAAGGTGGCCACGGCACATTCTCACGGTGCGGACTAGTTGTCTAGTGGATGAGAATTTGCGAACCAGGGCTCCAGGCTGCGATAGGCGTCCAGGAACTCCCGGTGGCGCGCGGTGTAGTCGCGGTGCCGATCGGCGGACGGAGTGAACTCGGCCTGGACATACGAGAGTTCACGGGCCACCTCGAAGCCGTCGACCAGGCCGCTGCCCACGGCGGCGGTGACGGCCGCACCGAGGCTGTTGGCCTCCTCGACGATGCTGCGGCGGCGTATCCGGGCGCCCCAGACGTCGGCGAGCACACGCAGCCAGAGGTCGCTCGCCGCGCCACCGCCGATGGCGTCGACGCGGTCGATCCGATGCCCGGCCTCGCGGAAGGCGCCGACGCAGGTCGCCAGGTTGAAGGCGACCCCCTCCAGGACGGCCTTCGCCAGATGCGCCGGGCCGTGGTGCCGGGAGAGCCCGACGAAGGCGCCCCGGGCGTCGGCGTTCCAGTAGGGTGAGCGCTCGCCGAGCAGATGGGGCAGGAAGTAGAGCCCCGTGGTGTCGGCGTCGTCGATCCGCGCCAGGGTGCGGGCGATGCGCTCCGGCCCGCCGTCCGGGCGCAGCACCTGCGCGATCCACTCCAGCGAGGCGCCGCCCGCCTGCATCGTGGCCGTCGGGACGTAGTGTCCGGGCAGGACGTGGTTGAACGTCATGGTGCGCCGGGCCGGGTCGTACAGCGGCCGCCGGGCCGACATCGAGATCCACGAGGAGGAGCCGAGGTAGGTGTAGGCGCCGTCCTCGGGGGTCAGCACCCCGGCGCCGAGCGCCGCGAGGGGGCCGTCCCCGCCGCCGATGACCACGGGGACCCCGGCGGGCACCCCGGCCTCCTCCGCGGCCCCCGCACGGACCCGGCCGACGACCGAGGTGGACTCCGCGACGTCGGGCAGCAGGCCGGGGTCGATGGCCGCCGCGTCGAGCACGGCCCGCGACCAGGTGCCCGCCCGCTGGTCGAAGGCGTTGGTGCTGGAGGCGTCGGAGGGATCGGTGACGAGCGTGCCGGTCAGGCGCTGCACGATGTAGTCCTTGGCCAGGCACATATGGGCCACCCGGCGGAAGGCGCGCGGTTCGTGGTCGCGCACCCACATCACCTTGGCCAGCGAGTACGTGGCGTGGATCCGGTGTCCCAGCAGCCGGTAGGCGCGCTCCTCGCCGAGTTGGGCGGCCAGTGTCCCGGCCTGCTCGGTGCTGCGGTGGTCGGCCCAGATCATCGCGGGCCGCACCGGCCGGTGCGCCCGGTCGAGCAGCACCGCCCCCATCATCTGGCCGCTGAATCCGATGGCGCCGATCCGCTCCGGGGGCGTCCCGCTCCGGGCGAGCAGTTCGCGGCCGGCCCGGCAGACGGCCCGCCACCAGGACTCGGGGTCCTGCTCCGCGATGCCGCCGGCCCGGAAGTCGGTGTCGTAGCGCACGGTCACCGCCGTCACCAGCCGGCCGTCGTCGGTGTGCAGGGATGCCTTGTTCCCGGTGGTGCCGAGGTCATGGGCGATGATCACGGATGTTTCTCCCCAGCTTCCTGGTGTCCGGGTTCCTGGTGTCCGGGCCTGGCCTGGAACGTTGCGCAGGTCACTGTCATCCTGTACGTACAGGATGTCAAGAGCGATGAGCGGTGGCGCGACAGGTCCGCGGGGCCGCGAAAAGGGCGGCGGACCCGATGTCACATCGGGTCCGCCGCCCAGGTGGCGGCGTGTGTCAGCCGGCGCTGTCGTTCACCAGCATCGACGGTGGCGCTCCGGCCCGGCGCCGCCTGCGGACATGCACCTGGAAACGGCTGCGGTCCGCGCGGTGGTAGGCCGTGAAGTACTCCACCGGCCTGCCCTCCTGGTCCCAGGCGGTGCTGCGCAGCAGCAGCACCGGGGCGTGGGCGTCCACGCCGAGCGCCTCGGCCACCGAAGGGGCGGCGGGCACCGCCTCCACCTCACGCCTGCCGTGGTCGAGGCCGACGCCGTACTTGCCCTCCAGCAGGGCGTAGAGCGACTGGTGGGTCAGATCCTCGTCCAGCAGTCCGGGTGCCACCCGGTGCGGCAGCCAGGTGCTGGTCAGCGCCCATGGCTCGTCGTTGACGTAGCGCAGCCGCTCCAGATGGATCAGCGGTGCGCCCTCCTCGACCTCCAGTTCACGGGCGGCGTCCGCCGTCGCGGGGGCGAACTCCAGCCGGCGCACCGCGCTGACCAGCGCTCCACCGCGGGCGGCCACATCCTCGTACAGGCCCGTCATCGACTGGAAGAGCGACTCGTCGACCTTGCGGGCGGCCACGAAGGTGCCCTGCCCCTTGCGCCGCACGATGCGGCCCTCGCCCTCGAGCTCGTCGAGGGCCTGGCGCACGACGGTCCGGGAGACGCCGTACCGCTCGCACAGGGTCACCTCGCCGGGCAGCCGCTCACCCACCTTCCAGACGCTGCCGAGCTGTGGCAGCAGCAGCTCCTTGAGCTGGGCGTAGAAGGGCAGTGCGGCATCGCGGTCAATCCGTCCGGGTTCCACGGCGCAAGCGTAGCGCCTCGCGGCAAAGACATCAGCCCGTCCTCTTGACATCCTGTACGTACAGGCCGTCTTATCGCTGCGGAGTCCACCCAAGGAGACATCATGTCCTGGTATCAGGGTGCCCGGATGGCGGTCACCGGAGCCGCCGGGGGCATCGGACGGGCCACCTGCGCGCATCTGGCCGGTCTGGGCGCCGAGGTGTACGCCCTCGATCTCACCGCGTCCCCCGTGGGACGGTCCATCCGCTGCGATGTCACCGACGAGGACAGCGTGGCGGCCGCGATCGACACGGTCGTCACCGAGGGCGGCCGGATCGACGGCCTGGTCGCCGCCGCCGGTGTGGTCGAGGACGACGTGCCCGCGGAGCGGATGAGCGCCGCCGAGTTCGACCGGGTGCTCGGCGTCAATCTGAAGGGCACGTTCCTCAGCTGCGCCGCGGCCGCCCGGCGGATGCTCGACGGGGCGGGCGGCCGGATCGTCACGGTCTCCTCGATGTCCGGCACACATGTCGTCAACCACCCGCAGAAGCAGTCCGCGTACAACGCCTCAAAGGCCGCCGTGAGCGCGCTGACCCGTTCCCTGGCCGTCGAGTGGGGCCCGCGCGGGGTGCGGGTCAACAGCGTCGCCCCCGGCTATGTCGCCACGCCGCTCAACGACCTCAAGCGCCATATGCACCCGCGCTGGAAGGAGGGCACGGTCGCCGGACGGTTCGCGGAACCGGAGGAGATCGCCGCCGCCATCGGCTGGCTGCTCGGCGACGAGGCCGCCTACTGCGTGGGCACGGAACTGCTGATGGACGGGGGTTTCGCACTCCGATGAGCGGCACATCGAGGACACCGGACAGGGCGGTGGAAGGGGACACGATGGACCGGCGGGTGACCGTGACCGCGGACGGCGACATCGTCGTGGAGGAGGTGGCACGGGTACGGCCCACGGCCGGCGAGGCGCGGGTGCGCACCCTGCTGACCGGCATCTGCGGCTCGGACGTCCACGCCCTGCGCGGCGAACACCCCTTCATCTCCCGGCCGTACCACCCGGGGCACGAGGCCGTCGGCGTGGTCGCCGAAACCGGACCCGGCGTCTCCTCTGTGGCCGAGGGGGACCGGGTGCTGCTCGAACCCAATCTGGTGTGCGGGACCTGCCGCCACTGCCGCTCCGGCCGCTACAACATCTGCGGGGAACTGCGGGTCATCGGCTGCCAGACGGCCGGGGCGATGGCGGACGGCTTCACCGTCCGCGCCGACCGGCTGCACCGGGTGCCCGACGGGCTCACCGATGTGCAGGCCGTGCTCGTCGAGCCGCTGGCCACCCCCGTGCACGCGGTGCGCCAGGCCGGGGACCTCACCGGCGCCGGTGTGCTGGTCCTCGGCGCCGGGCCGATCGGACTGCTCACCGCCCTGGCCGCGCGGGCGGCGGGCGCGCGGACCGTCATCGTCACCGATCCGGTGGCGGCGAAGCGGGACCGGGCGGTGCGGCTCGGGGCGGACGTGGCGCTCGCGCCCGGTACCCCCGGCCTGCCGGAGCTGGTCAGGGAGCGGCTCGGCGGCGGCGCGGACGCGGTGTTCGACTGCGTGGCGGTGTCCGCCTCCGTCACCCAGGCCGTGCGCTCCGTCGAGAAGGGCGGCACGGTCATGGTCGTCGGGGTGCCCCAGGGCCCGTTGGACGTCCCGCTGGACCTGGTCCAGGACCGCGAGATCGCCGTGCGGGGCTCCCTGATGTACGTCGGGGAGGACATGCGCGCCGCGATGACGCTTCTCGGGACCGGTGCCGTACCGGCCGACGAGTTCGTCACCGCCACCTTCCCGCTGGACCGAGCGGATGAGGCGTTCCGGGCCGCCGGTGGCCCGGACCAGATGAAGGTGCTGGTGAGCGTCGGCTGACCGGCCCGCGAGCACAAGTGAGACAGCCCGAACGAAACCGCGCCGAAGCGCCCCGAACGAAGGAGACGGCGTGAAAGCCATCGTCTACGACCGACCCTACGCGTTCCGCTACACCGACCTGCCGGATCCGGAGCCGGGCCCGGGTGAGGTACGTCTGCGGGTGCGCTCGGCGGGAGTCTGCGGCACGGATGCCCATCTCCACCGCGGCGAGTTCTCCCCCCGCTATCCGCTCACCCCCGGCCACGAGGTGGTGGGCGAGGTGGAGTCGCTGGGGGAGGAGGTGACGGCGCTCGCCGTCGGACAGCGCGTCGCCCTCAACAACCGTGTCTCCTGCGGTTCGTGCGCCAACTGCCGCCGCGCCAGACCGGCCTTCTGCACCCGGCTGCGGGACCACGGTGTCACCCGGCCGGGCGGCTTCGCCGAGATGATCGTGGTGCCCGCGTCCCACTGCCACCCCGCCGATGACATCCCCCTGGACGTGGTGGCCTTCGCCGAGCCCGTCGCGTGCGCCGTGCACGGCATGGACGTACTCGCCCCGCAGCCCGGCAGCGATGTCCTCCTCTTCGGCGCCGGGACCACCGGCCTGCTGCTCGCGCAGCTGCTGGCGGGCAGCGGCGCGGGGCGGGTGACCGTCGCGGCGCCGACCGAGGCCAAGCTGAAGCTGGCCCGGGAGTTCGGCGCCGACGAGACGGTGGTCATGGACCGCGACGACTCCTCGGCCTCCGTCGGGGCGCTGCGCGCCCTGGCGCCCGACGGCTTCGACACCGTCGTCGACGCGACCGGCGCCCTCACCGTGATCGAGCAGTGTCTGCCGCTGACCCGCGACGGCGGAACCGTCTTCCTCTACGGCATGGCCGGGGAGCGGGAGCGCGTCGAGCTCTCCCCGCACGAGATCTTCAGCCGGGAGCTGACCATCCGCGGATCCTTCACCCAGGCGTTCAGCTTCGATCGCGCGCTGCGGGTCCTGCGCACGGGCCGGGTGCGCACCGACGGCATGATCACCCATCGGTTCGGGCTGGACTCGTACGGCGCCGCCCTCGACGCCGTCCGGGACGACCGCGGCTGCATCAAGGCGGTCATCCACCCCTGACCGCCGGGGCGGGCCTCGGCCCATACGGAACGCGGCTGACCTCGACGGGCGAGGTCAGCCGCGTTCCGTATGGGCGCTCCGGTTTCAGGGCAGACCGGGCCGCCCCGCGGAGCGTGGTTCCCCGGGAGCCGCCCGGGGCAGTGCCGGAGTGGCCGCCTGGGTGTTGCCCATGGACTGCAACGCCGAGGCCACGACGGTCATTTCGGCGACACAGGCCCGCTTGGGGAGGGTGATGGCCGCCAGACACGCTTCGGCGATGTCCTGTGGCTGAACGAACAGATCGCGCAGCTCCTGAGGCGGGGGCTCGGGCCGGTCGTCGAGGATCGGGGTGTTCACTATGCCCGGCAGGATGGTGCACACCCGTATGCCGTTGCCGTACTCGTCCATGCCCGCTCCCCGTGCGAGGCCCAGGAGCCCGGCCTTGGCGGCCTGATAGGCCGGACCTGTGTGATCGGGCCACGCCCCGGCCACGCTCGACAGGACGACCACGTCGCCGCGGGCCTCGCGGAGCCGGGGGAGCAGGGCGTGCAGCAGGTAGAACGTCCCGCTCAGATTGGTGGCGAGCATGGAGTCCCAGACCGGAGGCGTCAGTTGGGCGAGGCGCCGCTCGGGAATGTTGGTTCCGGCGGCACACACCAGGGTGTCCACCGGACCGGACACCCGCCGCGCCCAGTCCCGTACCGCCTGGGGGTCACCGACGTCGACACTGTGGTGGTGCAAGCGGTCCGCCCCGGGCGCGGCGTCCAGGGCCTGTTCCTCGATCAGATGGCCACGCCGGGCCAGACCGTGAACGGTCGCGCCCGCTTCGAGGAAGCGCCGCAGGATCGCGAGCCCGATGCCGCTGCTCGCTCCGCTGACCACGGCGGTGCGCCCGCTCATGTCCCCGAGCCGGCCGGAGGGGTGGCTGTTCATGGGATGTCCTCGGGGGTCGGTGGTCAGAAAGTGCCGTCGATCGTGATGCCCCCGTCGACCCGGAGGGTGGCACCGTGCACGAAGGAGGCGTCGGAGGAGAGCAGGAAGGCGATGGAGGTGGCGATCTCGGCGGGCTCGGCCAACCGGCGCATCGGTGTGCGCCGCACCAGCGCCTCCCGGTCGAGCGCCCCCGACTCCAGGCCACTGCGCACCATTTCGGTGGCCACGTAACCCGGCGCCACGGCGTTGACCCGGATGCCGACCGCGCCCCACTCGGCCGCCAGGGTCCGGGTGAGGCCCAGCACTCCGCTCTTGGCGGTGGCGTAGCCGAGCCGGCCGGGGAGCCCGAAGGTCGACCCGACGGAACCGATGTTGACCACACTGGCCCGGCCGCTGCGGACCAGCAGGGGGTAGGCACCGCGCGCGCAGTGCATCGCGCCGGTGAGGTGGACCGCGAGCTGATGGGCCCACTGCCGGCTGTCGAAGTCCTGGGCCGCCTGCCGGAAGATGACGCCCGCGCCGTTGACCAGTGCGTCGAGCCCACCGGCACGCGTCGCGATGTCGTCGTACATCGCGGCGACGCTGGCTTCGTCGGTGACGTCGACGGCGACTGCCAGGTGCCCCCCTGTCACGGGGGACGCCGCGTCGAGGGCCGCGACCTGGTCCTGGGCGGCGTCGCCCTTGAGGTCGGCGACGACGACGCGCCAGCCCCGCTCGGCGAGGACCCGGGCCGTGGCGGCCCCGATTCCCTGTGCGGCGCCGGTGATGAGAACGGTGGGGTCAGCCATGGGACATCTCCGTGGTGGGTTCGGTGGGCCGGGCATCGCGACCACCCGGTGTGGAGGACCGCTTGAGGGACTGGCGGTACGGGTCGGGGCTGATCAGCGCCGTGCACACGGTGATCAGCGCCATCGCCGTCATATAGAGGGCGATGAGGTGGTAGCCGTCGCCCGCCTCCAGCAGGGCGGTGGCGATCAGCGGGGACAGGCCGCCGGCGAGGACACTGGCCGCCTGCGAGCCGATCGAGGCACCGCTGTAGCGGACCTCGGGCTCGAACAGCTCGGCGAAGTAGGCGGACTGCGGTGCGTACACCGCGTGGTTGCCGACGTTGATGCACAGGATCGTGACGAGATAGATGACCGGGAGCGATCCGCTGTCGAGCGCCCAGAAGAAGGGCCAGGACAGGGCGGCGAGCAGGGCCGAACCGAAGAGCACCACGGGCCGGCGTCCGACCCGGTCGGACAGCCGTCCCCACAGGGGCAGGCTGATCAGGCCCAGGGCGGCCGTAATGATCACCCCGATGAGCAGGTCGTCGCGTTCCAGGCTGAGCACCGTCGTGCCGTAGGTGAGCACGAAGGTGGTGTGGATGTAGAAGGTGCTGTTCTCGGCGAACCTGATGCCCGCGGCGCGCAGGACGTTGGCAGGCTGGGTGCGGAGCACGGCGATCACCGGCCGTCGTTCGATCCGGCCCGCCTGCTCCATCGCGCGGAACACCGGGGATTCGCTCACCCGGAGCCGGATGACGAGCCCGACCGCGATGAGTACCGAGGAGGCGAGGAAGGGAACGCGCCAGCCCCACACCTGGAAGTCGTGGTCGCTCGTGGTGCCCGACAGGGCGAAGAAGGCCAGGTTGGCGACGAGCATTCCGGCGGGAACTCCCATCTGCGGCCAACTGCCGTAGAAGCCACGCCGGTTGGGCGGTGCGTGCTCGACAGCCATCAGGGCCGCAGCGCCCCATTCGCCGCCCACCCCGAAGCCCTGGACGATCCGCAGGGCCACCAGGAGCAGGGGGGCTGCGACACCCAAGGCGGGGAAGCCGGGAAGCAGCCCGATACAGAAGGTGCTGCCGCCCATGAGCAGCAGCGAGAGCACCAGCATGGACTTACGGCCGATCTTGTCCCCGTAGTGCGCGAAGACCACGCCGCCGACGGGCCGGGCGGCGAACCCCACGGCATAGGTGCTGAACGCGAGGAGCGTTCCCACCACCGGAGAGGTGCCGGCGGGGAAGAAGAGTGTGTTGAAGACCAGGGCGGCGGCGATGCCGTAGGTGAAGAAGTCGTACCACTCGATGGCCGTTCCGATCATGGTCGCCCAGGCCACGGTGCGGATGTTGGGTGTGTCGGCGGTGGGAGGGGAGGGTGGTGTGACGGCGGAGGGAGGATTCATGGCTGGGTCCTTCGGGGCGGGGGGAGGAGGGGACGAGCGGAGGTCCCGCGACCCGGTGTCTCTCAGTCCGGGAGCAGGGTCTCCTTGAGGACGGGGCTCGGCCGCCGGGCGAGCTCGTCGAGGAGTTCCCCGGCCTGGCTGAGCGGCCGGGAGCGCTTGAGACCGTCGACGGCCGGGACGAGCCCTTCGGCCAGCAGGTCCATCGCGTGGTGGAAGTCCTCGCGCTGGTACATCTGGACGCCGATGAGCTCGCGTTCCCCGCGCTGGAGTGCCACTCCGCCGACGGTCAGCTCGGCGGGGCTGATGCCCACCAGGACGGTGCGGCCGCCACGGCAGGTCGCCGTCAGCGCCTGCGTGGTGGTGGCCTGGGCGCCGACGCAGTCGAACACCACATCCGCGCCTTCGGAACGGATGTGGTCCCCGGCCGCGAGGAGCGGTTGGGCGGCCGTCGTGCGCACGACGTGCGGCACCCCGAGCCGGCGGGCGAGGCCGAGCCGCAGCGGGTCCCGGTCGGTCACCACCACCCGGCCGATGCCCTGGGCGGCGAGCACGAGCGCGCAGAAGACGCCGATCGGACCCGCACCGATCACCAGGGCCTGGTCGTCGGCGCCGACGCGGGCCCGGCCGACCGCGTGCACGGCCACTGCCAGCGGTTCGATCAGGACCCGCAGTTCCTCGGGCACCCGGGGGTCGATCGGCAGGAGGTGGTGCGGCGGGATGGTCAGGAACCGGGCCATGGCCCCGTCGATCTGGCCGCCGACGAACCGCATCCGCGCACACAGCTGCTCGCGCCCCCGCGCGCAGTTGTGGCAGGTGCCGCAGCCGTTCGGGGGAACGATGACCACGGGGGTGCCGGGGGTGAGCGGTGCGGACCCGGTGGCATAGGGGTCCGCGGCGTGTTCTTCGACGATCCCCCACGCCTCGTGCCCGAGGGCCAGTGGGGGCTTGAGCACGGCGTGCTCGCCGGACCACATCTTCAGATCGCTGCCGCACACGCCGACTTCGCGGACCCGGACCCGGACCTCACCCGGTGGGGGGCCGGTGAGGTCTCGCTCGACGAGGGCGACCTGCCGGGGCGCGGTGACACGGACCTGACGTTGGCGGGTGTCCGGGGCCCGCGACACTCCCTCGGTCACGGGCGTGGACTGGTCGGGGAGGGGCATCGCATCTCCTTGGCTTCGACGAAAGCCCACCTCGGTGGTGGTGTGACGGCGGCCACGGAGACATTCTCATGACGTGGACGCACTGTCCAGTGGATGGTAACTTCCGATGGCGATGGTGGTGCGGACCGGACTTGGCCGTGCCGCCGATCGGGCCCGCCAGCGGACTCGCCGACTGGGCTCGCCAACGGGGCTCACCGACTGGGAGAGACACCGAATGACTGCACAGACGCCGGTAGCGCCGGCGGACAGCGAACTCATCAAGCACATCGAGGAACGGGCGCTGTTCGCCCGTCTGGAGACGGTGCGGCTGATCTCGATCGCGAAGACCGGCCATTACGCGTCCGGCTTCTCCTGCGCGGAGATCCTGGCCACGCTCTACTACGGGGTGATGCGGCTGCGGCGCGGGGAGCCGGACTGGCCCGACCGTGACCGGTTCCTGTTCGGCAAGGGGCATGCGGCGGCCACGCTGTACCCGCTGCTGGCCGACTGGGACTTCTTCGACGCGGCCGAGCTGGACGAGTACACCCGGCTGGGGAACGCCTTCGGTGACCACCCGGACATGACCCGCATTCCGGGGATCGACTTCAGTTCCGGGTCGCTGGGCCACGCCCTGTCGGCCGGGACCGGGATGGCGATGGGCGGCCGTCTCCAGGGGCGCCCGTACACCACGTTCGTCCTGCTCGGCGACGGAGAGCTGCACGAGGGACAGGTCTGGGAGGCGGCCCTGGGCGCCGCACACCACCGTCTGGGGCGGCTGGTGGCCATCGTCGACCGCAACGACCACTCGCTCGACGGCCGCATCGACGGCGTGACCGGGATCGAGCCACTGCTGGAGAAGTGGCGGGCGTTCGGATGGCAGACGCACGAGGTCGACGGGCACGACGTCGCGTCCCTGCTGCCTCTGCTGCGCTCGCTGGCGCAGGACACCGGCCGCGACCGTCCGGCCGTGGTCGTCGCCAACACCGTCAAGGGAAAGGGGATTTCCTATATGGAGTCCGAGTTCGGATGGCATCTGGGCTGGCTGGCCGAGCGGGACGAGGCCAACGCCCTGGCGGAGCTGCGGGGGACACGATGAGCGTCGCACCCGGTCTCCAGCCCGAATCCTGGCATCTGCTGAGCCTGCTGGAACAGGCCCCGGGCCTGAAGGCCCTCGGCGACACCCTGGCCGACCTGGCAGACGAGGGCCATCCGGTGGTCGTGGGCACCGCCGACCTGAAGTACTCCAACGGACTGGTGCGCTTCCAGGACCGCCACCCGGACAAGTACCTCCAGTTCGGGATCTCCGAGCAGCACATGGTGTCCACCGCGGCGGGCCTGGCCACCACCGGCCTGCGGCCCTACGTCGCCACCTTCGCGTCCTTCATGGCGCTGCTGGCCTGCGAGCAGATCCGCACCGACGTCGCCTACACCCGCCTGCCGGTCCGGCTGATCGGCCACCACGCCGGGATCACCCTGGGCTTCTACGGAACCTCCCACCACGCCACCGAGGACCTGGCCATCACCCGCAGCATCGCCGGACTCACCGTGGTGGCACCGGCCGACACCGCGGCCCTGGCCGCGGCGCTGCGCGCCACGGTGGACCATCCGGGCCCGGTCTACTTCCGCATCGGCCGCGGCCGGGACCCGGACGTCTACCCGGCCGGCACCACTTTGGAGATCGGGAAGGCGGTCGAGCACGGCACCGGGAGTGATCTCACGCTCATCGCCACCGGCTCGATGGTCCACCCCGCTCTGGGGGCCGCGGCGGCGCTCTCCGCGGACGGGTACAGCGTCGGGGTGCTGGATATGCACACCGTCAAACCGCTGGACGAGGAGGCGGTGCTCAAGGCCGCGCGAGGTTCCCGGCTGCTGATGACGGTGGAGGAGCACAATGTGCTCGGCGGCCTCGGTGGCGCCGTGGCCGAGCTGATCAGCGAACACGGCGTACCGGTCCGGCTGCACCGCCACGGGATCCGGGACCAGTACAGCCTCATCGGCCCGCCCACCCATCTGTACGGGCACTACCGGCTGGACGCCCCCGGAGTCGAGGCAGAAGCCCGCGAAGCACTCCTCGCCTAGAACCGACGCGCTGCTCGTCCAGAGCCGGTGGGCGCGAGATGCCCGCCCCGGGATTCCTCCGGGGCGGGCGCCGTGTCCTGGGCCGTCGGTCCCTTCCGTCAGCCGAAGTCGGCGACGGCGCCGGTGACGGCCTTCCAGCCCAGCGCCCGCGAAATCTCCTGGCCGGCCTCGACCAAACGCTCGCGCAGACCGGCCGGGTCGGTGCCGAGGATCGCCTCCCGGACCCCGCTGATGGACAGGGCGGCACGCACCTGCCCCCGGTAGTCCAGGATCGGGACGCCGAGCGCGGCCACACCGACTGTCACGTCCTGGTCGCTGACCGAGATCCCACTGTCGGAGGTCTGCTCCAGCACCGGGACCAGCGAGTCCGCCGTGACCGGAGTGGACGGGGTGAACCGCTCCAAGGGCCCCTGCTCAAGGTAGTCCGACCAGGCCGAGCGGTCCTGGAAGGCCAGCAGGGCGCGGGAGGCCGCCCCGGCGTGCAGCGGCAGCGCACCGCCGAGTTTCAGGGCGAGGGACTGGACCCGCCGGCCGTCCAGCCGCTCGATGCACACCGCCTCGCGGCCGCGCTGGACGCACAGGTACACCGTCTCGCCGGTCTCGTCGTGGAGGCGCTCCATCACCGGCTGCGCGAAGCGCCGCTCGTCGAAACGCTCCACCACGGCGGTGCCGAGGCTGAGCAGATGGAATCCCAGGCGGAAGGTACCGCGCCGGCTGCCGCCTTCCACCATGTCCAGGCCTTGGAGGCTGGACAGCAGTCGGTATACCGAGCTGCGGGGCTCACCCAGCTCCTCCGCGAGCTGCGCGGCCGTCGCCTCGCCTCTCGCCGCGAGCAGGTCGAGGACCTCAACGGACTTACGGACGAGAGCCAGACCACCATCTTGTGCCACGAGAGCAAAGATATCACTCAGCGGACAGAGTGACTACTGGTCAGTAATCGACGTCGGGGGTGGTGCGGGGTGCCGGGAGCCGGCCGTCCCGTACCCGGCACCGGAACCAGGTGATCTTTCCGGTGGTGGTGACGCGGGTGCCGAGGGCATCGGCGAGCGCGGCGACGAGGAGCAGCCCGCGGCCGTTCTCGGCGTCGGGGTCGCTGGGGCGCGGCTGGGGCGTCTCATGGCAGCCGTCCCCGACCTGGCAGATCACACAGCGTCCGCGACGCAGCCACAGCCGCAGCCACACGGGCCCGTCGGTGTGCTCGATCGCGTTGGTCACCAGCTCGTCCACCATGAGGACGATGTCGTCGGCGGCGGTGTCGGGCACCCCCCAGCAGCGCAGCGCGCCCGCCGCGGTACGGCGGGCCCGGCCCACGGCGGCCGGGTCGGTGGCCAGCCGCAGGGCCAGCCCGCGCGGGGTGGTGGGGACATCGGGCGGACCCGTCCGCCGGCGCGGCGGCGGGCCGTCGGGTGGTGAGGGGGATGCGGTGGCGATCGCCCCCGCTGGGTGCACTGTCATTTCCGTACTCCTTTCCGGGCGCCGTGCGGTCCGGAAGGGGGTTGTGGCCGACTCCGTCGAGAAGGGGGCCACCTCCCAGCCTCGTAGTGGTTTCTGCGATAGTCAAGATCATTAGAAGAAATTTCTACGTCGATTTTCGGGGCGCGGTTCATGTCGGGCGTATGTCGTGGAAATTTCTTCGAGATGCATTGACAGTGCTCGAAACCTCTGCGACGTTGTGGATCGAGCCGCTGAGCACGTCCCACCGGCCATCTCCAGCCCGATCAGGGCCGAGCCGACCGATGAACGCGTCGGCACCGACAGTCCCCGCTGCCGCGAACCGGCACCCGGCGGGCGGCGCACTTCCCCCAAGCCACCCCCCGCACGTCGAGAAAAGGCAAACTCATGGCAGATCGCGTCATGCCGCGCCACAGAGCGCTCGCGGCCTTGTCCGCGGGAATCGGTCTCACCTTGCTGCTCACCTCATGCGGGAGCGGCATCAGCGGCCACGGTGACGACAAGACCATCGTCGGCCTCGTCACCAAGACCAACGACAACCCCTTCTATGTGAAGATGCGCGAGGGCGCCCAGAAGAAGGCCCGCCAGCTCGGCGTGGACCTGCGGACCTTCGCCGGCAAGGGCCAGGCCGACAACGACTCGCAGGTCAAGGCCATCGAGAACCTGGTGGCCGCGGGCGCCAAGGGCATTCTGATCACCCCGGCCGACTCCGGCGCGATCATCCCCGCCATCGAGCGGGCGCGGAAGGCCGGTGTCATGGTCGTCGCCCTGGACTCGCCGACGGAACCGGCATCCGCGGTGGACGCCACGTTCGCCACCGACAACCGGCTGGCCGGCCGCATGATCGGCAAGTGGGCCAAGGCGCGGATGCACGGCAAGCGGCCGAAGGTCGCCCTGCTGGACCTCAGCTCCGAGCAGGTCAAGGTCGACGTCCTGCGGGACCAGGGCTTTCTGGAGGGCTTCGGCATCGATGTCCGGAACCCGAACCGGATCGGCGACGAGCGCGACTCCCGGATCGTCGGCCACGAGGTGACCGGCGCCAATGAGGAGGGCGGACGCGACGCCATGGAGAAGCTGCTCCAGAAGAACGGCTCCATCAACCTCGTCTACACCATCAACGAGCCCACCGCCGCGGGTGCCTATCAGGCCGTCAAGGCGGCCGGTAAGCAGAAGGACATCACCATCGTCTCCGTCGACGGCGGCTGTCCCGGCGTCAAGAACGTGGCCGGCGGTGTCATCGGCGCCACCTCGATGCAGTTCCCCGTGAAGATGGCGGCCGAGGGCCTGGCCGCCGTGGCCGCGCACGCCAAGGACGGCGGCAAGGACTCCGGCTCATCCGCACAGGGCTTCACCAACACCGGAGTCTCCCTCATCACGGACACCCCCGTATCCGGTCTGGATTCGCAGAAGTCGGACTGGGGCCTGCGCCACTGCTGGGGCTAGCCCCGCCACCGCTCGGGGCAGGCCCCGGCGGACGTCCGGCACACCCATATATCCCTCACCGTTTCCAGGAGTTGACCGTGGTGCACGACACCGTCCCCCCACCCGCCGCAGACCCTCCCACCACCCGGCCGCAGGCGCGCGGAGCGCTCGCCCGCGGACAGTCGGCCCTGCACACCAAGCCGCTGCTCGGCCCGCTCATCGTGCTGCTCCTCGCCTCGCTGTTCTTCAGCGTGTGGGTGGGGTCCCGGTTCAGCGATCCGCTCAATATCTCGCTGATCGTCCAGCAGGTGCAGATCATCGGGATGGTCGGCATCGCCCAGACGCTGATCGTGCTGACCGCGGGCATCGATCTGTCGGTCGGGGCCATCACCGTGCTCGCCTCCGTGGTGATGGGCAAGCTGGCGGTGGACCACGGTCTGCCGGTGCCCCTGGCCCTGCTGCTCGGTGTCGTCATCGGCGGTGTCTGCGGCGGGCTCAACGGTGTGCTGGTCACCCGGTTCCGCATACCGCCGTTCATCGCCACGCTCGGCACCCTCAGCGTCTTCTCCGCCCTCACCCTCCTCTACTCGCGGAGCGAGACCATCCGGGCCCAGGATGTGCCGCCCCTGCTGAGCTGGCCGGGCCGCTCCATCGATGTCCTGGGCACCGATGTCACCTACAGCTCGCTGCTGATGATCGGCTGCTTCGCCGCCGTGGCCTATCTGCTGCGGGGCACCGCGTGGGGCGCCCATCTGCACGCGGTGGGCGACAACCGCGAGGGGGCCCGCCTCAGCGGGATCCGCACCGGGCGGGTACTGCTCAGCGTGTATGTGGTGGCGGGGCTGATCTGCGGTCTCGCCGCGTGGTTCCTCATCGGGCGGATCGGCTCGGTCAGCCCGCAGGCCGGTGAGAACCTCAACCTCCAGTCCATCACCGCCGTCGTCATCGGCGGCACCAGCCTCTTCGGCGGCCGTGGCCATGTCCTCGGCACCCTGCTGGGCTCCCTCATCGTGGGCGTGTTCAGCAGCGGACTCGCCCTGTCCGGAGTGGACGCCCTGTGGCAGGTCTTCACCGTGGGTGTCCTGGTGATCGTGGCCGTCGCCGCCGACCAGTGGATCCGGAAGGTGACGGCATGAATCCCCGGAACGATCACCGGAACAATCACCGGAACGATCGACGGAACACGACCACCGACGTACTCGCCCTCCAGGCGCGCGGCCTGGTCAAGCGCTACGGACATGTCACCGCCCTCGGCGGGGCCGATGTGGAGCTGCGCGCCGGTGAGGTCCTCGCCGTCATCGGCGACAACGGCGCGGGCAAGTCGACGCTCATCAAGTGCCTCTCCGGGGCGGAGGTCCCCGACGCCGGGGAGATCCGCCTCTTCGGGGAGCCGGTGCGGTTCCGCAACCCCCTGGACGCGCGGGACCACGGACTGGAGACCGTCTACCAGAACCTGGCCGTCGCGCCCTCCCGGGACATTCCCGCCAACCTCTTCCTCGGCCGTGAGCGCCGCAGGTCCGGCCCGCTCGGCAGGGTCTTCCGACTGCTGGACAAGAAGGGAATGCGCGAGGAGACCCGCGAACTCCTCACCTCCCTCGGCCTGCTGACCATCCAGAACTTCTCCCAGCCGGTGGAGACGCTCTCCGGCGGGCAGCGCCAGGGCGTCGCCGTGGCACGCGCCGCCTGCTTCGGCAGCCGGGTGATCATCATGGACGAGCCGACGGCGGCGCTCGGGGTGCGGGAGTCGCAGCGGGTGCTCGACCTCATCCGCGAGATCCGCGACCGGGGTGTGCCGGTCATTCTGATCAGCCACGACATGCCCCATGTCTTCGACGTCGCCGACCGCGTCCACGTCCAGCGGCTGGGCCGGCGCGTCGCCCTGGTGAACACCTCCGACATCTCGATGCCCGACGCCGTCGCCCTGATGACCGGAGCGCTGGACCCCGCGGAGCTCGACGGCAGATCCCCGGCGGGCACCCCATGACCGCACACGGCGACCCCACCCCCACCCACCGGGAGCACGCATGAACATCACACGGCCCGCCGTGCGCCCCGTCTCCGGCACCCCTCTCACCGGCACCTTCGCCGCCCCGCCGGAGGCAGGACCGGACGATGTGACGCTGTGGTGGCTCGGCCAGGCCGGATTCGCCCTGCGCCACCGCGGCCGGCTGATCCTGATCGACCCGTACCTCTCGGACACCCTCGCCGAGAAGTACCGCGGCACGCTCTTCCCACACCGCCGGATGCACCCCGCCCCGGTGGCACCGGAGGCCATCCGTGGGGTGGACGCGGTGCTGTGCACCCACGGTCACACCGACCATATGGACCCGGGCACCATCCGGGCCCTGCTCCCGCACAACGACCCGCGCTTCGTCGTCCCGCGCGCCGAGCGGGCGCGGGCCCTGGAGCGTGGCGTACCCGCCACCCGGCTGACCGGGACCACCGCGGGTGAGCGGGTGGCACTGGACGGCGGGATCACCGTCGAACCGGTCCCCGCCGCCCATGAACACCTCGAACAGGACGAGAACGGAGACCACCGCTTCCTCGGCTATGTGCTCACCGTCGGCGGGGTCCGCGTCTACCACTCCGGCGACTGCGTCCCGTACGACGGGCAGTCCGAGCTGCTGCGGTCGCTCCGCGCCGACGTGGCGCTGCTGCCCGTGAACGGGCGCGACCGCCACCGCACCGAGAACGGCGTCCCCGGCAACTTCACCGTCCGGGAGGCGGCCGAGCTGTGCGAGGCGGCCGGGATCCCGCATCTGCTCTGCCACCACTTCGGGCTGTTCGACTTCAACACCGTCGACCCGGAGGACGCCCGCGACGCACTGCGCCGCCGCGCCACGCCACTGTCCTGGACCGTGCCGCGGGTGGGCGACGCCCACGTCCTCACCCCGAGCGATACCCCGGGCGACCCCACCGCGAAAGAGGACCGATGAACCCCACCGAACTCCTCGGCGCACTGCGCCGCGTCCGGATCGTCCCGGTCGTCACCCTGCCCCACGTGCGCCACGCCGACCCGCTCGGCGAGACGCTGCTCGGGGCGGGGCTGCCGGTCGCCGAGATCACCTTCCGCACCCCGGCCGCCCGGGACGGGATCGCCACCCTGCGGGCCCGCCACCCCGAGCTGCTGGTCGGCGCGGGTACGGTCCTGGACCGCACGACCGTGGACCACGCCATCGACGCGGGAGCGCAGTTCGTGGTGGCGCCCGGCTTCAACCCGGACGTCGTGGACCACTGCCTGGAGCGGAAGATCCCCGTCGTCCCCGGCATCAACAGCCCCACCGGTGTCGAGGCGGCCGTGGCCAGGGGGCTGCCACTGGTGAAGTACTTCCCGGCCGAGGCGTCGGGCGGACTGCGGCTGCTGGACGCCATGGCGGCTCCGTACGACGGGATGGCGTTCCTGCCCACCGGCGGCCTCACGCCGGACAACCTCCCCGACTATCTCAGCCGGCCGCATGTGGCGGCTTGCGGTGGCACCTGGATCGCCAGTGCCGCGCTGCTGGCCGAGGGGGAGTACGAGGCCATCGGGCGCAACGCCCGCGGCGCGGTCGAGATCGCCGCCGCGGCAGCCACCTCCTGAGAGCCACCTCCTGAAACACCCGAAGACCACCTCCTGAAGACCCCCGAAGAACCACCTCCGAACACCCACCCACCACCCCAAAGGGACAGCATGACCACCACCTACGAACCCGCCCCCGGCATCGCGCTGGAGGGCAAGGTCGCCATCATCACCGGTGGCGCCTCCGGCATCGGCGAGGCCGTCGGCCGGATCTTCGCGGCCAACCGGGCCAAGGTCCTCCTGGTCGACATCGACGGCAAGCGGCTCCAGCAGGTCGTCGGCTCCATCCAGTCCCAGGGCGGCGTCTGCGTGGGCATCGAGGCCGATGTCACCGAGGAGGAGCAGGTCCAGGGCTTCTTCCGGACCGCCATGGAGGAGTGGGGCCAGGTCGACCTCCTCGTCAACAGCGCGGGCCGCGACTCGCTCTCACCCCCGGTGACCGAGGTGACGCTGGAGGAGTGGAACAAGACCATCGGCCCCAATCTGACCGCGGTCTTCCTGTGCTGCCGCGAGGCGTTCCGCATCATGGAGCGGCAGTCCACCGGCGGGCGCGTCATCAATATGGGATCGTCCTCGGCCCGATTGGCATCCGGCCCCGGCCACAGCCCCTACCGCGCCTCCAAGCACGGGATGATGGGATTCAGCAAGAACATTCTCCTTGAGGGCAAGGAGAAGAACATCGGTGTGACGGTGATCAACCCGTCCCACGTCAAGACCCCGATGACCGAGATCATCGACAAGGGCCTGTACGACGGCGACATCCCCGCCTACCTCGACGGCTGGCTGGACGACAAGGAGCTCGCCGAGGGCATCCACGCCAGCTGCATCGACGTCGACAACGTCGCAGAGGTCTCCCTCTACGTGGCCACGCGCACGCCCGACGTCACCATCCCGCAGATCGCGCTCTACCCGACGCACAAGGCACACCGCTATGGCATGGAAGTCTGAGGCGGACCGAGCGATGAAGGCAGCAGTACTGCAATCCGAGGGCGTCCTCACCCTCACCGACATCCCCGCCCCCGCGCCCGTGGGCGACCGCTCCGTCCTCGTCCGCGTCGGCGGTGTGGGCGTCTGCGGCTCGGACGTGCTGAGGTTCGGCCGCGGGAAGGCGTACCACTATCCGCTCGTCCTGGGCCATGAGTTCTCCGCCGTGGTCGAGGAGGCGCCGGAGGGAAGCCGCTTCCGCCCCGGGGACCGCGCCGCGGTCTTCCCCCTCCTGCCCGACCCGGCGGATCCGATGACCCAGATCGGCGAGTACGCCGTCGGCTCCGGCTACGACTACTACGGGTCGCGGCGCGACGGCGCCATGGCCGAGTTCCTCCATGTGCCCGAGGCCAATCTGGTGCCGGTGGCGCGGGATGTGCCGCTGGTGCACGCCGCCATGGTGGAGCCCGCCGCGGTCGCCCTGCACGCCATGCTGAAGTTCCAGCTGCCCGCCCACGCCACCGCGCTGGTGATCGGGGCCGGGCCCATCGGGGCGCTGGCCGCCCAGTGGCTGCGCATCCTGGGCGCCAGCGAGGTGTACGTGGCCGATGTGGACGAGCGCAAGCGTGCCGTCATGGCCGGTCTCGGCTTCCCGGTCATCGACGCGTCCGCCGGTGACACGGTGGACACGGTCCGGGAGCTGGCCGGCGGCCGGGGCGTGGACTGCGCGGTGGAGGCGAGCGGTCTGCCCGCCACCCTCGTCCAGGCCATCACCGCGGCGGCCCCGCTCGGCCAGGTCATGCTCCTGGGCGACATCTCCGGTGACCTCACCCTGCCGCGCGCCCTGGTCTCCTCGATCCTCCGCCGTGAGCTGCGCGTCTACGGCACCTGGAACTCCAGGATCACCCCGGCCGGGCGCAGCGAATGGGACATGGTGGTCCACCACCTGGGCCGCGATCTGAAGGTGGCGCCACTCATCAGCCACACCCCGAGCCTGGAGGAGGCACCGGCGATGTTCGCCGACATGCTGGAGCGCCGCACCTGGTACAACAAGGTCGTCTTCGCGGTCGCCGACCAGGCCCAGGCCGAGCTCATCCGGCCCGGTGTCGTCGGAGGTGCGTCATGAGGGCCGCCGTGCTGCGCCGGCCCGGGGAGCTGGCGGTCGAGGACGTGGCCGAGCCCACCGTCGTCGGCGACGACCTGCTGGTGCGGGTCCGGGCCGCCTCCATCTGCGGCACCGACCTGCGCATCTTCAAGCACGGCCACTTCAAGATCCCGGATGGGCAGCGCCGGGTGCTGGGCCACGAGGTGGCGGGGGACGTGGTGGCGGTCGGGCCGCGGGTGTCCGCGTTCCACCCGGGCATGCGGGTCACCGTCACGCCGAACGTGGGCTGTGGCCGCTGCGACATGTGCCGCCACGGCTACAACAACATGTGCCCCGACTACGAGGCGTTCGGCATCAGCATCGACGGCGGCTTCCAGGAGCTGCTGCGGGTGCCCGGTTTCGCCCTCCAGCGCGGCAACGTCTTCGAGATCCCCGACGGTGTCTCGTACGCCGAGGCGGCCCTGGTGGAGCCGTTCTCCTGCTGCTACAGCGGGCAGCGCGGGCTGCGGGTGGGCCACGAGGACGTCGTGGTCATCACCGGCGCGGGCCCCATCGGCGCGTTCCATGTGCTGCTCGGCAAGCTCGCCGGGGCCCGCAAGGTGATCATCTCCAACCGCGGCCGCCCCCGTCTGGACCTCGCCGCCCGGCTGGGCGCCGATGTGTGTGTCGGGGTCCGCGAACAGGACCTGGCCGAGGTGGTGCGCGAGCACACCGGCGGCCGGGGCGCGGACGTGGTCATCACGGCCGTGTCCGACCCCCAGGTGCAGGCACAGGCGGCCGAACTGCTCGCCCCGCACGGCCGGCTCAACTACTTCGCGGGCCTCGGCGCCGCGCGGACCATCCCGCTCGACACCAACGCCGTGCACTACAAGGGCCTCACCCTGACCGGGACGACCGGCTCCACCAACGGCGACTACGGCCGTTGTCTGCGGCTGGTCGGCGAGCGCCGCGTCGATCTGTCACCACTGGTCAGTGAGGTGTTCCCACTGGAGAAGATCCACGATGCCTTCGGTTACGCGGCCTCCGGGGCCGGGATGAAGGCCATGGTCGCGTTTGACGGCGACCCCCACGCCACCACATCGGGCCCCGCGGTCCCGGCGGAAGACAGGTGATCCCATGACCCACCGCTATGTCATGGCCTTCGACGCCGGTACCACCAGCATCCGGGCCATCCTCTTCGACAAGGCGGGCGACATCGCCGCGTGCGTCAGCCAGGAGTTCCCGCAGATCTATCCGCAGCCCGGCTGGGTCGAGCACAACCCGCTGGACATCTGGAACACCCAGGTCACCGTCGCCAAGCAGGTGCTGGCCCAGGCCGAGTGCGGCTCCGAGGACATCGCCGCCATCGGTGTCACCAACCAGCGCGAGACCGTGGTGATCTGGGACCGCGCCACCGGAGAGCCCGTGCACCACGCCATCGTGTGGCAGGACCGCCGCACCGCGGCGCTGTGCGAGGAGCTCAAGGCCCGCGGCCTGGAGGAGCACGTCAAGCGGACCACCGGGCTGATCATCGACGCCTACTTCTCCGCCACCAAGGTGAAGTGGATCCTCGACAACGTGCCCGGCGCCCGGCAGCGCGCCGAGCGCGGCGAACTCGCCTTCGGCACCGTCGACTCCTGGCTGATCTGGAACCTCACCGGCGGCGCCGCACACGTCACCGACTACACCAACGCCTCGCGCACCATGCTGTTCGACATCACCCGGCTGGACTGGGACCAGCGGCTGCTCGACGAGCTCGACATCCCCCGCGCGATCCTCCCCGACGTGCGCCCCACCAGCGAGGTCTACGGCCACACCGAGGAGTCGGTGCTGCTCGGCGCCCGGATCCCGGTCGCCTCGGCCGTCGGCGACCAGCAGGGCGCGCTGTTCGGCCAGGCGTGCTTCGACCCGGGCTCGGTGAAGGCCACGTACGGCACCGGGGCCTCGCTGGTCCTCAACACCGGCGACAGCCCCGTCTTCAGCGGCAGCGGCATGCTCACCACCATCGCCTGGGGCGTGGACGGCGGTGTCGAGTACGCCCTGGAAGGGCTGATCTTCGTGGCCGCCGCCTCCATCCAGTGGCTGCGCGACGAGCTCCAGATCGTCTACGACGCCGAGGACACCGAGCACGCCGCCCTCAACGTCCCCGACACAGGCGGCGTCTATGTCGTACCGGCCTTCGTGGGGCTCGCCGCCCCGTACTGGGACCAGTACGCGCGGGGCGCCATCCTCGGACTGACCCGCGGCGCCAGCCGCAAGCACATCATCCGGGCCACGCTGGAGTCCATCGCCTACCAGATCCGCGACGTCATCACCTGCATGGAGGCCGACTCGGGCCTCACCACACGGGAGATCAAGGTCGACGGCGGGGCCACCGCCAACAACTTCCTCATGCAGTTCCAGGCCGACATCCTCGACGTCCCCGTGCTGCGCCCCACCGTCATCGAGTCCTCGGCCCGTGGCGCGGCCTTCCTCGCCGGGCTCGCCACCGGGTTCTGGAAGGACCGGGACGAGCTGTCCGGCACCTTCCGGCTCGAGCGCCGCTTCGACTGCGCCATGGACCGGGCACGGGCCGACCGGCTCTACGCGGGCTGGCAGAAGGCGGTGGGCTGCGCCCGGGACTGGGAGGAGCACTGACCCGGCCCCGCCGACCCGGCCCTTGACCCCGCACGGCTTCTCGAAGGAGAACTGACATGCCGCGGACGTATCACGCCGCCGCCCGCCCCACGATGTACTTCATCGGCGTCACCACCACCAAGTCCTCCATCATGAAGGTCTTCCCGGCGTGGGCGCGCGAGCTGAACCTCGACGCCGTCATCGAGGGCATCGACCTCCCGCTGGACGACACCCCCGAGCACTACCGGGAGGTGGTCGACTTCATCAAGCACGACCCCCACTCGCTGGGCGCGCTGGTCACCACCCACAAGCTCAACCTCTACAAGGCCGCCCACGACCTGTTCGACGGCGTCGGCCACGAAACCGAGCTGCTGGACGAGGTCAGCAGCGTCTCCAAGCGCGGCGACCAGCTGTGGGGCCACGCCATGGATCCCGTCACCAGCGGCCTGGCCCTGGAGGCCATCGTGCCCGACGGCTACTGGTCCCGCACCGGGGGCGAGCTGCTGCTGCTCGGCGCGGGCGGCTCCTCGCTCGCCCTCACCCTGTACCTCCACAACCGCGCGGCGGCCGGTGGCGACGTCCCCTCCCGCATCGTGGTGACGGGCCGCCGCGAGGCCCGGCTGCGCGAGATGCGCACCGTCCACGAACGCCTCGGCTTCACCATCCCCATCGACTACCGGCTCGCCCCCGAGCCGGGCGACAACGACGCACAGCTGCGGACACTCTCCCCCGGCTCCGTCGTGGTCAACGCCACCGGACTCGGCAAGGACCGGCCCGGATCCCCGCTCACCGACGCCGCCCGGTTCCCCGCCGACGCCATCGCCTGGGATTTCAACTACCGCGGCGACCTGGTCTTCCTGGACCAGGCGCGGGCCCAGCGGGACGCCTCCGGGCTGCGCGTGGTCGACGGCTGGCTGTACTTCATCCACGGCTGGACCCGTGTCATCGCCGAGGTCTTCCACCTCGACATCCCCACCCACGGCCCCGTCTTCGAGCGGCTGTCCCGCATCGCCCGCGACGTCACCAAGGAGCACGCATGAGCACCACCGCCCCCCGCCCCGCCGTCGTCACCGACTTCAGCCTCGTCACCGGGCTCTCCCGGACCAGGAAGCCGCTCCAGCGCCGCATGTCCGCCATGGCCGGGATGTACGCCGACCAGGAGGCCGCGGAGCGCCTGGCCGAAGAGGACGTCCTGGTCTACGAGTTCTTCGACATGGGCGTCCCCCAGAGCTCCGGGGAGGTGGCCTACGGCACCAGCATCACCTACCCGGGCAAGGTCGGTGACGAGTACTTCATGACCAAGGGCCACTTCCACTCCGTGCTCGACACCGCCGAGATCTACTACTGCCTGCGCGGCCGGGGCCTGATGATGATGGAGAACCCCGAGGGCGATGTGCAGTGGCAGGAGTTCACCCCCGGCCAGGGCGTCTACGTCCCCGGCCGGTACGCCCACCGCTCCATCAACACCTCGCCCGACGAGCCGCTGATCACCTTCTTCGCCTTCCCCGGCCACGCCGGACACGACTACGGCACCATCGAGTCCAAGGGCTTCCGCAAGATCGTGGTGGAGCGGGACGGCGCCCCGGCGGTCGTGGACAACCCGAAGTGGGCGCGGTGACGAACCGGATCGCCGTGACGCCACGCTCGCTCTCCCAGGGCGGCCACCCCGCGCTGGCCGCCCTGGAGACGGCGGGCTACGACCTGCTGTTCCCCACCCCCGGCCGTCAGCCCACCCGCGAGGAGCAGCTGCGGTTCCTGCCCTCGTGCGTGGGCTATCTCGCCGGGGTCGAGCCGATCACCCGCGAGGTGCTGGCCGCGGCCCCCGGCCTCAAGGTCATCAGCCGCAACGGCGTCGGAGTCGACTCCGTGGACCTGACCGCCGCCGCCGAGCGGGGGGTGGCCGTCGAGACCGCGGCCGGGGCCAACGCCCAGGGCGTCGCCGAACTCGCCATCGCCCTCATGCTCGCCGGGCTGCGCCACATCCCGCCGCAGGACACGGCGCTCAAGGCCGGCCGGTGGCGGCGGATCGAGGGCCGGGAGGTGGCGGGGCGCACCCTCGGGGTCGTGGGGTGCGGGCAGATCGGCCGCAGGGTGGTCCGGCTCGGCCTCGGGCTCGGCATGTCCGTACGCGCCTTCGACGCGTTCCCCGACCCGGAGTTCACCCCCGCCGGGGACTTCTCGTACACCACGCTGGAGGAACTGCTGGCCGGCGCGGACGCGGTGACCCTGCACTGCCCGCCCGCGCGGCGGCCACTGATCGACAAGGCCGCCATCGCGGCCATGCGGCCCGGCGCCCATCTGGTCAACACCGCCCGCGCGAGCCTGGTGGACGACGGCGCGGTCCTCGACGCGCTCGAGGACGGCCGGCTCATCGGGTACGCCACCGATGTGTACGACCAGGAGCCGCCGGAGCCCCAGGAGCTGCTCCACCACCCGCGAGTGATCTCCACACCCCATATCGGGGGGTACACCGGGGAGAGTGTGGAGCGCGCAACCCGCGCGGCCGTGGAGAATCTGCTACGGGTACTTAACCCCCCTTCCTGAGACCACGGAGCGAGTCATGGCTGTCCCGGCGGATGAGGCCGGCAATGTGCTGCACCTCATCACCAGCAAGCTGCCCTACCTACCGGGCGCCCTGCGCCAGATCGGCGAGTATCTGCTGGCCCACCCCCGGCAGGCGCAGTCGATGACCATTTCGCAGCTGGCCTCGGCGTGCGGCGTGGCCGAGTCGACGGTGTCCCGGTTCGTCCGCGAGCTGGGCATGGACAGCTATCACTCGCTCCGCGTCAGCCTCGCCGAGGCCACCTTCGCCACCCGGTCGGCCGCCGCCGGCCGGGACGAGGAGTTCGTCTACGAGGGCATCCTCCGCGGCGACGAGCCCCCCGCCATCGTGGGCAAGATCGAGCGCAGCAGCCGCCAGACGCTGGCCCAGACCGCCAAGCAGGTCAGCGGCGACGCCATCAGCCGGGCCGTCGATCTGCTGCACGAGGCGGACGCGGTGGTGTTCTGCTGCATGGGCTCCTCCAGCATCGCCGCGGAGGAGGGGGTCATGCGGTTCACCCGCGCGGGGAAGAAGTGTCTGCTCTACCGCGACCAGAGCGTGCAGGTCATGCTGGCCACCATCCTGACGCCACGGGATGTGCTCATCGGCATCAGCGACTCCGGCAAGTCCACCGCCATCGTGGACGCCATGCGGCTCGCCCGGCAGACCGGGGCCACCTCCATCGGCATCACCTCCGTCCAGGACAGCCCGCTGGCGGAGCTCAGCGATGTGCCGCTGTTCACCTCCAACGTCGCGGGGGAGGGGCTGTACGGGGAGTCCGTCACCTCGAAGTGGGGCCAGCTGCTGCTGATCGACATCCTCTACGCCACCTACGCGGCGCGCCACTTCGACGACACCCTCCACCACCTCAAGGAGACCTACGAGGCGGGCATCCGCCACTCCCGTTCCCCCGGAAGCCCGCCGGTGGAGAGCTGACCACCGGGGCCGGTCACCTGGACACGATCCGCAGGGTCGCCGTACCGTCCTCCCCGGCCGCCATCAGGATCACCACCGAGCCGGGCTGAGCGGCCGGCCGCATGGTGCTCACCCTTCCGCACACATTGCTGCTGCCGTGGTCGCGCAGCACGGTGAGGCACCCCTGGCCGGGGCCGCTCGCCCCGCCCCGGGAGCGGTTGCCGCCCGACTGCACCGTGTACGTGACCTTGTTCGGGCCGAGCTCGTCCACGGTCAGCGTCGCCGGACCGGCCGGGCCCTTGAAACGGACCGTCACCCGCTCGGACACCGCGATCTCGCAGTTGCCGTCCGCGCAGGCGCCGACGTCACGCCCGTCCGCCGCCGGCTGCGACGGCTCCGACGGTTTCGACGGGGCGCCGGGATCGCCGGAGGGGCCGCCCGAGGGCGGTGCGGAACGGGACTCCGACGGGTTCCCACGGTGCGAGGGCGCCCCGTCGGTGGTGTCAGAACCGCCGCAACCGGCCACGGTCAGGGCGGTCAGCACCGCCATCACCGCCGCCGTACGGCCCGGTCCAGGCTGATGCGCTCGCGCCCCGCGCGTTCCACGTACCGATCTCATGGTGGTCATCATGACCGGTGTCCCGGCGTGCCCCGGGTGCGACATTCCGTCGCGGGGCCGGTCAGGGGGCGAGTTGGCGGCTGATGATGAGCCGCTGGATCTGGTTGGTGCCCTCGAAGATCTGCATGATCTTGGCTTCGCGCATATAGCGCTCCACGGGGAAGTCGCGGGTGTAGCCGTAGCCGCCGAAGACCTGGACGGCGTCCGTGGTCACCTTCATGGCGGCGTCGGTCGCCGTCAGCTTGGCGACGCTGGCCTGCCGGGTGTACGGGCGCCCCTGGTCGCGGCGGCGGGCCGCGTCCAGATAGGTGGCGCGCGCGGAGTCGACCGCGGCGGCCATGTCGGCCAGCAGGAAGCCGAGCCCCTGATGGTCGATGATCCTGCGGCCGAAGGCGGTGCGTTCATGGGCGTAGCCGACCGCGGCGTCCAGGGCGGCCTGGGCGAGCCCGGTGGCGCAGGCGGCGACGCCCAGCCGGCCGGAGTCCAGCGCCTGGAAGGCGATGTGGAGCCCCTGGCCCTCGCCGCCGATGAGCCGGTCGGTGGCGAGGAGGGCGTCGTCCCAGAAGGCGGAGGTGGTGGGGATGGCGTGCAGGCCCATCTTCTCCTCGGCCCGGCCGAAGGTGAGGCCGTCGGTGTGGCCGGGCGCGAAGAAGCAGGAGATGCCGTCGCTGCCGGGGGCGGTGCGGGCGAACAGGGCGTAGAAGTCCGCCTTGCCGCCGTGGGTGATCCACGCCTTGGTGCCGTTGATCCGGTAGCCGTCGGGGGCCTTCTCGGCGCGGCAGGTCAGGGCCGCCGCGTCGGACCCGGCCTGGGGCTCGGACAGGCTGTACCCGCCGATGAGCCGGCCGCCGAGGATGTCCTCCGCCCAGCGTTCGCGCTGCCCGGTGGTGCCGAATGTGAGCAGGGGGAAGGCGGCGAGGGTGTGGACGCTGGTGGCGATGGCGACGGCGGCCCAGCGCGCCGCCAGCTCCTCCAGGACCTGGAGGTAGACCTCGTAGGGCTGGCCGCCCCCGCCGTACTCCTCCGGGTAGGGCAGGCCCAGCAGCCCGGCGTCGCCCAGCAGGCGGAACAGGCCCTCGGGGTAGGTCTCGTCGCGTTCGTGCCCGTCGACTCTGGGGGCGAGCTCCTTGTCGGCGATCTCGCGGACGAGGTCGAGCAGGTCCTCGGCCTCACGGGTGGGAAGCAGACGGTCGACGGGCATCAGGGGCGCTCCTGAGGTGCGGACGGGCGAGGAGAGGTGCTGAGAGCCTGTGTCATATCCCCGGCCGGGCGTGCGACGCCTGGCACGCACGCTCGCCGCGTTGCCGAAACGCCCACGTGGCTCCGCCACGAGGACGCTCCGGCGCCTTGCGATCGCACGCACCAGACGCCGCACGCTGATCCGACCGGGGATATGACACAGGCTCTGAGGGCGGGGCCGGGGTCAGACGGAGACGGCCGCGGCGGCGTCGGCGGTGGCGGTCAGATCGTCCAGGGCCGCGCGGGCCGTGGCGCGGAACTCCTCGACCCGGGCCAGCTTGATGTCCTCGTAGCCGCGGACGGCCTCGACGAGCCGCACCAGATCCTCCACGGCGGCGGCGTTGCCGGGCGTCAGACGGGCCAGGGCGTCGCGGACCAGGGCGGGGTACTCCTCGATCAGCGCTCGCTCCTGGCGGCGGACCTCGGCGTAGCCGAAGAGGTCCAGCCGGGTGCCGCGCAGCCGCCGCAGGGCGCGGAGGAGCGAGAAGAGGGCGGGGGCCGTGCGGCGGAGCCGGATCTTGCGCTTCATGCCCAGCGCGCGCAGCGCCGGAGGGTGCAGCAGAACGGACACGTCGGCATCGGCACCGAACTCGTCCGCGATCCTGGCCCGTTCCACGGTGTCCAGATGGAGCCGGGCCACCTCGTACTCGTCCTTGTAGGCCATGAGCTTGTGCAGCCCCTCGGCGTAGGCGACGGCGATGCGCTCGCCCGCCCCGTCACCGGCCCGCCGCCGGGCCGTCGCGGCCACCTGCTCCACCTCGGTGGCGTACCGCTCGGCGTAGGCCCGGTCCTGATAGGCGATCAGATCGGCGGCGCGCAGGGCGACGGTGTCCTGGAGCGTTCCGGGCCCGGCGGCGGTGGCCGCGACGGCGCGCGCCTCGGGTGTGACCTCCAGGACCGGCCGTTCCGGTGCGGCCAGGGCGCGCCGTACGGCCTCGGGGTCGAGGGCGGCGGCGCGCCCCCAGCGGAAGGCCGCGAGGTTCTTCTCCACGGCCGTGCCCAGACGGATCGCGCCCTCGATGGCGTCTTCCGTCAGCGGGAGGCAGCCGTGCTGGAAGGCGGCTCCGACGAGGAGCATATTGGTCGGCATGTGATCGCCGAACAGGGCCTCGGCCATGCTCTGCGCATCGAGGTAGAGGTTGTCCCCGGGGCGGGTGGCCGACTCGATCCGCTCCAGGGCGTCGTCCGGGGAGCCGGGTACGACGACCCGGTTGGTCACCATGGCCGCGGTGGGGACGATGGCGGAGTTGACGACGGCGATGGTGTGGCCGGGGCGGGCGATGCGGAGATTGGCGTCGGCGGCCGCACCGAGCAGATCGAAGCCCAGGAGCACGTCGGCGGTCGCGCGGGAGGCGCGCACGGCACCGGTGACCGGAGTGGCGGAGATCCGTACGTCGCTGACGACGGGTCCGCCCTTCTGGGCCAGCCCCGTCTGCTCCAGTCCCGCCGCGTAGCGGCCGTCCAGATGGGCGGCCCGCTGGAGCATCTGTGAGACGGTCACGACACCGGTGCCGCCGATGCCGGGCATCCGCAGCAGCGTGTTCTCCCCGTCCACCGCCGGGGTGGGCGCGGTCAGGGCCACGGGCGGCTGGGGGATGGCATGGGCCTGCTTGTCCTTCGCCTCCTTGGCCGCCTCCGCCTTCGCCTTCGCCTTCGTCGTCTTCGGCTCGACGAGGAGGAAGGAGGGG
This sequence comes from Streptomyces sp. NEAU-174, assembly GCF_052665095.1. Taxonomy (NCBI): domain Bacteria; kingdom Bacillati; phylum Actinomycetota; class Actinomycetes; order Kitasatosporales; family Streptomycetaceae; genus Streptomyces; species Streptomyces sp. NEAU-174. The sequence goes on along the minus strand of NZ_JBQTCE010000007.1, from coordinate 146,789 downwards.
CAGTCGCCTTTCAGACAGCTGAAGTCGGAGTTGCAGGACGCCTGGTGGATCCGGGTCTTGCGGCCGAAGGTGGTGTCCACGGGCTGCACCGACAGACACGTGGACACGTCCCCGCAGTCACCGCAGCCCTCGCAGACCCGCTCGTTGATGACCACCTTCTCGGCGGGGGTGGGCAGCTGACCGCGCTTGCGCAGCCGGCGCTCCTCCGCGGCGCAGCGGTCGTCATGGATGAGCACGGTCACGCCGTCGGTGGCGGCCAGCTCCTGCTCGGCCTCGGGCAGATCGTCGCGGTGGCGCACCGTGGCGATCGGGTCGAGGCGTACGCCGCGGTAGTCGGCCGGTGCCGCGGTGGTCACCACGATCCTCCGTACGCCCTCCAGGGCGAGCCAGCGGGTCAGCGCCGGGACGTCCAGCCGCCCCTCCGGCCGCTGACCGCCCGTCATCGCGACGGCGTCGTTGTAAAGGAGCTTGTACGTCATGGTCACGCCCGCGGCGACCGCCGCGCGGATGGCGAGCGAGCCGGAGTGGTGGAAGGTGCCGTCACCGAGGTTCTGCACGAAGTGCCGGTCGTCGGTGAACGGGGCCAGGCCGATCCACTGCGCGCCTTCGCCGCCCATCTGGGTCAGCCCGATCTGGTGGCCGCGGCCCGCGCCATCGAGGGCGATCATGGCGTGGCAGCCGATGCCCGCGCCGACGAGGGTGTCATCGGCGGTGCGGGTGGAGGTGTTGTGCGGGCAGCCGGAGCAGAAGTAGGGCGTGCGCGCCGAGACGGTGGGCAGCGCGATCCGGGGCGCGGGCGGCGGTGCCAGCGAGGCCAGCCGGGCGGTCGCGGTCCGCGGCAGCCGGTCCTGGCCGATGCGCTGGGCCAGGGCCTTGGCCACGTCCTCGGCGCCGAGGGTGCCGCGGGCGGTGAGCAGCGGCCGGCCGTTCTCGCCGCGGCGGCCGACCACCACGGGTGCGTCGGCGCTGCCGTACAGGGCGGCCTTGAGGTGCCCTTCGAGGAAGGGCACCTTGTCCTCGACGACCAGGACCTGGTCCAGATCGCCGGTCATGGCCACCAGGTCCTCGTCGCAGAGGGGGAACGGCATCGCCAGCCGGATCAGCCGGATACCGAGCGCCTCCATGTCCGCCTCGCCGATGCCGAGGTCGGCCAGGGCGCGCCGCACCACGGCGTACGAGGTGCCGGAGGCCACCACGCCCAAGGTGGCGTGCGCGGCGCTGAAGGTGATCCGGTTCAGCCCCGCCTCGCGGGCGTAGGCGCGCGCCAGGTCCAGCCGGCGGGTGAGCATGTCGTGCTCGGCGTCCACGGACGCGGGGCCGACCAGAGTGGGCGGCGCGCCACGCGGGGCGGCGGGCGGGGCGGGGATGTCGGGCCGGAGCGCGTCCAGGTCGACGATCGCCGAGGCGTCCGCGATATCCGCGACGATCTTCAGCCCGGTCCAGAGGCCGGTGGCGCGGGACAGGGCCACGGCGTGCAGTCCGAGTTCGAGGATCTCGGGCACGGAGCCGGGCGCGAGGAGGGGCATGGCCAGGCTCTGGCACATCGGCTCGCAGGAGCTGGGCACGGTCGAGGACTTGCTGCCGGGGTCGTCACCGATCCAGGCCACCGCGCCGCCCAGCGCCGCCGTACCGGCCACCGTCCCGTGCCGCATCGCGTCGGCCGCGCGGTCGAGACCGGGGTTCTTGCCGTACCAGAACCCGGTCACCGCCTCGTGGCGGCGTCCGGGCACCTGCCCCAGCAGCTGCGTCCCGGCCACGGCGGTGGCGGCCAGCTCCTCGTTGAGCCCGGGCCGGAACACCACACCGGCGGGGTCGAGGAAGCGGCGTGCCCGGGCCAGCTCCAGATCGACCCCGCCCAGCGGTGAGCCCGGATAGCCGGAGACGAACGCGCGGGTGTCCAGGCCACGCGCCTCGTCCAGCCGGCGCTGTTCGAGGGTGAGCCGGACCAGGGCCTGGATGCCGGAGATCAGCACACGGCCGCCGCGGGCCGTGTAGGGGTCATCGGGCGAAACCGCGGCGGGGTCGGTGCTCACGTGAGCCTCCTCGGCGTGTCTGGGGTGCGGCTCAAGGACAGCAACACCTACCGGAGGAGCACAAGTAACTTGCGGCCGATCCGGGTGAAGACGCAAACTGCCGGGGAAATTCGCGATGCCGACTAAAAGAGTTTGCGCGCGTTGTACGGGTCGCGCGGGTCGTGCGGATGCGCGTGGCGCGGAGTGGAGGGCCGATGCCCGAGTTCGACGATGTGGACCGGCAGTTGCTGCGCATGCTGCGCGAGGACGGGCGGCGCACCTTCTCCGAGATGGCACCCGAGGTGGGATTGTCGGTGGCCGCGGTCAAGCGCCGGGTGGACCGGCTCAAGGACACCGGGGTGATCAAGGGCTTCACGGTGCAGATCGACCACACCAAGCTCGGCTGGGGCATCGAGGCGTTCGTGGAGCTGTCCTACACCGGTACGACACCGGTCGGGGAGATCGTCCGCACCTGCTACACGGTTCCCGAGGTGCAGGCCGTCTTCACCATCGCCGGTGACCCCGACGCGCTCGTGCACGTCCGGGTGCGGGACATCGAGCATCTGCAACAGGTCATCGACGGTCTGCGCCGCGTCGGCCTGGTCACCGGAACCAAGACGCTGATGGTGCTGGGCTCGTGGACACGCCACGCCTGAGCTAGGGGCGCTCTTCGGCCTCCTCCGCTTCTCCCGCTTCGTCCGCTTCTTCCGCGGCGAGGTTCTTCTCGACCTTCATGAGGATCCTGGCGAAGGCCTCGCGCTCCCCGTCGTCGAGCCCGTCCAGGATGTGCTCCTCCAGCCGCGCCCAGGTCTCCGCGACCTTGGGCCGCAGGGCGTAGCTCCGCTCCGAGGCCCGGACCAGCATGACGCGCCGGTCCCGCGGATCGCGGGCCCGGGTGACATGCCCGCCCTGCTCCAGCCGCCGCAGCATCAGGGTCACCGTCGACGGGTCCAGGTCGAGCGCCCTCGCCAGCTCCGACTGCCGGACCGGCCCCGCGTCCCACAGGGTCATCATCAGGAATTCCTGGCCGGAGCAGAGGCCGGTCGGGCGCAGCAGCCTGCCCCCGGCGAGGCGGTGCAGGCGGGACACCCGCGCCAGGGTCTGACTGACGTGGCCGCCGTATCCGGCCTCCGTGGCGCCGGTGGGCTCGACCTCCGTCGTGTCAATGTCCGGGGGCTCTGTGGTCATGGTGGCAAGGCTATCGTGGCCGACCAATCATTGGCCACCCAATGAATGGGTTATGGTGGCTTCGCCGCGAGATCATTGGCCGCCCAATGATCTCATTGCCGACTGTTGTGCCCATCGACCGTCATGCCCCACCGACCCCGGGAGTCGTTGTGTCCACACCCTTCGATCCGATTGACCTCGCCGGGCTGCGGCTCCGCAATCGCCTGGTCATGCCCGCCATGGGCCGTGCCCGTGCCTTCGGGCCCGGCAATACGGCCACCGACTCCATGGCCACGTACTACGCACAGCGGGCCACGGCCGGGCTGATCATCACGGAGGGTTCGCAGCCGTCCGTGGTCGGCCAGGGCTTTCCCCACACCCCGGGGCTGCACAGCGCCGAGCAGATCGCCGCCTGGCGCCGCGTCACCGACGCGGTGCACGCCGCGGGCGGGACGGTCTTCGCCCAGATCTCGCACGTCGGCAGGGTCGGCGACCCCGGCCTGCTGCCGGACGGGCTGGTCCAGGTCGCCCCCTCGGCCGTCGCCGCACCCGGCCGACTGTTCACCGTCGACGGGATGAAGGACTTCACCACCCCACGCGAGCTGACCTCCCAGGAGGTGCGGGAGACGATCGCGGACTTCGCCCAGGCGGCACGCAACGCCGTCGAGGCGGGGTTCGACGGGGTCGAACTGCACGCCGCCTACGGCTACCTGATCCACCAGTTCCTTGCCCCCAGCTCCAATCTGCGCACCGATGAGTGGGGTGGTTCGACCGAGGGCCGGATCCGGTTCGCGGCCGAGGTGGTCGCGGCCGTGTCGGCGGCCATCGGGGCGCGGCGCACCGGGATACGGATCTCGCCCGGGACCCGTTACAACGGCATCGAGGAGCCCGACCTCGAGGCCACATACGTCCAGCTGATCCGCCGCCTGAACGAGACCGGCCCCGCGTATCTGCACATCGTCGAGGACTCCCGCGATCTGACCGGCATCCTCCGCAAGGAGTTCTCCGGAACGCTCATCCTCAACCCCGCGACGGACGGGTTCACCGGCGCGGAGGAGCTGGCGCTCATCGAGGACGGTACGGCCGACATGCTCTCCTTCGGGGCGCTCTTCCTCGCCAACCCGGACCTTCCGGCCCGGCTGCGCGCGGGCGGGCCGTACAACACACCGGACGAGACGACCTACTACGGCGGCACCGACAAGGGGTACCTCGACTACCCGTACCTGAACGCCTGAGGCCCGGCCCTCCTGGCCACGGTCGTAGCCGTGCTCGATGTGGTGGTCCGCCACTCCGCTCAGGCCGCGTATGCCACGGTGAACCGCTCGACGGCGTCCCACAGTTCGCGCTCGCGCCCCGGGTCGTAGGACTCCTCCGACGACCGCGCCACCCGGGCGCGGTCGACGTAGGAGCCGGTCGGCGCCGCGGTCGTGCCCAGCACGACATCGGCGAGGTGGCGGCCCGCAGCGCCGCGGCCGGTGGCGAACGGCGTGAGGGCCATCACCGGCAGCACGCGCCGCATGGCGAAGCGGGAGAGCGGACCGGCGTTGCGGGCGAGACCGGTGCCGGGGACGAAACCGGGGTTGTACGCGATGGCGTCGATCCCGGCCGGAAGCCTCCGCGCGTACTCGTGCACGAGGTGGATGGCGGCCAGCTTGCTCGTCGAGTACGCGGTGCGCCCGCCCGCCGTGCCGGACGGCTTGGCGAAGGCGCCCGGACGGGCCAGGACATCGGGGGAGTTCCAGACGGGGCCGGGCACCATGCCCATGTTGTGCCTGAAGTCCCCGAAGTGGGTGTCGCTGACGGTGATCACGATTCGGGCGGGCGCGGCGAAGTGGTCCTGGAGCACCCGGACGAAGAGGTGGTTGGCCAGTACGTTGACGGCGAAGGTGGCCTCGTATCCGTCGGGGGACTCGGTCAGCGCGTTGGTGTACTGCGTCCCCGCGTTGCCCACGAAGCCGCGCAGCGGTGGCAGATCACCGCGCTCCAGCCGGTCGCGGATCTCGGTGGCGGCGGAGCGGACGCTCTGGAGCGAGCCGAGGTCCGCCGGGACGTACGAGACCGTGTGCCCGCCCGTGGCGAGCTCCTCGGCGAGCCGGGCGCCGGAGGACGCGCGGGCCACGACGAGGAGGTGCGCGCCGGGCGACCGCCGCACGATGTGCTCCGCGGCGACGCGCCCGATCCCGCGGCTCGCGCCCGTCATCACGAGGGTGTGCTGCGCAGCAGGCATAAAAGGCTCCTTCACTGGTCGGCCGATGGCGCCCGGCCGGGCGCGGCGGCTCCACGTTCGCCGCCCGCGCCCACGCCGGCCAGTGCCGTCCCCGTCACTAGGACCGGCAGTACCCAGGCTGATCCGGCGCCGCGCGGCGAGAATGCACCCATGGCTACCTCCCGCTCCGACTTCGCCGCGCTGCTGCGCGCCTGGCGCGACCGCCTCGCCCCTGCCGACGCCGGCTTCACCCCGAAGGCGAGCCGCCGCGCCCCGGGGCTGCGCCGCGAGGAGCTCGCCGAGCTGGCCGGGCTCTCCGTCGACTACATCCTGCGGCTGGAGCAGGGACGCGCGAAGCACCCCTCGGACCAGGTCGTGGGCGCCCTCGCCCGCGCGCTCCAGCTGTCCCGCGCCGAACGCGACCAGCTGTACCGGAGCGCCGGGCTGCTGCCGCCGCGGGACGGGACGGTCAGCTCCCACGTGCCCCCGGGCATCCAGCGGCTCGCGGCGCGCCTGGGCGACGTCCCGATCGGGGTGTTCACCGCCGACTGGACCCTGGTGTGGTGGAACGCCATGTGGAGCGCCCTGCACGGCGACCCCACCGTGCTCCCGGCCGCCGAACGCAACCTCGCCCGCGCCCTGTTCGGCACCGGTGCCGCCCGCGACCCCGTGCTCCGCGTCCGCCCCGAGCGCGGAACCGACACCTTCGAAACCTCGATCGTGGCCGACCTGAAGGACGCCGTCTCCCGCTACCCCGCCGACGCCCGGCTCGCCCGTCTGGTGCGGGAACTCCGGGCGGAGTCCGAGGTCTTCGACCGTCACTGGGCCACCCGGGCGACCGCCGCCCAGCACACCTCGGACCGCAAGACGATCCGGCATCCGGAGATCGGCGACATCCTGCTCGACTGCGATGTGCTCATCGTCCCCGGCGCGGATCTGCGCATGGTCACCTACACGGCGGCGACCGGAACCGGCGACGCGGGCAAGCTGGACCTGCTCCGCGTCACCGGCCCCGGCCGGGCGTCCGGGTCAGGACGCGGGCAGCTCACCTCGGACCGTACGGGCCGCGGTGACCAGGTTCTCCAGTGAGGCGCGGGTCTCCGGCCAGCCGCGGGTCTTCAGCCCGCAGTCGGGGTTGACCCACAGCCGCTCGGCCGGGATGGCCTTGAGTCCCGTCCGCAGCAGTTCGGCCGCCTCCTCCGCGCCGGGCACCCGCGGCGAGTGGATGTCGTACACCCCGGGCCCGGCCTCGCGCGGATAGCCGTGGGCGGCGAGCTCGCGGGCCACCTGCATATGGGAGCGGGCGGCCTCCAGGCTGATGACATCGGCGTCGAGGTCGTCGATCGCCTGGACGATGTCGCCGAACTCGGCGTAGCACATATGGGTGTGGATCTGGGTGCCGGGGCGTACGCCGCCGGTGGTGAGCCGGAAGGCCTCGGTCGCCCAGGCCAGATAGGCGGGCCGGTCCGCGGTGCGCAGCGGCAGGGTCTCGCGCAGCGCGGGCTCGTCCACCTGGATGACCGAGGTCCCGGCCGCCTCCAGGTCGTTCACCTCGTCGCGCAGGGCGAGCGCCACCTGGCGGGCGGTCTCGCCGCGGGGCTGGTCGTCGCGGACGAAGGACCAGGCGAGCATGGTGACCGGCCCGGTGAGCATGCCCTTGACCGGGCGGTCGGTGAGGGACTGCGCGTACGCCGTCCAGCGCACCGTCATCGGCTCGGGGCGCGCGATGTCACCGGCCAGGATCGGCGGGCGGACGTAACGGGTGCCGTAGGACTGGACCCAGCCGTGCTGGGTGGCGAGGTAGCCGGTGAGCTGTTCGGCGAAGTACTGGACCATGTCGTTGCGCTCGGCCTCGCCGTGCACCAGCACATCCAGGCCGGTCTTCTCCTGGAAGGAGATCACCTCCCGGATCTCGGCCCTGATGCGCTCCTCGTACCCGGCCGTGTCGATCCGGCCCGCGCGCAGGTCGGCGCGGGCGGTGCGCAGTTCGCCGGTCTGCGGGAAGGAGCCGATGGTGGTGGTCGGCAGCAGCGGCAGCCGGAGGTGGGCGCGCTGGGCCGCGGTGCGCTCGGCGTACGGCTGGGAGCGGCGGGCGTCGGCCTCGGTGACCGCGGCGGCGCGGGCGCGGACGGCCGGGTCGCGGGTGATGGGGGAGCCCGCGCGGGAGGCGATATCGGCCCGGTTCGCGGCCAGCTCGGCGGCGATCGCGCCGGTGCCGCGGGCCAGGCCCCTGGCGAGGGTGACGATCTCCGCGGTCTTCTGCCGGGCGAAGGCCAGCCAGCGCAGGATCTGCGGTTCGATGTCCCGCTCGGCCGTCGTGTCGAGGGGGACGTGCAGCAGCGAGCAGGAGGCGGCCACGTCGACCCGGTCCGCCAGGCCCAGCAGAGTGCCGAGCGTGGCCAGGGACTTCTCCAGGTCGTTGACCCAGATGTTGCGGCCGTTGACGACACCGGCGACCAGCCGCTTGCGGGGCACCCCGCCGACGGCGGCCAGCGCGTCCAGATTCGCCGCGGCGGCCTCCGTGAAGTCCAGCGCCAGCCCCTCGACCGGGGCCTTGGCCAGCACCGGCAGCGCCTCGCCGAGGCGGTCGAAGTACGAGGCGACCAGCAGCTTCGGGCGGTCGGCGAGGGCGCCGAGGTCGCGGTAGGCGCGGGCGGCCGCGTTCAGCTCCGCGGCGGTGCGGTCCTGGACCAGAGCGGGCTCGTCGAGCTGCGCCCACTCGGCACCGGCCGCTCGCAGATCGGCCAGGACCTCGGCGTACACCGGAAGCAGCCGGTCCAGGAGGGTGAGCGGCTCGAAGTCCGCGGGCGCGCCGGGCGCGGGCTTGGCGAGCAGGAGGTAGGTGACGGGGCCGACGAGGACCGGCCGCGCGGCCGGTCCGAGGGCGAGGGCCTCCTTGAGCTCGGCGACCTGCTTGGCGGAGTCGGCGGTGAAGACCGTGTCCGGGCCCAGCTCGGGGACCAGGTAGTGGTAGTTGGTGTCGAACCACTTGGTCATCTCCAGCGGCGCCACGTCCTGTGTGCCCCGCGCCATCGCGAAGTACCCGTCGAGCGGGTCGGCGGCGACCGCGTCCCGGTGGCGGTCGGGGATGGCGCCGACCATGACGGTGGTGTCCAGCACATGGTCGTAGTACGAGAAGTCGCCGGTGGGGACCTCGTCGATGCCCGCCCCGGCCAGCCGGCGCCAGTTGGCGCGGCGCAGTTCGGCGGCGGTGGCCCTCAGCGCGTCGGCGGTGACGCGGCCCTTCCAGTAGCCCTCGATCGCCTTCTTCAGTTCCCGGTTCGGGCCCTGGCGGGGGTAGCCGTACACGGTGGCCCGTGCCGCCGCGGCCGCGGACTTGGTGGTCACGGAGATCTCCTTCGCGAGATGGATCCCTGAGGTCCCGGCGACGGGAGGAGGGCGCGAAGGGTGACGGACCGGACGCCACGACGTCGCGCGGCAGGCGCGCGGTCGTCCGCCTGGTGCATGTTCGCCGACCCGCCCTCGAGGTCACCGGGATGTCCGCGCACGGGTGGTCCGTACGCGGGCAGATGGCAGGTCTTCGGACTCACGGGCGCGCCCTCCTCAGGAGGACACCTACTGGCCGTCGCTTCCCAGGTCCTCTCACCGGACCCAGTGCGTATGACGGCGGTCGTTCCCGCTCACCGCTGCGGGGCAGTCCCGGATTCCCACCGGGTTCCCTCTTGCGACGCGTCCCGCCTGGCGGACGGGGCGAACCAGCTGCACCGGCCAGCCTACGGCATGGGAAACCCCCGGCCGCCTCGGCCGGGGGTACCGCTCCTCACGGGCTCGTGGAGCGGGGGGTCAGCACGAGCTGGAGTCCGACTGGCCCACCAGATTGACCGGGACGGTGACGAAGGAGAACTGGTTGCTGGCGCATACGCCGGGGAAGGTCGTGGTCGTGCTGCTGGTGTTGTCGACGGTGACATCGGGGCCGTCCTCCGCGACGGCACCGGTCGCGCCGACGGCGAGGGACGCGGCGGTGAGAGCGAGCGTGGACAGGGCGGTCAGGGCGGCGGTCCGCATACGCATGGGAACTCCTTGCTGGGGATGAGCGGCCGGGAATGACCGGCTTCGCATGCATGGTGCCCCTTTGTCGGGCGGACCGCGGCCCAACGTCCCCCCAATGGGGTAACGCGTCACCCGCTGTCACGTCATGCACCTTGCCGTTCCAGCCGGCCCGGCCACACTGAAGGGAAATCGCCGGGTAATCGCGGGGCGCCATCGGCGCGCATGCCGATGTTTCCGCGATTACCGGGCATTTCCCGTCCCCTCGTTAGAGTCGGCCCTCACTGCACTGCGGGCCGACCCTGCGAGGTTTACTGAGCGATGGCATATCCGATGGCCGGGGCCGATGGCGTGCCCGCGAGACCGCATTTTCCCGAGGTCGAACTCGACGTCCTGGACTACTGGGAGAAGAACCACATCTTCCAGGAGACCGTGGCGGCGCGGAAAGCCGAGGACGCCGAAGAATTCGTGTTCTACGACGGGCCGCCGTTCGCCAATGGCCTGCCGCACTACGGCCATCTGCTGGCCGGTTACGCGAAGGACGTGGTGCCGCGCTATCAGACCATGCGCGGCCGCAGGGTCGAACGGCGCTTCGGCTGGACCTCGCACGGGCTGCCCGCGGAACTCGACGCCGAAAAGCAACTCGGCGTCACCGCCAAGTCCGATATCGAGCGCATGGGCGTCGAGCGGTTCAACGAGGTGTGCCGCACGACGGTGATGCGCTATACCGGCGAATGGCGCGACTACGTCAATCGGCAGGCCCGCTGGGTCGATTTCGACGAATCCGTCAAAACCCATGACCTGGACTACATGGAGAGCGTCATGTGGGCGTTCAAGACCATGTGGGACAAGGGGCTCATCTATCAGGGACATTCGGTTTCCTGGTATTGCGCGCACTGCGAGACCCCGCTGGCCAACGCCGAGAGCAGCGGCCGTATCGACGGCAGCGACACCCACCGCGAGGTGCCGGGCACCACCGTGGTCGTGGGCGTGCCGCTGGACGGCGGCGAGCTGCTGCTGGTGGAGTCCGAGCAGCCCTGGGCGCTGCCGGGCGCCACGGCGGTGGCCGTGCACCCCGAGGCCGAGTACGCCGTGGTGGAGCGCGGCGGGCGGCGCCTGGTGGTGGCGGCCGAGCGGCTCGACGCCCACGCCGATCTGGTGGGTGGCGGCCCTGTGGTCGCCCGGCACAGTGGCGCCGAGCTGGCGGGCCGCCGCTACACACCGCTGTTCGACTTCTCCGCCACCGCGACCGCCACTGCCCCCGCCACCGCCTCCACCACCGCCGACGACGACAGCCATGTCGTGGTGGCGGAGCGCTTCGTGGACACCGGCGAGGGCACCGGCGCGGTGGCCGTCACCCCGTGTTTCGACGAGCGGGACCACGCCCTCGCCACCGAGGAGGGCATCGGCCGGACCTACCCGGTCGACTCCGCCGGCCGCTACACCGACGAGGTGCCACCGTGCGCCGGAGCCCCGGTGCTGGAGTCCACCGAGACCGTGCTCCGCCTGCTGGAGACGGGCGGCGCGCTGCTGAGCAGCCGGCCGCACACCCGCTCCCGGCCGCACTGCTGGCGCTGCGGCACACAGCTGCTGCAACACGCCATCGCCACCTGGTTCGTCGCCGTCACCCGGCTGCGCACCCGGATGCTCGAACTCAACGAGCGGATCAGCTGGACCCCCGAGCATGTGCGCGACGGCCAGTTCGGCAACTGGGTGCGCGGCGCCAAGGACTGGAACATCTCCCGCAACCGCTACTGGGGCGCCCCCATCCCGGTGTGGGTGTCGGACGACCCGGCCCACCCCCGGGTCGATGTGTACGGCTCGCTGGACGAGATCGAGCGCGACTTCGGCGTACGGCCGGGCGATCTGCACCGTCCGTACATCGACGAGCTGACCCGCCCCAACCCCGACGACCCGTCGGGCCGGTCGGTGATGCGGCGGGTGCCCGAGGTGCTGGACTGCTGGTTCGAGACCGGCTCCATGCCGTTCGCGCAGGTGCACTACCCCTTCGAGAACGCCGAGTGGTTCGAGCGCCACTCCCCGGGCGACTTCGTGGTCGAGTACTACGCCCAGACCCGCGGCTGGTTCTACAACATGCACGTCATGTCGACCGCGCTGTTCGACCGCCCGGCCTTCGCCAACTGCACCGTCCTCGGTGTGGTGCTCGGCCACGACGGCCAGGCCATGTCCAAGGCGCGCAACAACTACCTCGATGTCAACGACGTCTTCGCCCGCGACGGCTCCGACGCCATGCGCTGGTTCCTCATGAGCTCACCTCTGCTGCGCGCCCGGGACCTCGAGGTCACCGAGGCCGGCAGCAGGGAGGCCCTGCGCCAGGTGCTGCTGCCGCTGTGGAACGCCTGGCACTTCCTGACCCTGTACGCGGGCGACACCGAGGGCCGGATCCGCACGGACGCCGGCCATCCGCTGGACCGCTATCTGCTGGCCAAGACCCGTGACCTGGTCGAGTCGGCCACCCGCGCGATGGACGACTACGACCTCTCGCGCGCCTGCTCCGCGCTGCGGGACCACCTCGATGTGCTGACCAACTGGTACATCCGCTGCTCCCGCGACCGGTTCACCGCCGGAGACCGCGCGGCCGTGGACACCCTGCACACCGCGCTCGAAGCGCTGTGCCGGCTGATGGCACCGCTGCTGCCGCTCATCACCGAGCGGATCTGGCGCGGGCTGACCGGTGGCCGGTCGGTGCACCTGACCACCTGGCCCTCGGCGGAGGAGCTGCCGTCCGACCCGGAGCTGGTGCGGGTGATGGACCGGGTGCGCGAGGTCGCCTCGACCGCGCTCGGCCAGCGCAAGAGCCACCGGCTGCGGCTGCGGCTGCCCCTGGCGCGGCTGGTGATCGCCGACCCCGACGCCCCCGCGCTGGAGCCCTACACCGGGCTGCTCCGCGATCAGCTCAACGTCAAGGACGTCCGGCTCACCACCGATGTCTCCGCCCACGGCCGGATGCGGCTGACCGTCGACCCCCGCAAGTGCGGCCCCCGCCTCGGCGGGGCGGTGCAGGAGGTCATCCGCGCCGCCGCCACCGACGACTGGACCACGGACGAGGACGGCAACGTCGTGGCGGCGGGGCGGGAGCTGCTCGCCGGTGAGTACGAGCTGCGGCTCGCCGCCGACGGACCGGGCGCCGTCGCCGCGCTGCCCGGCGGAGCGGGGCTGATCGTGCTCGATGTCGAGGTGACCGAGGAACTGGCGGCCGAGGGCGCGGCACGCGACCTGGTGCGCGTGGTGCAGCAGGCGCGCCGCGCGGCCGGCCTCGAGGTGTCGGACCGCATCGCGCTGAGCGTCGAGCTGCCCGACGCGGTGGCGGCACGGATCCGGGCCCATGACGCGCTGCTGAAGGCCGAGACCCTGGCCGAGCGCCTGACGTACGGCCCCCTCGCGGACGCCGGTCACGAGGGCGTCATCGGCGACGGCACCGCGGTCCGGGTGCGCATCGACAGGCTCTGACCCGGCCCTGACCCGGCTCCGACCCTGCTCCGACCCTGCTCCGACCCGGCTCCGACACAGGAAGAGAGAACGGATGACCCGTCTAGAAGGGCTTGTGAGCGCACAGGCCACGCGAACACCGGAAGCGGACGCGGTCGTGTTCGGCCCGACCCGGCTGACCTATCGAGAGCTGGACGAGCGGTCCAGTCAGCTGGCCCACGCGCTGCGCACCGGCGGGCTGCGCCCGGACGACCGAGTGTGCGTACTGGCGCCCAAGGGCCCGGACGCGGTGGTGTATCTGCTCGGTGTGCTCAAGGCCGGTGGCGTCTGTGTGCCACTGGACACGGCGTCGCCGGCGGACCGGCTGGTGTCCATCGTGAACCAGACCGGGCCGTGCCGGATCCTCGCCGACCGGCGGCGGACCCCACTGGCCACCGAGGTGTCGGACGCGACGGCGCCCGGCGCGGTGGTGGGCCTGTGCCTGCCCGAGGGGGACGCCACCGGCCCCCTTCCCACCGTCACCGCGGCCGATGTCGCCTCGGCGCCCACGACCGTGCCGGAGCCGGCCGGTGGCGCATCGGGGGTGGCGTATGTGCTGTTCACCTCCGGCTCGGCGGGTGAGCCCAAGGGCGTACCGCTCACCCACGCCGCCATCATCCACTTCGTGACCTGGGCCAACGAACACTTCGGGCTCAGGTCGGACGACCGGATCTCCTGCCATCTCCAACTGCACTTCGACGGTTCGCTGTGGGATGTGTACGGGCCGCTGATCTGCGGCGCCGAGCTGCATCTGGTGCCGCCGGAGGCGAGTCTGCTGCCCACCACGCTGGCCCAGTTCATCCGCGACGCACGGCTCACCCAGTGGCTCTCGGTGCCGTCCGTGCTCAGCGCGATGGCACGCCACGAGGTGGTGGAGAAGGACGACTTCCCGCATTTGCGCCGGGTGTTGTGGGGCGGTGAGGTGTTCCCGCCCACGGATGTGGAGTACTGGATGCGGCGGCTGCCCCATGTCACCTTCACCGGCTTCTACGGCACCACCGAAACCACCATCGCCAGTTCGTACTACACCCTGACCGAGCTGCCCGACGAGGCGCTTCCGGTCGGCCGGGCCATCCCCGGCGAGTGGCTGGAGCCCGTCGACGACCAGCTGCGCCCGGTCGCCCCCGGCGAGGTGGGCGAGATGGTGATCGGCGGCGCGGGGGTCAGCCCGGGCTACTGGCGCGACCCCGAGCGCACCGCGGCCTCGTTCATCGAACTTCCCCCCGGCTCTGGGCGGCGCGCGTACCGCACCGGCGACCTCGGCAGCCGGGACGCGGACGGGCTGCTGCGCTTCCACGGCCGCGCCGACCGCCAGGTCAAGGTCAACGGCTACCGCGTGGAGCTGGACGAGGTGATGACCGAGCTGCACTCACTGCCGGAGATCGCCGCCGCGGCCGTGGTGGCGGCGCCGAGCCGCACCGGATCCCCGCTGATCTGCGCGGCCTACGCCCTGACCGCCGGTGTCTCGCTGACCACGGCACAGGTGAAGGCCCGCCTCGGGAGCAAGGTGCCCGGGTACATGCTGCCCACGCGCTGGCTCGCGCTGGAGTCGCTGCCCGTCAACGCCAACGGCAAGACCGACCTGCGCGCCCTCCAGCAGCGCTTCACCGCCGACGAGGCCGTCCCCGGCGGTGGTGGCGGCGCGTGACCGAGTTCTCCTTCACGGGCTGCACGGCCCGGGACCGGCTGGAGATCGCGGACTTCCAGGACTCGCTGTGGCGCGGCGGACGCCGCGCCAATCTGGCCTACATGGACTGGAAGTACGCCACCAACCCCCACCTCGACGACCGCTACGTCACCCTCGCCCGCGAGGGGGACGAACTGGTCGGCATGGTGGGGGTCTTCGGCGCGTGCTGGGAGGTGGCGGGGGAGCGGTTCATGCTGCCCTGTCTGACCGACACCGTGGTCGCCCCCCGCCACCAGGGCAGTCCGCTGTTCCGGATGCTCACCGACGAGGTGGTGGCGCGGCTGCGCGCCGACGGGGTGCCCTGGCTGCTGGACTTCGGCGACCAGGGGGCCGGCCCCGCCATGCTGATGAACGGCTGGCGCCCGATCGGACCCTGGGCGCAAGCGGTGGTCGAACGGGAGAAGCCACTGGTGGCCGACCGGCCGTGGCACGAGCTGCCCGCCACCCGGGGGACCAGGTCCGGCCTGACGCTGCGTCCGGCGCCCGCCGTGGCCGCGGAGGCGATGGCGGGGCTGGTGGCCCGGCTGCCGGGCGGCGAAGGCCCGCGTCCGGTGCGGGACGCCGCGTACTTCCGCTGGCGCGCCGCAAACCCACTGGCCCGCTACTTCCATCTGGTGGCCGGTGACGGACCCGTCGAGGGCTATCTCATCGGGCACCGCTCGGGCGTCGACACCGACGACGGCGAGACCCCGACGACCATCGTGGACTGCGAGGCCACCTCCGACGAGGTGTTCGCGGACCTGGTGGAGGCCGCCCTTGCGTGGCTGCCGGGCGCCGAGGTGCTGATGTGGACCCGCGATCTGTCCGCGGTACGGGTGGCGGCGCTGCGCGCGCTCGGGGCCGAACTCGACGAGCCCACGGGCCTGTTCACCCGCGATATGTACCTCCCCGGTCTGATGGTCCGCGCGACCGGCGCCGAGATGCCGCCCGCGCTGCGCCACCTCGACCGGCCGGACGGCTGGAATCTGAGCGGGGTGTCCGGCCGCGCCTGGCGTTGACATCGGCTGACCCGTCCCGACGGACGAAAGCGCCGCTCGCCCCCTTCCGGGAGGCGAGCGGCGCTTTCGTCGCAGCTCTACGGAGTGAGCCGCCGCGTGGCCCGCCGCAGGCGTCAGCGGCTGGGGCGCAGCTCGAAGAGCAGACCGCCGGGCGGCCGGTTGAACTCCTGGACCGCCTCGCACTCCCAGCCCGAGGCGTCGAACGCGGCCATCCAGTCCGAACGCGTCGGCAGCGTCACGCCCATGAGCGCGTGGGCGAACTCGAAGCCCAGGGTGAAGATGGGCGTGTGCGGCCCGGGCGCCACCTCGCTGCGCACCACATCGCACAGCAGGAACCGCTCCACATCGGGGAAGACCTCGCGGATCCTGCGCAGCACCGTCACACACTTGTCGTACGGCCAGAAGTCATGCCCCATGAACACGCAGGTGACCACGTCGATCCCGGCGAACTCGGGCAGCTGGGGCAGCGCGTGCACATCGCCGTGGTGCACCGAGATCCGGTCCGCGAGACCGGCCTCGGCCACGGAGGCCCCGGTCAGCTCCACGGCCGCGGGCGCGATGTCCACTCCCACGCCCCGCACACCGGAGTGGTTGCCCGCGATGCGGATGAGCCGCTGGCCGGAGCCGCAGCCCAGGTCGCACACGGCGCGGGGCGGCTGGTCGGCGAGGATCTTGTCGAAGCGCAGCTCGACCTCGACATCGCCGATCATCCGGGAACTCACCGCGACGGCCCGCATGTCCCGGTGGTAGAACTCGCCGTGCCGGTTGCGCTCCAGCGCGACCTGCGGCGCCCGGCTCGTCAGCTCGCCGTTGCCACCGGCCAGCCAGTAGAAGTAGCCGCGGTCGAGGTAGGCCGCGTCGAAGCCCGGCCCCGGGCGGGCGGACCGGTCGTCCAGCACGACGATCCCGGCCCACTCCAGGGGCAGCAGGATGCCGCGGAGCACGGCGGGGTCGATCCGGTCCGCGCCCTCCTGACGGCCGTCGAACCGGATCTCGCCGCGGTCCTTGAGGTCGTCGAGCAGCCCGAGTTCCACGGCGGCCGACAGCGCGGAGACGGCCACGGACGCACTGAACAGGGAGTCGGTGCTCCAAGTGGCGGTACGAGTGGCGGTAGGAGTGGGGGTGAAGTGCGGTGTTGTCGTCATCACTGCTCCTTGGGTGGTGAGGGGGGGCCGGCGGTCGATCACTTCTGCTCGAGGGGCTTGCGGGCGCGGTAGATGGTGCGGCAGGGGACGGGGGTCAGGGAGCACGAGCCCGAGTCGCATTTGACGTAACGCTGCTCGAAGTCGTGCTCGGCCGGGACGAGGCCGGCCGCCTCCAGCGCCCCGGCCACCTCGGCGTCGTCGTACTCCCAGCTGCGCAGCGTCTGGTCCACCCGCTGGGCGGACATCCCGGTGCCGAAGACACCGGAGACGCGCAGCATCCCGGTCCGGGTGCCGTCGTCCCAGACGCCCCGCTTGACGATGACCGCCTCGTCGTCGTCGGTCAGGGTGACGTTGTTCCAGTGGCGGAAGTGGGATCCGGCGTAGAGGTCGAAGACGAACTCGCCGCCGGGGAGCAACGCGTCATACACCGAGGTGAAGCACTGGGTCAGCTCCGCCACCGAGCCCAGGTGGTTGAGCGCCCCGTCCAGGCTCACGCAGGCGGCGGCCCGGCGCGGGGCGCGGAAGCTCCGGGCGTCGGCCTCGACCAGCGTGAGTGTGTCGTTCTCCACGGCGGGTGCGAGCTTCTTGCGCGCGATGTCCAGCATGGCGCTCGACCCGTCCACGCCGGTGGCCCGCCAGCCCGCCGCGAGGAAGACCGACGCCGTGACGCCCGTGCCGCAACACAGGTCGATCACCGAGCGCTCCGGCAGCCCCTGCCGGTCCAGGTGGTCGGCGAGCCGGGGCGAGAAGGCGTGCACCCATCCCGTGTACCGGCTGTCGAAGAAGGCCGCGAAGCCGTCGCTGTAGTAGTAGTTCGCCATGGTGAGCCTCCGTGGGCCGCGGTGTGAAGGAAGGTGGATGGGGAGCCGGTCGCTCAGCCGGCCGGGTGGGCGCGCAGCGCCGGGGCGACATGCCGGGCGAAGAGTTCGAGGGTCTGCCAGTCGACCGGTGGGCGGGCGCCGAGCAGGAAGTCGCGGACGCCCAGCTCCAGATAGGGCCGCAGCCGCTGCACGCACTGCTCGGGCGTGCCGAAGACCAGATACTCCGGCCACACCGGCGAATCGGGGCCCACCCGCTCCAGCAGCCGCTCCTTGCGCTCCAGCGCCTGCCGCTCGTCCTCGGCGAGGATCGCCCGGAACGTCACCGACTGGCGGACGGTCCCGGGGTCGCGGCCCACGGCGGCGGCGTGTTCGGCCAGCTTCCGGACCTTGCGGCGGTAGGTGTCCGGGGTTCCGGCGAGGGTGTTCCAGATGTCGGCGTGTTCCGCGACGATCCGCAGCATCCGCCGCTCGCCCTCGCCACCGATGACCAGGGGCAGCCGCCGCTGGAGGGGGCGCGGCGCCAGATGGGCGTCCGCCAGCCGGAAGTGTTTCCCCGCGAAGGTGGCCGGTCCGCCGGTCCACAGCGCCCGGAGCACCTGGCATGCCTCGTCCAGCATGTCCAGCCGGGTCCCGGCACCGGGGAAGTCGATGCCGTACTGGTCGTAGGCCAGATCCGCACCGGCCGCGCCCATCCCGAACTCAAGGCGCCCGTCCGAGACATGGTCGATGGTGGCCGCGGTGGCGGCGGCCAGCGCCGGGTGCCGCCAGGTGACCGCCGAGACGAGCACGGCGCAGCGGATCCGGCTGGTGCGCGCGGCGAGCGCCGCGAGCAGCGACATGCCCTCGAAGCAGGGGCCCGCCGGGCCGCCCATGGGCGGACGGAAGTGGTCGAAGAGCGACACCCAGTCGTATCCGAGCTCCTCGGCCGTCTGCCACAGCTCCAGCGCCTCGGCGAAGGCCGGGTACTGCTGGCCCGAGTGGACGCCCACCCGGACGGCGTCTCCGTGGATCCGCATGGTCAGCCGGCCTGCGGTGCGCACAGCGTGCGGACCGTGTCGGTGAGGGTGCGGATGGTGCGGAACACCTCGGGGCTGACCGCGTCGTCGGGGAACCGGAAGGTGAAGGTCTCCTCCAGGTCCACGATGAGTCCCGCCACCCCGAGCGAGCTCACCCCGAGGGACGACAGCTCGGCGTCCGGGTCCAGGGCGGTGGCCGGTGGCGGCGCCTCCGCGCGGCGCCGCACGGCCTCCGCCACGGAAGCCATGAGTGGGTCCATGTACGCGATACCTCCTGTGGATCGGGCCCGATGGGCGGGCGTCGGCTCAGTGGGCCGAGAAGTGATGAACGGTGCGATGGCGGTAGGTCTCGCCGGGGTCGAGCCGCACCGGGGGGTAGTCGGCGCGGTTGGGCGCGTCCGGCAGCGGGCCGGCCTCCAGACAGATGCCGGAGCGCCGCCGCCCCGCGAAGCCGTCGGCCGAGTACACCCCCACCGCGGGCTGGTCGGTGACCACGCGCATGGCGCGCCCCGAGGCGGGGTCGTACAGCCGCGCCGCCCAGTCCGGGCCGTCCAGGACGAAGCAGTTGTCCAGCCGCCGGTCGCCGATCGGCCTGGGCTCGCGGTGGTCCAGCGGGCCTCCGGTGAGGTCCGCCGGCGGCCCCGGGAGGGGGATCAGCTCGTCGTCGAAGACCACCGCGCGGGTGGCGTTGAGCGCGAGCAGATGGCCGTCGATCCGTCCGGCGCCGGCCAGGTTCCAGTAGGCGTGGTTGGTGAGGCCCACGATGGTGCTGGCGGTGGTGGTGGCCCGGTATTCGAAGGTCAGCGTCCCCTCGCGGGAGACCTGGTAGCGGACCTCGGCGGACAGCGCGCCCGGGTAGCCCTGGTCGCCGTCCGGGCTGTCCAGGCGCAGCCGCAGCGACAGCGCACCGTCCGCGCGCTCCGCCTCGGCCCGCCACACATACCGGTCGAAGCCGAGGGCCCCGCCGTGGATGTGGTGGTCGCCGTCGTTGCGGTCGAGGTGGTGTTCCACCCCGTCGAGCCGGAACCGGCCGCCCGCCACACACCGGCAGTAACGGCCCACGGTGGAGCCGACATACGGATTGGCCGCCCGGTCCTGGTAGCCGTCGAGGTCCGGGAGGCGCACCACCACATTGCCGGTGCGGCCGTCCCGGTCGGGGACCAGGACCTCCACGAGCTGCGCCCCGTAGGTCCACACCACCACGGCCAGGCCCTCGCCGGTGTCCAGGGTGTAGGCGTCCACATCGGTCGGCCCCTGGCCGCGGTGGCCCGCGGTGGTGCCGACCCTCTCCCGCCGGATCGTCGCGCCCATCAGCCCTCCCGGTCCGGGCCGGAAGCCGTCGTGCGGAGCGTCTTCTGAAGGTGGACGCGGCGGCTGCCGCCCTCCTCGCCGAGCGTGGGCCCGTACTGCCGGAACCCCAGGATGTCCAGCAGTAACCGGGTCTGGCGCAGATCCGGATTGGCCTCCGAGCGCAGTACGTCCGCACCGGCACGCGCCGCCTCCTCGATGGCGTGGCGTACGCACCGAAGCCCCACCAGCGACCCGTCCGCGAGCCATTCGGGCGCCACCGCCAGCCGGGAGAGGTGGATCGGCCGGTCCGCGTGCGGATACACCCCATCGGCCACGGTGAACGGCCGGTCCCAGGTGAGGGTGAACATCCCGGCGGCGCGCGTGCCGTGGCGCAGCAGCCGCACCGAGCCGGATCGCACCCGGGCCTCGGTGGTCTCCGGGCGGCGCCGGGGCGCGGGGGTGCCGGAGGCGGCCGCCTGGTGGGCGTCGCACGCGCACAGCAGCGTGTGCGCCTCAACGGGGTCGCGGCTCACCTCCCACCGCCACCCGGCCGTCGTCGTCTCCTCGGCCAGGAGCCGGGTCTCCGCCATCGCTCAGCTCCTGCCCACGCGTACGGTCACGGTCTTGGGGCGCTGGTACTCGGTGAGCGCCAGCACGCTCATGTCCGTGCCGTGTCCCGAACTGCCGCGTCCGCCGTGGGGGAGTTCCGCGGTCTGCTCCAGATGGCAGTTGACCCACACCTCCCCGGCGTTGATCCCTCCGGCCAGCTCCAGGACCTCGTCCGTACGGCTGCCCCAGACGCTCGCGGCGAGGGCCTGCGGCACCGAGTTGGCCAGGGCCAGGGCCTCGGCGTGGCCGTCCGCCGCCTGCACGGTGAGCACCGGCGCGAACACCTCCTCCAGCACCGCGGGATCGTCCGGCGGCAGATCGGCGAGGACACGGCCGGGCCGCCAGTGGCCGCCCTCCTCGCCCGGGGGCGGGGCGAGCGGGGCGATGTGCTCGATGCCCGCCGCGCTCCGGCCGACGATCCGGTCGTAACGGGCCGCCTGGTCCGCGTTGTTGAGCGGACCGAAATGGACCCCCGCGCGGCGGTCGGCCATCGCCTTGGCCAGCCCCTCGACGGTCTCCAGGTAGTTCTCCCGGAGGGTGATGACCCGGGCGGGGGCGGCGCAGCTCTGCCCGGCGTTGTAGGTGGCGGTCCGTACGAGCGCCTCATAGGTATCCGGCGGGGCGTCCGGCAGCACCAGCGCCGGGCAGTTGCCGCCGAGCTCCAGGCTGACGCGGCGCAGACCGGCCCGGGCGACGATGTCGCGGCCGCCCGCCTCGCTGCCGGTGAACGCCACCGCGTCGATGTCGCTCTCCACCAGCAGCCGGCCGGTGTCGCGGTCGCCCGGCACGGTCAGCAGGACACCGGGGCCCAGGGTCGTCGCCGCGTCCCGCGCCAGGAGCAGCGCGGTGTCCGGGGTGGTCAGCGCGGGCTTGAGGACCACCGTGTTGCCGGTGGCCAGCGCGGGCCCGATGCGCCACGCGGCCATCATCAGCGGGTAGTTCCAGGGGACGATCACCCCGATGACGCCCAGCGGCTCCCATCGCACCCAGCTCTCCCGGCCGGGCAGATAGTGTCCGCCCGCGGGCGAGATGTCGGCGCGCACCGCGCCCGCGTAAAAGCGCAGCAGATCGGCGCAGTTCTCCACCTCGCCCGCCGCCTCGGCCGCGGGCTTGCCGGTGCCCGCCCGCTCGGCCTCGGCGTACTCGGCGGACCGCTCCTCGATCAGATCGGCGAAGCGGAGCAGTCGCCGCGCCCGGTCGCGGGGCGCTAGCGAGGCCCAGGAGGCCGCGGCGGCGCGGGACTCGGCCACCGCGGCCGCCACCTCCGGCTCACCACTCAGCGCGATCCGCCGTCGCTCGTGTCCGGTGCGCGGGTCGGTCAGCACCGTCTCGGCGACGGCGGGGCCCTGCTCGGCGATGGCGGGGTCCTGCCTGGCGATGGCCGGGCCCTGCTTGGCGGCCACGAAGGCGGCGATGCGTTCGGCGGTGCGGAAGCTGTCCGGGGACAGGTCGGCGGCGGTCACACCGATGCCGAACTCCTTCTCCATCGCCACGAACAGATTCATGAAGCCGATGGAATCGAGCAGACCGGTCTCGATCAGATCGGTCCCCGGTGGCGGCGGCTCGATCTGGAGGACCGCACACAGCAGGTCCGTGACGCGGGAGGTCATCCCGGAGTCGGTGTTCATGGGGCACTCCTGGGGCTGGGCGGGGAGGTTGCGGGGGCCGGGCGCGGGTGGCCGGTGGCGCCGTCCCGCGCCGTGGCGGCCAGCCCGTCGGCGAGTTCCCGGCGGAGGACCTTGCCGGTGCGGGTCCTCGGGATGGCGTCGAACAACTCGATCCGGCGCGGCAGCACCGCGGGCCGGAACGCCGCGGCCAGCGCGGGCAGCACATCGGGCGGGCCGTCGGCGCCGGGCACCGGCACGACCGCCGCCACGATCTCCTCGCCCAGGAAGCGGTGCGGAAGCGCGGCACACGCGGCGTCCCGCACCCGGGGCACGGCGCGCAGCACCCGGTCCATCTCGTCCAGGGAGACGGTCTCGCCCCCGACCTTGGCGATGTTCTTACGGCGTCCGGTGACGACGACGAACGACTCCGGGCGGTCCGGGTCGGCCACCTCCATCCCCAGGTCCTGGGTGTGGAACCAGCCGCCCGCGAACGCCTCGTCGGTCGCGGCCGCGTTGGCCTCGTAGCGGGACATCACATTGTGGCCGCGCACACAGATCTCGCCCACCTGCCCGGGGGCCGCCCGCTCGCCCTCCGGGGTCAGCACCGCCACCTCGTTGCCGAACAGGGCCGTGCCGATGGTGGGGATGTCGGTGTCGAGCATCAGCCGCCGGTAGGTGTCCTCGGACAGCTCGGCGGGGAGCGTGGTGGAGAAGTTCACCGTCTCGGTCAGCCCGTAGCCCTGGAGCACCCGGGCGCCGAAGCGGTCCCGTACGGCCCGTGCGGTGCGGGTGGTCAGCGGTGCGGCGGCCGAGACGAAGTACCCGAAGTCGGCAGGGAGTTCGGGCGCCCGCCACGTCTCCAGCAGCGCCTCCAGCACACTGGGCACCACGCTGGCGATCCGCGGCCGGAACCGCTGGAGCAGCCGGGGGTGGCGCAGCGGGTCGAAGCCGTCCGCGAGCAGCACATGGGCACCGGCCGCCAGGACGCCGAGGACGGTGAAGTGCAGACCGTTGACATGGTGGACGGGCAGGCAGCCCAGCAGCCGGTCACCGGGGCGCAGCCCGTGGTGGCGGCGGAGCGCCTCCGCGTTCACGGCCGCGTTGTAGTGGGACTGGGCCACCAGTTTGGACGCCGCGGTCGATCCCGAGGTGGCGAAGAACAGGGCGTCCTGATCCGGGTGGAGCTCCGGCTCCGCGGCGTCGCCCTCCGGCTCCGCCAGGGTCCGCGGATCGGGGAGGACGACCGCCTCCGGCAGCGCCTCGGCGGACACCGACGGCGGCCGGAGCACCAGCCGCGCCCCTACGGCCTCGGTCTGCTGCCGTCGGCGGTCGGCCGGGTCCTGCGGGCCGAGCAGCAGCAGGGGGCAGCCCGCCCGCAGCACCCCGAGGACGGCCACGATCGAGGCCGGGTCGTTGACCGGGGCGAGGGCCACGGTCTGTCCGGGCGCCACGGTCTGTCCCGGCGCCACCTGGAGCTCGGCGCGCAGCCATCGGGCCAGCCGCCGGCTCAGCCGGTCGGCCTCGCCGTAGCTGAGGGTGGTGAGTTCACCGTCGTCCGCCACGGTGGTCAGGAAGGGGGCCCCGCCCCGGGTCCCGGCGTGGTGCGCGAGCCAGGACACCAGGGTGGGGTGCGGGGTCAGCCGGTCCTCGGAGGGGATGCCACGGTAGGTGTGGGCCAGTTCGGCGTCGGTGCGTGGCGCGGAGACCGCGCCGGTGGGGGATGGCGAGCCCATCGCTCACCCGAACCGGTGGGGGGAGTGGGTGCAGCCCTTCGCCGCGAGCTCCTCGCCGCTGGTGGCCCGGATGTCGCACAGCCGGCAGGTGATCTCCCCCAGCTCGCCCAGCAGCGCCGCGTACGCCGTCAGCTCCTGCCGGTCCGGGCTGTCCAGGCGGCGGTGTGGCGCGCCCACGGAGAGGATCATGTGGTCGGTGACCGCGCCCACCGCGTGGGTGACGGCCCCCTGGACCATGTACACCTGACCGGGCCGGGTCCGTACGATCTCACCGGCCACCGCGATCGTCCCGGTGCCCGCGAGCACGAACAGCAGATGGTCCCCGGGGTGGGTGTGGGGCGCGAAACCGCTGCCCGCCGGGACATGGAGGATGTCGGCCCCCACATGTCCGCTGGACACCAGGGAGTGTCCGGTGGCGGCGGCCGTCTTCATCACCTTCGTCGGGCCGGGCTCGACCGTGATGCCGAGTTGCTGTGTCGAGCCGTCCAGGCCCAGATCCTCGGCCCAGTCGCAGATCAGCAGCGGGCCGGGCGGGGTCTCGGGCGCCTCGGGGCGCTCCTCGGCGGACAGCGCGTCGGCCTTGGCGCGGCCGAAGACCGAGAGCAGTTCGAGCGATTTCGCCTTGCGCTCGGCGGGGTCGAGGTCGTGCAACTCCTCCGTCAGCAGGGAGATGATCTGCTGGGTGGACAGGTCGGTGGACAGGTCTTCCGTCGTGGTCCGGGTCACGGTGTCTCTCCGCGGTGTCGGGGGGTGGTCGGGGTCGGACGGGGCAGGTCGGCCAGGAACGGCGCCCGTCCCAGGTGTTGGGCCAGATGGCAGGCAAGAGGGGCGGCGAACACGTGGTAGAGCAGGGGCGAGAACTCCTCGCGCACGCGCCCGGTCACCGGCAGCGCGGCCCAGCCGAGCCGGGTGACGCCGGGGTCGTCCTCGGGCGCCACGGTGATGACACGCCGTCCGAGCGCCGCCGCCCGCGCGGCCACTTCGGCGGCGTGCCCGTACGTGCGCCCCGGCGCGGCCGCCACGATCACGGGCGCCCCGGGCGGCCGGGCGAACCGCTCGACATGGCACCACTCCTCCAGGTCCTGCCCGGTGGCGAAGACGCCGGAGGTCTCGATCACCTTGGCGGCCGCGAAGAGCGCGGTGCCGTGGGAGGGGCCGCTGCCGAGCACGCTCAGCACGGCCGCGTCGGCGATGCGCTCGGCGATCCCGGGGCACCGGGACCGGGCCGCCCCGGCGGTCGCCTCGACCGGTCCGGCCAGCGCGGTCAGTTCGCCGCGCAGCGCGTCCGCCTCCTGCCCGGTGAGGCGGCCGCGCAACACGCCGAGACGTATGGCGATCAGCAGCAGGCCCAGCACACTGGCCTGGTAGGTGCGCACACCCGGCGACCGCTCGGTGTCCGGCAGGTCGACCAGCAGGGTGTCATCGGCCGCCCGCGCCACCGGGCTGTCCGGCGTTCCGGTGACCGCGAGGGCATGCGCCCCGCCCTCCCTGGCCCCTTCGGCCGACCGCACGACGAGCGGGGTACGGCCCGACGCGGAGACCGCGAGCGTGAGTTCATTGCGCGGCGGGCGGCCACCACCGAGCCCGGGGTGGTCGGCGGGGCGGCTGCCAGGGTGGTCGTACTCCACGAACCGCAGCGCGTTCACCGGGCGGCAGTCCACCCCGGCCAGCGTCGTGAAGGCCATTCGCACGGCGCAGGCGGCGTGGTAGGAGTCGCCGTCGCCCACGATGCTGACGGTGTCCACCGCCGCCCACCGCGCGGGCAGCAGGGTACGCACCCGCTCGTCGAAGGGCCCGGTGCGCTCGCGGAGGTCCCCGGCGAGGGCATCGGTCTGACGCAGCATCACCGCGGGGTCCAGGGGCGGCGGTGGCGCCTGGATTCCGGCTCCGGCCCGCGGGTTCGGATCGCTTCGGCCGGTCACCGCTCGAGCCTCCGTACGATGTCCACGTACTCCGCCACCCGGTCGCGGTCGATCTCGCCGCCCCAGCCGTCGCGCTCCAGGCAGGTGCCCACGAACGCCCCGTCCGCCGCGGCCATCAGCCGTGCGGCGTTCTCGTGGCGGGTGTGTCCGGCCAGGATCACGGGCAGGCCGGGGACGGCCTCGCGCACCGAGGCGATCATCCCCAGCGCGGTGTCCTCGTCCGGGTGGCACAGCGACACCGCGTCGGCACCGACGGCCTTCGCCGCGCGCGCCACCTCCGCCGTGGACTTCTGCCCGTCGGGCCACCGGAAGTGCATCGAGTCGATCTCGGCGATGATTCTGACGTCGTCGGCGCCGATGCGGCGGCGGTAGTCCATCACCGCCAGCGGATCGGCCCGCACCATGCCGTGCGCGGTGAGGGTCTGCCCCACCAGGGCGCCCGCGCGGATGTGGTCGCCGCCCGCCACCTTCGCCACCGCCAGGGACGCCTTGAGGGCGTTGCGCATCAGCTGCACACCGATGTGGAACCGTTCGCCGGTCGCCTCGGCCACCGCACGCGTGATCAGGCCCATCGCCACCGTGCGCGCCGGGTCGGACTCCTCGTCGACGGTGTACACCCGGTCCACGGTCTGGATCAGGCAGCCGTCCGCCCCGCCCTCGTACAGCGCCCGCGCGGACCGCACGGCGGTGTCGAGGATCCGGGCGAGGGAACCCTCCTCGTGGAAGGGGGTGCCGGGCAGCGGTGACAGGTGCACCATGCCGAGGACCAGCTTGCGGCCGCCCGCGGTCAGCCATCCGTCCATGGGTCAGCCTCCGTGTCCGGGGGCGGCGTGGCTGCGCAGCCGGTCGAGGGCGGGGGCGAGCTCGTCCCACGGCCGGGACGTGGTGACGCGCACGACGCCGCCGGAGAGACAGAAGGTGAGGATCCCGGGGAAGACCGAGACGCCGGTCTCCCGCAGGACGTCGCGGAAGCACCGGTAGGAGTCGTCCCAACCGGGCAGCTCCACCGCGGTGTTGATGGAGAAGCGCGGCGGAAGCACCCGGCCGGGGATCTCCGTCAGCCGTACGGTGGCGGCGTCCCGCAGGACGGTAAGATCCTCGGCCCGGCGCAGCCGCTCGACGCGATAGCCGCGGTAGGCGTTCCGCAGCCGTTCCAGGTCGATGTCGTACGAGGACTCGAACTCCTTGGCCTCGGCCGGACCCGGTGTTTCGACGCCCGTGATGAGCCACCGCTCCAGACGGGCGAGCACCTCGATGACCGTGTAGAAGAACGAGGGCGGGCCGCCGAAGGAGGACGACGCGTACTCGTAGTACTCGTCGATGAACGTCGGATCGGCCAGGAACCACCCGGCCTTCAGCCCCGGCGCCGACCAGGTCTTGGAGAGGCTGGACACCCGCACCACCTGGGGCGCCGCCCGGTCCGCCGACCGCTTCTCGTAGTCCCCGAGCCACTCGTGGCACTCGTCCAGCACGATCACCGTGGACGGCGAGGCGGCGCGGATCAGCCGGACGAGATCGGCCTCGGCCACGGCGGCGCCGGTCGGATTGCCCACCGTCTGGAGCATCACCAGCGGGGTGTCCGGGGTGAGCGCGGCGATGAGCGGCTCGAGGGAGGTCTGGCCGCCCTCGGAGGCCAGGGGCACCAGCCGCACATCGTGTCTGCGGGCTATCGTCTCCACCAGCGGCGGGTAGTTGGGGATCGCGCACAGCGCCGGTGCGGTGGGCCGCGCGCCGCCGTGCAGCACGAAGTCGGCGAGCGTGCTGATGGCGAAGGTGCCGCCCATGGTGATGGCCACGTTCTCGGTGCCGTAGCGCGCCCCCTCGACGCGGGCGTTCTCGTACGCGGCGATCGCCTCGCGCGCCGGGACCCGGCCGCGTGAGTCGGAGTAGCCGTACCAGTCCCGGTCGAGGGCGTAGCGGACGCACTCCTTCAGGCTCTGCGGCAGCCCCCACCGCTCCTCGTCGATCGACCCGCTGGAGAGGATGTAGCGGGCGCTGTCCCGCAGCTCGCCGTAGAGGTCGTCACGGAAGAACCAGTTGAACAGCTCCTTGACGAAGCGGACGGTGGCGCGGGAGGAGAGCACCTCCTCGGCCTCGACGGACCGGCGCGGCCTGCTGGCACGCCAGGTCTCGGCGAGCGCCGGGCGCAGGGCGTTGCCACCGAGCTCGTGCTCGATCCGTCCCAGCCACAGGTCCCGCAGCTCCAGCGGGTCGTGGGGGTCGCGGGCCCGGGCGTAGACCTCCAGGACACGGTGGTCGACACCGGGTGTGAAGACATCGCGGATGCCACCGGGACGCGGTGGGCGCGCCGCGGTCTCGCGCGCGTCCGGCGGGGCGTGACACGGACGCGGAGACGGTACGGATTCGAAGAGTTTCATGCGTTTCCCCGAGTGGGCCGCCCCTGGGGGCGAGCGTGAACGGATGGCATGGGCGGGACTTTCGAAACGCGCCCTACACGACGCGCAGGCGCTTGAGGTGCCGCTGCCGCGCCTCGGGCGTGGCCGAACCGCTGGTTCTCCCGTGGAAGAAGTAGGTGTTGTCGATGACGACGAGCAGCCCGCGCCGCCACTGGAGCCCCCGCGCGTACTCGGGCGCGTACATGGCCGCCAGCAGCTCGCGGAGCGCGTCGCCCACGGCGGTGGCGTCCTCCTCCGGCCCCTCGTACGACCACCGGAGCGCATCGGCGAGGAAGTCGCGGAAGGAGAACACCCAGCGGTCCCCGACCCGCCGGGCGATCGTGGGAACGCCGGGGCGGTCGCGGTACCGGGTGCGTGAGAGCACGGCCAGCGTCTCCGGGGACAGCCGGCGCGCCACCTCCCGCATCGGCACGAGCACCGTCCTGGCGCCCTGCGCCGCGTCCCCGGGGGCGAGGCACATCAGCACGATGTAGCGCGGCTGGGTGTCGACGGGGGCGCCACTGCTCTCGGTGTGCAGCGAGAGGTGGTTGACGGCGAAGGGCTGCAAGGACACGTCGTCGGTGCGGGCGTGCTCGCTGCGCAGGTTGAGGATCACCTCCCGCTCCACGTACGGCGCGACGGCCGGGTCCCGTTCGGGCATGGCCGTGCCCAGGAACGCGCCGAGCGCGGTGAACCGGTCGTCGGTCAGGGGCTCGTCGAGCTGGATCGCGGCCAGGCCACGGCTCCACAGCTGCTCGGACACCTCCGCGTGGAGGGCGTCACGCGGCCCGGCCGTCAGATCGGGCCGGGGGCGGCCGGTGACATCGGCCAGCGGGACGCCATTCCCGAGCAGCCGCTCGCGCGGTGCGAGGTGCGGATCGGCCGGGTCGGCCAGGAAGGTGCCGTGGGCGGGCCCGTCCCCGGCGCCGCGCACCGGGGGCCGGGCGGGGGAGAGGGCGGATCGATGTTCCATCGCAGTGCTCCTTGGGGGGTCAGCCGCTGTGGGCGAGCCGCGGGGCGCGGGTGCGCTCGGCCCAGCCGACGACCGGCTTCATGGCCAGGCCGGCGAGGATGAACAGGCCGCCGAGCAGCAGCCAGCCGAAGGCACCGCCCTGGAGGACGGTGGCGGTGAGAAAGGTGGGCGCGATCATGGCGGAGGCCGCGTAGCCGGAGAAGAAGAACCCCTGGTACTGCCCCTGCTTGTCCGATGGCGCGAGGTCGAACCCGATGACCCAGGCACCGGCCGACAGCACCATCTCCCCGTACACATGCACCGCGCCGGCCAGCAGCAGGAAGGCCACGGCCGTGGCCACGCCGTCCGCCGACGAGGCCGCGAACAGCACACACGCGGCGCACAGGACGAAACCGGCCTGCCGGACGGCCCGTACGGCGAGCGGAAGTTCGGACACCCGCTTGGCGATCCGCACCTGGAACGCCACCACGTTCGCCGTGTTGAGCAGGAACAGGGCCGTCACCATCCAGCGGGGCGCGTCCGTATGACCGGCGATCCACAGCGGCACCACGATCTCCAGCAGCACCGCGTGCAGGGACAGCACCGCGCTCAAAGCGGTGACCAGGGCGAAGGGCCGGTCGCGCAGAACGGCGAGCCGGGGCTGCCCGGCGCCGCCCGGTGCGGCGGCCACCGGCGCCACCTTCGGCAGGGCGGTCAGCACGGCCGCGGCCACCAGGAAGGAGAGGGCGTCCAGTACCAGGACGGTACGGAACGCGGCGGGCGAGTCCAATTGCAGCGCGATGCCCGCGAATCCGGCGCCCACCGCCACGCCCACATTGGTGATCGCGCGCAGATAGGCCCGGGTCTCCACCAGGTCCGCCCCGCCCAGGGTGCCCGCCACGGCCGTCTGGAGGGCCGCCCGGCCGCCGCGCTCCAGCACCACGAACAGACATGCCGACACGGTGAATTGGGCGAAGGAACCGACGGCGAGATATCCGGCGGCCGCCAGCCCGTTGAGGGCGATCAGCAGCGCCGCCGTCTCGCGCCCGCCGTGGCGGTCGGCCATATGCCCCAGCGGAACTCCGGCGAACAGCCCCACCGCTCCGGCAATGGTCAGCCCGAGTCCCAATTGGGGCACGGAAATTCCGACCACCGTGGTGAAATAGAGCGCTGAACACGTCATGAAGGCGCCCTGTCCCATGGTGAGGAAGAGGGTCGCCAAGGCCAGCACGCGTCCCGGCCCCGAAGCGGGGAGAAGTCGATTCAGCACGCGGACAACTGTAGGGATCGGACGGAATTCGCCGGGAACTGTGAAAACGGCGGCGGCGGTTGGGGAAATGACCGCGCGATGACCGGAGCTTTCCCCGGGCCGTCGGTCCCCGGGGCCCGCCGGGGCCCGGGCGGAGCCGGGCCGGTCACGGGCATTCCCCCTGGTGCGGCGGCCCGGTTGTTGTATGTTGCCTGCTGCCGCATGCCGAGGAAGCGGAGTGGGAGGCTCATGGGGTACACGCGTGGACGCCGCGTCACACACTGTTCCTACTGCGGTACCGCCTTCGCCGAGGAGGCCGGGTGGCCGCGGGACTGCTCCGGCTGCGGTGAGACCCAATGGCGCAACCCACTGCCCGCGGCGGTGGTCCTACAGCCCGTGGCAACGTTGTCAGGCCGGCTCGGGGTGGTCGTGGTGCGCCGGGCCATCGAGCCCGCCCTGGGGCGGCTGGCGCTGCCCGGCGGCTATGTGGAGGTCGGGGAGACCTGGCGGGAGGGCGCCGTGCGGGAGCTGCGGGAGGAGACCGGCCTGGCGGCCGATCCGGGGCGGGTCCGCCTCTTCGACGTGCACTCCACCCGCGACACCCTCGAGGTCTTCGCCCTGCTGCCGGTGCGCGACGCCGCGACCCTGCCCGAGGCCGCGCCGATGCCCGAGACGGCCGGATGGCAGGTCCTCGACGCACCGGTCACGCTGGCCTTCGACGGACATACGGCGGCCGTGGCCGCACTCCTGGGGACGGCCTCGCACACCGGGGCGGGGCGCGAGTGAACCCGCCCGCGGCGATGGACGTCTGTCACACCAGAGCGCTTCTGACCGGACCCAGTGGGAGAAGAGAAAAGAAAGCGAAATGTTGCAGAGACACCGGCTGTCCGATGTCGGATTCCCGTCCGATGGCTTCTCGAAAAGAGCCCTCGACGGACGAGACGGACGAGGGGAGAGCCTGTGAAGCTGCCCCTCCAGCGGGCCGCTTGCGGCTCCTCCTATGTGAGCGACACCGAAGTCGCGGTGTATTCCTGCATACTGCGGTTCCAGCAGGTGACCAGAAAATTCCTGTGCACATTATCCGAGCTGGAAATCCCCGGGGAAGAGCTTGACGCGGCGGTCGACCGGCTGAAGGAACTGGGTCTGCTGCGCTCCCATTCGAAGGACCCGGCGCTCCTGGTACCCGTCGACCCCGACCTGGCCGCAGCCGCGCTCACCGCCCCGATCCAGGAGTCCCTCCAGGAGCGGCGGCGCCAACTCGACCAGATCCGTGTCGAGTTCGGCCGACTGCGGGCCCACTTCCTCGAGGGCAGCCGTCGGCACACCGCCGGGAGCATCGAGGTGATCGGCCATCTGGACGAGGTCCGCGCCGCCTTGAACCGCGCCTCCAACGAGTGCCAGGAGGAGGTGCTGAGCAGCCAGCCCGGCGGCGGGCGGGCGCCGGAGGTGCTGGAGGAGGCGATCAGCCGGGACACGGCGTTGCTCGCCCGGGGGGTGCGGATGCGCACCCTCTACAACCACACGGCCAGGTTCAACGCGCCGAGCCAGGCGTACGTGGCCGTCATGTCCGGCCTGGGCGCCGAATACCGCACCGTCCACGATCCCTTCGGCCGCCTGATCGTCTTCGACCGGGACCTGGCGTTCATCCCCGACCGGGACGGAAGCCTGGGGGCGGTGATCGTGCGCGAGCCGTCCGTCGTGAGCTATCTCTGCTCGGTCTTCGAGAACGCCTGGGCCCATGCCCGGCCCTTCTCCGACGCCGCCGTCGACGGTCTGGAATCCGTGGCGAAAGAGCTGGACGGAACGATCCTGCGCCTGCTCGCGGCGGGCTACAAGGACGAGGCGATCGGCCGCAGACTGGGGATGTCGCTGCGCACCACGCGCAAGCATGTCGCCGACATCATGGACACCCTCGGTGCGGTGAGCCGGTTCCAGGCCGGAGTCCTCGCCGCCCGCGCCGGTCTGCTGGACCACGACGAGAGCGCACCGGACACCGGGGTCGGCGAGGCCGCCCGGTAATCGGCGCCCGTCCGGCAGTGGGCGGGGAGGTGGAGCCGCGACGGTGGTGCGCCGTCGCGGCCTCATGCGTTCTGGCGGAAAGTGTCCGTCACCGCGACCCCACCCGTCCTGGCCGAATGTGTTTGTCACGCCGGTACGGGACCGCCGGTACGGGACTGGCACCCCGGGGCGTCGGCGGGCGAGGATGGGCAGCCGCCTGCGCGGGGGGTTCCGAGGACGACACCTCCGGCGGCCCATTCGAGAGCGAAGGGCAAGGGTGTCCGATACCGACTGGGAACTCTTCCTCCGTGACCTGGCGCTGTGCCTGTCGACGTACCAGGACAGGGGCCCCGCGGTGGTCTGGCCCGAGCGCGCCCACACCGTACTGCCGAGCCTTGACGGGACGTACGGCGGGGAAGTGGCGGACACGGAGTGGCGGCCCGCTCCGCTCGGTGCGCCCGCCCGCCGACTGGCCGCCGAACTGGGCCATGTCATGGGCTACCCCGTCGAGGCGTACGAACGGCTGCTGCCGGCCGGGACGGCGCTCCCCCTCGGGCGCGTCGGCGCCGACGCCCTGCTCTTCCCGCTGAGCGGCGGAGCGCGCTGCCGCGTCGAGGGCCCGGGCCCGGCGGACCCCGAGGGCGGGGGAGTCGAACTGCGGCTGCGCGCCGGGGAGATGGTCTTCGTGCCCGCACGCCATTCCTGCACGCTCTCCGAAGCCTGGGCGCCGTGCCGGTTGCTGCTGTTGGTGCTCCACGCCACACCGTGATCGCGCCCATGCGGGGGCGGCCATGGGCCATGGAGGCCTGATCAGGACGGTACCGGACGACCGAAGAGTCCCATTCCTTCCCTTATGCTCCCCCCTCGTTTTGTTGCCTGGCACCTTGGTGAGCGGCGGAACGCGTGGTGCGCGGGCCGGGGGCGAGCCATGATCGAGCCATCCGAGCCCAGGGCCGACTCCCACACCGGATCTCTTCCACCGGAGGCCAGAATGCGTACGTTGCTCCTCACCGCCGTCATGACCGCGATCGCCGCACCGGCCCTCTCGCTCTTCCTGAGTACGGCCGCACACGACCGAGCCGGCACCGGCACCCGTGGCCCTCGCCCGCTCGCCGTCGCCATGGACGCCGCGCCCCTGGCGGCGGCCGGCGCCAAGTCGCCCGGCGAGGACGACACCGGCTGGGGCCTGCACGGCAAGGCTCTGCCGTCGGGCCGATGAGGGCCGGACGGCCCGCCCGTCAACCGCTGGACTTACTCAGCGACCGCGAACGCGAGGTGCTGGACCGCGTTCTGGAGGGGCACACCTACCCCTCCGTGGCGCGCGCTCTGGGCCTCAGCCCGCACACCGTCGACACGTATATGCGACGCATCCGTGCGAAGACGGGGGCCACCCATCGCCTGCAACTGCTGCGGCTCGCGATGGCCGACGCCCTGGAGACGGGCTCGGGGGCCACAGGGAACGCGGGGGCGCGAGAAACGCGGGGAACGCAAAGCACACGGGGGACACACGGGGACACGCGCATCCAGACAGAAGGTGAGGTTCCGTGGACTTCCACTTGCTCGGCCCCCTCGAGGTGCTCGATGACGGAGTGCCGGTGCCGCTGGGCGGAGTGATCAAGCGTGGGGCGCTCGCCCATCTGCTCATCCACGCCAACAGCGTGGTGGCCACGAGCAGGTTACTGGCCGCCCTGTGGCCCGGCGACACCCCGCTCACCGCCCGGAAGATGCTCCAGAACGCGGTCCGTGACCTGCGCCGGACCCTGTCCTGCGAACCCGGCTCCGAGGGGCGGGCCACGCTGGTGACCGACGCCCCGGGGTACCGGCTGCGGGTGGACCCCGACGCCGTCGATCTGCTCCGCTTCCGGCGCGCGGTGGAGCGCGGCCGGGCCGAGGTGGCCGCCGGCTCCTATGAGTCGGCCGCGCGGGTGCTGCGGGAGGCCCTGGGGCTGTGGCGGGGGCCCGCGCTCGCGGACCTCGTCGAGGACGGCCTCGTCTGGCCCGAGTTGACCGCGTGGGAGAACAGCCGGCTCAACGCCCAGGAGGACCTCTTCGAGGCCGAGCTGGCGTGCGGCCGTCACCACGCGGTCCTGGGGGAGCTCCAGGCGGTGGCCGCCGCCGAGCCGACGCGGGAGCGCCTGAGCTGTCAGCTCATGCTGGCGCTGTACCGCTGCGGACGGCAGACCGAGGCGCTCGCCGCCTACCGCCACCGCCGCGTGGAACTGGTCGAGCGGTACGGCCTCGAACCCACCCGCGAGATGCAGAAGCTGGAGCGGGCGATCCTCGCCCATGACCCGGAGCTCGACCCTCCGTCCCCTCCCGCGCCGGTCGACGGCGCCGGGCTGGGCGATGTGACGCCCCTGCCCAGGCCCGATGCGGCGCGCGAGGCCCCGGCCGCCCCGGCCCAGGGCAGGGCGGGTCTCGCCGCAGTGGGCGGGCGTACCACCCGGCCACGGCGGCTGAGCGAGTTCACCGTGGAGCACAAGCGGATCAGCCTGGTGTGGGTGCGGCACGCGCTGGAGGGCCAGGGCCACGATCCGTCGAGCGTCCAGGACGCGCTGCGGGAGGCCGAGCGGGTGGTCCGCGAGGAGGTCGCACGGTTCGGCGGGACCATGGCCCATGCGGCCGGGCCGGTCTTCTCTGCGCTGTTCGGCCACCCCGAGACGAGCGAGGACGACGCGGCCCGGGCGGTACGGGCGGCGTTCGCGATGCGCGACCGCTTCGCGGGCCGCGGCATGGGTCCCGCCGGTCCCGCGCTCAGGGGTCCCGGCCCCGCGTGTCTCCATGTCGCCGTGGTCACGGGAGACGCCTATCTGCTGTTCCGGCCGGGGGAGACCGATGCCGCCCCGAGGGTGATGGGGGAGGCGGCCGACCGATGTTTCCGGTTGCTGGCGCTCGCCCCGCGGGGGCAGGTGCGGGTGTGCGAGGTGACCCGGCGCGCCAGTGAGCCGGTCATCGCGTACCGCGTCGGCCCGGAGCCCCCCGATGGCTGGGAGGCCGTCCGGGTCCGCAGGCAAGGACACGGCACGGAGGTCCGTCAGGTCCCCGCCCACGCCGCGCTGTGACGGCCGGGGTGCGGTGAGCGCCGGGGCGCCGCCTGGTCGGCGAGCGCCTCGGAACATGGTCTATCAACTGAAGAGGATTACAAGCCCGCGGTTGCGTGTGCTACAACGTAAGCGTCTAAATCAGAAAGACGCTTACGTCGAGCACCCGCGCCCGCCGTGGCCGGGCGCCGGAGAACGGACGCCCCATGACCCTCACCCACCCCGCCTTCACCGAGGCCGACGCCGCCGCGCTCGTGGCGCGGCTGCGCGAGACCCACCGCGGTGGCCGCACCAAACCCCTCGCCTGGCGCCGCGAGCAGCTCACCCGGCTGCGCGCGCTGCTGACCGAGAACCGCGACGCCATCGCCGACGCCCTCTGGGCCGATCTGCGCAAGAACCGCGCCGAGGTCGACCAGTCGGAGATCGACATCACGGTTCGCGAGATCGACGACTACCTCGAGCACCTGGAGGAGTGGCTCGCCCCGCAGCCCGCGGAGGTCACCGTCTCCCATCTGCCGGAGGGGACCACGGCCCGCACCGAGTTCGACCCCCTCGGCGTCGCCCTGGTCCTCTCGGCCTGGAACTATCCGATCTATCTGCTGCTGACCCCCGTCGCCGCCGCGCTGGCGGCCGGCAACGCGGTGGTCATCAAGCCCTCCGAACTCGCCGAGCGGACCTCCGCACTGCTGGCCCGGCTCCTTCCGGCCCATCTCGACACCGAGGCCACCGCCGTGGTCGAGGGCGGTGTCGCACAGACGACATCGCTGCTGGCCCAGCGCTTCGACCACGTCTTCTACACCGGCAACGGCACCGTGGGCCGGATCGTGATGCGCGCGGCGGCCGAGCATCTGACCCCCGTCACCCTGGAACTCGGCGGCAAGTCCCCGGTCTTCGTCGACCGCGACGCCGACCTCGCCACGGTCGCCGAACGCATCGCGGCCACCAAGTTCTCCAACGCCGGGCAGATCTGTGTCGCCCCCGACTACGTCCTCACCGACCCGGACACGGCCCAGGCGCTGGTGCCCGCCCTGGCCCAGGCGATCGAGCGGCTGTACGGGGCCGATCCGCGGGCCGCCGGGAACTTCGGACGCATCGTCAACGAGCGCCACTTCGACCGGCTGACCGCGCTGCTCGGCTCCGGCCGCACCGTGGTCGGCGGGCAGAGCGACCGCGCCGAGAAGTACATCGCCCCGACCGTGCTGCTGGACGTCAAGCCGGACGAGCCGGTGATGCAGGAGGAGATCTTCGGCCCCATCCTGCCCATCCTGACCGTCGCCGACCTCTCCGAGGCCATCGCCTTCATCAACGACCGCGACAAGCCGCTCGCGCTCTACGCCTTCACCGAGAACGACACCACCCGGGCCCGGCTGATCGCCGAAACCTCCTCGGGCGCCGTCAACTTCGGCTTCCCGGTCTTCCATCTGACCCTGCCGACCCTGCCGTTCGGCGGTGTCGGGGAGAGCGGCATGGGCAGCTACCACGGCCGCTACTCACTGGAGACGTTCAGCCACCGCAAGGCGGTCCTGGACGTCCCGCTCAGCTGAAACACCCCATGGATCACGAAAGGACAAGGACATGAGCGAGATCAAGACCCGGTTCCGGACGGTCGACGGACTGTCCATCCGGTACGCCGAGAGCGACAAGCCCCATGAGCACGAGGCGCTGCTGCTGAGCCCCTGGCCGGAGAGCCTGTACGCCTACGACGCCGGCTGGTCGCGGCTGGCCGAACACGCCCACTTGATCGCGGTGGACCTGCCGGGGTTCGGGCACTCCGAACTCCGCGAGGACCTGCTGTCGCCGAAGGCGATGGGCGAGTTCATCGTGCGGCTGGCCGATGCGTTCGGGCTGGCGAAACCGCATGTCGTGGGCCCGGACATCGGCACCAGCGCGGTGCTGTTCGCCGCGGCCCAGCACCCGGACCGGTTCCGCAGCGCGGTCGTGGGCACCGGTGGCGCGGCGGTCCCGCTGCAACTGGGCGGGGTGCTGGACGAGTGGGTGCACGCCGAGGACCTGGCCCCGTACCGGGCCCTGGGCCCCAAGGACATCATGACGGCCGCGATTGCCAACATCGAGGGCTATGAGCTGCCGGAGGTGGTGCGCGAGGACTACCTCGCGGCCTATACGGGCCAGCGGTTCGTCGACCAGATGCCGTACGTCCGCGCGTACCCCGACGAACTGCCGGTGCTGAGCGGGCTGCTGCCCGGCATCGAGACGCCGGTCCAGGTGATCGCGGGCCGCCACGACCCGGTGGTGCCGCTCGCGAACGCCGAGTATCTGCACGAACGCCTGCCGAACAGCAGGCTCGACATCATCGATGTGGGTCACTTCGTCTGGGAGGAAGGCGCGGACGACTACGCCAAGGCCGTCACCGGCTGGTGGCAGGCGAACTGACCCTTCCCCGCGGTCTGCTCCGCCCGGCGGCTCTCGGGACGGCCGCCGGGCGGTTTCGCGGTCAGCCGCAACGCGGTTTCGCCGTCAGCCGCCGGGCCGGGCCTTCTTCCGGGCCCGGTACGCGGCCACGTTGCTCTTGTTGCCACAGGTGTCGTACGCGTGCCAGCGCTGGGTGCGGCTGCGCGTGGTGTCGTAGAACGCGTGGTCGCAGCGGTCATTGGCGCAGATGCGGATGCGTGGCCAGGTGCCGTCGGAGATGAGCTCCGCCACCGCGAGGGTGATGCCACCGAGCACGGGATCGCCACCCACCTGTCGCAGCCGCACCTTCCCGGGCTCGGAGAAGTCCTGCCGCAGCGTGACGGGAGACGCGCGCTCGGCCAGCTGTGCCCAGCCGGGTGCCGCCTCCGCGTCGTCAGGCGCGGTGATGATGTCCATGAGGGTCGTGCGCAGACCGCGGATCCTGGCCATGCGCTGCGGTGATGGTCTCTCCGCGGCGGGCTGGCCGAACGGCCGCAGGACGGCGCTCGCCGTCTCGGGGTCCTGGAGCGTCTCCGGGAACGCGGGGCCGTGCGGCCGGGAGTTGAGCAGGTCCACGATCGCCTCGGCGGTCGCGGGGACGCGCCGCCCGGAGTCCGATTCTTCTCTGGCCACCCAGCCATCGTAGCACATGGTCTATTGGTGAATGAGACTTACACCTCGGTGGCTGTGCATGCTATAACGTAAGCGTCTAAAAATTTAGACCATTACGTCACGCCATCAACTCCGTGACTCCGTCAACTCCTGGGACCACTCATGGCCTCCGCCACTTCGATCGAATCCCCGCCCCGCACACCCCCCGCCTCCCGTGATCCGCGAAGCGCGAGCATCAGTCTGCTGGCGATCTCGCTGGGCTCGGCGGGCCTCGGCGGGGCCTGGCAGGCGGCGGCCTCCGCGGTGTCGGCGTGGATCCAGATCAGCGATGCGCTGTACGCGGTCAGCGGGCTGATCTGGGTCGTGCTGCTGGCCGCGTACGTACGCCACGGCGGGGCCCGGTGGCGGAATCTGCGCGAGGATCTGCGCCACCCGGGCCAGGGGTTCGCCCTCGCGTACGTCCCCATCATCGGCATGCTCATCACCGGCCACTTCTCGCGCTTCGGCCAGGACGGGGCCCGCTGGGCCTACGCCGTCTTCCTCGTGGCGGCCGCGCTGGTGGCCGCCCGTCTGCTCGCCCACTGGCTCACCGGCACCCTCAGCGAGACCGTCCTGCACCCCGGCTATCTGCTGCCGGTCTCCTCCGGGCCGTTCATCGCGAGCATCACCGCGTCGGCGCTGCGCCTTCCCGAGGTGGCGGCGGCGGCCTTCGCCGTGGGGGTTCTGTACTGGCTGGCCTTCGGGACGGTCATCCTCGGCAGTCTGGTCACCAGCAGTCCGCTGCCGCCACCGGCCCGGCCCACCCTCACCGTCCTGATCATCCCGCCCGCCGTCGGCGGCAGCGCCTGGCTCGCCGCGCACGGGGGCCGCCTGGACGGGGTCGGCTACGGGTTCTCCGGCATCCTCTTCTTCACCCTCGCCCTGGTCGCGTTCCTGCTGCCGACCCTCCGCGAGCGGTCCTTCCACACCGGGCTGTGGGTCTACATCTTTCCGGTGGCCGCCACCACGAACTTCCTGGTGCGCTGGTCGTACGCGGCGGACGTACCGCACCGGGAGGCCGTGGTCTGGGCGCTGCTGGCGGTGGCGAGCGGCGCGTTCCTCCTCCTGGGTGCCGCGACGCTCGTCCATGGCGGTCGGCTCTGGCGCCTGCGGTCCGGTCGTCAACCGAGCCCTCGATGAGCGGACCGGCTGCGCCTCCTGATCGCCGTACACGGGGCGGACGGCCACCGTGCGCTGCTGTCCTGGGCCGATCGACCCGGACTTCGGCCGTGCCCCGGTCCTGCTCGCGGTCACCATCGACGACACTCCGCTCGACCGCGCGGGCCCCAGCTCGTCCTGCCCCAGGACCGCTGCGGCGCCCGGTACATCAGCGGTATCGAGGCGATCCGCGTGGACGGCGGATACACCGTCTGGACGTGAGGGCCCCTTGTGGAGTCCGGTGGCGACCGGGCGTCAGCTCAGCGGGCGGTACGCCGTGAGCGTGACGGACAGCGTCACATCGCAGGGCTCGGGCAGCCGCGCGATGCGCTCCTCCAGCCGCTCGCTCTGCTGATGCCAGGCGTTGGGGCCCATCCCCACCAGCTGCGGCAGGGCCTTGTGGTCCAGGGTCATGGTGCTCCGCGACCGCTCGCGGGCCACCTCGGTGAAATGCGCCGAGAGCCGGTCCGCCAGCCGCTCGTCCTTCTGCTCGCCCACCCGCAGCAGCCCCAGCGCCGCCACCAGCTCCCGTAGATGATCCGGCCGGGGCGTCACCACCAGCAGCACACCCTCAGGGCGCAGAATCCGCCGCAGCTCGGCCGGATTGCGCGGTGCGAAGACATTGAGGACCACCGACGCGGCCCCGTCGGCGAGCGGCAGCCCGTCCCAGGCGTCGGCCACCACCGCGCTGATCCGGGGGTGCGCCCGCGCGGCCCGGCGGGCGGCGAACTTGGAGATGTCGAGCAGGATCCCCTCGGAGTCCGGGAACTCCGACATCACCCGGGCGAGGTGATAGCCCGTGCCGCCGCCGATGTCCACGACACAGCCGGGGTCCCCGCCCGTGGCCTCCGGTGCCGTCTCGCGCGCCAGCGCGGCCAGCGCCCCGGCGATCGGCGCGTAGTGACCGGCGGCCAGGAACTCCGCGCGGGCCGCCACCATGGCGGCGGTGTCCGCGCTGAACTTGGCGGCGCCACGCAGCAGATTGACGTACCCCTGCTTCGCCACGTCGAAGCTGTGCCCCTGCGAGCACCGCAGCGTGCCGTCGGTCATCGTCATGGCGCCGGAGCAGTACGGGCAGTGGAGGTACCGAACCGCCTCTTTCCGCATCGTGTCCCCCGTTGCCGCTGTTGTCCTGACAGGGTCCCAGCCTATGCGGATGATCCGGGGGTGCCGCACACCCGCCCCGTGCCTCGGCCGGCGGGCGCGCTCGTTCCTTCGCGGCCAGTCCGCCCGGCGCGTCCGCCCGGCGGCCTCAGCGGCGGCGGGCGGCGGACTCGAAGCGGCCCACCCAGTACGCGGTGCGGTCGAGATAGGCCGTCTCGGCCGCGCGGCCCGTCCGCCCGTACGCCCCGTCGTAGGTCCGGTAGCTCAGCGCCGGCGCCGTCCGCGCGCTCCAGGGTGGGCGTGGTGTTGCCGGGCACCGCGCGGTCGTCGATGTAGCCGGGGCCGATGGACGGCGCCCAGACCATGCCGCGGTCGCGGCAGTACGCGGCCGGACCGGCCCACTGCGGATTGTCGCCCGCGGCGATGGCGTCGTAGGTGTACATGCCGCCGAAGTGCGCCACCTTTGACACGTCCGTGGTCTGGTGCGTCCGGCGTACGGCTCGAGGTGCCAGGCCACCTCGAGCCCGTGTGCGGCCGCCGCGTCCAGGAGCAGCGGCACCCGCTGGTCCTCGTAGCCGCCCCGTCCCCACCAGCTGGTGACGAGCACACCGGTACGGGCCTGGGCCAGCCACCCCATGTGGCGGTCGACCACGGCGCGGTCGCCGGAGTCGTACGCACCGGCCACCGGGTAGAAGTCGGAGCCGATCCGGTCGGGCGGGTGAGGCCGCCCGGCCTGACGCCGAGGCGAGGGCCCCGGCGCCCAGGGCGACGCACGCGGCCGTGCGGGTCAGAAAGGTCCGGCGCGAGGTGCCGGGGCTCTGCGCCATCTCACGTTCCTTCCGTGGGGAGCCCCCGCCCGATGCGAAGCGTTCAGAAGGCCGAATGGCGTTGGAGTAACGGAACATAGGCTTGCCGTGACCGAGGGCGCCCGGCTCTCGCTCGCCGACATGGCGAGCACCCTGTCCGTGCCCAAGAGCAGCCTGCACGCGGTGCTGCGCACCATGGAGTCCCGCCGCTGGGTGGAGACCGACCCGTCCGGAACGCGTTACAGCCTCGGCCTCAAGGCGCTGCTGACCGGCACCGCCTATCTGGAGAGCGACGACCTGGCCGGGATCGCCGGGCCCGTGCTCGACCTGCTGGCCGAGGAGACGGGCGAGGCCGTCCACCTCGGGCGGCTGGACCACACGGATGTTGTCTACCTGGCCAAGCGCGCTCGCCGATGCCCGCAAGCGCGGCTGGGCGGCGGACGAGGGCGAGAGCTCGGTGGACATCCGCTGTGTGGCGGTCCCGCTCGGCACCGGGTGCGGCGGCGGCGACGCGATCAGCTGCTCGGCGCCGCGCAGCCGCATGGACGACGCCCGGCTGAGCGAGATCGCCGCCCATGTCACCGAGGCGGCCCACTCGTTGCGGACGCTGCTGAAGCGCCTCGGGGAGCACTGAGCCTCCGCACACCGCCGGGCGCCCGGGTCCGGCCGGATCCCGGTACGGTCATTGACACCGCCCCTGAACCCTCCTTACGTTCAAATGGACGATCGCCATTCGGCTATGGGAATGGGAGCGTATGTCCGCACCTCGCGAGCCGCACCTCCCACTGGCCCAGGCCCCCCGGGCGGAGGAGCGCGGCGACCAGCTCCGCATCACTACCGTACGCACCTTCCTGACGGCGTCTCAGGGCTGCCTCGCCCCGCTGCTGCGCGGCCGCGACCCCGGCGACATCGAGGACCTGCACCGTCTGGCCCCCTCAACCGGGAGCGTGCAGAGGCCGTGACGACGAACGAGACGAGCAGATGGGCGCCGCAGGCACGGGGGCTGACCGGGAGGGGACCACTGTGGGCGAGCCGCTGAGGATAGGGCTGGTCGGGGCGGGGAAGATCAGCGGGGCCTATCTGGACACGTTGGCGCGGCT
The DNA here is from genome assembly GCF_052665095.1 of Streptomyces sp. NEAU-174. Lineage (NCBI taxonomy): Bacteria > Bacillati > Actinomycetota > Actinomycetes > Kitasatosporales > Streptomycetaceae > Streptomyces > Streptomyces sp. NEAU-174. The sequence goes on along the minus strand of NZ_JBQTCE010000007.1, from coordinate 104,215 downwards.
GCCGGGACTGCGCCTGACCGCCGTGACCGACCTCAACCGGGCCCGCGCCGAAGCCGCGGCCAAAACCGCCGAGGCGTCCTCCGAGACCGCGAAGGGCGTGGCCGTCGCCGCGTCGGCCGGCGAGCTGATGGCACGCGAGGACGTCGACGCCGTACTCAACCTGACCATCCCGGCGGCGCACGCCGAGGTGGCGCTGGCCGCGCTCGCCGCGGGCCGGCATGTGTACGGCGAGAAGCCGCTGTCCGGCACCCGCGAGGAGGCCGACGCCATCCTGGGCGCGGCCGGGCGAGCGGGGCTACGGGTCGGCTGCGCGCCGGACACCGTGCTCGGCCCGGGCACCCAGACCGCGCGCAGGGCCGTGGACGACGGGCTCATCGGCACACCGGTCGCGGCCACCGCCTTCATGGCCACCGCCGGACCCGAGGTGTGGCATCCGGACCCGGAGTTCTACTACCGGCCCGGCGGCGGGCCGCTGCTGGATATGGGCCCGTACTATCTGTCCGCCCTGGTACACCTGCTGGGCCCGGTGGTCCGGGTCACCGGGGCGGCCTCCCGGCCGCGCGCGCAGCGGAGTATCGGCAGCGGGCCGCGCGCGGGCGGACGCTTCGCGGTGGAGGTGGACACCCATGTCACGGGGGTTCTGGAGCATCGAGGCGGCGCGCTCACCACACTGCTGATGAGCTTCGATGTGCACGCGGCCCGGCTGCCGCGCATCGAAGTCCACGGCAGTGAGGGCTCGCTGTCGGTGCCCGACCCCAACACCTTCGACGGCCCGGTGGAGCTCTGGCGCGGTGGCACCTGGGAGCCGCTGGCGCCGTCGGCCGGATACCTGGGCTCCGCCCGGGGCTACGGCCTCGCCGACATGGCCCGGGCGCTGGCGGAGGGCCGTCCGCACCGGACCTCCGCCGAGCTCGCCCGGCATGTCCTGGACGTGATGCTCACCCTGCTCGACGCCGTCCGGGAGCGGGTCTCGCTGCCGGTCGGCACCACATGTTCCCGTCCCGAGCCCGTGCCCTTCGCCGACGAGCTTTTCATGTCGGCGGGCCATGGCCAGGGGGTGTCCGACAGATCGTGACGCCCGCGGCGGGCCACGCGGCGGAGCCGCATATCGGTGCTTCCCCCGGCCAGGGCAACCTCTTCGATCTGGACGACTGCACCTTCACGCGGTGACCAGGTGGCCGAGAAGGCCGTGCGCCATGTCGCCGCAGCCATCGGCAGGGGAGCGATGATGACTGGGCACAGGATTTTGTCAACGGGCTTTGCAAAGTGGGGCCGACTCGGTACGGTCCCCTTACGCTCAACGGACGCGGTCCATCCCCCCTCACCGAGGCTCGCATCCGTGCGGCGCCCCAGGCGCGACGGCGCGCGCTGTGCCCAACCCCCTTTGAGAATCACACTTCTCCCCGGAGGTTCCCCGTGCACAGGAAACGTCCCGACCCGCCCGTCCCCGGCCCCGCCCCGCGCCGCTCCGTGATGAAGGCCGCGGCCGGTGCCGTCCTGATCACCGCGGCGAACGCGCCCGCGTGGGCCGCGCCCGTCCGCAGGCGCCCGAAGGCGGGCCGGGTGCTGGTGTTCTCCAAGACGGCGGGCTTCCGGCACGACTCCATCCCCGACGGCATCGCCGCCATCCGGCAACTGGGCACCCAGGCCGGGTTCGCCGTCGACGCCACCGAGGACGCCGCCGCCTTCACCCCCGGCAACCTTGCCCGCTACGCCGCCGTGGTCTTCCTGTCCACGACCGGCGACGTCCTCGACGCGGCTCGGCAGACGGCCTTCGAGGGCTATATCGCGGCGGGCGGTGGCTACGCGGGGGTGCACGCCGCCGCCGACACCGAGTACGACTGGCCGTTCTACGGCGGCCTGTGCGGTGCCTGGTTCCAGTCCCACCCGGCGATCCAGCAGGCCACGGTGAAAGTCGAGGACCACGCCCACCCGGCGACGGCCCACCTCGGAAACACCTGGGTGCGCACCGACGAGTGGTACAACTACCGCACCAATCCGCGCGGTACGGCCACCGTGCACGTGCTCGCGGCGCTGGACGAGTCCTCGTACAGCGGCGGCACCATGAACGGCGACCACCCCATCAGCTGGTACCAGGCGTACAAGGGCGGCCGGGCCTTCTACACCGGCCTCGGGCACACCAAGGAGTCCTACGCCGAGCCCGCCTTCCGGCAGCACCTCCTCGGTGGCATCACCTACGCCATGGGCGTGGCCAAGTGACCCCCGACGTCCCGCGCCGGCGGTTCATGGCCCTCGCCGCCACGACCACCACGGGCCTCGCCGCCACTGGCCTGGCCGCCGGGTCCGCCCACGCCGCTCGGCACGGCGGCCACCAGGCGGCGGACCGGCCGCTCGCGCTGTGGTACCGCGCGCCCGCCGCCGACTGGCTGAGCGCACTGCCGCTGGGCAACGGACGGCTCGGCGCGATGGTGTTCGGGGGCACCGAGACCGAGCGGCTCCAGCTCAACGCGGACACCGTCTGGGCGGGCGGGCCGCGGAATTACGACAACCACAAGGGACTTGCCGCCCTGCCCCGCATCCGGCAGCTCGTCTTCGACGGCAAGTGGCCCGAGGCCGAGACGCTGATCAACTCCGACTTCCTCGGTGTGCCCGGCGGCCAGGCCCAGTACCAGACCGTCGGCAATCTGCTCCTGACGCTGCCGACGGGCGGCACGGTGTCCGGCTACCGGCGGGAGCTGGACCTGGACTCGGCGATCGCCACCACCACGTACACCCGCGACGGTGTGACCTACACCCGCGAGGCGTTCGCCAGCGCTCCCGACCGCGTCATCGTCGTCCGGCTGTCCGCGTCGAAGAAGGGCGCCCTGTCCTTCGGCGCCACGTTCGACAGCCCGCTGCACACCTCCCTGTCCTCGCCCGACCCGCTCACCGCCGCGCTCGACGGGACCGGCGACGCCACGGGCGGCGTGGACGGCGCGGTGGGGTTCCGCGCGCTGGTGCGGGTGCTCGCCGAGGGCGGCACCACCACCAGCGCGGGCGGGACCGTCACCGTCCGGGGCGCCGACGCGGCCACCGTTCTGGTGGCCATCGGCACCACCTATGTGAACTGGGAGAACGCCCATGGCGACGCGGTGGGCCGGGCGGCGGCGGACCTCAACCCGGCGGCGAACCGCCCGTACGGACAGCTGCGCGGCCGCCATGTCGAGGACCACCGCGCGCTGTTCCGCCGTACCTCGCTGGACGTGGGCACCAGCGACGCGGCGGCCCTGCCCACCGACGAGCGCGTCGCCCGCTTCGCCTCCGGCGGCGACCCGCAACTGATCGAGCTGCACTTCCAGTACGGCCGCTATCTGCTCATCGCCGCGTCCCGCCCCGGCACCCAGCCGGCCAATCTCCAGGGCATCTGGAACGACCTGACGAGCCCGCCCTGGGGCTCGAAGTACACCATCAACATCAATACGGAGATGAACTACTGGCCGGCTGCCCCCGCCAACCTCCTGGAGTGCTGGGAGCCGGTCTTCGCGCTGCTCGACGAGCTCGCCGTGGCCGGGCAGTCGACGGCGCGCACCCAGTACGGCGCGAACGGCTGGGTCACCCACCACAACACCGACGCCTGGCGCGGCACGGCGCCCGTGGACGGCGCGTTCTGGGGCATGTGGCCGATGGGCGGCGCCTGGCTGTCCATGGCCATCTGGGAGCACTATCGCTACACCCGCGACACGGCGAAGCTGCGGGCGCGCTACCCCGTCCTCAAGGGCGCCGCCCAGTTCTTCCTCGACGCGCTGGTGACCGACCCGACCACGGGCGCGCTGGTCACCTGCCCCTCCGTCTCCCCGGAGAACGCCCACCACGGCGGGGGCGGCGGCTCGCTGTGCGCCGGGCCGACGATGGACATGCAGCTGCTGCGCGACCTGTTCGGCGCGGTGGCCTCGGCCGCCGACCTCCTCGGCACCGACGCCGCCTTCCGGGACCAGGTGCTCGCCGCGCGCGGACGGCTCGCCCCGATGAAGGTTGGCGCGCGGGGCCAGCTCCAGGAGTGGCAGCAGGACTGGGACGCGGGCGCCCCCGAGCAGCAGCACCGCCATGTCTCCCATCTGTACGGGCTGCATCCGAGCAACCAGATCAGCCGGACGCGCACCCCGGAGCTGTTCGCCGCCGCCCGCACCACCCTCGTACAGCGCGGTGACGCGGGGACCGGGTGGTCGCTCGCCTGGAAGATCAACTTCTGGGCGCGGCTCCAGGAGGGGGACCGCTCCTACAAGCTGCTCGCCGATCTGCTCACCCCCGAGCGCACCGCCCCCAACCTCTTCGATCTGCATCCGCCGTTCCAGATCGACGGCAACTTCGGCGCCTGCGCCGGAGTGACCGAATGGTTGTTGCAGAGCCAGCACGACGAACTGCACCTGCTGCCCGCCCTCCCGCCGAACCTGCCGGACGGGAGTGTGCGGGGCCTGCTGGCGCGGGGCGGTTTCGACGTGGACGTCAGCTGGCGGGGCGGCGCGCTGAGCGAGGCGCGGCTGAGGGCCGGGGCCGGAGGCCCGACGCGGCTGCGCACGGCGAAGGCGGTGCGGGTGACCTCCGGGGACGCACCCGTCGCCACCACCCGGCCGGAGCCGGGGGTCACGGCCTTCACCGCGGACGCGGGCGCCGCCTATGTGGTCCGTCCCGCCTGACCGCCTCCCCGCAGCAGTGAGCGGCACCGGACCGCGCCGGCCGAGCGCGTCCAGGATGGCGTCCTGGGTGAGCATCGCAACCGGTCTCGGCGGCGCGACCTCGAACCGCTCGGGCCTGGTCGTTCGGGTAGTCCACGCGGAGATCGTCGCAGACCGGGGCGCGGGCCACGGGCGGTGGCCGCCGTCGGCCCCGTTCCGCCCGGTGCCGCTACCGGGCCCCCGGGGCGCCGGACTCCAGCAGCCGGCCGCCGTTCCAGACCACACCGACCTGGCGGTAGTACGCGGCGATCGGCTCGCGGACCTCCAGCCGGGCCAGCTCCTCGGTGGGGGAGTCGAACAGCTCCAGCTCGGCGTCGCCGACCCACGGCTGCCCGCCCTCGAAGGAGGCGGCGCCGGACTCGATCAGCTCGTCGAGGGCGAGGCCCTTGCCGTTCTCGATCGACGGCAGCCGGCGGTGGTGGGCCATCGGGTGGCCGTTGACGAAGCCACCGGTCCCGGAGGGCTCGCGCAGGGTCACCACGGCCTGGGCGAGGCGCCGGTCGGCCGCGGCGAGGGTCGCGCCGAACCGGGCGCCGGGCTCGACGCGCGGGGCGGGCCCGTACGGATGGGGGCGGGTCTGGTGGATGGAGCCGAGCTTCTTCGGATAGCCCTGGTGCAGGCCACGGGCGATCGCGAAGTCCTTGTCGACCCAGATGTAGACGCAGCGGGAGTACGTCCGGCCCCGGTACGTACAGCGGACGACCGCGAAGGTCTCCTTGTACTGGGAGAGCACCGGATCCAGCAGCTCCCGTCCACCGGCCGCGCAGGACTGCCAGTCGGCCCAGATCAGCGCGACCGCCCCCGGGTCCTCCTCGGCGGGCTCCAGCGGATCCGGCAGGAGTTCACGCACCCGCGCGGGGTCGGTGCGGTACTCGATGGTGAGCAGATCGCCGGAGTAGTGCCACGGCGGGGCGGGGATGAGGGACGCGGCGCCGGTGGCGGTCATGGGCGGGAAGTAGCCTCGGACGCTGGTCATGCCGTCACGCTCCTGACGCGGATGGGCTGAGGGGTTCAATGGGGGCATCACGTGCGCGCGAGCCGCTCCAGACGCTCGTGGAGCTGGTCGACATAGCCCTCGGACTCCGGCTTCATCAGCACACTCCGCAGGACGCGGGCCCCGTCGGCGTCCCGGACGAGCTTCGGATGCAGGGCCGTGAGCCGATCGGCGCCGACGCGGAGCGTGCTCACGAAGACGGGATCGCCGTCCGTCATCCCCTCCTGGAGGACGCGGCTGCTGGCCGCGTCGATCTGCGACAGCGTGGCGGCCTCGGTCACCGGGAAGTAGCTGACGATGTCCAGCTCCGGGGCCTGGTACAGCTCCAGGTGCGCCGAACTCTCGATCAGTTCGGCCCAGCGCAGCGCCGCCCGCCGGCCCGCCTCGAGCGACTGCCCCAGCCCCTCCCGCGTGGGCGGTATCAGCTGGAAGGTGAGCCACAGCGCGGCGGCCGCCGCGCCCGCGCGGGAACACTCCAGGCTGATCTCGCCGAGGTGCAGCTCCTCTGAGGTGAAGTACGTGTACGGCGAGTCGTGCAGATAGAACCGGCCCACCGAGGGGTCGCGGAACAGCACGGCGCCGCAGCCGTACGGCTGGAGGCCGTGCTTGTGCGGGTCCACGACGATGGAATCCGCCTCGGCGATGGCCCGCCACGGCTCCTCGGGCAGGCCCTCCGGGCCCGGCGCCCCGGCCAGCAGGGTGAAGAAGCCGCCGTAGGCGGCGTCGACGTGGATGCGCACGCCGTAGCGCTCGCGCAGCGCCAGCGCCTCGTGGATCGGCTCGACGGCGCCGAGCCCGGTGGTGCCCGCGGTGAGCACGACGGTGCCGACGCGCCCGGTCCGCAGGACCCGCTCCAGCGCGTCGAGATCGATCCGGCCGAGGTCGTCCACCGGGACCGGATGGCCCTCCACCCCGAGGACACCGCACATCCGGCCGTGGGTGTAGTGGGCCTCGGTGCTGTAGGCGACGCCCTTGCCGGGGTGCAGTTCGCGGGCCACGAAGAGCGCCTCGAGGTTGGCGATGGTGCCGCTGGTGGTCAGGTGGCCGAGGTGGGTGTCGTAGCCGAACATCGTGGCGAGCTGCTGGACGGCCTCCCGTTCCATCTCGGCGGTGGCCGGGCCGCCGTCCAGGGCGTGGTTGTTGGGATTGATCAGCATCGCCGTGAGGTAGCCCACGACGGCCGCAGGATGCGGTGGCTTGAGCATCTGACCCGCGTAACGGGGGTGGAAGAAGGGGTAGTTGTCCTTGAGCCGCTCGGTGAAGACCTCGAACGCGGCGGCGAACCGGTCGTCGTCGACCGCCAGCGCCGGATGGGCCTGGAAGGGGCCGAAGCCCTTCGCCCAGTCGGCGTTCGACGCCACGGCCGTGGCGAGCCAGGCATTCAGATCCATGTGGTCCACTCCTTGGTCGGGCGGTCGGGCGGTCGGGCCGGAGGTTCTGTTCAGGGCCGCTCGTGCGCTCAGGGCAACTGGTGTGCTCAGGGCCGCTCGGGCGGGCGGATGCCGCGGAACTCCCAGTCTCCGCCGAGGGCGGTGGACAGGACCTCCTCCGACTCGGTGGGCTGCGCTCCGACATCGCCGCGGATCGGGATCGGGCCGGTGACGATGTGGTTGGTGAGCCGCCCCAGGCCCTCCACCTCCACCTCGACCACATCGCCGGGGTGTACGGGGCGGGAGTTGGCCGGGGTGCCGGAGAGCAGGACGTCACCGGGGTGGAGGGTGATGGTGCGGGCGATGTCGGCGACGAGATAGTGCATGTCCCACTCCATCTCGTCGGTGGACCCGTCCTGCGCCAGGCGGCCGTTGACGTAGGTGCGCAGGTACTTGCCGCGGAAGTCCCAGTCGGTGACCAGCCCCGGCCCCAGCGGGCACAGGGTGTCGGACCCCTTCACCCGGAGCATCGAACCGGCATCGGTGTCCCGGAAGTCATGCAGCCCGTAGTCGTTGGCGATGGTGTACCCGGCGATGTGTTCCGCCGCCTGCTGGGGCGCGATGTTCCGCGTGGTCTTCCCGATGACGATGGCCACCTCGCCCTCGTAGTTGAGCCACTTGCAGCCCTCGGGGCGGACGACGGCGCCCCGGTGGGAGTTGAGGGCCGAGGTCGGCTTGTGGAAGTAGGTGGGGGCGGCGGGGAGCCGGACCTGGAACTCGGCGACGCGGCTGCGGTGGTTGAGGTGGACCGCGATCACCTTGGAGGGGACCACGGGAGGCAGGTGGTGTGCCTCGTGGATCGCGACGCGGCGGCCGTCGCCGGTGCGGAGTTCATCGCCCTCGCGGACGGTCTCCACGACCGCGCCGTCGAGGAGGATGCGGCGGTACTCGGGCATGTCGGCTCTCCTCAGGCGGGGCTGGACGGGGTGGTGGCGGACGTGGCCGGGCCGGTGCCGGTCCAGCCGTCGGCCGGGCGGTCGAACCAGAGGTGGGCCTGGCCTGTGCCGACGGAGTTCTCGTACGCGCCGTACTGGCGGGCCGGGGCCACGCACCCCCGCTCGCCCAGGGCGCCGGCCATCATCAGATAGTGGAAGAACCTCGCCTCGGGCTGGTACGTCCAGAATTCGTCCATGGTGTCGAGGACCTTGGCGTGGCGGCCCTCCTTGAGCCAGGCGATGCGCTCCTCGTCGGCCGCCCTCGCCTGGGGGGTGAAGACATGGCGCGGGTCGCCGGCCTCGTGGTCCCGGATCTCGCGCAGGGGCCAGAAGGTGTGCGAGAGGGCGCCGGAGGCGATCAGGAGCACACGGCGGCCGGGGGTTGCGGCGATGCCGTCGGCCAGCGCCCGGCCCAGCCGGAAGTGGTCCTCCATGTCGCCGGTCTGGCACACCCCGATCGACATCCACCGCTTGCCGGGCAGCCCCTCGCCCAGGAACTTCCAGAGGTTGACGGTGGCGTAGTGGATCGGCAGGAAGGGGTCGTCGATCGGGGTGATGAAGGTGCCGTGTGGCTCGGCGAACCGGGCGACGGCGTGGGCGAGTTCGGGGTCGCCCGGGAAGTCGTACGGCATCCGGCACATGCCCCGCGGCAGCTCGTCGGAGGTGAACAGCCCCGCGCGCCGCGAGTGGGCCGTCACGACGAACTCGACCGTGGTGGCCCAGTGGGAGTCCAGGACCACCACGGTGTCGTAGTCATCGCGTCCGAAGACGTCCTCGCGGAGCTGCCGGAGGCCGGTGACCAGGGTGATCTCCTTGCCCTCGTTGAGCTCGCGCCGGGTTTCCGCGGGGAGCACGATGGTGGGGACGTGGGCGAGCAGACCCGCCCCGACGATCTCACCCATGGTCGCTGAATCCCTCTCCGGCGGTCACGCGGTTCTTCAGATCGCAGTAGAATTCGAAGCTCCAGGTGCCGCCCTCGCGGCCGACGCCGGAGAGCCGGGAGCCGCCGAAGGGTGCCCGCAGATCGCGTACGAAGAAGCAGTTGACCCAGACCGTGCCCGCCACCAGTTGGGCGGTGACGCGGTCGGCGCGCCGGTGGTCGCCGGTGGCCACGGTGGCGGCCAGCCCGTAGCGGGTGTCGTTGGCGAGGTGGATCGCCTCCGCCTCGTCCGCGAAGGTCTGTAGCGTCAGCACCGGGCCGAAGACCTCCTCCTGCACGATCTCCGAGTCCTGGGCGACGTCGGTGAGGAGGGTGGGCCGGTAGTACAGACCGCCGAGCCGGGTGTGGGAGCCGCCGCCGAAGACCACGCGGGCCCCGGCCGCGATCGCCCGCCGTACGAAGCCGTCGACCTTCTCGAGCTGGCGGGGGTGGATGGTGGGCCCGATGTCGGTGGCCTCCTCGCGCGGATCGCCCTGTGTCAGCCGGGCGGCCTTGCGCAGGAGGCGGTCGGTGAACTCGTCCGCGACCGCCTCTTCGACGAGGAGGCGGGTGGCGGCCAGACACACCTGCCCGGCGTTGTCGAACTGCTCCACGGCCAGGTCGGCGGCCAGCTCCAGATCCGCGTCCGCGAAGACCAACAGCGGTGACTTGCCGCCGAGTTCGAGGCTGAGCGGGGTGAGGTTCCGGGCGGCCGAGGCGGCGATGCGCCGGGCGGTCGGGACCGAGCCGGTGAAACTGATCCGGCGGACGTCCGGGTGGGAGGTGAGGTCGTCGCCGATCTCGGAGCCATGGCCCTGGACCACGTTGAGGACACCGGGCGGCAGCCCCGCCTCGGCGGCGATGTCCGCGAGCAGCGAGGCGGTCAGCGGGGACCACTCCGCGGGCTTGAGCACGACCGTGTTCCCGGCGGCCAGGGCCGGGGCGACCTTCCAGGTGGCCAGCATCAGCGGGGCGTTCCACGGCGTGATCAGCACACAGGGACCCGCCGGGTCCCAGCTGATGTGATTGCTGTGGCCGGGGCCGGTGGGACCGCCGGTGTGCGTCGTGAAGTCCTCGTGGCCCAGGGTGAGCAGCCAGTCCGCGAAGAAGCGGAAGTTGCGGGCGGCGCGCGGTATGACACCCCGGCGGTGCGAGCGCAGCAGCGCGCCGTTGTCGGTGGTCTCGACGATCGCCAGCTCCTCCAGGCGCTCCTCCACGCCGTCGGCGATGGCGTGCAGGACGCGGGCGCGCTCGGCCGGGGGAGTGGCGGCCCAGCCGGGGAAGGCGGCCTTGGCGGCGGCCACGGCGGCCTCGGCCTCGTCGGAGCCGCCGCGGGCGATCCGGGCGAGAGTGCTGCCGTCGATGGGTGAGAGATCGGGGAAGGTGTCGGCGGACGCCACGCGCCGGCCGTCGATCCAGTGCCGGGTGTCGACGGCGACACCGGCGATCAGAGCCTCGCTCGCAGCTGTGTCCGGCCGTTGGGGCATGTCCCGGTCCTCCATTTTGTTTGACCCCAAACAAGCTAAACGTGCCACGGAGCCGGGTCAAGGTCGCCCCGGTGCCCGGGGCGCGGTCACTGGCGCGAGCGGCGGCCCGAACGTCGCGGCGCGAGATCCCTTCCGTCGAGCAGCTGCCGCCGGCGCTCCTCGCCGTGCTCCTCCAACTGCGCCACGATGGCACGCAGTCCGTTGGCCAGCCGCAGGCACTCCTCGGCGCTCAGCGGCGTGGCGACGAACGCCTCTTCGGCGTTGAACGCGGGGAAGAGGCGCTCCATGAGCTCCTCGCCCTCGGGGGTGAGCGAGAGCAGCACGCGCCGCCCGTCCTCGGGGTGGGACGCGCGGGCCACCAGGTGGCGCGACTCCAGGGTGCGCGCGATCCCGGTCAGCGTCCCCTTGGAGATGCCCGCCTCTTCCGCGACCGACCAGGTCTCCGCCTCGCCCCAGATCCACAGCACCCACAGCACCACGAAGCCGGTCCAGGTCAGATCGTGCGGGCGCAGCGCGGAGTTCTCCAGGTGCTGGCGGACGGCCGCGGCGGCGCGGTGGATGTTCGCGACGGCGGCCATCTGTTCCCGCTGCAACTCGAAACCGCCGAGTCGTTCCTGGACGGCCTGTTCGGTCTCGGCGATGGATCGGCGGCGCCCGGGCACGGTGGATCCTCCTCGGCTTCGGGCGGCCTGCGCCGCCGGGTGATGCGTTCGCGCTCAAATGTAGCCCCGGGCGCGCCAGATGCCGGGCGACGGCAGCCCTTGTGGACGGCCCGGCCGCCTCGTATCGTGTGGCCTCCCTCGTTTGGCATCAAATAATTCCGGTACCCCCGGGGCCGGAACAGAGCACGGGGCCGGAACGGAGCACACCCCTCCGGCCCGCTTCCAGGGAGTGACCATTGAGCGCCGAGACAGCCGACCGGGTCCACCGGAGGACCGAGGCGCTCGCGGCCGAGGGCATCGACGTCGTACGGGTCGCCTATCCCGACATGATGGGCTCCGACCGGAGCCGGGACATCCTGCTGCACCATCTGCCCCATGCGGTCGGCCACGGGCTCGCCTTCAGCCGGGCCGTCTACCACACCGCGGCGCTGGGCGATCACTCCTCCATCCCCGGCGGCCTCGAAGCCGGTATGCCGGACTTCCTCGTCCGCCCCGACCTGACCACGCTCGTCGCCGTGCCGTGGGAACCGGGCGTGGCCTGGTGCATCGGCGACGTCCGGGACCCGGACACCGGGCTGCCCGTGCCCGAATCGCCCCGTGACCTGCTGCGTCAGATCATCGGCCGGCTGCTCGACGCGGATCTGACCGCGGTCGTGGGGCCGGAGCTGGAGTACGTCCTGCTCGACCCCGACCCGGACTCGCCCGTCGGCTGGCGGCGCTACGCCCCCGCCCCGGGCCATGTCTACACGACCGGCCGCAAGGGCGACCCGGACGGACACCTCCTGCGCACCCTCCGGGCGCTGCACGCGCTCGGGCTCGACGTCAGCGGCGGCAACCGGGAGTTCGACAGCGGTCAGTTCGAGATCAACCTCAGCCACTCCGAGGCGCTGGACGCCGCGGACCGGGCCTTTCGCTTCAAGGCCGCGGTCAAGGAACTCGCCCATGGGGAGGGCAGGCTGGCCACGTTCATGGCCAAGCCGTTCAACGACGGAGGCGGCTCGGGGTTCCATGTCCATCTGTCCCTCGTGGACGCGGACGGCCGCAACGTCTTCGACGCGCCCCGGGAGCCGTACGGGCTGTCCGCCCCGGCGCGCCACGCCCTGGCGGGCGTGCTCGCCCACGCCCCCGCGCTCTCCGCGCTGCTCAACCCCACCGTCAACTCGTACAAGCGCTTCGGCCCGGACACCACGGCCCCCTGGCTGGTCAACTGGGGCCTGGACAACCGCAACGCCCTGGTGCGCGTCCCGCCCGAGCGCGGCGGCGCCACCCGGCTGGAGGCACGCCTCGGCGACGCCACCGCCAATCCCTACCTCGCCATCGCCGGTCTGCTCGCCGCGGCCCAGCTGGGCATCGCCGCCGCCGAGGAGCCCCCGGCGCCGATGACCGGCGAGGGCCGCGACAGGGGCACCGCCACCCTGCTGCCGACCGACCTCGGCCGGGCCCTCGACGCCCTGGAGGGCGACGACGAGCTCACCGACGCGCTCGGCAAGCCCTTCGTCGACGCCTACCTCACCTTCAAGCGCGATGAGCTCGCCCGGTTCCAGCGGTACGTCACCGACTGGGAGTTCCGCGAGTACGCCCGGCTCATCTGAGGCCGGCCCTCCCCAAGGCGCCGGAGGTCTCAGGCGAGATGCCGGGCGAAGAAACTCAGCGTGCTGTCCAGCTCGAAGGCCGGGATCTCCGCATGTGCGCCGGGGCTGGCGTTCAGCGTCTTCTCGGCCGAGGCCAGGGCGTCGAACAGCGCCAGGCTCTGGTCGCGCGGCACCCGCTCATCGTCCCACTGCACCAGGAACTCCACCGGGACGGTGATCCGGGCGGCTTCCTCGGCCGAGGCCGAGGCCCCGCCCAGGCCCAGCACCGCCGCGCGGACCCGGGGTTCGGCGGCGACGAACGGAACGCCGAGGCCGCAGCCCAGCGAGATCCCCCAGTAGCCCACCGGACCGTTGCCGACGTGGTCGAGTTGCCGCACCGCGTCCAGGACCGCCCGCCATTCCGGGACGGTCTGGCGGGCCACGAGCGCCTGGAACTCGGCGATGAGTGGGGCCAGTTCCGCTCCGGCCTCCACACGCGCCTGGTTCTCGGTGGCGATCCGGCCGTACTCCTCGTGCGGTGGCCGGTCGCCGTGTCCGGGCACATCGACCGCCACCGCCGCGAAACCGCACTCGGCCACGAAGCGGTGTGCACGGGCCAGGATGTCCGGGGCCTTCTTGTGCTGACCACCGCCGTGCCCCAGCAGAATCAGGGGACGGGCACTGGTGGCGCCCTCCGGCGTCCAGAGCACGCCGGGAATCTCACCGAGGGTGAAGAGCTGTTCGCGGACACCGTCGGACGACGTTTCAGAGATGAAGCGCATTGCGTCGCAAGCCTTTCGGGATGCCTTCCACGGGCACTCCCTAGGCCATGCGGGAGAAGGAGGCCCGATCTGTCACAGCGTTGATCGGTCTCACCTCCTCGGTTCGCGGCAGCGCACGGCGGCCCTGAAAGTACCACGAAGGCCAGTAGCGCCACGGCGCCCCGCCCCCCGCCGTCAGCGGTCCCGGGCGGGGTGCTGGTTCCGCTGGTCCGGGGCGGGCGGGTGGTCCGGGGCGGACAGGGCCGGGATCTCGGGGTGGTCGCGCAGGGCCGCCACGACCGCGTTCACCGCGGCGCGCTGCGTCGTGCCGCGCCGCACCGCGATGGTGATGTTGCGGTGCACCGGTGTGCTGAGCTCGCGGGTGGCGACGTCGTGTTCCGGGGTGATGGCGAGGGCGGGCAGCAGGGTGATCGACCGGCCCGACTCGACATGGCGCAGCAGCATCAGATAGTTGCTGAACCGGCAGGCCACCCGGGGTTCGAACCCCGACTCCCGGCACAGCCGTACGGTCAGATCCGCCATGTACGACTGCGGTCGGTCACACGCCCAGGTCTCCTCCGCGCACGCCGCGAGGTTCACCGTCGTACGGCTGGTGAGCGGGTGGTCGCGCGGCAGCACCAGCACGATCGGGTCGGTTCCCAGCGGGATGATCTCGAGGTCCGCGCCCCACGAGAGGCCGACGTAGTCGGTGGTGGTGACGATGACGTCCGCCTCGCCCGAGCGGAGGGCCGGTCCACCCTCGTGAGGCTCCAGCTCGAGCAGTTCCAGGTGCAGCCGTGGGTGGGTGGTGGCCAGGCGGGTCGCCGCCGGGACCGCGAGGGTGTAGATCGCGCTCTGGAACGCCCCGAGCCGTACGGTGCCGATGGGCTCGTCGTTCAGGGCGTGCAGCTCGGCCTCGGCCTCCGCCATCTGGTCCAGGATCTCCCGGCCCCGGCGGGCCAGCAGCAGCCCGGCCGGGGTCAGCCGCACCTTCCGCCCGGTCCGCTCGATCAGCCGGCACCGGGTTTCGGTCTCCAGGACCGCCAGTTGCTGGGACACCGTCGACGCGCTCAGATGCAGCGTCTCGGCGACCGCGCGCACGGTGCCCAGGGTTTCCAGCAGGCTGAGCAGCCGTAGCCGACCCGAGTTGAGCATGGACGCGATTCTACGGGCGCGCTGTCCGGTTCTGCCGAACAGAACGGTCGGATCTGTGCGATGGACGCGCGCAGTGGCGCATCCCTAACGTCGTTGGTATGGATCCCGAGACAGCCGGTGGCGCCGTGGAGCGCCACCTCATCCGCTATTCCGGCCGAGCCGCGTTCACCCCCGAGGTGATCACCCGCGCCGCGGGCACCTCGGTGTTCACCGAGAGCGGCCGCGAGCTGCTCGACTTCACCTCCGGCCAGATGAGCGCGATTCTCGGCCACTCCCATCCGGAGATCGTCGCCACGGTGCGCGAGCAGGTCGCCCACCTCGATCATCTGCACAGCGGAATGCTCAGCCGCCCGGTCATCGACCTCACCCGGCGGCTCGCCGAGACCCTGCCCGACCCCCTCGAGAAGGCGCTGCTCCTGACCACCGGGGCGGAGGCGAACGAGGCCGCGGTGCGGATGGCGAAACTCGTCACCGGCCGCCATGAGATCGTCTCGTTCGCCCGGTCCTGGCACGGCATGACGCAGGCCGCCGCGAACGCCACCTACAGCGCCGGGCGCAAGGGCTACGGACCCGCCGCGCCGGGCAACTTCGCGCTGCCCGTACCGGACCGCTTCCACCCCGACATCGTCGACGCCGAGGGCGTGCTCGACTGGCGCCGCCAGCTCGACCTGGGCTTCGACCTCATCGACGCCCAGTCGGTCGGCAGCCTCGCCGCCTGCCTGGTCGAGCCGATCCTCAGCTCCGGCGGCGTCATCGAGCTCCCGCCGGGCTATCTCGCCGCCCTGGCCCAGAAGTGCCGGGAGCGGGACATGCTGCTGATCCTCGACGAGGCCCAGACCGGGCTGTGCCGCACCGGGGACTGGTACGCCTTCGGACACGAGGGCGTCGTCCCGGACATCCTCACACTCTCCAAGACGCTCGGCGCGGGGCTGCCGCTGGCCGCCGTGCTGACCAGCCCGGAGATCGAGCAGCGGGCGTACGACCGCGGGTTCCTGTTCTTCACCACCCATGCCAGCGACCCGCTCCCGGCCGCCGTCGGCAACACCGTCCTCGACGTGCTGGTCCGCGACCACCTCGACAAGCGCGCCCGCGACCTCGGCACGGCACTGCGCGGGCAGCTCGACGAACTCACCACCCGCCATGACGTCGTCGGGGACGTCCGCGGCCGCGGGCTGCTGCTGGGCATGGAGCTGGTCGGTGACCAGGTGCTGGGCGCCGGTGGCGCCGACCGGCTCGGCGCGGCCGTCACCCGCCGCTGCTTCGAGCTCGGGCTGCACATGAACATCGTCCAGCTGCCCGGTATGGGCGGCACCTTCCGGATCGCGCCGCCACTGACCGCGAGCGACGACGAGATCGCCCGCGGCGTATCCATCCTCGACCAGGCGCTCACCGACGCCGTCCGCGGCCTCTGACGCCCTGCCATGAGCCCACCCGACGCCGTGTCATGAGTCCGCATGACATCTGTCATGCGGACTCATGACACACCGCACTGCTCCCGGCCCCGCCGTGCCGGAAACCTGGAAGGCATGGACACCGTCATCGAAACTGCCGATCTGCGGCGGCACTACAAGGGCTTCGAGGCCGTGCGCGGCGTCGATCTCACGGTCGCCCGTGGTGAGCTCTTCGCGCTCCTGGGGACCAACGGCGCCGGTAAGACCTCCACCCTCGAGGTCCTGGAGGGGCAGGCCACGCCCACTTCCGGGACGGTTCGAGTGCTGGGCGGCGACCCGTACCGCGACCGCGCCGCCGTACGCCCCCGGATCGGGGTGATGCTCCAGGAGGGCGGCTTCCCGACCGAGCTCACCGTCACGGAGACCGCGCGCATGTGGGCGGGGTGCACCAGCGGCGCCCGCCCCGTGGCCGAGGCCCTGGAGCTGACCCGGCTGACCCAGCGGCGGGCGGTGCGGGTCAAACAGCTCTCCGGCGGTGAGCGCCGCCGCCTCGATCTCGCCCTGGCCCTGCTGGGGCGGCCGGAGGTGCTCTTCCTGGACGAGCCGACGACCGGCCTGGACGCGCAGTCCCGCCACGAGACCTGGGAGCTGATCCGCGAGCTCAAGGAGCAGGGCACGACCGTGCTGCTCACCACCCACTACCTGGAGGAGGCGGAGCAGCTGGCCGACCGGCTGGCGATCATGCACGCCGGGCGGATCGCCACCTCGGGGCGGGTGGCCGACGTGGTGGCCGAGCGGCCCTCGCGGATGAGCTTCGAGCTGCCCCCGGACTACTTCCTCGGCGATCTGCCACCGCTGGCACCGCTGGGGGTGACCAGGCAGGAGAACGCCGGGCGGACGGTCAGGCTGGAGACCGCCGACCTCCAGCGCACGGCGACGGCGCTGCTGCTGTGGGCCCGGGACAAGGACGTGGCACTGCGCGGGTTCGACGCCCGGTCGGCCACGCTGGAGGAGGCGTTCATGGAGATCGCGAAGGGCCTGGAGAGCGAGGGGGCACGATGACCACGTCAGCAGCCCGTACGGGAGCGACGCACGCGGCCGCGCCCACCCGGGTCACCGCCATCGACCGCCTGGCCGCCCTCGGCCGCGCCGAGCTGACGCTGCTGGTGCGCAGCAAGGCGTCCCTGGTCACCGCGGTGATCCTGCCGAGCGTCATGGCCTTCGCGATGCGCGGTGTGGTCAAGGAGCTGGACCTGGGCGGCACCGGCCTGTCGGTGGCCACCGTCATGCTGCCCGCCGCGCTGGCGATGGCGATGTTCTTCTCCGTCTACACGAACCTCGTCGGCGTGTATGTGCTGCGCCGCGAGACCCTCGTACTGAAGCGGCTGCGCACCGGCGAGGTGCGCGACTGGGAGATCCTCGTCGGCAACGCCCTCCCGGCGTTCCTGCTGGCGGTCGTCCAGTCCGTGCTGCTGGCGATCGGGATGACCGCGTTCCTGGACGCGGACGCGCCGGCCGCCCCGCAGCTGGCGGTGTTCGGCCTGCTCGTCGGGGTGGCGATGCTGGTGGCCGCGGGAGCGCTGACGGCGGCGTTCACCCGGACCGCGGAGAGCGCACAGCTGACGTTCCTGCCCTTCCTGCTGGTGACCATGGCCGCCTCCGGCGTCTACGCGCCGCGTGAGGTGATGCCGGACACGATGGCCGACATCGCCGCCTGGCTGCCGTTCTCGCCGGTGATGGACCTGCTGAGGGGCGGCTGGACGGGCGACCTCGGCGGTGTGGACCAGCTCCGGACGGCGCTCCTCGCAGTGGCCTGGACGGGCCTGGCGGTGCTCGGTGTGCGTCGGTGGTTCCGCTGGGGACCGCGGGGTTGAGGACGGCGGAGCCCGAGGTGATGGGATGAGGAGCATGGGCGGGACGATGAGCTTGAGCGTGGAGCACTGGGTGGAGCGGTTCGGGGGCCCGGACGGGCCCGAGCGCTACCGCCGCTACACTCTCGCCACCGTCGCCTTCCTCGCCGTCACCGAGGCGGGGCTGTGGGTGTTCTGGATCGCCACCTCGGAGGCCGGCACGCTCGGCTTGGCCCTGGTGGCGGCGGTGGGCACGGTGCACGTCGGCGTCCAGGGGCTGCTCTCCCGCGCCGCCCTGCTCCACTACCTCGGCGCCGGACCGCGCCCGGTCTGGCTGGTCGCGCTGTACGCCGCCGTCACCGTGGCCATGGCCGCCCTGGGGTGTGCGCTGCTGGCCGCCGGAGACATCCACGGAGGGAACCTGGCGGCGTATCTGGTCTGGCTGCTGATGTACTACGCCGGCCCGCCGATGCTGGCGCTGCCGCGGCGCGCCGGGGCAGCGCTGGTCGCGGCGGTGCCGGCGGTGGCGCTCGGTGCGGCGGCGGCGAGCGGGCTGTCGGGCGAGCCGCTGGCCCTCGCGATCGGCGCCAGCCTGCTCATGGTTCCGTTCATGGCCGCCGCGATACGGGTCTCCGGGTGGAGCGTGCGGCTGATCGAGGAGCTGGCCAGGGCACGGGCCACGCAGGCACGGCTGGCCGTGGCGGAGGAGCGGCTGCGCTTCGGCCGCGATCTGCACGATGTGCTGGGCCGCAACCTCGCGGTGGTGGCGCTGAAGAGCGAGCTCGCGGCGGAGCTGGCCCGGCGGGGCCGGGAGGAGGCGGTGGCCCAGATGGAAGAGGTGCAGCGGATCGCGCAGGAGTCACAGCGGGAGATCCGCGCGGTGGTACGCGGCTACCGCACCGCCGATCTGCACGCCGAACTGGCCGGGGCCCGGTCCGTACTCGAAGCGGCCGGGATCGACTGCCGGATCGAGAACGGCCCGGCGGCGCGGCTGCCCGCGCGGACGCAGGTGGCGCTCGGCTGGGTGGTCCGCGAGGGAACGACGAATGTGCTCCGCCACGCGCAGGGCGCGTCCCGCTGCGAGGTCTCGGTGCGCGCCACGGTCGCGGGCTCGGTGGCACTGCTGATGGAGAACGACGGGGCGGACGCGGACCCCCGACCGGGCACCGGCAGCGGTCTGCCGGGGCTGTGCGAGCGCCTGGCCGAGGTGGACGGCACGCTCGCCACCGAACGGCGCCCGGACGGGATCTTCCGCCTGACCGCGAGGATTCCGTGGGAGGCGGGGGAATGATCAGGGTTCTGCTGGCGGACGACGAACACCTCATCCGGGGCGCGCTCGCCTCCCTCCTCGCGCTGGAGGACGACATCACCGTGGTGGCGGAGGCCGGATCGGGCGACGAGGCGCTGGCCATGGCCCGGGCACACCGCCCCGACGTGGCCGTCCTGGACATGCGGATGCCCGGCCGCGACGGGGTGTCGGTGGCGGCGCGGCTGCGCGAGGAGCTGCCGGAGTGCGCCTCGATGATCGTCACCAGCCACGCCGGGGCCGGGGCGCTGAAGCAGGCGCTGGCAGCGGGTGTGCGCGGTTTCGTGCCCAAGACGGTGTCCGCGCGGCGGCTGGCCGAGATCATCCGTACGGTGCACACGGACGGCCGCTACGTGGACCACGAACTGGCGGCGGACGCGATCGCCGCGGGCGAGTCGCCCCTCACTCCCCGCGAGGCGGAAATGCTGTCCCTGGCCGCGGACGGGGCACCGGTGGCGGAGATCGCGTCCCGCGCCGCGCTGTCGCCCGGGACGGTGCGCAACTACCTGTCCGCCGCCGCGGCCAAACTCGGCGCGGAGAACCGCCATGTGGCGGCGCGGATCGCCCGCGAGCGCGGATGGCTCTAAGCGGCCTCGCTGAAGCCCGGTGCGGTTCGGTTGCGCCCCGAAGGGGCGCGGGGCTGTGTCGATGTGCGGCTCCGCCGCGCGGGCGCGACCAGCCACGATGGCGCCGCAGTCGGCCGACGACGCATCGCGACACTTCCAGCGGAGCGCTTAGGCGGGTGGGGGTCTGCCCGTGGCCGTCAGCGCGGGCGCCGGCGTCGGCGGCGGCCGATGAGGAGGGCGCCACCGCCCAGGAGCAGCGCCGCCGCGCCCGCGGTCACCCACGCGGCGGCCGTGTCGGCGGGCCGGGACTCCGCTCGCGCGCGGGAGTCGGAGGGGCTGGCCGCGGGCGACGGCCGGGCCGAACCTTTGGCCGTGGCGGCCTTGACGATGAGGTCGGTGACCGCCTGGGGGTGGGCGATCATGGCCACGTGGGAGGAGTTGATCTCCACGGTGTGCGCGTGGGCGCGCTTGGCCTCGAAGCGCTCCTGCCGGGGGTTGATGGTCTTGTCCTGCCGGGCGACGAGGAACCACGACGGGATCTGCCGCCACGCCGCCACCTTGGCCTTCTCCGAGAACGCGGCCGTACTGGCGGGCCGTTGGGTCGCCGCCAGCAACTTCGCCGTACCGGCGGGCAGGTCGGCGGCGAAGACCCGGTGGAGCTTGTCCCGCTTGAGGTACAGATCCGTGCCCCGCACCCCGCCACCGGCCCGGTACGGGACCGCCTTGATGGCGGTGGCGAGCTCGCTGGGGTACCGGGCGGCCAGCGACTGCCCGCTCTCCCCCTTGTCGAGCGCCTGGGCGGACACGTACACCAGCGACTTCACCCGGGAGTTCCCCGCCGCGGCCACGCTGATGACCGCGCCGCCGTAGGAGTGGCCCACCAGCACGATCGGGCCCTTGACGCTGTGCAGGACGGAGGCGATGTAGGCGGAGTCGGTGGTGAGGCCGCGCAGCGGGTTGGCGGGGGCGATGACGGGGTAACCGCGGCGCTCCAGCCGTTGGATGACACCGTTCCAGCTGGAGCCGTCCGCGAACGCGCCGTGGATCAGGACCACCGTGGGTTTACGGCCCGCCGCGTCGTCCTCCGCGGTGGCCGGGGCCGCCAGCGCCGCGCACACCGCCACGGCGCATCCGGCCGCCGCGACGCGTGCCCGGGTCCGTCCGCGTGCCCGGGTCCGTCCGGGGCCGAGAGCCGGAGACGCCGCCATGGTGTCCTCGTTTTCCTTGGGATGTCGCTGGAGTTGTCGCTCCTCAACGTTGACCGGACCCGCGGCGCGTGGCCGCACGGCGGGGTCCGACCGGGTGAAGTACTGCCTTTGCCTCGAGTTCGCCGAGCATTGGCCTGAGCTTGTTTGCCTACAGGAATGGACCACATCACCTTCTCGGTGCGGCGGTCGTCGGCACGGCCGCATAAGTCCTCGATTTTCGGAGAGTTAAAACGATGCATCTCGACTGGACCGCACTCGGCCAGGTCACCGCGGTGAGCATCGGCGTCACCATTGCCGTGGTCACCGTCTTCGCCCTCGACGTCCTGGGCGTCGCCCGCGTGGAGGCGGCCCGTGAGGAGAACGGCACCGGCTCGACCCTGGGCCTCACCCAGGCCGGACTGTGCTTCGTGGCGTGCGCGGCGGTGGTGGCCTACGGGATCTACCTGATCGTGCCGCAGTTCCACTGAGAACGGAAAGGAAGGTCCGCATGACAAGGCCGCCCTTGCTGTCCGAGCTGGCCGACCTGACGGTCGACTACAGCGACCACGACGACCCCGTGCTCATCCGGCCGGACGGCAGCCCGGTCGACACCTGGCGGGAGAACTATCCCTACGCGCAGCGCATGGAGCGCAAGGAGTACGAGTGGCACAAGCGGCTCCAGCAGATAGAACTGCTGAAGCTCCAGAGCTGGATCAAGGAGACCGGACGCCGGCTCGTCATCGTCTTCGAGGGTAGGGACGCGGCCGGCAAGGGCGGCACCATCAAGCGCTTCACCGAGCACCTCAACCCGCGTGGCGCGCGGGTCGTGGCGCTGGAGAAGCCGACCGAGCGCGAACGCGGCCAGTGGTACTTCCAGCGGTATGTGGAGCATCTGCCGACCGCGGGGGAGATCGTGCTCTTCGACCGGTCCTGGTACAACCGGGCCGGTGTCGAGCGGGTCATGGGCTTCTGCTCGCAGGACGAGTACCGGCGCTTCATGCGCCAGGCGCCGCTCTTCGAGCGGATGCTCGTGGACGACGGCGTGGACCTGGTGAAGTTCTGGTTCTCGGTGTCCCAGAGCGAACAGCGCACCCGCTTCACGATCCGCCAGGTGGACCCGGTACGGCAGTGGAAGCTCAGCCCGATGGACCTCGCCTCGCTGGCCCGCTGGGACGACTACACCGCCGCGAAGGTCGCGATGTTCCATGAGACGGACACGGAGTACGCGCCCTGGACGGTGGTCAAGAGCAACGACAAGAAGCGGGCGCGGGTGGAGGCCATGCGCAGCGTGCTCGCCCGCTTCGACTACTCCGACAAGGACGAGGAGGTCGTCGGCACCCCCGACCCGCGCATCGTGGGCGCGGCGGCGGGCCTGCTGGAGGAGGGCGAGGACGACACCGACGACGCTGCCGACGGCACCACGAGCGAAACCGACGACGCCGACAGGCGCTGACGGGCACACCGAGGACGAGCACACGGACGCCGGACGCCGGGGCCGGGCCCGCACACCCGGGCCCGGCCCCGGCGTCCGGCGGCGCGTCGGACCGCCCCGGGTTGTCCGGTCAAGCCGCCCGTTGTCTCCCGCATCGTTCAGCCAGCCGTAACCGACGGCGCGGGGTGTGCACACCTGACCCTGTCCGGCGGCCAGCAGCGGCGCGTCGTGGTGGCCCGCGCCCTGATGCGGGAACCCGGCCTGCTGCTGGCCGACGAGCCGGTGGCCTCCCTCGACCCCGAGTCCTCGGCCCAGGTCATGCGGCTGCTGGCGCGCGTGGCCCAGGAGTGGATCCCGGTCGACATGCTGCCGGAGCTGCACGGAGGGGCTGGAGACCGCGCACAACCGGCCGGTGTGGCTGGTGGAGACCTGAGCCGGGACGCGGCCTCCGGCCGTGCGGTGATGTGCAGCTTCAGCTGGTCCCGCCCGGACAGCATCCGGATCATCGTCGAACTGGACGGCCCGGCTGCCACCCCCTGACCGCTCGGCCGCCACCCCCGACCGCCCGGCCCGTCGCCCCGCCCCTCCACCCGGGCGACGGGCCCGCCGGTCACCGCCGGCGGCGCTGGACGTACAGCCGACGGCCCTCCGGGCCGGTCCACTCCATCCGTACGACACCGGGCACGGCGGCGTCGGCGATGCGCGACGGATCGGACCAGTAGCCGAAGTTCGGATTGCGGAAGAACGTGGCCCACAGGCGGCCGCCGTGGTCCGCGAAGACGTTGTTGTGGCCGGCGCCGACACCCGCGGTCCACCGCTTGGAGTACGGCCCCTCGAAGCGGTCCGAGACGGCGATGACGGCGTCGTAGTGGTACTGGACCCGGCCTGGACCAGGCGGGTCGTAGGCGTAGCGGGTGGTGCCGTCGGGATTGGCCGACGTCCGGTTCCACGCGGCCTGGAGGAGGTAGTACGCGCCCCCGTGCTTGAACACATAAGCACCCTCGAGATACGGCTCGGGGGAGTAGGGCCGCTGCCGGAACGCCGGGAGGCCGGTCGTCGGGACGATGTCCTCCATGTCGTCCCGGAATCTCGCGTACAGGTTGTTGTGCAGCACGAGCCACGCGTCGTCGCCCTCGGTGAAGAGGCTGCCGTCGATGTGGTGGTACGCGCCGGGCTCGATGAAATCCGGCCCCCCGATGAACGGGTCGCCGAAGGGCTTGTCGTGATTGCCCTCGACGAGCCGGTACGGGCCCTCGATGCCGCCCTCGCTCACCAGCAGGAACGAGCCGACCTTCCGGGAGTGGTCGCCCATGCACGCGACGATGTACCAGGTGCCGCGGAAGTAGTGCAGCTCCGGGGCCCAGACCTCGCCGCGCTTGCCGAACCACTCGTCGTACCAGTACTCCTGCCACGGGGCGACGACGGTGCGTCCGGGCCGGTTCTCGCCGGTGAACTCGGGCGACCACACCTTGCCCCGCTCGGCGCCGGGCCGGATGCCGGTCGTGTCGACCAGCTTCCAGGGGCCCCGCAGGGACGGGGCCACCCATACGAAGACGCCGTCGTTCCACGGGCCGGCGGCGGTGAGCCCCGGCACGCGGGTGGTGCCCGTGGCCACGTAGACCGGACGGCCGTCCACGACGAAGCAGTTGACGTAGGTGTCCCGCATCCAGACCATGCCGCGCTCCCGGTCGCGGGGGCGCGGTTCGAGCGGGAGGACGAAGGAGTTGTCCTTGCGCGGCCACAGGTCCGGGCGGGTGTCCGCGAGACCGTAGGGGGTGAGCTCGGGCCAGTTCGACGGGTAGCGCCGCAGCGCGGCGGCCTCCCGGGGTGATGCCTGGGCGGCGCCGGGCAGTCCCGCCGCCACGCCCAGGGAACCCGCGACTCCGGCCAACAATGTGCGTCTGTGGATGGGCGACCTGTTCTCGGAGCTGGTTGGCATGGGCACAGCATGCGGACGCCCGCTGATTTTCGTCAAGAGCCAGGAAAAAAGATGACGCGGCGCGGATCGGGTACCCGATGGGGGGCGCCCGGAGGGTCCGGACGCTCCGCCCCGAAAGGCGGTGGCACATGAATCCGCCCCGTGCCCGTGCGCACGGCACCGTGACCCAGCGGCTCATTGATGATCATCTGTTGTCCGGCCGGATGGCGCCGGGGGAGGAGATCGCGCTGCGGGTGGACCAGACGCTGACGCAGGACGCCACCGGCACGCTGGTGATGCAGGAGCTGGAGGCGCTGGCCCTGGACCGGGTCCGCACCGAGGTCAGCGTCCAGTACGTCGACCACAACATCCTCCAGGCCGACGAGCGCAACGCCGAGGACCACCTCTTCCTGCGCTCGGCCGCCCGCCGCTTCGGCCTGTGGTTCTCCAAACCCGGCAACGGCGTCTCCCACCCCACCCATATGCACCACTTCGGCGCCCCCGGCAAAACCCTGGCCGGTTCCGACTCGCACACCTGCGCCGCCGGTTCCCTGGGCATGCTGGCGATCGGCACCGGCGGCCTGGAAGTGGCGCTCGCCATGGCCGGACGGCCGCTCCACCTCACCATGCCGAAGGTCTGGGGCATCCGGCTGACCGGGGAGCTGCCCCCGTGGGTCAGCGCCAAGGACGTGATCCTGGAGCTGCTGCGGCGGCACGGGGTGCAGGGAGGCGTCCACCGTGTCCTGGAGTACCACGGCCCCGGGCTGGCCTCCCTCACCGCGATGGACCGCCACGTCATCGCCAACATGGGGGCGGAACTCGGCGCCACCACCACCGTCTTCCCCTCGGACGGGGCGGTGCGCGGCTTCCTCGACGGGGTGGGGCGCGGCGATGACTTCGTCGAGATCACCGCGGCGGAGGACGCGTCGTACGACCTCGACGAGGAGATCGACCTGTCGTCACTGGAGCCGCTCATCGCACGGCCCACCTCCCCGGGCAACGTCGTACCGGTCAGGGAGGCCGCCGGGGAGCCCATCGCCCAGGCCGTCATCGGCTCCTCCGCCAACCCCGGATTCCGCGACTTCGCCGTCCCGGCCGCCATGGTGGCCGGGCGCCAGGTCCCGGCCGGGGTGAGCCTCGACATCAACCCGACATCCCGCGAGATCCTCCAGGACCTGACGCGCTGCGGTGCGACGTTCGACCTGATCGCCGCCGGCGCCCGCATCCACCAGTCGGGCTGTCTGGGCTGCATCGGCATGGGGCAGGCCCCGGCCTCGGGAAGCAACTCCCTGCGCACCTTCCCGCGCAACTTCCCCGGTCGCTCCGGTACCGCGGACGACGCGGTGTGGCTGTGCTCACCGGAGACCGCCACGGCCTCCGCGCTGACCGGCGCCATCGTGGATCCGCGCGACTGGGCCGACCGCGTCTCGGTGGCGGCCCCGCCCAGGCCGGACGCCCCCGACCCGCCCGCGAACAACGACGCCATGCTGGAACCACCGCTGCCACCGGCGGAGGCGGCCAGCGTCCGGCTGGTACGCGGCCCCAACATCTCCGCACTGCCGGAGCTGGATCCGCTGCCGGACAGCATTCACGGCCCGGTGCTCCTCAAGGCCGGTGACGATGTCTCGACCGACGAGATCTCCCCGGCCGGGGCGGCCGCCCTGCCCTACCGCTCCAACATCCCCAAGCTGGCGGAATTCACCCTCGTCCGGCTGGACCCCGACTATCCGCGGCGCGCCGAGGCGGTCCGGGAGGACACCGGGCATCTCATCGTCGCCGGTGCGAACTACGGCCAGGGCTCGTCCCGCGAACACGCCGCCATCGCCCCGCGCTACCTCGGCCTGCGGGCCGTCATCGCCAAGTCCTACGCCCGCATCCACTGGCAGAACCTGGTCAACTTCGGTGTGCTGCCGCTCGAATTCGAGGATCCCGCCGACTACGACCGCATCGGCCCCGACGACCGGCTGCATGTGTCCGGTCTGCACGAGGCCCTCGCCCCGGGCGGCGAACCGGCCCTCCGCGTCCGCAACGCGACCCGGGACGAGGAGTACACCGTCCGCCACCGCCTCTCGCCCCGGCAGCGGGAAGCGGTGCTCGCGGGCGGTATCATCCCGGCTCTCGCACCCTGAGGTGAGTGCTATGACACTGAGCGACGGAACGTATCGGATAGGCCCGCCGGACGCCCGGCTGCTGATCAGGACCAGCCGTACCGGGCTCGGCCGGCGGGCGGGCCACGATCTGACGCTCGAGGCCACCCGCTGGTCCGGGGAGGTGGCGGTTGCCACCGACGCCCCCGAGCGGTCGTCGGTGAGCGTGACGGTCGAGACGGACTCGCTGGACGTACGGGAGGGGACCGGCGGTCTGAAGCCACTCACCGACGGCGACCGGGCCGACATCAAGCGGACGCTGGAGGGCAAGGGGCAACTGCACACCGCGGAGCACCCCACGATCACCTTCCGCTCCACCCGCGTCACCGGTACGCCGCAGTCCTTCGAGATCACGGGTGACCTCACCATCAAGGGCCGGACCCACCCGGTGACGGTGCGCGGGAGCGCCGATCCGGACGGGACGCTGCGCGGCTCGGCGTCCTTCACCCAGTCCACGTGGGGCATCAAGCCGTACACCGCGTTCCTGGGCGCGTTGAAGCTGGCCGACGAGGTCCGGGTGGAGTTCATATGCCCCGGCGTGGGGGGGGGGGGGGGCGAGGGGTGAGGGGGGGGGGGGTGGTTGACCCCCCCCCACGCCGGGGGTTCGCCCGGGGAATGCCGCTAGCCGTCGGTTCGGGACGCGTCCTGGCAGCTCTCCGCGCCCTTGCACCGCTGGAGCGCGGTGAGGGTGCGGTGCAGGGCGGCCCGTTGCTCGGCCGACAGGGACGCCGCCCGGTTGTTCAGCTGCTCGGGGTCGGAGTCCAGCGCGTAGAACTCCCGCTCCCCGTCGGCGTATTCGACGTAGAGGGAGTCATCGGTGCGCATCGCCGCGTAGGTCGGCGGATCGCCCGCGTTCTTGGGCGCCGCGTCGGGATCGCCCTTCTTGGACGCCGCCTTATGGTGCTCGACCAGGACGGCATCGCGCCACTCGTCCTCGGTCCGGCCGTGCATCAGGTCGCCCAGGCTGCGCCCGTCCACGCCCGACGGCGAATCCACGCCCGCGAGGTCCTGGAAGGTCGGGTTGAGGTCCACGTTCTCGGCGAGCTGGGACACCTTCTTACCCGCCGGAACATCGGGTCCGGTGACCATCAGCGGCACGTTGATATCGGTGTCGTAGGCGGTCTGCTTTCCGGTGCGGAGCCGGTGTTCGCCCATGTGGAAGCCGTTGTCCGACCCGAACACGATATAGGTGTTGTCCGCCAGGCCCTTGTCCTCGAGTGTCTTCTCCAGCTGACCGATCATTTCGTCGACCGCCTGGACCGAGCGCGCTCGCTTGGCGAAACTCTGGTCCATCCTTTGCTTTTCCTTCGACGTCAGCGGTGACAATGAGCGCTGCCATTCCGGCGCGTTAACGGTCGCCTTGTCATAGGAATCGGTCTGCGGATTCTTGAGCCCCGGGAACTTGCCCTTGTGGCGCGGCGCGGGTGTGTAGGGGCCGTGCGGTGCGAACGTGGCCACCTCCAGCATGAACGGCTTCTTCTCTTCCGCCGAGGAGCCGATGAACGAGGTCGCCTTCTTCGACAGGACGTCCGTCAGATAGTCCTGAGGGTCCTTGCCATAGGGCACGACCTTGCCGTTCTCGTTCAGCTCGTAGTTGTACTCCTTGTAGCCGTCCCCGGCGACGTCCCACTCGTCCCAGCCGGAGGGGACATAGGGCTTGTCGGTGCCGTTCTTGTCGCCCGGCTGGTATCCGTTGAGGTACTTGCCCATGAATCCGGTGCGATAGCCGGCGCGTTGCATCGCGGGCCCGAAGGTCTTCTTTTCGTTGCCGTTCTTCAGAAAGGCGCGGTAGCCTCCGTCGTCGCCGCTGTTGGTGAAGACACCGGTGTTGTGCGGGAATTGACCGGTGAGAATGGAGGTACGCGACGGGCAGCACAGCGAGTCGGTGGCGAAGAAGTTACTGAATGTCATCCCCTTCTTCTGCATCTCCTGTACATGCGGCATGTACTTCACAAGATTCCATGACAGGTCGTCGGTGAGGACGTACACGATGTTGGGCTTCTTGCCGGAAGCCGAGGCGTCGGTGTCAGAGGTAGCACCTTCGGCCGTGTTCCCCATTCTGTTGTTGCACGAGGCCAACATCGCGACGGCCAGGGCCGCACACAGGGCGGCGAGGACACGTGGACGGCGACTGCCGAACATGGCGCAACCTCCTACGAGTTGTGCGTCTTCGTCGCCGGGAACCGTAGGAGGCGGTCTTGTGTGATTCTTGTGAGTCGCCTACGGCGTGGCGGCGTGCTGTTTGACGAGTTCGTAACTGCGGAGCCGGGCGTCCAGCGCGTAGACCGGTGTGACCAGCATCAGCTCCTCCGCGCCGGTCGCCTTCGCCACCTCCGCCAGCCGCCGCAGGACCGTCTCGGGCGTGCCGTACGCCTGATGGGCCCCGAACGCCGCGACCCCCGCCCGCTCCTCCGCGGTGAAGGGGTGCGCCGACGCCTCTTCGGGCGAGGGGAACGGGGTCTCGCTGTGGCCCTTGAGGAGCCCGGCCTTGACGACGTTCATCGGGCCCGCGAGCCACCTGGCCTCGTCCTCGGTCTCGGCGCACACGGTCTCCACGCACACCAGCACCCGGGGGCTCTCGCACCACGGGGAGGGGGCGAAGTGGGCACGGTAGTGGTCGAGCGCGGCGAGGGTGTTGTCGGGGCGGATGTGATGGGCGAAGGCCATGGGCAGGCCGAGCCGCGCGGCGAGCGCCGCACCGGCCTCGCTGGAGGCCAGCAGCCACGGCTCCGGGAGCGTGCCGAGGGCGACCTCCTCGACCAGGAACCGCAGCGTCGCCGCCACATCGTCCCGGTACTCGTCGTCCGTCGTCGCACCGGCGCCACGCCGCAGCGCCCGGGCCGTGGCCTCGTCGAAGGTGCCGGGGCCGCGGCCGATGCCCAGGTCGATCCGGTCGGGGTGCAGCGCGGCGAGGGTGCCGAACTGCTCCGCCAGCATGATGGGGGCGTGGTTGGGGGCCAGTACACCTCCGGAACCCAGCCGGATGGCCGAGGTCGACGCGGCCGCGTGGGCGGTCAGGACCACGGGCGGGAAGGCGCCGATGGCGGGGGAGTGGTGGTGCTCGGCGTACCAGAGTCGGCGGTAGCCGAGGGCGTCGAGACGCTGGGCGAAGGCGGTGGTGTCACGCAGCGTGTCCACGGCTCGGGTACCAGCTTGGACCATGGCGACTTCCAGCGCGGAGAGCGGCACATCGATCATGCTGTGAGCATACGGAGTGCCGGCGGTGTGCGGCAGCGGTTCCCCGACCCCGGGTGTGCGGAACCCCGGTGGTCAGGGTATGCGTTGACGGTTTGGCCTACGAAAGAGGAGCGAGACCGCATGGCTGCCACGCTGGACGACATCACCCGCACCTGGCTCCGGGAACCCCGGTTCTGGCAGGTGGCCACGTTGAACCCGGACGGTTCGCCGCAGCTGACGCCGATGTGGGCCGATCTGGAGGACGGCCTGGTGGTGATCAACACCTCGGCGGGCCGGGTCAAGGAGGAGAACCTCCGGCGTGATCCCCGCGTGTCGCTGTGCTGCATGGACACCGAGGACCCGTATCACCGGGTGGAGATCCGGGGCAGCGCCGTCCGCTTCGTCGAGGGCGATCCGGCCGTACGGGTGATGGACCGTCTCGCGCGGAAGTAACCTGGGCACGGAGACGTTCCCCTGGCTGGCCCCCGGCGAGGTGCGGGTGGCGGTCTACATCGAGCCGCACCATGTCCACCGCGTCGTGGGTGTCGAGAAGTTCCGGCCGGGGGTGCTGCCGGACGCCTGAGAACGTCCCGGCGGCCGTTCGAGCGGGGACCCTCGCTTCCTCTCCGTGGGATGCTGGTCGACAGGGGACGTATCCGGACATCGGGGGAGTGCGGAGTGGACGAGGAGCGGCGCCGCGACGACGGCGAGGACGGTGCCGACGGCGACGACGGTGCGCGGGCGCTGCGCGTGTGGGCCACCGTAGCGGCCCGCCAGGCTCAGGACGTGTTGCGTCGCGCGGCGGACGACCCGGCGCGGCCCGTCGCGCTGTCCCGGGCGATCGAGCATCTTGCCGCCATCGAGCGGCTGTTGCCCGCGGACGATCCGCTCCGGGACCGCTTCGTGCCCTTGCTGGGCGTCATGGTGTGCATGCGGTTCGTCGGCCGTGGGGCGGACGACACGTCCGAGGACGCCCGGCTCGAACGGGAGCACGCCCTGCGCCATCTGCGCTGGGCCGACCGCACCAGGCCGCTCACCGACCCGTTCGCGGTGAAGGCCCGGAGCGCCCTGCTCCAGCTGCTCGTCCCGGAGCACTGCGCACGGGCCATGCGCGCGTGGCGCCACGGCCCCCGCCGGAAGCCGCCACTCCGGGCCTCGGGTCCGCTCCGGTCTTCGGGTCCGCGGCCGACGACCGCGTCCCCGCGGGAGGACCTGACGGAGGCCAGGGAGGTTCTGAAGCGCCTCGCCGCCGGTCCGGAGGATCCGGACATGAGTGGGATCCTCGGATTCCTCGCGTCGGAGATCGGGGAACCGGAGACCGGGAAACGTGCCGAGGACCCGCTGGCCGACGCCGTCCAGGGCGTGCTGCGCTGGGCCACGGACGACATACCGCGGTTCACAGGGCTCCTGGTGTGGCTGTGCAGGGTCGTGAACAACCCCGCGACCTCCCCCGAGGCGGCCGACGCGGAAGTGGCGGCCCTTGGCCTGGACCGACCGGCCTTCGCGCCGCTGCGCGAGCTGCTGACCGGGCTCGGGTCGGGCGGGGGCGACCCCCGGGAGCTGGCCCAGGAGGTCCGGCGCGGCGCGGACGTCGCCCGGCGGGCGCTGCGGGAGCTGTCGGCGCACACGCCTGAACGGGCCCGCATCGCCAGGCTGCACGCCGCCCTGCTGGTGTGGGCCAACCTCCTGGTGCCCGGCACGATGGACTTCGACGAGGTGGACGAGGCCCTGTCGGAGCCCGGGCCGGATCCTGACGACCGTCCCAGCGGACCGGGGTATTTCGGCCTGGAGCAGCAGCTGGCCACTCTGGTCGATGGCGTACGGGTCTCCCAGACCGGGGATCTGGCACACCTGGAGACCAGCGCCGCCCGGATTCGGGAGATGATGGACACCTCGCCAGGGGACGGTGAGAGGGCCACGGCCACCCGTCGTACCCTGGCCACCGGCCTGGCCGGGCTCCTCCACGAGGCGGCGACACTCGGGGGCAGCCTTCGGGCCGCCGACGCCGCCCGGACGATGGGCAGGGAACTGCGCTCCGCTTACGAGGGCGATGGCTCACTGAGACTGACGAACAAGCTCACCTTGGTGGTGTTCGCCGCCCAGAACGAGCTGGCTCTGGCCCGCCGCAGCGGGGATCCCACCGTGCTGCCGCGCCTGGTCGAGGAGCTGACCGGCCTGTACGCCACCCTGCCGCCCGACCAGGAGAACCGCTTCGGCCTCGCCAGCACCCTGGCCGAGGTGCATCAGGAACAGGCCGCCCGCACCAAGGATCCGGAGGAACTCCGCGCCGCGGCCTGGTACCTGAGGGAGGTCGTGGAGACCGACTCCCGGCGGATCGCCCCCATGCTCAGACCGTACTTCCCTGCCCTGCGCGCCTCCTCGCTGATCCGACTGATCACGATCGAGCCCAGTCGGGACGCCGCCGATGAGGCCATCGCGGAGGTCCACCGGATCCTCGACGGACCGCAGCC
This sequence comes from Streptomyces sp. NEAU-174, assembly GCF_052665095.1. NCBI lineage: Bacteria > Bacillati > Actinomycetota > Actinomycetes > Kitasatosporales > Streptomycetaceae > Streptomyces > Streptomyces sp. NEAU-174. The sequence continues at coordinate 72,183 of NZ_JBQTCE010000007.1, read as the reverse complement.
CACCCCCCGCGAGGAACTCCGGCTGCGGTATCAGCTCGGCCGGGCCCTGCTGCACGCGGCCCGTCACCTCGATGACCCGGACCTGCTCGACGTGTGCATCACCGAGCTGTCCCAGGTCCGCGAGAAGATCGCCCGGGGACACGGCTTGCCGCACTCCGCCGACGCCCTGACCCAACTGTCCGATGCCCACTGGCTGCGCCGTCAACGCGGCGGTCCGAGCGTCGGCGAGGACCGGGAGGCCGCCCTGGCCACCAGAAGCGAGGCGCTGGTCAGGCTGTCCGCCGACGTTCTCCTCCAACTCGGCTCCGAACACGGTCTGTCCGTGGCCCGCTTCGGGTCGGCACAGGCGCTGTGGCTGGCCTACTGGACTACGGTGTGCGACCGCCCGGCCAAGGCGGTGGACGCGCTGGAACTGGGCCGGGCCCTGGTGCTGCGGGCCGCCGCCGCGTCCCGCGACATTCCCGAACTCCTCGAAGCCCGGGGACACCCGGACCTGGCTCGGCAGTGGCGCGCCGAGGTCACCGCGGACGTGCCCCAGCCCGACACCGCTGCCGGGCCGCCGGACCAGGCCGCCGGGCAACCGATCCCGGGCACCCTGCGAGCCAGGGCACTCGACGCGCTGGGCGCGGGCAGCGGCGCGGACGCCGGGAAGCTGCTCGACACCCCGGACGTGCCGACGCTGAGGGCCGGGCTCACCGCCTCCGGCACCGACGCGCTCGTCTATCTCGTCCCCGGGCAACACCCCGGCATGCCCGGCTTCGCCCTGATCCTGCGCTCCGGCACCGGCGACGCCGTCCTGAAGCTGCCATTGCTGACCCCCGGCAGCCCGCCGCTGGAGCGCTACCTCGACGTCACCGCCCGGCGTACCGGGGCAGCCGCCGATGCCACGGCCGATCCGGGCCGTCGGACGGAGTGGGACGGGAGTTGGGAAGCGGCGCTGCGCGACCTGTGCGACTGGGCCTGGCCCGCCGCGATGGGCCCCGTCCTGGCCGCCGTGGGCCCGCTCCACCAGCCGCCCAGGATCGTGCTGGTGCCGTGCGGGCCACTCGGCGCGGTCGCCTGGCACGCGGCCCGCACCCCGTACGGGACCGGCGGGCGCGAGTACCGGTACGCCTGCGAGGAGGCGGTGCTCAGCTACGCCCCCTCCGGCGCCGAGTTCCTGCGGGCCGCGCCCCGGGACCGGCTGCCCACCACCGCCGGGCAGGTCCTGGTCGCCGACCCCGAACTCAGCCTCGTATGGGCCGAGATCGAGGCGGAGGCGCTGCACACGGCCTGCTATCCGGACGGCCTCCGCTACGGCGAGTTCCCCACGGCCGACGTCAGCGACGCGCCGGGGACGCCCGAGGACATCCTCGCCGCGCTGCCCGGTGGCGGCTCACCGGTGGCCGTTCTGCACATCTGCTGCCATGCCCTGGCCGGTCCTGACCCCACGCGCTCGGCGCTCTGGCTCGCCGCCCCGCCCACCGGACCCGAGGACGCCGGACGCCTGACCGTGGCCCGCATCCTGGACGGCGCCGCCACCGGACAGCCGCGCGCCGCAGGCCCGTTGGTGGTGCTCAGCGCCTGCGAGACGGACCTGAGCACCCGCGACCACGACGAGGCCCTGACCCTGTCCACCGCCCTGGTCGCCCGGGGCGCGGCCGATGTCATCGGCTCGCGCTGGGCCGTGAACGACGCCCCGACGGCCCTGATGATGGCCGTCTTCCACGACTTCGTCACCACGCACGGCCTGGCCCCGGTGGACGCCCTGCGCGCGGCCCAGCTCTGGATGCTCGACCCGCGCCGCGAGCCCCCGCCCACCCTCCGCGGTGAACTCCGCGGCGAGGCCACCCGCACCGACCTCGACCACATCCACTTCTGGGCCGCCTTCACCCACCAGGGCAACCCGGCGGCCCGGCACGCACACTGATCCCGGCTCCGCGCCCCCGCGCCGTCCGGGCGCTAGCCGAGGACGAGCGGGAGCTTCGCGGCCAGGTCGCCCAGGTCGGCCCGCTCCTCTGCGGTCGGGGCCCGTCGCCCGGTGCCGACCAGCAGCGTGTCCTTGTCGGACCACGACGCGGGGAACGCCGCCCCGGCGATGCTCTCCAGCATCCCGCGCGCCCCGGCGAGGCTCTCGGCGGGCGGGTCCGCCGCGCCCGGGAGGTGGGCGATCAGGTCGAGATGGTGCAGGGTCCACTCCATGACGTACGCGGAGAGGTAGTCGCCCGCGGTGAGCACCACATCGCGGGTGCCGACCCGGAGGGCCGGGTCGGCGAGCCCGGCCGCGCGCCCGGCGGCGGAGCCCACGTCGTCGAGGTGGAACTTCAGCAGGAACGGGTCCTCGTACGCGGCGGCCAGCCGGACGATCAGCGCGTCGAGCGGGTCGTCGCCGGTCGGCGGCGTGTCGGCCACTTCCCAGTAGGTCACCGCGTCGCGCGTGGGCTCCGCGTCGGTGGGGGTCGCCAGGGTGATCAGGACGTCCTGGGCGTCGATGACCAGATGGCACACCAGATCCCGGACGAGCCAGCCGGCACAGCCGGAGGGCCGTGCGAAGTCCTCGTCCGGGAGCTCGGCGACCGCCGTGCGCAACGCCGTCCACGAGCGTGAGAAGAGATCCACGGCCGCAAGCTAGCAGCGCGCCGCCCGCGCCCGCGACCGATTTCTTCCCACGCCCGTGCGAACGCCCAACTCGGGCCGGAGAGCGGAGAATTGGTGGAAAGCCGAGGCGATCGGCCCCGGCCCGTCATGTGTCGTAGTGGCGTACGTCGTCGAGGTATTCGCGCGCCCGCTCCTGGACCAGCGGGGGCAGCTTCCCGGCGGCCAGATCCGCGAAGGTGGTCTTCTCCAGCACCTGCCGCAGACTCGCCCGCACCGCGCGCCACACATCCGGCAGCACCGCCGCCGCTCCGGGGTACTCCAGACCGCTGAGGCCGACGTCCCGTACGTTGGCCAGCGGGCCGTCGATGGCGCGGATCGCGTCGGCGAGGGTGATCTCCCGCGCCGGGCGCGCCAGCAGATATCCGCCTTCCGGGCCCCGCACGCTGCGCACCAGATGGGCCAGGCGCAGCTCGCGCAGGATGCCGAAGAGGAAACGCAGGGGGATGTCCTGCCGGGTCGCCACCTGCTCGGCGGTCAGGGGTGAGCCCTCCGCGGCCGCCAGTTCGGCCATCGCCCGGACGGCATAGTCCGACTTGGCTGTGATCCGCACCAGGGAAAGTTATCACGCACGTCCGTTTCATGGGGTCGGTCCCCATACCACCGGCTTGGGCATCCACCCTGGTGGCGGTCAAGGTCGCCGCGTTGTTCCGCCATGAGTTCACCAAGTTCATTGAATTGGTGAACTTAGATGGCTACGGTACCGGTTGCGTGAGCGGGGCATTGATCCTTTCCTGCTCCGCCGCCGGTTCCGGGGAAGCAGGAGGTATCACATGGCATCGCCAGAGCCGTGGAGCACATCAGAGCCGTGGAACACACCAGAGCCGTGTACGAGGACCGTCGCCGTCGTGGGGGCGGGGGCCGCCGGCGCGCTGGTGGCGATCCAGCTCTGCGAGACCGCGGCACGCCGCCGTGTCCCGTTCGAACTCCTGCTGATCGACCCGGCCCCGGAGGCCGGCCGTGGCATCGCCTACTCCACCCTCGACCGGCGCCACCGCCTCAATGTGGTGGCGGGCAGGATGAGCTGCTACCCCGACGATCCCGGACACTTCGTGCGGTGGCTCTGCCACCACGGCGAACCGGGCGTGCGGAGCGGCGACTTCGCGGAGCGCTACCGCTACGGCGCCTACCTCGCCGACACCCTCGGCCGGGCCATCATGGCGGCGCAGGGCGTGGTCACCGTCCGCCGGCTGCGCACCCGGGCCACCGGCTGCCACTGGACCACGCTCCCCGGCGAGGACCCGCGGGCCCGGCTGGAGCTCGCCGACGGCCGTACCGTCGAGGCGCACCGCGTGGTGCTGGCCACCGGGCCGTCCCGCGCCACCGCCGCCTGGGCCCCCGAGGAGCTGCGTGGCAGTGACCGCTTCATCGCCGACCCCTGGGCGCCGGGCGCACTCGACGCCGCCCTCCAGGACGGGCGGAAGGAGGATGTGCTCCTCGTCGGCACCGGGCTGACCGCGGTGGACATCGCCATGACGCTCGACCGCCCCGGCCGCACGGTGCACGGCGTGTCCCGTGGCGGACGGCTGCCGCAGGCGCATGCGGTGGACCCGCTGCCCGCCGCCACGTGTGCGACGCCCCTGCACGGTCTGTCCCTGGCGGCGCTGCGGGCCGCGGTACGTCAGCACATCGGCCGCGTCATGCGCACCCACGGCGACTGGCGGCCCGCGGTGGACGGACTGCGCCCGGTCACGGCCGAGATCTGGGCATCGATGTCCACCGCGGAACGAGCCGAGTTCGTGGAGCAGGACGGCTCGTTGTGGAACACCCACCGCCACCGCATGCCCCCGGCCACCGCCGAGGCGGTCGGGCGCATGCGCCGCACCCGGCGGATGCGGACGTACCAGGGGCGGCTCGACTCCGCCTCGGCCCGGCCCGACGGCTCCCTGACCGTGTCCCTCACCACGGCCGACGGCCCGCGCACGCTGCCGGTGGGCTGGGTGGTGGACTGTACGGGGCCGGGCCTGCGGCTCTCCGACACGGCCGACCCGCTGTGGCGGAGCCTGCTCGACCAGGGCGCCGCGATGCCCGGCCCGCTCAGCATGGGCGTCGCCACCGACCACGGACGGCTGCGTGGCGCCGACGGCGGCACCACACGCCCCCTGTGGACCCTCGGCGCGCCCCGCCGTGGCGAGTTGTGGGAAACCACCGCCATCCCGGAGATCCGGGCACAGGCCGCCACCATCGCCGAGGCCGTCCTCGACCCCTGGACGGCACCCGCGCTCCCCGCCACCGGCGGCCCGGCCCGGCGCAGGACGCGTCGGCCCACGGACACCTCGGGTTTCCCCCTCAGCACCCACGCTGCCGCCGCCACCGCCTACCGCCTCGGCGTGGACCGGCTGCTGAAGGTCCGTACCGGGGCCGCGCAGGCGCTCCGCCGCTCCGTGGCGCTCGACCCCGGATTCGCCCTCGGCCACGCCGCGCTCGCGCTCATCGGCCATGAGTGCGGGGCCGACGTGGACGTCCCGCGCGCCCTGGCCGACGCCCGGCGCGCGGTGCGCGAGCGCGCCGACGAGTACGAACGCTCCCTCGTGGACGTCGTCTCCCGCCGCGTCCTGCGCACCCCCGCGGACGGCGACGCCGCCCTCCTGCGCCACCTGGAGGAGTACCCGGGCGACGCGCTGGCGCTCGCCGTCGCCGTGCCCACCATCGCCTTCTCGGGTCTGCGCGACCTCGACGGCACCACCGCGCTCCGCGTGGTCGAGCGCACCGCCCCGGCACACGGGGAAGGCTGGTTCCACACCTCCCTGCTCGCCTTCATGCGCCAGGAGCAGGGGCGTTACGACGAGGCCGGAGCCCTGGCCGAGCGGGCCCTGGCCGCCGAACCCGCCTCCGGCCACGCCATGCACGCCCTCGCCCATGTGCACTACGAGTCCGGCGACCACCGGACGGGCCGTGAGCGGCTTCAGCGATGGCTGGCCCACCAGGGCCGCGGCGGAGCACACCGCGCCCACTTCTCCTGGCACGCCGCCCTGCACGAACTCGCCCTCGAGGACACGGCGGCGGTGCGCCGCCGGTGGGCGGAGCAGCTGTCGCCCGGGAAGGTGTACGGGGTCCGCGCCCTGGTCGACTCCGGCTCCCTGTTGTGGCGCGCCCGGCTGGCGGGTGCGTGGCAGGGCCCGCTCCCGATCGGCGACGTCCTGGACACGGCGCCCACCGACGCCCTGGAGCGTCCGGCCACCGCGTTCGTCGCGCTGCACGCCGCCATCGCCCTCACCGCCGCGGACGACCTGCCGGGGCTGCGGCGGCTGCGGGTCCACGCCCTGCGCGCCGATGAGGTGCAGCGAAGTGTCATCGCGCCGCTGTGCGCGGCGTTCGAGGACATCCTGGAAGAGCGCTGGACCGACGCGGCGCATGGATTGGAGCGCCTCCTGCCCCGGCTCCCCGGTGTGGGCGGCAGCGCCGCGCAGCGCGAGATCGTGGAGGAGGCCCTGCTGCACGCGCTGGTGTCCGCGGGCCGGTGTGAGGCGGCCCGGGATCGCCTGGAGGAGCGGCTGGACCGCCGTTCCTCACCCCATGACCGGCGATGGCTGACGGCCCTCTCCTCCTGACCACCCGTTATACCGGTTGGTGCGCGCCCCGGCCCGGATTCCCGGGCCGGGGCGGTGACATGTGCGGGGATGACAGTGGACCAGACCACTTCCGTCCGATGTCTTGACCGTGAACGGACAGCGGGTATGGTCTAGACCTAGTGCGGCGCTGATTCACGGCCGCCCCTTGCGGCCCGTGAAGCTCTCCGTGCAGCCACCCCCCACATCCCCCCACATCCTCACCTTCGGCAAGGACTTCCCGTCTGGCGTGGGGCCTCGCCGTGAAGGAGTTGGCATGAACATGAAACGAAAGTTGGCGGTTGTCGTCGGCGCGGGGATAGCCCCCATGATCGCCCTGAGCCTCCCCGCGAGCGAGGCGAGCGCGCACGGCTACATCTCCACTCCGCCGAGTCGCCAGGCCCAGTGCGCGGCCGGGACCGTGTCCTGCGGCGACATCAAGTACGAGCCGCAGAGCGTCGAAGGCCCCAAGGGGCTGACCAGTTGCAGCGGTGGCAACGCGAAGTTCTCCGAACTCGACGACGACGGCAAGGGCTGGGCGGTCACGAACATCCCGTCCAAGGCCGAATTCACCTGGAAACTGACCGCGCGTCACGCGACCAACACCTGGCAGTACTTCGTCGGCGGCCAGAAGGTCGCCGAGGTCGACGACGGCGGGGCGCAGCCGGGCGAGACCGTCACCCACCAGGTGGACTTCGGAAGCCTGAAGGGCAAGCAGAAGGTTCTCGCGGTCTGGAACATCGCGGACACCGCCAATGCCTTCTACGCCTGCATCGATGTGAACATCGGCGGCTGACCCCGAGCGGGTGACCCCGAGCGGGTGAACGCAGGCGGTTGAACAAAGGCGGTTGAACACCGAAGGCCGGTCGTCCCTGAGGCGGCCGGCCTTCGGCGTCGCCGCGTGTGCGGTGCGCGTGGCGCCCGGCTATCGGGGGCCGTACGTGAGCCTCCGCAGCAGTTTTTCTGCGGGCCCCGGAAGCGACCGGCGCTGGAGGAGATGGGCCCCGGCCACCGTGGCGAGCCAGACCAGGACGGCGCTCAGAAACGCGGCGAGCGTCGGGCTGCCGGTCCGCTCCCCGAGCGCGAGGGCGAACGGGGAGAGCAGCACCACCCATGCCAGGGACTGGAACAGATAGCCGCTCAGCGACCGCTGGCCGAGAGCCGCCAGCGCCGCCACGGGGAGCTTCCGCCGCGAGGCGGGGCGGGCCTTCGACAGGCGCAGGGCGAGGAGTCCGAAGAGCGCCACATATCCCGGGCCGCCGAACTGGCCGCTCACTTCGTACAGGCTCAGGAACGCGTCCGCGGTGGCATCGTCGACATGCACGAATCCGCCGCTGACCAGGCCGATCGGCACCCCGCCCGCGAAGGCGACACCGAGTGCGACCACCGCGGTGCGGACCAGCAGCCGCCGGTGGCGGGCCGGGTCCTCCAGGACGCCACGGCGCGCGGCCCACGCGCCCAGCCAGACGATCACGATGAACGGCAGCACGGTCAGCGTGTGGATCGGCCACTCGCCGAGCCGGTCGGCCACCGACGTGAGGTAGTCGGGTGCCGAGAGTGAGTCGACATCGTCCGTCGGCACGACGGCGGATCCCGGCCCGCTGTGGGTGGCGCGGTACACGGCCACGGCCGCCAGGGCGGCGGCGTACACCGCCGTGCACCCCCACAGCCACAGCACGACGCGCTGCACACGTTCGCCGCGGCGCAGGAGCAGCAGGGTGAAGACGATGCCGACGATGCCGTAAGCCCCCAGGAAATCACCGAAGTTGAGCAGCGCGGCGTGGACGAGGCCGAAGGCGATGAGCCACGCGTTGCGCTTCAGCAGCACCGAGCGGGCCGCGCCGGGTCCGGACCCCTCCGCGTCCTGCCTGCGGGTGAGCTGCACCAGCCCGTAGCCGAACATCACGGCGAACATCGGATAGGCGCGGGCGTGCACGAAGACGAACATGAAGAGGTTGAACGGGCGCTCCCAGCCGTGTGGCGACGCCTCGGCGCCCGGCTGGTTGCCGAAGGCGGCCACCGCGGCGTTCGCGAGCGCGATGAACAGCAGCATGGAGCCCCGCGCCAGATCGGGGGCCAGGGCCCGTTCGGTCCGGCGGACAGGGCCCCGTGCGGGGCCCGGGGCGTGGGACTGCGTTATGGCTGTCACCTGGATCTCTCTCCGTCCTGACGTGAGGGCCCGGCGGGCAAGGGGCAGGGGCGAGCCCTCGAGCCCTCGCCGCCCGGGCTTAGTATAAGCAATAATCTATATGGCAGATACTAAGTAGCGGTAGGCCATGATGTACCCGGTGAACAACCGAGGCACGAGAAGGAGAAGCGCGATGTCGGCCGAGCAGGAGGAGGCGCCCGCCGAGCTGGCCCGCCTGTGGCGGCTCCCGGTCCCGGCCTCGGGCCTCGGCCGGCCCGCCGCGCTCGACACCGAGCGCGTGGTACGGACGGGGGTGGAACTGGCGGACCGCGACGGGCTGACGGGCGCGACCCTGCCGAAGATCGCGAAGGAGCTGGGCGTCTCCCCGATGTCCCTCTACCGCCATGTGGGATCCAAGGACGAGCTCCTCGTCCTCATGCGGGACCTCGCGCTCGGCTCTCCGCCCGAGGTCGAGACCGCGCCGGACCGGTGGCGCGAGGGGCTACGGCAGTGGACCGTCGCCCAGCGGCTGGTCCACCACGACCGGCCCTGGCTCCCCCGCCTCCCCATCGCGGGGCCGCCGATGGGGCCTCATGAGATCGCCTGGATGGAGGCGGGCCTGGGCGCGCTGAGCGGCACGGAGCTGGACTGGGCCGCGAAGGTGGGCAGTCTGACCCTGCTCAGCGGCTATGTGCGCCACGCCTCCTTGCTGTCCCAGGAACACGCGCAGGGCAGGAGCGAAACGGGACTGAGTCAGGAGGAGACCGAGCGGGCCTACGGCAGGACCCTGGCCCGGCTCATCACCCCGGACCGATTTCCGCAGGTGGCGCTGTTGTTCTCGTCGGGCCTGTTCGAGTCGGCGCCCGAGGGGGCGTACGACGATCCGGCGACCGACCATGACTTCGTCTTCGGGCTGGAACGCGTCCTCGACGGGATCGCTGTGGCGGTGGACCGTGCGCGGGCGGGGACGGGCTAGTACGGGACGGGCTAGAAGGGGACGGGACAGGGGGCGGTGACGTCACGCGAGGGCACGGAGCGGGTCACCTCGGTGTCGGGGCGGCTGTGGCACGTCCCGGCCCCCGTCCTCTTCGGGCGATGACCGCGGCCACGGTCTTGCCCCTCGGCTCCTCGCTGACGGTCGTGGCCGTGGCCATGCCGCTGATCATCTGCCAGCCGAAACCACCGGTCTCGCCGCGGACATCCGGAGTGCGTCGGCGCGGCGGTACGCGGCTGGCATCGCCGACGGCGACGGTGATGGCGTCGGGGTCGGCCGACACGCGCAGTGAGCAGAACCGGCCGCCCGAGTGCCGTACGGCATTGGTGACCAGCTCCGAGACGACCAGCATCACCGCGTCGGCGGCGCCCTGATCGGGCGCCGGACGCAGTCCTTCCAGAAAGGTGCTGGTGAGATGCCGTGCGTGCGCGGCCGCTTCGGGGCGGCATTCCAGGGTCTCCCGCACCGCGGACGGCGAGGCGGCCGTCCGCTGGGCCGTGGCGGTGTGCATGACGCTCACCTCTTTTCATCGGGTAGGTGTCGCGTGGTCGGCGGTTTCCACGCGCTTACCCGATGCGGCGCTCCCGAAAAGGGCTGTCCTCAGGATCCCTTTCCGTAGGTGCGCGGTGCGGAGCTGGAGGGCGGCAGACCGCCGTTGAAACGGGTGTCGACATAGTCGGCGAACGAGAAGCGGCGCGGGGTGAGCTTCAGCTTCGCGAAGGTGTCCGCGATCTCCTGCTCGGAGGCGATGGCGGGCTTGTCGACGGCGACGTACACCCGGGTGCCGTTGGTCCGCTTCACCGAGTCCAGCGCCACCTGGTACGGCAGCCCGGTCTCCTTGCCCCACACCTTGGCCCACTCCTCGGGGTGCTTGTACACCCAGTCCTGGGCCCGGCGCAGCCGTCCGAGATAGTCCTTGATGACCTTGGCCTTCTTCTTGTCCTCGAGGGAGGAGGGGTTGGCCACCTGGAAGTTGAGGCCGTTGACCACGCCCCGGCCCGTGGTGAGGACCCGTGCGTCCGACTGGCGCAGCGCCTGCGAGGTGTACGGGTCCCAGGCGGCCCAGGCGTCCACCTTGCCGCGGCTGAAGGCGGCCAGGGCGTCGGCGGGCTGGAGGAAGCTGACCTTGACGTCCTTGATCGAGAGCCCGGCCTTGGCGAGCGAGGCGACCAGTTGGTAATGGGCCGAGCTGCCCTGTGCGACCGCCACCGACTTGCCCTTGAGGTCGGCCGTCTTCTTCACCGGCGACCCCTTCTTGACCAGGATCGCCTCACCGTCGGCCGTGCCGTGCTTGGCGGCCACGACCTTGATGTGGGACTTGGCGGCCGCGGCGAAGACCGGCGGGGTGTTGCCGACCCCGCCGATGTCCACGGCCTTGGCGCTCACGGCCTCCAGGATCGGCGGGCCGGAGGTGAACGTCGACCACTTGATCTTGTACGGGAGGTTCTTGAGCTGCCCGGCGGCGCGCAGCACCGCCTCGTCATTGCCCTTCTGGTCACCCACGTTGAGGGTCACATCGCCCTTGCCGTCGGTGTTGCCGGAGGAGCCGGAGTTGTTCTGGGCGTGCGAGCTGACGCAGGCGGACAGCAGCAGAGCGAGGGGGAGGGACAGGGCGGGGACGATACGCCGTCTCATGTCAGCGGGGTCCGTTCGGGAGATGCGGGAAGTACGGGAGGTACGGGAAGTACGGGAAGACCTGGAGGAGTTCGGGCTGAACCTGGCGGTTCGGGAGGGACCTGGCGGCCGTCAGGCGACCTTGTGGACGGCGGCCGGTTCGGGCGCCTTCACACCCAGCCGGTCCAGCAGCTCGGTGCGCAGCTCGGCGAGGAGCGGATCGGCGATATCGCGCGGCCGGTCCCGGTCCACCCGGATCTGATGCGCGATGACGCCCCCGTCCATCACCAGGACGCGGTCGGCGAGCAGCAGCGCCTCCTCCACGTCATGCGTGACCAGCAGCACCGCGCAGCCGCGCCGCTGCCACAGCTCGGCCACCAGCTGCTGGGCGGTGATCCGGGTGAGCGCGTCCAGCGCACCGAACGGCTCGTCCAGCAGCAGCAGATCGGGCTCGCGCACCAGCGCACGGGCGAGCGAGGCGCGCTGGGCCTCACCGCCGGAGAGGGTCTTGGGCCAGGCATCGACGCGATGGCCGAGACCGACCTCGTTCAGCGCCCGCTCGGCCACGGCCCGCCCGGGGCGGCCGGGAAGCCCGAGCAGCACATTGCGCCACACCCGCTTCCAGGGCATCAGCCGGGGTGCCTGGAAGGCGACGGCCTTGCGGCGCGGTACCAGCACCTCGCCCTCGATCTCCCGGTCCAGCCCGGCGAGCACCCGCAGCAGTGTGGACTTGCCGCAGCCGCTGCGGCCGAGCAGCGCCACGAACTCGCCCGCCGGTACGTCCAGTTCGAGGTTGTCGATGACCGCGCGGCCGTCGAACGAGCGGGTCAGCGAGCGCACCCGCACCGCGGCATCGCCGCTCTCGTCCCCCTTCTCCAGGGAGTTCACTTGCCGGTGAAGTTCGGTCGCCATTGCAGCAGCAGCCTCTCCAGAGTGCGGACGATGAAATCGGCGAGCAGGCCGAGGGCGGCGTAGACGATCAGGCAGACCACGATCACATCGGTCTGGAAGAACTCCCGTGCGCGGTTGAGCAGAAAGCCGATCCCGTCGTCGGCGTTGATGGTCTCGCCGAAGACCAGCGCCAGCCAGGCGGTGGCGAGGGAGTAGCGCAGCCCGGTCATCGCGCCGGGGAGCGCCCCGGGCAGCACCACATGGCGGATCAGCCCCCAGCGGCCGAGCCCGAGCGAGTTCCCGGCCTCGATGAGCTGGGCGTCCACGCCGCGGATGCCCGCGTAGACGTTCAGATAGAGATGGAAGGTGACGCCCAGCGCGATGAGCGCGATCTTCGGGGCCTCGCCGATGCCCATCCAGATGATGAACAGCGGGATCATGCCGACCCAGGGGATGCTGCGCAGCATCTGCACGCTCGCGTCGACGAGGTCCTCGCCGAGCCGGGAGAGCCCGGAGACCAGCGCGAGCGAGATGCCGATGACACCGCCGAGCGCCAGCCCGATCAGCACCCGCTGTACGGACACCAGCATGGCGTGCGGGAGGGTGCCGTCCTCGAGCAGGTCGGAGGCGGTTCCGGCGATGGTGCCGGGGGAGGCCAGGGTGTCGGAGGGCAGCACACCGGTGGCGCTGGACACCTGCCAGAGCACCAGCAGCAGAAGGGGTCCGGTCGTACGGCGCAGCCATCGCGGCACGGGGCGGCGGCGCGCGGAGAGCGGCACGACCGGTTCGAGAACCGGGGACATGGGGGCTCCACAAAGGGGTACGCCTCGACGCCCCCGTACCGGCCCGTACCCGCCGTACGACACGACGATCAGCACGGTACGGCGGAACGGGACCGAGGCGAGGGGGAGGCGAGAAGGGGGAGGGAGAAAAGGTCAGCGGAGGCCGGGACACGCGGCGGACGCCACCCGCAGCAGGTCGATATGACCGCGCGTGGTGAGCAGGGCTGACGTAAACATGCCCTCGAAGCTAGCGAGGATGTCCGGAACCGGTCAACGGTGTCTTGCCCCTCGGACCTTTGTTGCGGGAGTTTTACGCGACGGCGTATCAGGATGGTTCCATGAGCACATTCCGTACCCACACCATCAGCGTCACCACCGGATCCACCGAGACCGTCGCCGACCTCACCGCGGACTGCGAGGCGTATCTGCGCGAGGTGGCGGACGGCGGCGACGGCCTGCTCAACGTCTTCGTCCCGCACGCCACGGCCGGGATCGCCATCCTGGAGACGGGCGCCGGCAGCGACACCGATCTGCTCGCCGCCCTCCGCGACCTCCTCCCCGCCGACGACCGCTGGCGCCACCGCCACGGCAGCCCCGGCCACGGCCGCGACCACGTCCTCCCCGCCTTCGTACCCCCGCACGCCACCATCCCGGTCATCGGCGGCAGGCTGGCCTTGGGCACCTGGCAGTCGGTATGCCTGGTCGACACCAACCGGGACAACCCCGACCGCCAGGTGCGGCTGAGCTTCCTGGGCTGACGTGGTGTGACGTGGACTGGCGCAGGTTGACGTGGGCTGGCGTGGTCACTCCCGCAGGCCCGCCAGTGTCACCGCCCGGCGGCGCAGGGCGAACGCGGCGGGGGCGACCGACGACACCACGGCGAGTACCGCGCACGCGGCCACGGCCGCGCCGATGGGCGTCCAGGGGACGTCGATCGTGGTCCGCACCGACAGCAGGGCCAGGGCACTCCACATGCCCGCCAGGTTGAGCACGGTGACCAGGAGGCCCAGGGCCGTGCCGACCGCGACCACCGTCAGCGCCTCGGCGCCCACCAGCCGCAGCACCTGCCAGGTGGTGGCTCCGGCCAGGCGCAGCACGGCCAGTTCCCGGACGCGGTCGGAGGTGGCCATCACCATGGTGTTGGCCACCGAGATGCCCGTGTAGAGCAGGGCGATGCCGAGGACCAGCAGGAAGCCGAGCCGGGTCGTGCGGTTCGTCCCGGGGCGACTCGCCCTCACCCACTGGTCCTTGGTGAACACGTGGCCGCCGGTGGTGCGCACCGCCGCACGCAGCCGGGTGGCGGCGGCGTCCGCGTCGGCGCCGCGCGCGAGGGCGATGTCCACCCGGTCCACGGTCGCGCCCGGGGCGTTGCGCGGGGTGACGTAGACGCCGTTGCCGCCGGTGCCGGTGGCCATCACCGCCGCGATCCGCAGCGATCTCTCCGTGCCGTCGCCGAGCCACACCCGCACCCGCTCGCCCACGGTGTGGCGTTGCCACTCACCATTGACGATGATCGAGCCGTCGTCGAGATCGCTCACCTCCCCGGCCTCGACCGGCAACCGGGACGTGGCGGCGAGCGGGCCGGGGTCGGCGGCGCGGGCCTCGGACTCGAGGAGCGACCCGCCGTCCTCCAGGACGTAGACGGCGCTCGACGAGGTCGTGGACACCTCGACACCGGGCACCTCGCGCAGCCCGCGCAGCGTCGCCGTGTCGAAGCCCGTACCCCCGGCCGGGGTGATGACGAAGTCGGCGGCCGTCCGCTGACGGGTCTCGGCGGCCCGCGCCCGGTTCAGCGTCGCGGTGGCGCCCAGGAGCGAACCGGCGAGGGCCACCGTGACCAGTACGGGCGCCGCGATCGCGGCCGTACGGCGCACACCGGCGGCGGCGTTCTCCCGCACCAGCATGCCGCCGGCACCGGGCAGCCGGGCCGGGAGCCAGGCGATCAGCCGGGTCAGCGGGCGCACCGCCACCGGCGCGAGCAGCGCGACCGCGGTGATCAGCAGCATCGGCCGGCTCACATAGGTCTTCCGGTGCAGCAGGTCGCCGGGGTCGGTGAGCAGGCTCAGGCACAGTGTCACGGCGGCGGTCACCAGCAGGGCCAGGCCGGACAGCCATCGGCCCCAGGTCATCGTCCCGCCCGTCGTGGAGTCCGCGGACGCCTCGCGCAGCGCCTGGGCGGGGCCGGTGCGGCCCGCCCGCCAGGACGCGGCCGCGGCGCCGCACAGCGCGACGCACAGCCCCGTCCAGAAGGCCAGGTGGTACGGCCAGATGTGGTCGCCGATGGTGAACCCGCGCGGCGCGAGACCACCGTCGGCCACCCGGTCGGCCAGCCGTGGCGCGCCGTACGCCCCGAGCAGACAGCCGGTGCCCGAGGCGAGCACACCCACCACGAGCGCTTCGGCGAAGACCATCCGGCGGAGCTGGCCCGGAGTCGCCCCCGCCACCCGCAGCAGCCCGAACTCCCGGCGCCGCTGGGCGACCGCGAACGCGAAGGTGGAGGCCACCACGAACACCGACACGAAGGCGGCGACACCCCCGGCCGTGCCGAACATCGCGTTCATCGCCGCGAGGGCCTCGCGGTCCCGGTCCGGGTCGGGGTCGGCGTGGCGGCGCCCTTGCCCGGTGAGGACCCGGACGCCGTCGCCGCCGCGCACCGCCTCGCGTACGGCCGACGGGTCGGCGTCCACGACGAGTTGGACGCTGATCGGTGACAGCCGGGCGGCGCGCGCGTCGGTGTAGAAGACGGCGTTCTCGAAGCCGCGCGCCGCGACGGTGCCGACGACCCGCACGGTGCCGCGGTCGGTCCGTACGCGCTTCCCCGGCCTCGCCCAGTCCCCGCTGACCACGGCCTCGTCGGCCGCGCGGGGCGGGCGTCCCGCGTCGATCCGGTACGGGGCGAAGGCGGCGGTGGACCAGGGGTGCCCCACCAGGTCGTCCGGTCCGCCCCGCGCCCGTACGGCGAACGACCGGTCCATGACGACGGCGCCGAGCCGCCGCAGCTTCGCGACGGTCCCGGCGGGCACGGCGCGCGGATGTGCGAGTTTCCGGACCTGGACACCGGCCGGGGTGGCCACCCGCAGGGTGTCGGCTCCCCTGACCACGACCGGCGCGGCGGCGAACCGCTCCGGTCCGCGGTCGGGCGCGTCCAGGGACGAGGCGAGCGCCAGGCCCATCACCGCGGTCAGCGCGACGCCCAGCGCGAGGGCGACGAAGCTGCCGACGAACGTGGCCCAGCGGGTGCGCAGGGTGCGCGGGACGACACTCAGCACGGCACGGCCTCCAACGTGGCCATGTGCGCGGCGATGGTGTCGGCACCGGCCCCGGCCAACTCGCCGCTCACCCGCCCGTCGACGAGGAAGATCACACGGTCGGCACGGGAGGCGGCCACCGGGTCGTGCGTGACCATGACGATCGTCCGGCCCTCGCCGTCGACCATGCCGCGCAGCAACGTCAGCACCTCACGGCCGGTCCGCGAGTCGAGGGCGCCGGTCGGTTCGTCGCCGAAGAGCACATCGGGCCGGGTGATCAGGGCGCGGGCGAGGGCGACGCGCTGCTGCTGACCACCGGACAGCTGTGCCGGCCGGTGCCGCGCCCGCTCGCCGAGCCCGACCTGCTGGAGCACCTCACGCACCCGGGCCCTGGCGGGGCGGCGGCCGGCGAGGCGCAGTGGCAGGGTCACGTTCTGCTCCGCGGTCAGGGACGGCAGCAGGTTGAACGCCTGGAACACGAACCCGACGCGTTGGCGGCGCAGCAGGGTCAGCCCGGTCTCGCTCAGCCTCGTCAGCTCGGTCCCGGCCACGGTGACCGACCCCGACGTGGGACGGTCCAGCCCCGCGGCGCACTGCAACAGCGTCGACTTGCCGGATCCCGAGGGGCCCATGACGGCGGTGAAGGTTCCCCTGGGGAACGACAGCGAGACATCGTCGAGCGCCGTCACCGCGCCATCCCCTAAACCGTAGCGTCTGCTGACGGAACGCAACTGGATCACGTCGTTGTCCATCTGTCCCCACTCCGCGGTGTCGCCTTCTCGGTGACCTCACGAAACCGCGCGGGGACACGGCGCCGCAGTACGGCAGGGGCGAGACCTGAGGTAGGGCCAGGCATACCCCCGAAGGGCTCCCTGGCCCGATGGCACCGGCGGGCCGGGGCCTTCTACGGTGACCTCCATGCATCCGCGGAACGTGTGGCACGCCATGTCAGGACCGGGCTTCCTGCTGTCGTCGTGGCCGTGGCGCTCCGCCGGATATCTGCTCACCGGGGCCGTGACCGGTGCCGTCGCGCTCGTGCTGATCGCGGCCACGGCGGCGGCCGGAGCCGTTCTCACCGTCGTGCTGGTGGGGATCCCGCTGCTCGTCCTCGCGGCCCTCGCCGGAATCCCGGTGGCCTGGGTGGAGCGCCACCGGATGCGGCTGATCGACGCGGACCCCGCCGCGGATCCGCACCGGGCGCCCCTCGCCCATGGCCTCTGGGCCTGGCTGACCACGCGCATGAGGGAGCAGGCGACGTGGCGGGAGTTGGGCCACGCCCTGCTGTTCGCGGTGTTGCTGTGGCCGGTCGACGCGCTCGTCGTCGCCGTTTCCCTGCTCTGCCCGCTGTCCATGGTCGCGACGCCGCTGCTGATGGCCACGGTCGGCGGCGGCCAGGAGGCGAAGGTGCTCAAGCAGTGGACGGTCACCACCTGGCCGGCGGCCTTCGGCATCGCCGTCCTCGGTGTGGTGCTCCTGACGCTGGGGGCCTACGCCCTGGGGGTGGTGGCGGGCGCCCGGGCCGGACTGACGCGTCTGCTGATCGCTCCGCGCGAGGCCGAACTGGGCACCAGGGTCGTCGAGTTGACCCGTTCCCGCCTCCGGCTGGTGGACGCCTTCGAGGCGGAACGGCGGCGCATCGAGCGCGATCTGCACGACGGGGCCCAACAGCGGCTGGTGGGACTGACGATGACGCTCGGCCTGGCCCGCCTGGACGCACCTCCCGGGCCGGTCGCCGATCAGCTCGCGCGGGCCCAGGAGGAGGCGGACACGGTGCTCGCGGAACTGCGCGAACTCATCCGCGGCATCCACCCCAAGGTGCTGTCGGACCACGGCCTCCCCGCGGCCGTCGCCGACGCCGCGGACCGCTCCGCGATCCCCGTGGACGTGGATCTGGCCCTGTCCGGACGGCTGCCCCAAGCGGTCGAGGCCGCCGCGTACTTCGTCGTCCGCGAGGCCCTCACCAACGTCGCCCGGCACAGCGGGGCGAGCCGTGCGGAGGTGAGCGGAGGACACCGGGACGGACGGCTGTTCCTCCAGGTGCGCGACGACGGCCGGGGCGGTGCGGACGCCCGCGCCGGAACCGGCCTGACCGGACTCGCGGACGGGTTTCGGCGCTGGATGGCAGAATCTCCCTGTCCAGCCCGCCGGGCGGACCGACCCTGTTGCGTGTGGAGATTCCTTGCGTACGGACCGACCGCTCCGCGTAGTACTGGCCGAGGACAGTGTGCTGCTGCGGGAGGGGCTCATCGGCCTGCTCGGCCGCTGCGGGCACGACGTCGTCGCGGCCGTCGGCGACGCTCCCGCGCTGCTCGCCGCGGTCGAGGAGCACGCTCCCGACATCGTCCTGACCGATGTGCGGATGCCCCCGGGGTTCCAGGACGAGGGGCTGCACGCGGCGGTGCGGCTGCGCGAGCGGCGGCCCACGCTGCCCGTCCTGGTCCTCAGCCAGTACGTACAGCGGACGTACGCCTCGGAACTGCTGGACTCCGGAGACGGCACGGGCGTCGGCTACCTGCTGAAGGACCGGGTCGGTCAGGTGGCGGACTTCGTGGCCGCCCTGTGCGAGGTCGCGGACGGTGGCACCGTGGTCGACCC
Source organism: Streptomyces sp. NEAU-174 (assembly GCF_052665095.1). NCBI lineage: Bacteria > Bacillati > Actinomycetota > Actinomycetes > Kitasatosporales > Streptomycetaceae > Streptomyces > Streptomyces sp. NEAU-174. The sequence goes on along the minus strand of NZ_JBQTCE010000007.1, from coordinate 53,749 downwards.
CGAGGTGGTGCGGCAGCTGCTGCGCCGACGCCGCGATCCGCTGGAGCGGCTCACCGCGCGGGAGCGGGAGGTGCTGGGGCTGATCGCGGAGGGCAAGTCGAACGGTGCCATCGCCCGTGCGCTGGTGGTGTCCGAGGCGGCCGTGGGCAAGCACATCGGCAATATCCTCACCAAGCTGGACCTTCCGCCGGCGGAGGAGACCCATCGCAGGGTGCTGGCGGTCCTCGCCTACCTGCGGGCGTGACACGGAATCCAGGCAGGTCGGCCCGGCTATCGCCGGCCCGTGAGGTTCTCCATCACCTCGTGGACCTGTTCCGGGGTGAGCGGGCCCGCGGGAAGCGGCCCCCGACCACATCGGCGACCGCCGGATCGACGGCCTGTATCCCGCAGAGCTGCTCGATGTAGTACGCGGGCCCTGCGGCTACGCCCAGCAGCCGTTGACCGTGGCGGCCAGGCCGTCGAGGGTGTCCTTGGTGGCGGCCGGGTCGGCGGAGGACTGGTTCTCGATGAAGGAGAAGACCTTCCACCGGCCGTCCTCCGCCTTCGTCAGACCGCTGAGCGCGATGGCGCCGGTCAGCGTGCCCGTCTTGGCCTTGACCCGGCCGACGGCGCACTGGGAGTCCGCGGTGTCGAAGCGGCCCCACTCGGGGCCCAGGGTGCTGCCCGCCTCGCCCGCCACCGGCAGGCCCTCGTCGATGGAGCGCAGCAGCCCGCTGTAGCGCGGATCGGTGAGCAGGTCGAGGATGTCCGCCACGGTCCGCGCCGGGATGCGGTCCGCGCGGGAGAGCCCGCTGCCGTCGTGGATCTCGAAGTTGTCCATCGAGACCCCGTAGTGGCGGCTGAGGACGTCCCGCACCACGGCCGTGCCGTCCTCGTAGGTGGCGGGCCGGCCGGCGCCGAGCGCGGTCATGCGCAGCACCGTCTCGGCGATGTCGTTGTCGCTCTTCTTGAGCATCTTCTTGATCGTCTCAGCCAGGGTGGGGGACAGGTGCCGCCCCACCGGGACGTCCGTGGCCGAGGCCGTGCCGCGGGTGACCTCGCCGTCGACGGTGACGCCCTGGTCGGCGAGTTGCCGGGCGAAGACCTTCCCCGCGTCGATGGAGGTGTCCGCGGACAGCTTGCCGTCCACCACCAGGGAGCGCACCGGCGACACCTGGTCGTCGTAGTAGGAGTCGTTCCAGCCGGTGGCGAGGGTCGGCTCGGGGAAGAGGCTGTCGTCGACGCGGACCTTCACCGAGTCCAGGCCGCCGAGCTTCACCCCGGCGGCGGCCGTCTTGGCGAGCTCGGTGAGATCGGCGGTGGTCAGCATGCGGTCGCCGCCGCCGATGAGGGTGAGCGTGCCGTCGCCGTAGACCACCTTGGTGGTGAACCGGTGCTCGGGGCCGAGCACGGTCAACGCCGCCGTGGCGGTGGCCAGTTTGGCGTTGGACGCGGGCATCAGCGCGGTGTCGGCGTCATGCCCCCAGATGACCTTGTCGGACGCGGAGTCCAGCACGATGCCGCTGAAGGTGTCGCCGAGGTTCGGGTTCTGCGCGCGGGTGTTGAGGTTCTCCGCGATCCGCTGCTCGGCGGGGTCCAGCCCGTCGGCGGTCACGGACTGGGCCGTCGTGGTGGTCTTGGTGCTCTTGTCGGCGGCGAGCGCGGACGGAGCGGACAGCAGCGCACCGGTGACCGGGACGGCGGCGATGATGAACGCGCGGCGGACCGCGAGGCTCATGGGCTTGGCTTTGCGATGACGCCCGATGGACGAGGTCGCGCTGGACATGTGGGGGGCTCCGCGGGCGCGTAGGAGGGACAACAGGGCTGGTAGAGCGAAGCACACACTTTAACCGCGACTGATCGGCTCCGTCCCCGCCGGTCGGTGGACATGTGGTGAAGCCACTAGGGAGATCCATCCCTGCACCGACTCCTCCGGCTATTTACGAGATGTTGCGACCACCGTTGAGAACGATCGCCCCGCCGTCCGTATCCATCGGCGTCGGGCTGTGCCTTCCACTCCGGGACGGGTGGGGGAGCGCGCTCCGACGTGGCCGAGGGCAAGACGTCCCCGGCGTATGGAGACTGCCGATGAGGGGCGAAGGATGAGGAACAAGAAGAGACACAAGCGATCCAGGGTCATCGGGCTGACCGTGGTCGGAGTGACCGCACTGGCCGTGGGCGGCGGGGCTCTCCTGATGACCGACAACGACGCTTCCGCCGCCCGCCAGTCGGCCGGGCAGCAGACGTCGGCGCGGATGGCCATGACCGTCAAGTGCCCGGATGCCGCGACCCGGCTGGCGAGTGTGCCGCAGCAGGCGCGGCCCACCGTGGACAAGGAACTGGCGACGATGGACAGCCAGGTGGCCGACGCCTACAAGCAGTTGGCCGCGCGCGGTCCAGGCGCCGACCGGGACTGGGTGCGCACCCGGGTGCTGGAGCCGCTGACCGCCCAGCGGCGTGGCGCGCTGAACCGCATCGGGAACGAGATCGACCGGGTGGCGAGCCGCCCGTCCGGCCTGGACACGATGGCGTCCTGCACCGTGCAGGAGGCGCCCGACCCCGCCGCCGCACCCGCTGCCGCGTCGGCGGGCGCCACTCCCGCCGCGGGAACGGCCGCCCCCGCCGCTCCGGCCGCGGGAGGCCAGGCGCAGTCGGGCCCGGTCCGGGCGGACTTCGTGGACATCCGCAAGGTGAAGCCCAACGTCAAGAACCCCCGCACACGGGGCAACGCCTCCCGCGGCACCTTCTCATCGCGCTGCGGACGCAATGAGAACAAGCACTTCAACTCGGACAACGTGATCGTCGCCCCCGGTGTGTCCAACGGCGCCCACCACATGCACGACTACGTCGGCAACCGCGACACCGACGCCTTCTCCACCAACGACGGCCTCGCCGCCGCCGGGACCACCTGCACCAACGGCGACCGCTCCACCCACTACTGGCCGGTCCTGCGGCAGCAGGACGGGACGAAGGAGGTCGACGCCGACGCGCCCGGCGGCGGCACCGAGGGCAACATCGGGAAGATCCTGCGGCCGGCCACCGCATCGATCACCTTCCGCGGCAGCGCGGTGTCCAAGGTCGTGGCGATGCCCAAGTTCCTGCGCATCATCACCGGCGACGCCAAGGCCTTCACCAACGGCACGGCCAACGCCAACGCCTCGTGGAGCTGCACCGGCTTCGAGAACCGGCAGCTGAAGGACAAGTACCCGCTCTGCCCGAAGGGCAGCAAGGTGGTCCGTACGTTCAAGTTCCAGAGCTGCTGGGACGGCAAGAACGCCGACAGCGCGAACCACCGCACCCATGTGGCGTTCGCGGACGCCAACGGCGCGTGCGCCAAGGGGTTCAAGCCCATCCCGCAGCTGATCCAGCGGATCACCTACAAGGTCGCACCCGGCTCGCTCTTCGCGGTCGACAGCTTCCCCGAGCAGCTGCACAAGCCGGTGACCGACCACGGCGACTTCATCAACGTGATGTCCAACTCGCTGATGAAGAAGGCCGTGAAGTGCATCAACACCGGGCGTAAGTGCGGCTGACGGCCGCTGCCGTAGGGCCCGCCGCCCGCAGGGCCCGGCGCCCCGGCCGGACTTCACATCCGGCCGGGGCACCGCAGTGCGGCGGTTCAGCAGGTTCAGTCCTGGGGCGTGCCCTTGGGCAGCTGCCGCCACGTCACCTGGGTGTTGGCCTGGAAGGCCCAGTCGAGCATCTTCTTCGCGTCCGGGTAGCGCTTGGGCGCGTTGAGGATCACGCCCACGACGGTGCGTCCGTCACGCTTCGCGGCGAAGACCAGGCACCTGCCGGGCGCGGTACCGGTGCCCGTCTTGATGCCGATCGTGCCGCTGTACGAGCCCAGCAGCCGGTTGGTGTTGTTCCAGTAGTACGTCCGGGTCCTGCCGTTGGCGGCCGGGGCCTTCTGGATGGTGTCGACGGACTTCACGACCGTGCTGAGGGTGGCGTTGCGCAGCGCGTGCCTGGCCAGCTTGGCCATGTCGCGCGGTGTGGTGTAGTTCTGTCCCCCCTCCGAGATGCCGTCGAAGGTGTCGTAGTGGGTCCTGGTCATCCCCAGCGCGGACGCCTTCTTGTTCATCTGCGCGATGAACGACTTGGTGCGCTTGGCGGTGGTGTCACCCGTGCCGAACGTGTCGGCGAGCGCCATGGCCGCGTCGCAGCCGGACGGCAGCAGCAGCCCGTACACCAGCTGCTTGACGGTGAGCTTGTCCCCCTTCTGGAGGTCCGCCTTGCTGCCACCGACGCGCGCGGTGTAGTCGATGTACGACTGCTTGACGGAGACCTTCTTGTTGAGATTCAGCCCCCGGCTGTCGAGCACCACCATCGCCGTCATCAGCTTCGTGGTGCTCGCCATCGGCCGCTTGGTGTCCGCCGCCTTGGCCCACAGCTGCTTGTTGGTGCCGTTGTCCAGCAGATACGCGCCCTTGGCGCTGACCCCCGACGGCCCGCGCATGGCCTCGGTGGCCTGCGCGCTGGTCGCCGGCACGGCGACCGCCAAGGCCGCCGCCGAGGCGATGACCGCCGTCCCCCAGCGGCGGATCGCCTTACCCCCACGTCTTTCCATACGCCCTCCGTCTCTCCTATGACATGCCGGTGAATGTCCGGGCATGCGCGCATCGTCTCACTGGAGGGACGGTGGCCGCGGTCCGGGGTGCCGCCACGACCGGTCGCGGGGGCGTCAACTACCGCTGGTGACCCACTCATAGGCCCGCCGGGCGTCGAACTCCGGCTGTCCGCCGCGGAAGAGCAGCCCCGCGGAGGCGAACAGCTCCCCGTCCGGGGAGGGCCCGCCCGCGTACGGCACGGCGATACACCGCATCCCGGCCCGCCGCGCCGCCTCCACCCCTGGACCGGCGTCCTCGACCACCACACACCGCCCCGGCTCGACGGCCAGCAGCCGCGCCGCGGCCAGAAACACATCCGGCTCCGGCTTGCCACGGCCCACGTCCTCCGCGGACACATAGCCGGGCAGCAGCGCGTCCAGCCCCGTGGCCTTGAGCGCGGTCTCGATCGCGGAACGCGACGACCCGGAGGCCACGACCAACGGATGCCCGGCATCCCTCAGCCGCTCCACGAAGGCCCGCATCTCGGGAAAGATCTCGGTCGTGGCCGCCAGCTCCAGATAGTGCCGGTTCTTGACGGCGAGCAGCTCCTCCACGGGCGCCTCGATGCCATACCGCTCGCGCAGCGTCTCCAGCGTCTCGCGGGTCCCGATCCCGATGAACTGCGTATGCTCCTCCCAACTGAAGCCGGCGACCCCATACCGCTCCAGGGTCCGCCTCCCCGCCTCGTAGTAGAGGGGCTCGCTGTCCACTAGCGTGCCGTCCAGGTCGAAGATCACGGCGGGCATGGTGCTCATGGGGACAGCATGCCAAGAGTTCGCTCGCGCTATCGCCGGAACTCCGCGTACGCCGGGCCCGCCGAGGGCCCGTGTGGCGGCGTGTTGGTCTAGACCGCTCTGTTAGCGTCGGCCCCGAGCGGATACCGAACCGGAGTCGGCGGAAGGGTAGTGCGGTGGGTGTGACAGGGAGTGGGTGGCGGGCGTATATCGGGTCGTTCACCTCGGCGGGTGGGGCCGGGGTCACCGTGGCCGATGTGGATGATGAGACGGGGGCGCTGCGGATCCGGAATTCCACGGACGCGGTCGTCAATCCGTCCTATCTGGCGGTCGCGCCCGGTGGGCGGGTGCTGTACGCGGTGAGTGAGACCGATGACGGGGCGGCCGCGGCTCTGGACGTCGGGCAGGATCCGCCCTCGTTGGTCGGGGAGGCCGTGCCGGTGCTCGGTGCGGCGCCCACTCATCTGGCGCTTGCCGGGGGGCAGCTGCTGACGGCCAACTACGGGTCCGGCAGCGTCACGGCGCTGCCGGTGCTGGAGGACGGCCGGCTCGGGGAGCCGGTGGCCGTGCTGCGGCATGAGGGCAGGGGGCCGAATCCGGAGCGGCAGGAGGGGCCGCACGCTCATGCCGTGGCGGCCGATCCGTCGGGCGGCTGGTTGCTCGCGGTGGACCTGGGGATCGACGTGGTGTGGGTGTACGCGCTGCCCGGGCCGCGTCCGCATCGTGAGGTCCGGCTGCGGCCGGGGAGCGGTCCGCGCCATCTGGCGTTCCATCCGCGGGGCGACCGCGCGTATGTCATCAACGAGCTCGATCCGACGATCACCGCGTGCCGTTGGGACGCGGCGTCGGGCGTTCTGGAGCCGCTCGGTGAGACCCGTGTGGTGCCCGAGGGTACGGACGTCGAGACCTACCCCTCCGAGGTCGTGGTCTCCGGGGACGGCCGCTTCCTGTGGGCCGCGAACCGCGGGCACGACAGCATCGCGACGCTCGCCCTCGACGCGTCGGGCGACCGCGTGGAGCTGGTCACCACCACGCCCTGTGGTGGCCACTGGCCGCGCGATCTGACGCTCGGCCCGTCGGGACGACGGCTCTATGTGTCCAATGAGCGCTCGGGCGATGTCACCTGGTTCGACATCGATCCGTCGAGCGGGGTGCCGCGCCGTGGGGGTTCGGTTCCGGTCCCGGCGGCGTCCTGTGTGGTCTTCGGGTGACGTTCGTCCGGTTGATGAGAGTGTTGATGTGAGTGGGGGCGGTGACCTTGTGGTCACCGCCCCCACTCGTCGTCCGTTGTTCCTCGCCCGCCGCGTCAGCGCATCGCCGGGGATGCCTGCTGGAGCGTGATGCCCAGCGCCGCCGCGTACTTCGCCAGCGCCAGCTTGCCCACGGCCGGGTAGTCGCCCAGCGCCTCGGCCGCCGAGCAGCCCGCCTCCTCGGCCGCCGCCGAGATCAGCTCGGTGGAGACCTCCGGGCCGATGAGGTACGGCGCGAGGGCGAGCCGCGCGGAGCCGGCCGAGCGCAGCTGCTCGGCGACGCGGAGGACGGCCCCGTCCTCGTCCAGCGCGGCGGCCATCACCGGCACCGCGAGGCGCGCGGAGAGCAGCATGCCGGTGATGCCCCCGGCCTGGGCAGCCTCCTCGCCGCCCACCGTGGCGAGGATGATGCCGTCCGCGGCGGTCGCGACCGTGAAGAGCCGGGCGCGGTCGGCACGGGCCAGGCCCGACTCCGACAGACGTACGTGCAGGGCCTCGGCGAGCAGCGGATGCGGGCCGAGGACGTCGGTGAGTTCGGCCGCCGAGCCGCTGCTCATGACGGCCTGGCGTATCCGGCGCAGCTGGCCGCTGTCCGGGCCCGCGAGCAGCGGGACCACGACGGCCGCCGGGCCGTCCGTGGGCACCGTGGGGACGGGCGGGACCTCGTCGACGACCTCGCCCGCGGCCTCGGCCGCGGCGATCGCCTCCGCCGCCTCGTCGGCCAGGGCCTTGGCGGCCTCGGCCGCCTGGCGCAGACGCTCGGGGTTCTCCTGGGCGGCGCGCGTGAGCACCGCCTCGAGCTGCGGGAACTCCTCGCCGTCGCCGTCCAGGAAACCGATCTGGGCGTCGAGCCCGGGCATCTCGGAACGGGCGATGCTCAGGAGCTCCTCGGCCAGGCGCCGGGCACCGTCATTCGGCGCACCGGGGACGGCCAGCACCAGCGGAGGCGCACCGAGAGGTACGGCGGCGGGCTCCGGTCGGCGGTGCCGTCCGGGCTGGCGGGGACGCGGCATTCGTACAGGCAGGCCGGACGCGGGCCCTGTGGGGGAGCTCATGGCGCCGCATGTTAGTCGCTCAATGGGCTCGGCTGTTCGGGAGGGGGTGACTGGGGGTATATGTCCCACTCTGTCGACCGGTGTTGTGTGTTGATGTGCGCTCAGCGGCCATACTTGGTCGAAGAATCAGTCATGTGTCCGGAATCGTCGGTCATGGCGTTCGATATGGGTCGCCGGGTAGTGGGCACCCGTATGGGACGCCCGTATCGGGCGCCCTGCGTTGGGCGTCCCGCGGCGGGCGTACTGCTTCGTGCCCGCGTCGTCTTCCGTACGGGGCGTGCGCTCAGACGGCTCAGACGACGCTGAGCAGCGTCGGGTCCCGTGGCAGCCGCAGTTCGTCCGCCGCCAGCGCCGCCGCGACGCACAGCGCCCCGTCCAGCGGATCCCCGGCCGCCTCGGTGACCCGGACCCCGGGCAGCCGCGCCGCCAGCTCCTGGCGCACGGGCGTCAGCAGCGGCGCACCCATGCGGAACAGCCCGCCGGTGAGCGCCACCTCGCTCGACTCCAGCCGGGGGCAGACCGCCTCGGCGGCCTCGGCGACATGGCGGGCGGCGGTCCGCAGGATCGCCTCCGCGACCGGGTCCTCGGCGGCGCACCGGCCCACCTCGGGGGCGAAGGAGGCCAGGACGGCGGGGCGGTCGGGGCGCGGATACAGCTTCCCCGGCAGCCCGGTCGCGGGGCCGAAGACGGCTTCCAGACGGGCCAGCAGCGGCTTCGAGCCGCCGTCGCGCCCGTCGTACGCGCGCATCGCCGCCTCCAGGCCCGCCCGGCCGATCCACGCACCGCCGCCGCAGTCGCCCAGCAGATGGCCCCACCCGTCGGCCCGCCGCCAGCCGGTGGCGGCCCAGCGAGTGTTCCCGCCCGGGGCGGCGCCGTCCGCGGCGGATGCGCCGCCCGTGCCGGGCGCACCGCTCGTTCCGGGTACGCCGCCCGTCCTGGACGCACCGCCCGTGCCGGGTGCACCGCCCGTACGGGACGACCCGTCATCCGGGTCGGACGCGGCGTCCAAGCCCTCCGCGACGCCCTCCGGCACCGCCCCCAGCGCGATCAGCCCCGTCCCCGCCGCGACCACCGCGCCGGGGCGCTGGCCCAACGCCCCGGCGTACGCGGTCACCGCGTCGGCCGCCAGGGCCAGTCGCCGTACGCCCAGGGCGTCGGCGAGCGCGTCCGGGAGTCTGGCGCGCAGGTCGTCCCCGAGGGTGGCCATGCCCGCCGCGCCGACGCAGACCGCGCCGAGGCGCCGGGCCCCGGCTTCGCGCAGCAGCTCCCGGGCGGCGGGCAGCACCCGCGCCAGCAGGTCCTCCGCGTCGATGCCCCGGGCGCCGACGACGGCGGGCGTGGCCGAGGACCACCCCAGCGGCGTGGACGACATGGGCGGCGGGGCCCCGGTCAGCGGGTTCTGCGCGGCGGAGCCGCGGTAGGCGTCCGCGCGGGCCACCCCCACCCGTACGCCCGAGCCGCCCGAATCGATCCCGAGCACATGCGTCGCCGCGGTGTCGGGCACCGTATCGGCCACCGGCTCAGCCGAATCCGCGCGAGTCCTGCTTGAGCGCCGTGTCCACGGTGAGGGCCGTGGCGATCACAAGGCTCAGCAGCGGATCGGGCAGCTGGCGGTGGATCTGGAGGACGTAGTTGTCCGCCGTCGTGAACATCGTCTTCGCCAGGCCCTCCCAGGTCTTGGTGATCCGGGCGACCTCGCTGTCCGTGTGGTCGACGATGGCGAAGTTCCAGGCCCGCCAGTTCTCCGCCTTGATGGCGCCGACCTGCTGGCCGTTGACGAGAATGCCGAAGTTGATCTTGCCGAAGACGTTCTGCTGGACGATCTCGCCGACCGGCTGTCCGTCCGGACGGGTCACCAGCACCTTGGACTTCACGAACTTCGCGGGCCGGGTGAGCACCAGATGCGGCTGCCCGTTGGCGTCGCGGATCTCCAGCCGGTGCGTCATGAACTGGTCGAGGCTCGTGACGAACCGCGCGACCTTCTTCAGCGTGCTCTGGCCGACCTGGACCACCGAACCGATGGTGCGCCCGTGCTGGTCGAAGACGCTGTACTCATTGGTGAGCTCGATCAGCTTGGCCTTCTGGTTCACCACCAGCACCGGCTCGGTGAACAGCGTGCCGCCGCCGCCCGCCGCGGGTCCCACATGTGCCTGCTGCTGCACCTGGTGCTGGACCTTGCCGGGGTTGTGGTTGGGCGGGGCGGCCTGCTGCGGTGGGGGCTGCCCGGGCTGGCCTGCGTGGGTATGGGCGGTCCACTGGGCACCGTCCCACCAGCGCAGCTGGTTCGGTGTGCCCTGGGGGTCGGCGTACCAGCCCGGAGGGGTGTTCGTAGGTGATGTCATGGCGGGCAGACTACCCCTCGCCCACCTGGAACTATGGGGTCAGGGAAGGCGCCAGTCCACGGGCTGCGCCCCCTGCTGCGCCAGCAGCTCATTGGCGCGGCTGAAGGGACGGGAGCCGAAGAACCCGCGGTCGGCGGACATGGGGGAGGGGTGCGCGGACTCGACCGCCGGAAAGCTGCCCAGCAGCGGCCGTACGTTACGGGCGTCGCGGCCCCACAGGATGGCCACCAGGGGGCGGCCGCGCCCGGCCAGCGCCCGGATGGCCTGCTCGGTGACCTCCTCCCAGCCCTTGCCGCGGTGGGCGGCGGGGCGGCGCGGGGCCGTGGTGAGCGCCTTGTTGAGCAGCAGCACGCCCTGCTGGGTCCAGGGCGTCAGATCGCCGTTGGACGGACGCGGCAGCGCGAGGTCGGTGTGCAGCTCGCGGTAGATGTTCTCCAGACTGCCGGGCAGCGGCCGCACCTCGGGCGCCACCGAGAAGCTGAGCCCCACCGCGTGACCGGGCGTGGGATACGGGTCCTGACCCACGATCAGCACCTTCACCTCGTCGAAGGGCTGCTGGAAGGCGCGCAGCACATTCGGCCCGGCGGGCAGATAGGTGCGGCCTGCCGCGATCTCGGACCGCAGGAAGTCGCCCATCGCCGCGATGCGTTCCTCGACGGGCTCAAGTGCCTTGGCCCAGCCCGCTTCCACAATTTCATTCAAGGGTCGTGCTGCCACACCGCGTCACTCTAGTGGCTCAGCGGGTGGCCGCGTGCCACCTCACGATCACTCTCAGCCGATTGCGGCGATCGCCCTCAGCCGACCACCGCGGCCCGGACACACAGCACATCGGGGAGATGGTGGGCGATCTGCCGCCAGCTCTCGCCCTCGTCGGCGCTCGCGTACACCTCGCCGTTGCGATTGCCGAAGTAGACCCCGGCCGGATCGGCGTCATCGGTGCGCAGCGCGTCTCTCAGCACCACCCCGTAGTGCGGCTCGCCCGGCAGCCCGGCGCACCGCTCCTCCCAGCTGGCGCCCGCGTCCTCGGTGCGGAACACCCGGCAGCGGTAGCCCGGCGGGTAGCGGTCCGAGCCGTCGGCGGCGGGGAAGACATACGCGACGCCGCCGCGGCGCGGATGGACGGCGACCGCGAAGCCGAAGTCCGCCGGGAGTCCCTCGCTGATCTCGGCCCAGTGCGCCCCGCCGTCGTCGCTGCGATACACCCCGCCGTGGTTCTGGAGATAGAGCCGGTCGGGGTCGGCCGGATCCCGGGCGACCTTGTGGACGCACTGCCCGAACTCGGGATACTGATCCGGCAGGAATTCCGCCCTGAGTCCGCTGTTGGACGGCGCCCAGCTCTCCCCGCCGTCCGCCGAGCGGTACACCCCGCCGGAGGACACGGCGACCATGAGCGCCCGCGGGTCCCTCGGATCGGTGACGACCGTGTGCACGGCCTGCCCGCCGAACCCCTCGCCCCACTCCGGCCGCTGCGGGTGGTCCCACAGGCTGCGGACGAACGCGAAGGTCTCCCCGCCGTCCTCGGAGCGGAACAGCGCGCCCGGCTGGGTGCCCGCGTAGACCACCTCCGGCTCGTCGGGCCCGGCGGGCTCCAGCTGCCACACCCGCTCCAGCGAGGTGTCGGTGGATTCGGGGAACCTCACCGCGGGCCTGGCGGGCTCGTGCCAGCTCGCCCCGAGGTCCTCGGAGCGGAAGACCGAGGGGCCCCAGTGCGAGCTGTCCGCACCGGCCAGCAGCCGGGGGCGGTCGCCCCGGGTGTCGATGCCGACGGAGTACACCGCCTGCATGGGGAAGTGGGGGCCGGTGAAATCCCAGCCCCCGCGGCCGCCGGGGCGGCCGAGGAAGAGACCCTTGCGGGTGCCGACGGCGAGCAGGACATCGTTCATGACGGCTCACTCCTTGGAGTGCGGGGACGGGACGGCGGAACGCATGGATGTGTCCGTCATCACAGAGTCTGCACCCACCCACCGACAACGGCCCGGAAGCGGCCGCGGCACACAAGGTCTTGCGCGTTATACGAGAAGCTTCGTAATTTGACGTTCGTCGTACTACGATGGTTACCGTACTAAGCGGCGGTCCGGCCGGACCCCACGAGGAGAAACGGAGACGTTCATGAGTGCCCTCTTCGACCCCTTCACCCTGCGGTCGGTGACCATCCCCAACCGCCTCTGGATGTCGCCCATGTGCCAGTACAGCGCGGATCCGGACAAGGGTGCCGGGGTCCCGCACGACTGGCACTTCGTCCACTACGGTGCCCGCGCCGTCGGCGGCACCGGGCTGATCCTCGTCGAGGCGACGGCCGTGTCCCCCGAGGGCCGCATCAGCCCCGGAGACCTCGGCATCTGGAACGACACCCAGGTCGAGGCGTTCCGTAAGATCGTCGGCTTCCTCAAGGGGCAGGGCACCGTCCCGGGCATCCAGCTCGCCCATGCCGGCCGTAAGGCGTCCACCGACGCCCCCTGGAGGGGCGGCGCGCCGCTCGGCGCCGACCAGCGGGGCTGGCAGCCGCTGGGGCCGAGCCCGGTCCCGTTCGACGAGGGCCATCCGGTGCCGGACGAGCTGTCCGAGGCGCGGATCGCAGAGATCGTCCGCCAGTTCGCGGACGCGGCTCGGCGCGCGCTCACGGCCGGTTTCGAGGTGGCCGAGATCCACGGCGCCCACGGCTATCTCATCCATGAATTCTTCTCCCCGCACAGCAACCACCGCACCGACGGCTACGGCGGCTCCTTCGAGAACCGTGTCCGCTTCGCCCTGGAGGTCGTGGACGCGGTCCGCGCGGTCTGGCCGGACGAACTGCCGCTGTTCTTCCGCATCTCGGCCACCGACTGGCTGGAGGAGAACGGCTGGGCCCCGGAGGACACCGTCCGGCTCGCCGCCCTGCTGAAGGACCACGGTGTGGACCTCCTCGACGTCTCCAGCGGTGGCAACGCCGCCGGTGTGCGCATTCCGGTGGAGCCGGGCTACCAGGTGCCGTTCGCCGCGCGGGTGCGCCGGGAGACCGGGCTGCCGGTGGCCGCCGTCGGGCTGATCACCGAGGCGGAGCAGGCCGAGAAGATCGTCACCAATGGCGAGGCGGACGCCGTGCTGCTGGGCCGCGAACTGCTCCGGGACCCCTACTTCGCCCGCCATGCGGCGGCCGAACTGGGCGGCCAGGTGCACAACCCGGACCAGTACCACCGCGCGGTCCGGTAGGCGCCGCGAGCGACACCGCCGTCCCGTCCGGGGCCTCGAGTGGTTCGGGGCCTCGAGTAGTTCGGAGCCGAAGTAGTACGGCGATCGTCAAACTACACTGGAGGTCTCGGAACGAGGCGATGAGGAGCAGCCGTGCAGACGCAGACCACGCCGACCGCGCCCCAGTCCCGGCCCCGGGCGTCGGCCCAGCCCCCGGCGGCCGGGCGCTCGCTGGAGCATCCACGGCGCGAGGAGATCCGCCTCGAGGACGTGCTGCACGCGCTCTCCGACCCCATGCGGATGCGGGTGGTGCGGACGCTCGACGAGGAGAACTGCGAGCTGTCCTGTTCGGTCTTCGACCTCCCGGTCAGCAAGTCCACCACCACCCACCACTTCCGGGTGCTGCGCGAATGCGGTGTGATCCACCAGATCTACCGGGGCACCGCCAAGATGAGCGCGCTGCGCCGCGCCGACCTAGACGCGCTGTTCCCCGGACTGCTCGACAGCGTCCTCGCCGCCGCGGCCCTCCAGGAGGGGCGCCTCGGCGGCGACCGGGGCTGAAGTCCGCCCGCCCGGCAGGTGGTTGAAGAGCAGATTGAGCGCGATCGCGGTGACGCACCCGGCGCTGATCCCGCTGTCCATCACCGTCTGGAACCAGTCAGGGAACTCCTTGTAGATCCCCGGCACACCCACCGGCAGCAGCCCCACGGCGACCGACACCGCCACCACCGTCAGGTTGTGGTTGTCCCGGAAGTCCACCCCGGCCAGGGTGCGCAGCCCGCTCGCCGCGACCGTACCGAACATCACCAGACCCGCACCGCCCAGCACCGGGGCCGGGATCGCCGCCACCACCGCGCCCAGCTTCGGGCCGAGCCCGAGCAGCACCAGCAGGCCGCCCGCGGCAGCGACCACCCAGCGGCTGCGCACCCGGGTCATCCCCACCAGGCCGACGTTCTGCGCGAAGGCGGTGTACGGGAAGGTGTTGAAGACCCCGCCGAGTACGGTCGCGGCACCGTCCGCGCGCAGTCCGTCCGCCAGCCGCTTCCCGTCGACCGGGCGCTCGGTCAGCTCGCCCACCGCGATGAAGTCGCCGGTGGTCTCGGTCATCGTCACCAGCGCGACGACCAGCATGGACACCACGGCCGGGGTCTCGAACGTCGGGGCGCCGAAGTGGAACGGGGTGGAGACGCCGACCCAGTCGGCGTCGCCCACTCCGGAGAAGTCGGTGAAGCCCAGGGGTACCGCGGCCGCCGTCCCGGCCACGATCCCGACCAGCACCGCCACCCGGCTGAGGAACCCGGGCGCGAACCGCTGCACGGCCAGGACGAGGACCAGCACCCCGGCGGCCAGGCCCAGGTTCTTCGGCGCGCCGAAGTCCGGCGCGCCCTGGCCGCCCGCCGCCCAGTTGCCCGCGACCGGCAGCAGCGAAAGGCCGATGACCAGTATCACCGTGCCGGTCACCAGCGGCGGGAAGAACCGCAGCAGCCGACCGAAGACCGGCGCCAGCACGATCATCGCCACCCCGGCCACGATCACCGAGCCGTAGATCGCGCGCAGCCCGCCGCCCTCCGTACCGATCAGCACCATGGGGGTGACCGCCGCGAAGGTGCAGCCCTGCATGATCGGCAGCCGGACGCCGAACCGCCACAGCCCCACGCACTGGAGGACCGTGGCGATACCGCACAGCAGCAGATCGGCGTTGATGAGATACGCCAGGTCGGCGGGGGACAGCTTCATCGCCCCGCCGACGATCAGCGGCACGGCCACCGCGCCCGCGTACATGGCCAGCACATGCTGGAGTCCGAAGGCGGCGAGCCGGCCGGGCGGCGGTACCTCGTCCACGGGATGGCGTACGGACGTCATGGCGGCTCCTCGCGCGGCGCGGGTGGGGTTGGGCGGCGGATCAGGTGAGGCGACCGTAGAAGACTTCAACAATCTGTTGATTGCAGGGGTGTTACCGCCCTGTGTCAACCCCCTGGACTGCCCGGATCACTCCTGTCCGCGTGCCGCGCCCAGCAGCCCCGTCCAGTCCGGGATCTTCACCTTCGTACGCCCCAGCGCCTCGCCGAGCGCCTCCTCGGCCGCCTCGATCCGCAGCCAGCCGGTCCACTCCACCGGCTCCACCCCCGCCTCGCGCAGCGCCCGCAGCGGATCCGGCGCCACCGGGCGGGCGGCGAGCGCGTCCGCGTCGGCCAGCAGCGAGGCCACGGTCTCCTTCGCGCACGGCCGGTTGGTGCCGATCACCCCGGTCGGGCCGCGCTTGATCCACCCCGCCACGTACTCCCCGGGCGAGGGCACGCCGCCGCGCAGCACCCGCCCCGCCGCGTTGGGGACCGTGCCGCGCTCCTCGTCGAACGGCAGCCCCGGCAGCGGCACCCCCCGATAGCCCACCGACCGCAGCACCAGCGGCGCCTCGATGTCCTCGAACACCCCGGTGCCCGCGACCCCGCCGCGCCCGTCCGGCGCGGTCCGCTCGAAGCGCACCGCGCGCACCGCGCCCTCGCCGAGCAGCGCCACCGGCTTGAGGAAGAACCGCAGATGGATCCGGCGCGGCCGGCCGGCGGGCGCGCGCCGCGCCCAGTCGCGCAGCACCTCGACATTGCGCCGGTTGATCCCCGGCAGCCCCGACGGGTCCTCGTACGCCGGGTCCAGCGCCAGCTCCTCGGGGCGCACCAGCACATCGGCGCCGGTCAGCGCGCCCAGCTCGCGCAGCTCCTTGGTGGTGAACTTCGCCTGCGACGGCCCGCGCCTGCCGACCATATGGATGTCCGAGACCTGGCTCTCGGACAGCGCCCCGAGGGCGGCGTGCGGCACATCGGTGGGCCTCAGCTCCTCCGCTCCACGGGCCAGAATGCGCGCCACGTCCACCGCGACATTGCCCACCCCGATGACGACGGCGGAGCCCGCCCCGAGCGCGAAGGAGTCGACGGTCGCGTCGGGATGGGCGCTGTACCAGGAGACGAACTCGGTCGCGGAGAAGCTGCCCGGCAGCTCCTCGCCCGGAACGCCGAGCCGCCGGTCGGTGGCGGCGCCCACGCAGTAGACCACCGCGTGGTAGAGCCCCAGCAGCCGCTCGGGCACCAGCGGGGGCGGGCCCACCTCCACATTGCCGAGGAAGCTGACCCGGGGGTGCTCCAGGACCGTGCGCAGCGTGTTCTGGAGCGACTTGATCTTCTCGTGGTCGGGTGCGACGCCGTAGCGCACCAGCCCGTAGGGACAGGGCAGCCGGTCCAGCACATGCACCGACACCTCGGGGACAGCCTGCTGCTGGACGAGCGCTTGGGCGGCGTACACCCCGCTCGGCCCGGAACCGATGACCGCGACGCGAAGCACGAGGAGCTCCTTCCGCAGGATGTCTCCAGCATCCCACCCGGCGGGGCGCCCTGTCCGGCACTACGCGCCGAGGACCGTTCCGGGTGACACCGCCCGGCCGCCGGTCCACTGGTCCGCGACCGCGCCGCGAGCCCGGCTCGAAGCCGGTCCGACGGTCCGAACAGGGCTCCGCGCACCACCCGCTACGACATCTGCCGCATCCGCCGGATCTCGCTGCTCTGCTGCGCGATCACGTCGTTCGCCATCTCCTCCACCCGGACGTTGTTGCCCTGGGCCAGCACATCCGTGGCCATGGAGACCGCGCCCCGGTGGTGGGTGATCATCAGCTTGAGGAAGAGCGCGTCGAAGTCGGCGCCCCTGGCGGCGCGCAGCCGCGCGAGCTGCGCCTCGGTGGCCATCCCCGGCATCTTCGCGTCATGGCCCTCGTGGCCGTCCCCGTCGCCGCCCTTCGGCTCGCCGCCCGCCGTCTTCTGCCAGGCGCGCATCGCCTCGATCTCCGGCTTCTGCCCGGCCGCGATGCGCTCCGCGAGCCGCTTGACCTTCGCCGACTTGGCGTGGTCGGCGGCGAGGCCGGTCATCACCAGGGCCTGCCGGTGGTGCTCGATCATCATGCGGACGTAGGAGCGGTCGGCCGTGTTGGGGGAGTCGTCGTCCCCCGCCTTCGCCGCCTCCTCGGCCGACAGCTTCTTCGCCGCCTCGCCGGGCTTGCCCGGCGCGATCACCGCGGGCTTCCCGTCCTTGCCCTTCCCCGCGTCCGCCCCGCCACCGCTCTCCGTGTCACAGCCGGTCAGGACGAGTGCCACGGCGGCCGCCGCGGCGGCCACGAGGGATGCGGAGTGGAGCGTCGTACGGCGGTTCAACACCGTGGCCTCCTGGGGCGCTTGGGATCCGCAGACCGTCTTAGCACGTCAGCGGCGCTCCCGGTCCGGGCGCGTTGGGAAAATCTCTTTACGAACATGTTGCTGCCTGTTGTGGTGTACATGGATAGAGCGATACTTCCCCCGTCCGTCAACCGTTCAACTCCGAGCGGAGACGGCGACAAAGGGAGGACGCAGTGAAGCCGTGGGAAAGATCCCCGCAGCGGCGCAGATACCTCGGCGCGGCCGCGGCCGCCTTCGGACTGGTGGCCACCTTGCTGGCCGCGGGCCCGGCGGCCGCGACGCCCGACCCCGGTGACGCTCCCCACAAGGAGCGGGTGACGAAGAGTCAGCAGTCGGAAGCCAGGGCGGCGATCGAGAACGGCGACATACCCGGTGTGGACCAGATCGTCCACAGCGACAATGTCAGCCACCTCACCAACATCCCCAAGCAGGACCTCAAGGGCGTCAACTCCGACCTGGCCTTCCAGGGCAAGTACGCCTTCGCGGGCAACTACGACGGCTTTGTCATCTACGACATCAGCCGGCCGAAGAGCCCGAAGATCGTGAGCCAGGTGCTCTGCCCGGGCTCGCAGAACGATGTGTCGGTCTCAGGAGACCTGCTCTTCCTCTCCACCGACTCCTCGCGCAGCGACAACTCCTGCAACAGCACCACCCAGCCCGCGACCGAGAAGTCCTCGTGGGAGGGCATGAAGGTCTTCGACATCAGCGACAAGCGGAACCCGGAGTACGTCGCCGCCGTCGAGACCTCCTGCGGTTCGCACACCCACACCCTGGTGCCCGAGCGCAAGGACGTGTACATCTACGTCTCCTCGTACTCGCCCAGCGCCACCTTCCCGGACTGCCAGCCTCCGCACGACGGCATCTCCGTCATCAAGGTGCCCCGCGAGGCGCCCGAGAAGGCCGCGGTCATCGACTTCCCCGTGCTCTTCCCGGACGGCGGAAACCCCGGTGGGCCCACCAACCCCGGCGTCTCCCAGACCACCGGCTGCCATGACCTCACCACGTTCCCCGCGCTGAAGCTGGCGGCGGGCGCGTGCATGGGCGACGGCATCCTGCTCGACATCGCCGACCCCGCGAAGCCGCGGGTCATCGACCGGGTCGAGGACAACGTGAACTTCGCCTTCTGGCACTCGGCCACCTTCAACGAGCGCGGCACCAAGGTCGTGTTCACCGATGAGCTGGGCGGCGGTGGCGCCGCGACCTGCAACACCGAGGTGGGCCAGGACCGCGGGGCCGACGGCATCTACGACATCGTCGGCAAGGGCGACAAGCGCAAGCTGGTCTTCCGGAGCTACTTCAAGATCCCGCGCCACCAGGCCGCCACCGAGAACTGCGTGGCCCACAACGGCTCGCTGATCCCGGCCAAGGGCCGCGACATCATGGTCCAGGCGTGGTACCAGGGCGGCGTGTCCATCTGGGACTTCACCGACTCCGACCGGCCGAAGGAGATCGGCTACTTCGAGCGCGGGCCGCTCTCCGCCGACACGCTCATCACCGGCGGCTCCTGGTCCGCGTACTACTACAACGGCTACATCTACTCCAACGACATCAACAAGGGCTTCGACGTCCTGAAGATCCACGACCGGCGCACCGACAGCGCCGAGTCAGTCCGGCTGCGCGAGCTCAACACGCAGACGCAGCCCGACTACCGCTGAGCGGGGGCTCCCTGGCCCAGAGCACTCATCGGCTCCCGCCGGGCGGCTCGTCGCCCGGCGGGAGCCCCAGCTCCCAGTCCAGTCCGTAGCGGTGGAACAGCTCAGCCCGCAGCCGCTCGGGCGCCATCGGCGCGCCCGGCAGCAGCACCGCGACCACCGCGCCCATCAGCAGGGCGCGCAGCAGCCGGTAGTCGGCCTCGGGGTCCTCGGAGCCGTACCGCGTGACGGTGTCCCGCAGCAGGGCGGCCAGCCGCTGCTGCTCGGGGCACTGGATGAAGCCCTCGGCGGTGAGGATCCCGGCCATATGCGTCCGCATCAGCCGCGGCCGGTCCCGGGCCAGGCCCAGGATCGCGTCGATCGCCCGCGCCAGCAGCTCCCGCCCGGCCTCCTCGCCCTCCGGCCGCGGCTCCCGCTCGAGCGCCCGGGCCAGCTCCATGTGCATCAGCCGGTGGACGGCCGTTTGCAGCAGCTGCCGCTTGCCCGGGAAGTAGTACGACACCAGACCGCGGGCCGCCCCGGCCCGGTCGGCGATATCGGCGAGGGTGGTCGCCTCATAGCCGTGCTCGCCGATCAGCTCGACCGTCGCCTCCAGCAGACGGGCCTGGGATCGGCGCCGCAACTCCTCATTGACCGACGGGCTTCGGGGGACCATGCTGTAACTCCTGCGTTGGCTGGCTGTCAGCCAATATACTCAGGGGACGTGCGGTTGTCCGCCGTTCCCTTGGGGGGCGGACGCATGTCTCCGCCGGTTCGGGCGACACGGGGGGATCGCCCGAACCGGTGGTCTCGCGCCTTTGGGGCGCCTTTGGAACCCTTGCGGGGCCCGACCTTGGGGCGCTACGGAGCCGTGGCGGCGTCCGGCAGCGGGCCGAGAACCGCCCGCAGGGCGTCCGGGCGCCGGTCCACCGGGAGATGGTCCACCAGATGGACCCGGCAGCCCAGGGCCGCCGCTCCCGCGTCCGCCCGGCGGTCGTCGCCCACCATCACGGCGTCACCCGGGTCCAGCCCCAGCGCGTCGCACGCGGCCTGGAACAGCCGTGGATCCGGCTTCTGGACGCCGTGCTCGTACGAGAGCGCATAGGCGTCCACCAGCCCGTCCAGGCCGTGGGCGCGGAAGACCGGGCGCAGATCCCAGCCGATGTTGCTGACCACCGCGATCCGCACACCGCGCCGGCGCAGTTCGCCCAGCACCTCGGGGGCGTCGGGGTAGGGCCGCCAGGCGGCGGGCTCCCTATGGCGGTCATAGAGGGCGTCGTAGAGCTCGGGGCGGGGGAGCGGCACCTGGCGGGCCAGACCGGTGTAGGCGGCCCGGTGCAGCTCGGCGTCGCGGTCCCGTACGCGCCACACGTCCTCCAGCTGCGGGGGCACCGCGAGCGGCGGGGCGCCGCCGGGAAGCGCCCCGGCGTCCTCCAGATCCCGCGCGTACCGTACGACCTCCTCCTCCGGGACGGTGGTTCCGGTTCGCTCCAGCGCGGCACGGAGCCAGGACTCGGTGGACTCGACGCGGAAGAGCGTCCCCGAGAAGTCGAACAGGGCACCCTTGATGGTCACAGTTGACGCTCCCTCATCTTCGATGTGGCCAGGAGCCGGGACTTCCGGCATCGTATGCCGTGGGCCCGATCCTCTTCGGCCACCGGCGCATCCGTTTCGGCCGTTTTGCTGGCAGATAAATACCGGCCGAATCAAGGCGCAGGGTTTAGGGGATTCATGAGGTGGAGGCCGTTTATGGTCTCGCTGTCGTGGTGATCATACAGGGGTCAATCCCCGTAACTCCGCGACCGAGTCGGGGCAGGCGATATCTGCTGAGCGCGAGGAGGTTGCCGGTAATGGTACGTGACATGACGTCGAGGCAACCGGGGGATGGCCACGGGTTGGGCGTATGCCGGTCCGGAGCTCGCCGCGGCGGGCCGGGAGTGGCGACCGACCGGGGTGGCTGCTGGTAAACGCCGGCTTTGCACAAAGCAAAGAACGTGGCCGGTTTCCGCAACCGGTTTCATAGACTGAGGTGTATTCGCGTCGGCATGCCGCACTCTCCTTTTGTTGTGCGCGTCGGCGCCGGTGGCGTTCCGCCCTTTCCGGGGTGTGCGGACAGGCCGCCCGCTCAGTTGAGCACGATCACACGGGGGCAGGTAACCGTGGCTGAGGTCACAACCGATGGAAGCTATCGTTCCGGTTGCGTCTCTGCTTATATGATCGTCAAGGGCACTGGCTCCCACCGGAGGTGATCCACATCAGAGAATTCGCCGCCGCCGACGCAGCGGACATCACGGATATCTGTCTCGCCAGAGAAACCTTCCTCCGCAGGGCGGGATGACTGCGGATATCAACTCATCGCTCAAACGCAACCCCCACAGCGAGGACTGATGAGTATGAGACTGACAGATTATCAATCCGAACTCCGCGATGTTCTCGGCGCCGCAGCAGAAGGCAATGGCGGACTTCTGCAAGTGACCGGGGGGCCCGGTGTCGGGAAGACCACCTTATTGGGAAGTCTGAAGGAGCGGGCGGCCGCATCGGGTGCGGTCTGTCTCACGGCGTCCGGATTCGCGGACGACACCGCCATTCCGTTCAATATCGTGGAACAGCTGATCCGATCGTCCACGGCCACCGACGCATTGGATGTCGTGGCGCGCTGGAGGACCGCCGGGGAGCGGTATGCCGAAGCCGAGCACGATCTGCTGAGAAGTCTGGTCCGGGAGATATCCGATGTGCTGCACCGCATCGCGGGCGGCAGGCAACTGATCCTCGCGGTCGATGATGCCGAGCATGCCGACTATCCCTCCCTGATGTGCCTTCTGCATATCGCCCGGCATGCGTCCGGCACCCGCACCCTCGTCGTGATGACCAGCGGGCAGACCCACCACCTGTGCACCCGCATTCACAGCTTCCGCCACCTCTACAAGATCGATATCGGCACCCTCCCGGAGTCCGGAGTCGAACGCCTGCTGGAGCGGTACGGCGACGCCGACCTGGCCGGCCGGATCCACTCCTCCTGCTACGCGATCAGCGGAGGTAACCCGAGGCTGGTCAAGGCCCTGCTGCGGGACCACCTCAAGGCCGCTCGGAGTGGGGCGGGTGCGGAGGTCACGGTCGGGGCGGAGTTCCAGGAGGCCTATCGCCTGTCCCTGTTGTGTCATCAGGCGCTGCTCCAGGTGGCACAGGCGCTCGCCGTGCTCGGCCCGTACGGCAGCCCCTGTCGGGTGGCCACTCTGCTCGAATGCGGTGCGGACCGCGTGTCCCGGGCCATGGACCTCCTCAACTCCGCGGGCCTGCTGCGGGACGGGCGTTTCCGGCACCCCGCGGCTCGTTCCGTCGCGCTGGAGACGCTGGCGGCTGAGGACCGGGCCCGCCTCAGCGCGAAGGCGGCCGAACTTCTGTATGCCGAGGGGGCCGACCCGATCGCGGTGGCGGAACTCCTGGTCACCGCCGACAAAACGCCGGACCAAAAGGGCGTGGCCGTGCTCTGGCAGGCGGCCCAGAAGAATCTCGACGAGGGCTGCACGGAGGAGGCGATCGCCAGTCTGCGGCTCGCCGAGCGCGCGGACCTCAGCCGGCGGGAGCACATGGACATTCTCATGGCGCTGGTCGGCGCGTTATGGTCCAGCAATCCGGCGGCCGCCGAACCCGAGCTGGACCGCCTGCTGGCCGCGATCCGGGCGGAATCCCCCGCGGACATCCCGGAGCCGTATCAGTGCTTCCTGCTCTTCATGGTGCTGTGGTTCGGCCGGTACGCCGACGCGGACGAGACCTTCAAATGGTCGTCGGGCTGTGACGACACCGACACCGCGTCCAGTATGGCCGCCCTGCGGGTGACCCGGCAGTGGGTCACCTTCCTCAAACCGACGCTGATCCATGACTTTCCCGGACAGGATGTCCCGGACGGGGAAGTCGACGGTTTGTGGGCGGCCAATCTGGAGCACGGTCTCCAGCTCTCCGTGGACGAGCTGGGCATGGAGATCGGGCATCTTCAGGACCCTCGGCAGATGGCGGACTTCTCCCCCGACGCCATGCACCTGTTGTCGCCCTCCAACCATTTCTGGTTCGCTTACGCATACGCCTGCCGTATCGTCTGGGCATTGGCCGCCAGGGGAGAATCGGAGGCGGCGGACCGGCTGTGCGGGGCGCTCTACACCGCGGCCGACAAGCTGAACATGAAGACCCCGTGCGCCGTCGCCCTGTCCATGCGCGCCTATATCCGCTGCCGCCATGGGGATTTCACTACCGCCATCGATCTCGCGGGTACGGCATTGCGTTCCATCCCGCCGCGCGGCTGGGGTGTCGCCATCGGATTGCCGCTGTCCGTGCTGGTGGCGGCCCACACCGCCGTCGGCAGACTCGAAGAGGCCCAGCGGTATGTGAATTACTGGGTGCCGAAGGAAATGTTCGACAGCGTGGTGGGACTGGAGTACCTCCGCTCCCGGGGGCAGTACTGCCTGGCCACCAACCGCCCGTACGCCGCGCTGAACGACTTCATGGCGAGCGGGATGCTGATCGACCAGTGGCCCGTGGACTTCGGTGACCTGGCGCCCTGGCGCGTCGACGCCGCCGAGGCGTATCTGCGGGTCCATGAACCTGCGGAGGCCAAGAGACTCGCCCTGGAAGAGCTCAAGCTGTCGCCCGACCGGCCCTTGAGCACCCGGGGCAGGGCGCTGCGCATCCTGGCCATGGCCGAGGACCCGGACAAGCGCAGACTGCTCCTCTACCAGTCCGCCAAGTGCCTGCGCGAGCAAGGCGACCGTTATGAGCTCGCCCGTACGCTGGCCGAGCTCAGCCAGGACTACCTCAGCACCGGGGAGACCCAACAGGCGCGCACCACCTGGCACGAGGCGCAGAAGCTGATGGACGAGTGCGGGATGAGCGCTCAGCACGAGAGCCGGCGAGAGCTCGTCGTGGAGGGTGTTGAGAGCGTCGGGAGCCCTCAACCGCTCAAGGACGCGGGCGATTCCGGACATGCCGAGGACGACACCCCCGGCACGGCGGCCGAGAGCGCCGAGCAACCCGTCCTGTCGGAGGCCGAGTGGCGGGTGGCCACGCTGGCGGCGTCCGGAATGACCAACCGGCAGATCGCCAAGAGTCTGTACATCACCGTCAGCACCGTGGAGCAGCATCTGACCCGCATCTACCGCAAGCTCTCGGTGGGAAACCGGCAGGAGCTGTCACGCCGGCTGTGGCTGCTCATAGGCGCCACGGGAGCGTCGTCCGGCTGACCGCCCCCGAGGCAAGGGGGGATAGGGGAGTGGTTAGGGGACTGGGGAGCGGGCGCGCGGACCAGACTTGGCAATCCGTAGGGCGGCGCAGTGGCGGCGATGGAGCGACTGACGGGACGGACAGGCATGGACGAGATACGCGACTACCCCGAACTGCGGGCTGCTGCATGCCCGTTCTCACCCCCGCCGGGATACGAGGAGCTGCGCGAGCGGTCCGCCGTCACACGGGTGCGGATGTGGGACGGCAGCACCCCG
Source organism: Streptomyces sp. NEAU-174 (assembly GCF_052665095.1). Taxonomy (NCBI): domain Bacteria; kingdom Bacillati; phylum Actinomycetota; class Actinomycetes; order Kitasatosporales; family Streptomycetaceae; genus Streptomyces; species Streptomyces sp. NEAU-174. The sequence goes on along the minus strand of NZ_JBQTCE010000007.1, from coordinate 29,280 downwards.
TTCCTCGTCACCGGCTATCACGAGGCGCGGACCGTGCTCGGCGACGACAGGTTCAGCGCCGACGGCACTCACAAGGCGATGCCCCGCTTTGTGAAGTTCGAGGTGCCGGCCGATGTGTTCAACCTCGGGAGGATGGACGATCCGGAGCACGCCCGGATCCGCCGCATGCTCACCGCCCACTTCACCATCCGGCGCACCGAGGCGATGCGGCCGATGATCCAGGACATCGTGGACGGCCTCCTGGACCGGCTGATCGCCGAGGGGCCGCCGGCCGACCTGGTGGCCGATTTCGCCTTCCCGCTGCCGTCCCAGGTGATCGCCGTGATGCTGGGGGTCTCGGACGCCGACTTCGCCGAGTTCCAGCGGGCGTCGCAGGGCGTCATGGACTTCACCGTGTCGACCGAGGAGATGGGCGCCGCCCTCGGTGTCATGGTGGACTACGTCTCCCGGATGTGCGCGGCCAAGCGCGCCGCCCCGGGCGACGACCTCCTCAGCCGGCTCATCGTCGACCAGGAGCGGACGGGCGCGCTCACCCAGCAACAGGTGGTCGCCACCGCCCTGGTGCTGCTGCTGGCCGGGCACGAGACCACCGCCAACATGATCTCCCTGTCCACCGTCCTGCTGCTGCGAAACCCCGACCAGCTCGCCCGGCTGCGGGCGGACCCCGGGCTGATGCCCAACGCGGTGGACGAACTGCTCCGGTACATCACGATCGTCCAGGAGGGCACCGGACGGGTGGCCATCGAGGACGTCGAGGTCGGCGGCGTACTCATCCCGGCCGGTGAAGGGGTGATCATCAACCTGCCCAGCGCCAACCGCGATCCCCACTTCGCGGACGCCCACGAGCTGGACCTGAGTCGGCCGAACGCCCGCGAGCACGTCGCGTTCGGCTTCGGCGTGCACCAGTGCCTGGGGCAGACCCTCGCCCGGGTCGAGCTCCAGATCGCCCTGGAGACCCTGGTGCGCCGGCTGCCGACGCTGCGGCTGGAGGTTCCGTTCGAGGACCTGGCGTTCCTGTACGAGTCGATGAACTTCGGCGTCGCCCGTGTGCCCGTCGCCTGGTGACCGGTCACCGGTCACCAGTGATGGCCGATGGCCGGTGACCGCGGGCCGGAGGCCGGGCGGACAACAGAAGGAGAGGGGAGCACCATGGTGAAGGTCTCGGTGGATCAGGAGAAGTGCTGCGCGGCCGGACACTGCGCGCTGGCCGCGCCGGAGGTGTTCGACCAGCGGGAGGAGGACGGGGCCGTCGTGCTGCTGGACCCGAACCCGCCGCTCGCGCTCCGCGACAGCGTCGCCGAGGCGTCGTTCCTCTGCCCGGCCGCCGCGATCGCGGTAGAGGATTAGCGGATCAGCAAACGCTCCACACCCGATCGCGGCCCCGGCGAGACGTTTCTCGCCGGGGCCGCGCAAGCGAGGGGAAGGCAGTCTTGACCACGTCGACTTCCAGTCCGGCCGCCAGTTCCGCGTCCGCTTCCCGGCAGGTCACCGTCGGGCTGGCCGAACGCTCGTACACCGTCCACATCGGACGCGGTGTGCAGCGGCTGCTCCCGCAGGTGGTGGCCGCCCTGGGGGCGCGCAAGGCGGTGGTGGTCACCGCGCGGCCCCCCGAGCGGACCCCCGACCCGGGAGTGCCCTCGCTCGTCGTACCGGCCCGCGACGGAGAGGAGGCCAAGGACCTGGCCGCCGTGACGGACCTGTGCCGCCAGTTCGTCGGATTCGGGCTGACCCGCTCGGATGTGGTGGTGTCGTGCGGCGGCGGCACCACGACCGACACGGTGGGCCTGGCCGCCGCCCTCTACCACCGGGGCACACCGGTCGTCCATGTGCCGACCTCGCTGCTGGCCCAGGTGGACGCGAGTGTCGGCGGGAAGACCGCGGTCAATCTGCCCGAGGGCAAGAACCTCGTCGGCGCCTACTGGCAGCCCACGGCCGTGCTCTGCGACCTCGACCACCTGGACACCCTCCCCGAACGCGAGTGGCGCAACGGCCTCGGTGAGATCGCCCGCTGCCACTTCATCGGCGCGCCCGATCTCGACCGGCTGCCGCTGCTCGACCAGATCGCGGCCAGTGTGACGCTCAAGGCGGGCGTCGTCGCCGCGGACGAACGGGACTCGGGCCTGCGCCACCTGCTCAACTACGGCCACACGCTGGGGCATGCGCTGGAACGTGCCACCGGGTTCGCGCTGCGGCACGGGGAGGGCGTGGCCATCGGCACGGTGTTCGCCGGGCGGCTCGCCGGCGCGCTGGGACGCATCGGCCCGGAGCGGGTCGCCGAGCACCGTGAGGTGGTCGCCCGCTATGGCCTGCCGACGGAGCTGCCCCCGCAGGTCTCCGTCCCCGAGCTGGTGGAGCTGATGCGGCTGGACAAGAAGGCCACCGACGGGCTGACGTTCGTCCTGGACGGGCCCGAGGGTCCGGGGCTCGTGCGCGGGATCCCCGAGGAGACGGTCAGCGCCACCCTCGCGGAGATGCCCCGTGAACGGCGCGGCGCATAAAGGGAGATGCGTTGGGGTCGGTTAGGGGGCGGAGGTTCCGGTAGGGGTTGATGCTGGTACGGGCGTGCTGATGGAATCGTTTCCCGATCAACGTTTGGTCTGACCCAAGGGCCGCGAGTCCGCATTTCGTCGACCTCGATCGGGGACCATGAACATGCCCTACAGCTATGCCATGCCGGTGAATACCGAGCGGAATTCCCGTCCGATGGACAGAATAGGGAATGCCGCGGCGCACCTCGGACATCCATTCGGTGACTCTTCGGTGCGGCCCGGGCAGGCCCTTCTCGTGGACGGACCGCTGGCATGCGGCAAGACGACCCTGCTCCGGTCGTTCGCCGAGCGAGCCTCGGAGGCCGGCTACCTCGCCGTCACGGCGACGTGTTCCCCCAGCGAGCGGGAGCTCCCCTTCGGCGTCGTCTCCCAACTGGCCCGCGGTGTCTGGAAGTCACCGGGCGGGCTGCCCGAGGTGCCGGGGCTGTCGGCCATCCTCCACGGGACCAGCGATCCGGCGGACCAGGCCGAGACCGCCCGGCTGTGCCACCGGCTGTGCACCTCGCTGATCGACCATGCGGAGCACACCCCGCTGCTGCTCGCCGTGGACGATGTGCGGCACAGCGACCCGGGCTCCGCGCACTTCCTCCTCCAGCTGGTGCGCCGCCTGGACGCGGCACGTATCGCGGCCGTGTTCACCGACGACCTGAGCCTGCCCGCGCCGTCCCTGCCGCTCCGCTACGAACTGCTGCGCTCCCAGAGCCTGCGCCGGATCGGCCTGGGCCCGCTCAACCGCGAGCAGGTGGCGGACGTGGTCGTGGCGGAGCTGGGCGAGACCGCGAGCCACCGCGCCGGCGACGTCTACGCCGCCACCGGCGGCAACCGGCTGTTGCTGCACACCCTGCTCTCCGACTACGGCGAGCACGGCGAGCCCCGCCAGGCGGGCTACGGACAGTCCTTCCTGAGCTGTCTGCACCGCAATGAGCCGATCTTCCTGGACGTGGTGCGCGCGCTGGCCGTGGTGGGCGCCTCCTTACCCGCCACCGACCTCGCCTGGCTGACCGGCCATGAGCCCGAGCCCATCAGCCAGGTGCTGGCGGCGCTGACCGGGGCCGGGCTGATGGACGAGGGCGCGTTCCGGCACGAGGCGGCGCGGCTCGGCGTGCTCAACGACATGCCCGCGCGGGAGCGCAGGATCCTGCACCAGCGGGCCGCGCGGCTGCTGCACGACCAGGGCAGGCCCGCCACCACGATCGCCCGCCATCTGGTGCGCGCCGGGCAGATCCCCGACTCGTGGCCCGCTGAGGTGCTGCTGGAGGTGGCCGAGCAGGTGGCGGTGGGCGAAGAGCCGTCCATCGCCGTCGATCTGCTGGAGCAGTCCTTCGAGCAGTGTCCGCACGAGGAGCGGCGCGCCGCCCTCCAGGCCAAACTCGCCGAGGCGGAATGGAAGATCAACCCCTCCACCGCCACCCGCCACCACACACCGCTCTACGGCGCCGTCCGGGCCGGCCGGCTCGGCCTCCCCGACAGCGTCACCCTCCTCATGCAACTCCTGTGGAAGGGCGGTCTGACCGAGGTGGAGGGGCTGCTCGCCCATCTGCGCGACGACCCCGCCGCCACGGACCAGCTCCACGCCATCGAGGCGGCGCTCACCTGCACCTACCCCTGGCTGGCCGAGCGGCGCGCCGCCCCGGCGCACCACGGTGGCTCCGCGGCCACGCGGGCGGCGGTGTGGCCCCGGGCCGGCACCGTGCTGGCCGATGTGCTCACCGGCGGCCAGACCCATGACACCGTACGGCGCGCCGAGGAGGTACTGCGCGAACTTCAGCTCGGCCACGACCCGGCATGCCAGGAGCAGGCGGGACTGTTCGCCCTGCTCGCACTGGTCTACGGCGGCCGGATCGACCTGGCGTCCTCCTGGTGCGAGGGCGCGCTCGGCGAGACCGGCGGGGGACCGCATGTCCCCATGCGGCAGGCGGTGCTGGCGGCGGCCAGGTCGGAGATCGCCCTGCGCCGCGGTGACCTCGCCGAGGCCGCTGAGCGGGCCCGGGCAGCCCTCACCCATGCCTCCCCCGGCGCGTGGGGCGTGGCGATCGGGCTGCCGCTCGGCGCCCTCATCCTGGCGTGCACACGGATGGGCCGGTACGAGGAAGCGGGGTTCCATGTCGCGCAGACCGTGCCCAACGCCATGTTCAAGAGCACCTACGGGCTGCACTACCTGTTCGCCCGCGGCCACTACTTCCTCGCGGCCAACCGCCACCAGGCGGCGCTCGCGGACTTCCTGCTGTGCGGTGAACTGCTCACCGACTGGGGGCTGAGCAGCGGCTGCGACCCGGTGCCGTGGCGGATCGGGGCGGCGGAGGCCTGGCTCGCACAGGGCAACCACGACCAGGCCCGGATCCTGGTCTACCAGCAGCTCAGCCGTCCGCACACGGACGGGGCCAGGGCCCGCGGGCAGTCGCTGCGCCTCCTGGCGGCCACCAGCTCGGCCAAGCGGCGGCCGCAGTTGCTCAACGAGGCGGTGGGGCTGTTCACCGAGCAGGAGGACAAGTACGAGCTGGCCCGCACGCTGTGGGACCTCAGCCAGGCGTACCACGCGCTCGGGGAGAAGAAGCAGGCCCGCCGGACCATGCGCCGGGCCTGGCACGTGGCGAAGATGTGCGAGGCGGCCTCGCTGTACGAGGAGTGGCTGCCGGCCGACGACCCCTCCCAGGCCACGGCGCTGATGCCGAAGACGGACACCGGGATCGAGCGGTTGACCCACTCCGAACGGCGTGTCGCGTCGCTGGCCGCCATGGGCTACACCAACCGGGAGATCGCCGGAAAGCTGTACGTCACGGCCAGCACCGTGGAGCAGCATCTGACCCGGGTGTTCCGCAAGCTGGACATCAAGCACCGGGAGCAACTGCCCACCGAACTCTACGCCGACCGCATGGAGTTGGCGTGACAGCGGACGGCCATGCCCCGGGCGGACCCCGGGGCATGGCCGTCGTGGGGGTGGGGTGTGCGCGGTGTCAGCGCTTGACCGCGAGCGTGATGCCATCCCCCACGGTGAGCATGCTGATCTCGACGCGGGTGTCCTCCCGGAGCAGCTTGTTCACCTCGCGCAGGGCGGCGGTGTCGGCGTCCTGCGCGGCCGGGTCGACCACCCGGCCGAAGAAGAGGGTGTTGTCCAGGACGATGAGCCCGCCGCGCCGGAGCAGCGCCAGCGACTCCTCGTAGTAGTGGGCGTAGCCGGTCTTGTCCGCGTCGATGAAGACCAGGTCGAACTCCCGGCCCTCCCGCCGCAGTCCGGCGAGCGTGTCCTTCGCGTCACCGATGCGCACATCGATGCGGTCCGCCACCCCGGCGCGCTCCCAGAACGGGCGGCCGAGCCCCGGCCACTTCGGTGTGATGTCGCAGGTGATCAGCGAGCCGTCGGCCGGCAGCGCCCGCGCCATGCACAGTGTGCTGTATCCGGTGAAGGTGCCGATCTCCAGCACCGAACGGGCGCCGACGAGCCGCACCAGGAGCCCGAGGAGCTGGCCCTCCTCGGGCATCACCTGCATGGCCTGCGCGGCGGGCAGACCGGCGGTCTCCGCCCGCAGCCCGGCCAGCACCTCGTCATCGCGCAGGGACAGTTCCCGTACATAGCCGAGAATTTCTTCGGTCACATCGACTTGCTGAGCCATCGGATTGTCGCACCCCGCAAAGGTGAAAGGGAAAGTCAATGCGACCGATGCTAAGAATCCGCGGACGCGCCGCGCAATGGCGCCTGCCGGAATGCCGGAACTCATATTCCGGCTGAGGGGGGTCTAGGGGGGATCCTTAGGGGATTTGCGCGAACGCCCGGACAATATCGTGAACGCGGAAGCGCGTGTCATGGTCGGCACGTTGTTCACAACGCGCTGCGGAGGGCGATGAATGAGCGGACATGCGGAAGCGCCGCGGCTCATGGTGCTGGGCGCAGGAACGATGGGACTGGGAATCACCTCGCTCGCCGTCGGCCACGGAATCCCGGTGACGGTCGTCGAGGTGGACGAGGACAGGGCCGGCCGGACGCGGGCCGCGGTCACCGAACGGCTCCGTATGGCCCAGCTCATGGGAGCCCTGCCGGCCGGCCGCCCGCAGGGCGAGCTGACGGTCACCGCGTCCCCGGCCGACGGCCGGGACGCCACCGCCGTGGTGGAGGCCGTCACCGAGGACACCCCCACCAAGGCCAAGGTGCTCGAGGCGGTCGCCGGGCTCACCGGAGCCCAGGTGCCGCTGATCTCCAACACCTCCTCCATCCCGATCGACGAACTGGCCGGTTTCATCGCCGATCCGGCGCGGCTGGTCGGCACCCACTTCATGAACCCGCCCTATCTGATCCCCACGGTGGAGGTGATCCGCGGCCCCCGCACGGGGGACGTGGTGATGGCCGCCGTGACGGACCTGCTGCGGGCGCTGGAGCGCAAGCCGGTCGTCGTCGGCGACGGGCCGGGGTTCGTCACCAGCCGGGTGCTGCACCCGATGATCAACGACGCGATCCGGGTGGTGCAGGAGGGCACCGCGACGGTGGAGGCCGTGGACGACCTGATGCGGGAGTGCCTGGGCCACCGCACCGGGCCGCTGCGCACCGCGGACCTGATCGGCCTGGACAACCTCGCCGACTCGCTGCGCGTGCTGCACGAACGCACCGGGGACTCCCGGTGCGCACCGAGCGAATTGCTGCTGGAGAAGGTCCGCGACGGCCACCTGGGCCGCAAGTCGGGCCGCGGGTTCTACGCATACGGGAAGGAACTGGCGTGACCATCTCATCGAAGCCGGGCAGCCACACCGCCGAGACGGTGGCGCAGGAGGTGCAGCAGTTCCTCGAACAGCGCACCAAGCAGACCTGGGACCCGGACACCGATCTGTTCAGCAGCGGTGCCGTGTCCTCGATGTTCGCCATGGAACTGGTCGTGCACCTGGAGTCGACCTTCGACGTGATGATCACCGGCCCCGACCTGGCGCTGGACAACTTCCGCACGGTGAACGCGATGACCGGGATGGTCCTGCGGCTGCGCGAGGCACAGCCGTGACCGACGCCGTCACGCGCCATGCCGAGCTGGTCGGCGAGTTGATCGGGGACCGGGCCGACGCGTGGGACGTGGCCGGGGAGCTGCCCCGCGACCTGCTGGTCAAACTCGGCGCCTCCGGAGTGCTGTGCGCACAGGTCGGCCCCGAGCACGGCGGCACCGGGCTGGACAGCCGGGCGGGCGGGGAGCTCACCGCGCTGGTCGGCGCCCGGTGCAGCTCCCTGCGCAGCGTGATGACCTCGCAGGGCATGGCGGCGTGGACCGTGCGGAGACTTGGCGGCCCGGAGCAGTCGGACACCTTTCTGCCCCGGCTGACCTCCGGCGACCTGGCGGCGGTCGCGTTCAGCGAGCCAGGGGCGGGCAGCGACCTGTCGGCGATGGAGACCGAGATCGCCGACGACGGCACACACGTGGTGGTCACCGGGCGGAAGGTGTGGATCACCGCCGCCCACTACGCCGATCTGCTGGTGGTGTTCGGCATGTACCGGGGCGGCGCCACGGCCGTGGTCGTGCCCGCCCGGGCGCCCGGAGTCCGGATCACCCGGGTGGCGAACCCGCTGGGCTGCCGTGCCGCGGGCCACGCGGACATCACCCTGGACGCGGTCCGGGTGCCCGCCGACCACGTACTCGGTGGCACCGGGCTGCCGCTGCCCCTCGCGACCACCGCCGCGCTCACCTACGGGCGGATGTCCGTGGCGTGGGGGTGTGTCGGCATTCTGCGCGCGTGCCTGGACGCCGCCGCCACGCACACCGCCACCCGGGAGCAGTCCGGCCGGGTACTCGCCGAGCACCAGTTGGTGGCCCGGCACCTGGCCGAGCTGTATGTCGCGGAGCGGCACGCCACCCGGGCCTGCGAACACGCCAGTGACTCCTGGGACGCCGGCTCGCCCGACATGGCGGTGGACGCGGTGCACGCCAAGTACGTGGCCTCGCGCGAGGCGGCCGAGGGCGCGGCCCGCGCCGTACAGCTCCTGGCGTCCGCCGCGGGCTCCGACGGCCATGTGGTGGCCCGGGCGTACCGCGACGCCAAGCTGATGGAAGTCATCGAGGGCACCAGCGAGATCTGCCAGCTCATCCTGGCCCAGCACACGCGGAAGCCGGCCCAGCACACGCGGAGGAAGGTGCAAGCATGACGGAGGGGAAGCCCGTGAGCGGGAGCGAGCCGCCGACGGCCGTCAAATGTCTCGTCTGGGACCTGGACAACACCCTGTGGCGCGGCACCCTGCTCGAGGAAGGGGAGGTGCCGCCGTTCGAGTGGGTGCGCGATGTCATCACCACCCTCGACGAACGTGGCATTCTCCAGTCGGTCGCCAGCAAGAACGACCATGACCACGCCTGGGCACGGCTGGAGGCGCTGGGTCTCGCCGAGTACTTCGTCCTGCCGCATATCGGCTGGGGCCCCAAGTCGGAAGCGGTGCGCGCCATCGCGGAGCGGCTGAACTTCGCCCACCGCGCCATGGCCTTCGTGGACGACCAGCCCGCCGAACGCGCCGAGGTCGCCTACCGGCTCCCCGAGGTGCGCTGCTACCGGGCCGAGGACGTGGCCGGGCTCACCGGGCTGCCCGAGTTCAGCCCCGCCGTGGTCACCGTGGACTCGCGGCAGCGGCGGGCCATGTACCAGTCGGGGTTCCGCCGGGACGCCGAGCGGGCCGAATTCAGCGGCCCCGACGAGGAGTTCCTGCGCACCCTGGACATCCGGATGGCCATCGCCCGCGCCACCGAGCGGGAGCTGTCCCGGGTCGAGGAACTGACCCTGCGCACCAGCCAGATGAACGCCACCGGTGTGCACTACGCCGACTCCGTACTGCGCGGACTGCTCACCGACCCCGCCCATGAGGTGCTGGTCCTCACGATGGGCGACCGGTTCGGCACCCACGGGGCCGTCGGCATCGTGCTGCTGGAGAGGCATCCGAAGGTGTGGCATCTGAAACTGCTCGCCACCTCCTGCCGCGTGGTCTCCTACGGCGCCGGATCCACCGTGCTGAACTGGCTGGCCGACCAGGCGGCGCGGGCCGGGGTGCACCTGGCCGCCGACTTCCGGCGGACCGACCGCAACCGGATGATGGAGGTCGCCTACCGCTTCGCCGGGTTCGCCGAAACCACCTGCGGGTGCACCGCGGCCCTCGCGCCCCCCGGCGAGGAGGGGGTCGAACGCCTCCACCTCACCCCCGCGTTCCAGCCGGCCCCGACGACGTTGCGGCTGACGGCGCCTGACCTCGCCGACGCGGCGCTGCCGCACTCCCGCTGACCGGCGGGCGCTTCCGCCCCGGATCCTCGCGTTCGCCTCTGACTGGTTTGGGTGATCACTGTGCTTGTGCTCGGGCTCAACGGCAACTTCTCCGCCGCGGACACCGATGTGGTGCCGCAGCTGGGTGAGGTGTTCTTCCACGACTCGGCGGCTTCTTTGATCCGCGACGGCGAACTCGTGGCCGCGGTGGAGGAGGAGCGGCTCAACCGGATCAAAAAGACGACGAAATTTCCCCTCAACGCGGTCCGTGAGTGTCTGGCCCTGGCCGGTGCGCGGCCCGAGGACGTCGACGCGGTGGGCTACTACTTTCCCGAGAACCACATCGACACCGTCCTCAACCACCTCTACACCGAATATCCGCGGGTGCCCCTGCGCTACTCCCGGGAGCTGATCCGGGAGCGGCTGAAGGAGGGCCTGGGCTGGGACCTGCCGGACGAGAAGCTGGTGTACGTACCGCACCACGAGGCACACGCGTACTCCTCGTATCTGCACTCCGGCATGGAATCCGCCCTGGTCCTGGTGCTGGACGGCCGTGGCGAGCTGCACTCCGGCACCGTCTACCGCGCCTGGGGCACCCAGCTGGAGAAGCTGGCCGACTACCCCGTGTCCAAGTCACTGGGCGGGCTCTATCTGAACGCCACCTATCTGCTCGGCTACGGCTTCGGCGACGAGTACAAGGTGATGGGCCTGGCCCCCTGGGGCGACCCCGCCACCTACCGCGACACCTTCGCCAAGCTCTACACCCTCCGCGACAACGGCGAGTACGAGCTGCACGGCAACATCATGGTGCCCAACCTGGTCAGCCCGCTGTTCTACGCCGAGGGTTTCCGGCCGCGCCGCAAGGGCGAGCCGTTCACCCAGGCGCACCGCGACTTCGCCGCCGCGCTCCAGGAGACGGTCGAGAAGATCGTGCTGCACATCCTCCAGCACTGGGCGAAGACCAGCGGTCTGTCGCGCCTGTGCTTCGGCGGCGGCGTCGCCCACAACTCCAGCCTCAACGGCCTGATCCTCAAATCCGGCCTGTTCGACGAGGTGTTCGTGCACCCCGCCTCGCATGACGCGGGCGCCGGCGAGGGCGCCGCCTACGCCGCGGCGGCGAGCCTGGGCACCCTCCAGCGGCCGAGGAAGCGGCTGCTCAGCGCGAGCCTCGGCCCGGCGCTCGGCGACCGGGAGCGGATCAGGGCCCGGCTGGCCGACTGGGCGCCGCTGATCGATGTGGAGTTCCCGGGCGACGCCGTGGAGACCGCGGCCGGGCTCCTCGCCCGGGGAGAGGTGCTTGGCTGGGCCCACGGCCGGTCCGAATTCGGCCCCCGCGCGCTGGGCCACCGCAGCATCGTCGCGGACGCGCGCCCCGAGGAGAACCGCACCCGCATCAACGCGATGGTGAAGAAGCGCGAGGGCTTCCGGCCGTTCGCCCCGGTGGTCACCGCGGAGGCCGCCCCCGACTACTTCGACCTCTCCGGCGCGGAGGGCCACCACGAGTTCATGTCCTTCGTGGTGCCGGTGCTGCCGGAGCGGCGTACGGAACTCGGCGCGGTCACCCACGTGGACGGCACCGCCCGGGTGCAGGTCGTCTCGGCCGAGTCGGGCGAGCGGTTCCACCGCCTGGTACGGCGGTTCGGCGAGCTCACCGGCACCCCGGTGCTCCTCAACACCTCCTTCAACAACAACGCCGAACCCATCGTGCAGAGCCTCGACGACGTGGTGACCAGCTTCCTCACCACCGACCTGGACGCCCTGGTGGTGGAGGACTGCCTGGTCCGCGCCAAACCCTCGCCCGACCTGGGCGCCCTGGTGCCGCGGTTCCGCCCGGTGACCCGGCTGGCCGAGCGCACGACCGCCGGTCCTGACGCCTCGGCGGGGGCGAAGACCCACGAGATCTCCCTCGACTACGACGGCGGCCCGTCCGCGAAGGTGTCACCCGAGCTGTACGAACTGCTGGGCGCGGTGGACGGCACCACCACGCTCGGGGACCTGGCCAAGACCGTCGCGGGCGGGCTGTCCGAGGCGCTGGCCACCGAGGTGTTCGCCCTGTGGGAGCAGCGGTTCCTCACCCTGACCCCGGCCGGGGACATCGGTCCGTCGGCGGACGACGGCACCCGGGAGCGCTGACCCGATGGCGGCGGACCCGATCACCGAAGTGCACCGGGAGATCACCCGGCTGCTGACGAAACTGGGCCGGCCCTCCGGCACCCGCCCGGACGCCCTCGTGGAGGCGTGCGTGGCCTGCCTGGAGGCCGCCCAGTGCACCTCGGCCGCCGCCACCGGCCAGGAACACCCGGACACCGGCGCCCAGGAAGCCCTTCACGCGGTCAACGCGGCCGCCCTGGCCATCAGATACGCCCTGGTCAAGGCGGGCGACGAACGCCGCCGCGCGGCCCGGACGGGGGAGAGCGTCACCTCGGACACCTAGTCACTCCGCTGGATGTGCCCCCGTCAGGGGCGCGAAACCAACTGGTCCCTTCCCCCAAGCGGCTCGGGGGAAGGGACCAGTCATGTCCGGGCGGGGAAGCGCCCTACGACGAGGCGGACGAGGCGGGGGGCGGGTTCAGCTGGGTGGCCAGGTCGTCCACCAGGGAGTGGAGTTCGTTCTCGTCCCTCGCGATGCCGAACAGGTAGAAGTCCGGGCGTACCAGCACCGCCAGCGCGTCCATCTCCGACAGGTAGGGCAGGTATCGGTCCTCCACGTCCAGCGTGTCCCGTGGGGCCAGGTCGGCCGTGGGTGTGTTCGCGGGGACCATGCGGACCAGTCGGGTGCCGATGCCGTCGAGGAACTTCAGGCGTCGTGCGTCCAGCGCCGGGACCACGTCCTCGGCGTAGAGGAGGACGAAACCGGTGCCCACCACGTCGTCGAACAGGCCGGTGGTCCCCGCGCGGCCGACTCGCCACTGGGGGCCCGCCTGGCCGGCGTAACGCGCCGGGCGGCCCTGGCCGTCCTTGCGCAGCAACCCGTCCACGAGCGGTTTCACCACGGAGCGGCGGGCGGCGCTCGGGCCGATGTTGCGTTTGCGTGCGGCCAGCATCGCCGCGTCACGGTCCGCCGCCGCGGCCGGGTCCGCCATGCACACCACCCGGCCCAGGCCCACCGACATCTCCACCGCGTGCCGCACATGTGCCCGCCGCTCGGTGGTGTAGGTGTCCAGCAGGGTGGGTGCCGCGTGTCCGCCGAGGACCAGGTCCAGTTTCCAGGCCAGGTTGGCCGCGTCACGGAATCCCGAGCACATGCCCTGCCCCGCGAACGGCGGCATGAGGTGTGCCGAGTCCCCGGCCAGCAGCATCCGCCCGGACCGCCAGCGCTCGGCCCAGCGGGCCTGGAAGGTGTAGACCGCGTGCCGGTCCAGGACGCCGTTGTCGGGCGTCACATCGAACAGCCGCAGCAGCTCCCAGGCGCTCTCCACGGTGCCGAAGTGGTCGGGGTCGTCCGCGGGCACCCGCATGAACTCGTACCGCCGGTGGCCGGGGCCCGCGGACACCGCCGTCCGGGGGCGTGCCGGGTCGCAGATCTCCAGGTTGTTCGGCCGGAACTCGCGGTGTTCGTGCAACCGCACATCGCAGATCAGCCAGTCGTACGAGAAGTCGAGATCCGTCATGGTGGTGCCGACACCCGTCCGCACCAGGCTGTTCGCGCCGTCGCAGCCGACCACCCACAACGCGGTGAGGTCCGTCTTCTCCCCGTCCGGGCCGACCACGGTCAACGTCACACGGTCGCCGTCGTCCGCGAGTCCCACCGCCTCGTATCCGCGCAGGATCCGCAGCGGTGGCAGCGTCGCCCCGTGCTCGATCAGCGCGGACTCCAGGGCGGGTTGATAGGCGGACAGCGCCTCCGGCCAGGTGCAGTGGCCCCGGTCGGCCACCTCGTGGTCGATCAGCGTCTCGCCCTTGGTGTTCTGCCAGGCGTGGTCCCGTGCGGGTTCGGTGAACTTGTCGAGCGAGTCGCCGATCCCGGCCGAGGCCAGAATGCGCGCGGCCTCACTGTCGAACCCGACCGCCCGGGGGTGCCGGTACGGCTCCGGCCAGCGCTCCACCACCGTCACCCGCCGGCCGCGCTGGGCCAGCAGCACCGACAGCAGCTGGCCCACCGGTCCATAGCCGACGATCAGCACCTCGGCCGCGAGGCCGTCCGTTTCCCGCGCGGTGTCCACCGCCGTCTCCCTCCCGCTCATGCGCCCGCCAGGATCAGATCGACAACGTCCTGGAATTCGTCCGCCTTCACCAGCACCTTGGTGCGCTCCACCCCGTCCTCGACGGTGAAGTAGCGCCTGCCGATGAGCACGATCTTCCCGTTGTCCGTGGCCCGGCTGCGGAAGGTGGTTCCCGCGAGCACCGAGTCCTGTGCGTAGTCGTCCAGGCTGTCCAGCCGCACCGCGTCCCAGCCGGACGGATCGGCCAGCTCCGGCCGGAACCGGTACACCGGCTGCCAGTCGCTCTCCTTGGGCCGCCGTTCCACCACCTGGTAGCCGTCGTGCTCGGTCACGCGGTACGAGCAGCCGTACTGGTGCTGCTCCTCCTCGGACAGGTACAGCGGCTCCGAATACGACGGCCCGGGGAAGCCGACGTCCACGAGGTGGATCCGGCCATCGAGGTGGACCAGGTCGAAGGTGTGCTCCCGCTCCGGGCCGAAGGTCCCGTTCGCCTGCCGCACCGCGGCCGCCACCATGCGCACGTCGTAGCCGAGTTCGGTCAGCAGCGTATGGAACAGCCGGTTGAGCTCGTAGCACACTCCGCCATGGCCCTCGGTCACCACATGCTCGAACACCAGGTCCAGCGGGACGTTTGTGAGGTGCCGCGAGGCCGGGAGCCGGTCGGGGGCCGTGGAGTTGTCGTACGGGACCGCCATGAGATGCCGTTTGTGCAGATGACGGAGGGTGTCGAGGGTGGGTGGGGGGGTGCCCTCCACCCCGATGCGCCGCAGATACTTCGCCACGTCGAACATGCTGTGTGTCACCTCTCCGTGCTCTGGTCGTCGTCTTCGGCCGCTTCCCGGGCCGCCAGGTCCGTGTCCGTGGTGGCCGCGCCCAGCGCGAGCTGGTCCTGAAGGTGCTCGGCGGCCATCGACGGGGTGGGGTAGTCGAACAGCATCGCCGCCGCGAGCTGGAGGCCGGTGGCCGTGTTGAGGCGGTTGCGCAGTTCCACCGCGGTCAGCGAGTCGAACCCGATCTCGAAGAGGGCGTCGTCCGGCCCCACCGCGTCCGGCGTGGCGTGTCCGAGGACGGCCGCGGCTTCGGCGCGGACGAGTTCGGTGAGGCGCTGGTGCCGCTGAGTCGGGTCGAGGGCGGCCAGCTGCTCGGCGAGGGGCGGGGCGTCGTCCTCGGGCTGGGCCGAGGTGTGGGCGGTGGGGCGGTGCCGGCCGCGTACGAGGGTGCGCAGCAGGGGCGGCAGGGTGTGCGGGCCGGTGTTGTTCTGGAGGGCGGCGAGGTCGAGTTTGAGGGGGACGAGGTGGGGGTGAGGGGCGGCGAGCGCGGTGTCGAGGAGGCGCATGCCGTCGGCGTCGGTCAGGGGGATGACACCGCTGTCGCGGGTGCGTTGCTGCTGGGTGGTGGTCATGCCCGCGGTGAGGGCGCTGGTGGTTTCCCACAGGCCCCAGGCGAGTGAGGTGGCGGGGAGCCCGGCGGCGTGGCGCTGCTGGGCGAGGGCGTCGGCGTAGGTGTTGGCGGCGGCGTAGTTGGCTTGGCCGGGGGTGCCGAGGGTGCCGGTGGCGGAGGAGTAGACGACGAAGGCGGTCAGGTCGTGGTGGTCCTGGGTGAGGTCGTGGAGGTGGGTGAGGGCGTCGACCTTGGGGCGGAGGACGGTGTCGAGGCGGTCGGGGGTGAGGTCGGTGAGCAGGGCGTCGTCGAGGGTTCCTGCGGTGTGGATGATGGCGGTGAGGGGGTGGTCGGTGGGGATGTCGTTGAGGAGGGTGGTGAGTTGGTCGCGGTCGGCGGTGTCGCAGGCGGTGATGCGGACGTGTGCGCCGAGTTCGGTGAGTTCGGTGGTGAGTTCGGTCGCGCCTGGGGTGTTGGGGCCTTGGCGGCTGGCCAGGAGGAGGTGGCGGGCGTTGTGGTGGGTGATGAGGTGGCGGGCGGTGAGGGCGCCGAGGGTGCCGGTGCCGCCGGTGATGAGGACGGTGCCCTCGGGGTCGAGGGCGAGGGGCTCGGGTGTGGTGGGCGGCGCGGGCGTCAGATGGGGGGTGTAGGCGGTGGCGTCGCGGAGGGCGAGCTGGGCCTCGGTGGTGGCGAGCGCGGTGGGCAGGGCTCGGTGGGAGTGGTCGTCGGTGTCGATGAGCTGGATACGCCCCGGGTGCTCGGACTGGGCCGAGCGGACCAGACCCCAGACGGCGGCCGCGGCCGGGTCGGTGACCTCGGCGGTGTCGTGGACGGCCATGGCGCCGTGGGTGAGGACGACCAGGCGGGTGTCCGCCAGTTCGGGCCGGTCCACCCACTGCCGCAGCAGCTCCAGGACCCGGGCGCAGAGCGCGTGCGTACGGTCGATGGGCCCGGTCTTCTCCGGGACCCAGGCGGACACGTCGGCGACGAGCACGGCGGGCCGCTCCCCGCCTTCCGCGATCTCCATGGCCGCCACGGCCTCGGAGACATCGGCATAGCCCGGCGGGGAGTCCGGGAGTCGGCTCTCCCCGAGCGTGGCCCACCGCGCTTCCGTGGCGTCGAGCCCGCATTCGGACCAGCCGACCGCCCACAGCGCATTGCCGCCCGACGCGGCGGACAGCGCGCGCAACTGGTCGGGTGTGGTCTCCCGGAGCTGGAGGGAGCCGATCGTGGCCACCGGAACGCCCTGCGGATCGGTGATCCGTACGCACAGCCCGTCCCCGTCGGACACCGTCGCCCGCACTCGCACCGCGGTGGCGCCCACGGCGTGGAGCCGCACATCGGTCCAGGCGAACGGCAGCATCGTGGGCCGCTCACCATCGGACTGGAAGCAGAAGTTCCCGGCGTGCAGGGTGGCGTCCAGCAACGCCGGATGGATGCCGAACCGCCCGGCGACCCCGGTCTGCTCCTCCGGCACGGACACCTCAGCGAACACCTCGTCGCCCCGCTTCCACACCGCCCGCAGCCCGCGGAACGCCGGGCCGTACGCGTATCCGACCTCGGCCAGGTGCTCGTAGAACCCCTCGATGGCGACGGGCTCCGAGCCCTCGGGCGGCCACGGCTGAGCGGCCTCGGGCGGCGGGGCCGTGGCTCCTGCGGTCAGGGTGCCGGTGGCGTGTTCGGTCCACTGCCGTATGCCCTCCGGGCGCGAGTAGACCCCCACCTTGCGGCGCCCGCGTTCCTCGGCACCGACGAGCACCTGGACATGCAGCGTGCCCTCGTCCGGTACCGTCATCGGCCGGCTGATGACCAGCTCCTCCAGGGTAGGCGTGTCCGCCTCGTCCCCGGCGCGCACCGCCAGCTCGACCATCGCCGTACCGGGGAGCAGGACGGTGCCGGACACGGCGTGGTCGGCCAGCCAGGGGTGGCTGTGCAGGGAGAGACGTCCGGTGAGCAGCACACCTCCGGTGTCGGGCACGCTCACCACGGCCCCGACCAGCGGATGGCCGGTGTCCTCCAGCCCCACGGCACGGACGTCGCCCGGACCACCGCGGTCCAGCCAGAACGTCTCGTGTTCGAAGGGGTAGGTGGGGAGCGGAATTTGGGAGGGTTGTGATCCGGTGTACGCGGTGGGCCAGTCCATTGGTGTTCCCCTGGTGGACAGTTCGGCGAGGTGGGTGAGGAAGCGGGTGGGGGTGTCGTCGTCGCGGCGGAGGGTGCCGGTGACGATGGTGGTGTTGGGGGTGTTGGTGGTTTCGAGGGTTTCTTGGATGGCGGTGGTGAGGACGGGGTGGGGGCTGACTTCGATGTAGGTGCGGTAGCCGTTGTCGGCGAGGGTGCGGATGGTGCGTTCGAATTGGACGGTTTGGCGGAGGTTGCGGTACCAGTAGTCGCTTTCGAGGGTGTGGGGTTCGATCCACTGGCCGGTGACGGTGGAGAGCCAGGGGATGGTGCCGGGGGAGGCGGTGATGTCGGCCAGGGTCTGGTGGAGTTCGTTCTTGATGGTGTCGACGTGTCCGGTGTGGGAGGCGTAGTCGACGGGGATGATGCGGGCCCTTATGCCTTGGTCGGTGTAGTGGGTGTGGAGTTGGTGGAGGGCGTCGGTGTCGCCTGCGATGACGGTGGCGTTGGGGCCGTTGTGGGCGGCGATCCAGAGTTTGCCGTGCCAGTCGCTGAGGTTGATGGTGTGGGCGGGGGCGGCGAGGGACATCATGCCGCCGTGTCCGGCGAGGTGGTGGGCGATGGTCTGGCTGCGCAGGGCCACGATTTTGGCGGCGGTGGTCAGGGTGAGGTGTCCGGCGACGCAGGCGGCGGCGATTTCACCCTGGGAGTGGCCGATGACAGCGTCGGGGCGGATGCCTACGGACTGCCAGAGGGCGGCGAGGGAGACGACGACGGCGAAGGTGGCGGGCTGGACGACATCAACGCGTTCGAGCGATGGGGCATCGGGGGCGTCGGTGATGACGTCGATCAGCGACCAGTCGGTGTACGGGGCCAGGGCCGCAGCGCATTCGTGGAGGCGTTCGGCGAACACGGGTGAGGTCTGGAGGAGTTGGGCCCCCATCCCCACCCATTGAGCACCCTGACCAGGGAAGACGAAGACCGTCTTGCCGTGGGTGGTGGCGTGGCCGGTGGTGAGGCGGGGGTGCGGTTGCCCGGTGGCGAGGGCGGTGAGAGCGGCCGTGGCCTCGTCGCTATCGGCGTCGGTTTCGGTGTCGGCGATGATGACGGCACGGTGGTCGTGGAGAGCGCGGGTGGTGGCCAGGGACCAGCCGACGTCCACCGGGCGTGCGTCCACGCCGGATTCCAGGTGGTCCAGCAGGCGTTGCGCCTGAGCCCGTAGCGCTGCCGGGGTCTTGGCGGACAGGACCCAGGGGGCGACTCCGCCGGTGGCCACCAGCCCCGGGGTGTCCGTGCCCTCGTCCACCTCCGACGCGGCTTCGGGTTCGGGCTGAGGAGCCTGCTCCAGGATGAGGTGGGCGTTGGTGCCACTGACGCCGAACGACGAGATCCCCGCGCGTCGCGGACGTCCCGTCTCCGGCCACGCCCGCCCCTCGGTGAGCAGGGACACCGCGCCCGACGCCCAATCCACCTGCGTGGTCGGTTCGTTGATGTGCAGGGAGCGCGGAAGTGTGCCGTGCCGTATCGCCAGCACCATCTTGATGACGCTGGCCACGCCCGCGGCGGCCTGGGCATGGCCGATGTTGGACTTGAGTGATCCGAGCCATACCGGCTCGTCCCCCCGGCGCTCCTGCCCGTAGGTGGCCAGGACCGCCTGTGCCTCGATGGGGTCGCCGAGGGCGGTTCCGGTGCCGTGCGCTTCGACGGCGTCGATGTCCGAGGGGGACAGTCCGGCGTTCGCCAGCGCCTGCCGGATCACCCGCTGCTGCGACGGCCCGTTCGGCGCGGTGAGGCCATTGCTGGCCCCGTCCTGGTTGACCGCCGTGCCACGGACGACGGCCAGCACCTCGTGCCCGTTGCGGCGGGCCTCCGAGAGCCGTTCCAGCAGCACAAGGCCGACGCCCTCGGACCAGTTGGTGCCGTCCGCGCCCTCGCCGAAGGACTTGCAGCGGCCGTCCGACGCGAGGCCGCGCTGGCGTGAGAACTCGACGAACGCGCCGGGCTGGCCCATGACGGCGACACCACCGGCGAGTGCCATCGTGCATTCGCCGGAGCGCAGGGCCTGTACGGCGAGGTGGAGGGCCACCAGCGAGGAGGAGCAGGCCGTGTCCACGGTCACCGCCGGACCGGTCAGCCCGAAGGTATACGACACCCGGCCCGACGCCACGCTCGTCGCGCCGCCCACCCCGAGGTAGCCCTCCAAGCCCTCCGGGGCCGCGCCCGGTCCGACGCCGTACCCCTGACCGCTGGCCCCGACGAAGACACCGACCTCCTGTCCGCGCAGCGACGTCGGCACGATCCCGGAGCGTTCCAGGGTCTCCCAGGCGGTCTCCAGCAGTACGCGCTGCTGCGGGTCCATCGACAGCGCCTCGCGCGGGGAGATGCCGAAGAAGGTGGCGTCGAACCCGCCCGCGTCGGTGAGGAAACCGCCCTCGCGTACGTAGGACTTGCCCACGGCGTCCGGGTCGGAGTCGAACAGCTCGGCCAGGTCCCAGCCCCGGTCCCGCGGGAACGGCCCGATGGCATCGTCTCCGGCGGCGACCAGCCGCCACAGATCCTCGGGGGTGCGGACGTCCCCGGGCAGGCGGCAGCCCATGCCGACCACGACGACCGGATCCTCGGCCTGGTCCGGAGCGGTCCGGTCACGCCGCACCGGCCGGGGCGTGGCCTCGGCCGTACGCCCGCCCAGTTGGTCACGCAGAAACTCGGCGGTGGCCAGGGGGCTCGGGTGGTCGAAGACCAGCGTCGCCGGCAGCCGCAAGCCGGTGGCGGTGTTGAGGCGGTTGCGCAGCTCCACCGCGGTCAGCGAGTCGAATCCCATGTCACGGAACGCCTGTTCCGGCCCGATGGGGTCGATCGTGGGAAACCCGAGCACCGAAGCGGCCTCTTCGCGGATCAACTCGACGAGCACACGCTCTTGTTGGGCCTCCGACAGTCCGGCCAGCCGCTCGACGAGACCACCCTCACCGGCCTTGGGCACCGGCCGGGCCGTACGCCGCGTCGGCCGGACCAGACCCCGCAGCAGTGGCGGGGGCTCCGTGGCCTCCGTGCCGAGGGCGGCGAGGGCGCCGAGGTCGAACCTCATCGGCACCAGCACCGAAAGGCCGGACTCCACCGACCGGTCGAACAGGCCCAGGGCCTCCGTGGTGGACAGTCCGACGATGCCCCCGCGCCGCATCCGGTGCAGATCGCCGGAGCCCAGCCCGGCCGTCATGCCACTGGTCTCCGCCCACATGCCCCACGCCAGCGAGGTGGCGGGGAGCCCGCGCGCACGCCGCCACTGTGCGAGACCGTCCAGATAGGCGTTGGCGGCGGAGTAGTTGCCCTGCCCGGGCCCGCCGAGGACCCCGGCGGCGGACGAGTACACCACGAACGCCGCCAGGTCGTGGCTGTCGTGGGTGAGGCCGTGCAGATGGGTGACCGCGTCGACCTTGGGGCGGAAGACGGTGTCGAGGCGGTCGGGGGTGAGGGCCGTAAGGATGCCGTCGTCCAGGGTTCCTGCGGTGTGGACCACGGCGGTGAGGGGATGGTCGGTCGGGATGTCGGCGAGGGTGGCCGCGAGCTGGTCTCGGTCGGCGATGTCGCAGGCGGCGATCCGGACGGTGGCGCCGAGTTCGGTGAGCTCGGTGGTGAGGTCCGTGGCACCGGGGGCATCCGGTCCCCGGCGGCTGAGCAGCAGCAGATGGCGTACGCCCCGCCGGCCGGCGAGGTGGCGGGCGACGGTGGCGCCGAGGGCGCCGGTGCCGCCGGTCACCAGGACCGTGCCCTCCGGATCCAGGGCACGGGGAAGGGTGAGCACGAGCTTGCCGGTGTGGCGGCCCTGGCTCATCCAGCGGAACGCCTCGGGAGCGCGGGTGATGTCCCAGTGCCGTACGGGCAGCGGCTCGATCCGGCCCGCCTCGAACAGTTCCACCAGCTGGCCCAGCAACTCCCGCACCCGCTCGGCAGGGGCCTCGCCACCGAGGTCGAACGCCCGGTAGACCACCCCTGGATGCCGCGCCCCGACCTCGCCGGGCTCCCGCAGATCGGTCTTCCCCATCTCCAGGAACCGGCCACCGTGGCCGAGGAGCCCGAGGGAGGCGTCGATGTGCTCGCCCGTGAGGGAGTTGAGCACGACGTCGGCGGTGGGGAAGGTGTCGGCGTAGGCGAGGTCGCGGCTGGAGGCGAGCCGTTCGGCGGGAATGCCGAGCCGGTGCAGGGCGTGGTGTTTGGAGGGGTGGGCGGTGCCCAGGACGGTGGCGCCGAAGTGCTGTGCGAGCTGGACGGCGGCCATGCCCACCCCGCCTGCGGCGGCGTGCACCAGCACCGTCTCGCCGGGCTGGACCCTCCCGAGGTCCTGCAACGCGTACAGCGCCGTCAGATAGGCCACCGGCACCCCGGCCGCCGTGCCGAACGACCAGCCCTCCGGCATCCGGATCACCGTACGCGCGTCAGCGGTGGCGAGCGGGCCGAACGAGCCGGAGAACAGGCCCATCACCCGGTCGCCCACGGCCAGGTCCCCGACGCCCGGGCCGACCTCGGTCACCACACCGGCGCCCTCGGTGCCGATCACCGACCGGCCCGGATACATGCCGAGAGTCACCAGCACATCGCGGAAGTTGAGCCCGGCGGCACGGACCTCGATCCGCACCTGACCGGACTCCAGCGGCGCGGTTCCGGCCTCGTCGGGCAGCAGCGCGAGGTTGTCCAGCGTGCCGTACTCGGGCGAGTCCAGATGCCACGACGGCTGTTCGGGCACCCGCAGGCCGGGCTCGACCCGGGCCAGGCGTGGCACCCACACCGCGCCACCGCGCACCGCCAGCTGGGGCTCGTCCCCGGACCCGGCCCACACACCGGCGGGCAGCTCGGGGAGCTCCTCGTACGTGGCATCGGCGTCCACCAGGGCCAGCCGCCCCGGGTGTTCGGCCTGGGCCGAGCGGACCAGGCCCCAGATCGCGGTGGCGGCCGGGTCGGTGACCTCGGCGTCCCCGTGCACGGCGACCGCGCCGCGGGTGACCACGGCCAGCCGCGTCCCGGCCATCGCGTCGTCGCCGACCCACCGCTGGAGCTCCGCCAGCAGGCGGCCGGTGAGCTCCCGGGTGCGCGCGGGCAGCGGCTCGGTGAGGCCGTCGGCCCACGTGCGCGTGTCGGCCACGAGGACGTCGGGAAGGGTGCCCTCGGTGCCCCCCGCTTCGCCGAGCGGCGCCCAGGAGACCGCGCCCTCCGGCAAGGCGTGTTCGCTCCAGCGGACCGTCCACAGCGCGTCATCGGCTTTGCCGCTCTCCAGCTGGGCCGGGTCCACGGCCCGCAGCGTGAGCGAGTCCACGGAGGCCACCGTCTGGCCCGAGCCATCGGTCAGCCGCACCGCGAACGCGTCGTCGCCCACCGGCCGGACATGCACCCGGACCGCGGTCGCGCCGCCCGCGTGCAGACGCACGTTGTTCCAGGCGAACGGCAGCAGGGTCACCTGTCGCTCCGGGTCGGAGGGCAGGCAGAAGCTGCCCGCGTGCAACGCGGCGTCCAGCAACGCCGGGTGGATGCCGAACCGTTCGGCCTCCGTGGTGTACGCCTCCGGCAGCGCCACGTCGCCGAAGATCTCACCGTCCCGGCGCCACGCGGCGACGAGCCCGCGGAACGCCGGTCCGTACGCGTAACCGGCGCCGACGAGCGAGCGGTAGAAGTCTTCCACCGGGATCGGCTCGGCTTCGGCGGGTGGCCACTCGCCGACCGCCCCGTCCCGCGGTGCCGGGACCTGCGCGGTGAGCGTGCCGGTGGCGTGTTCGGTCCAGTCCGTGCCGCCGTCGGCGCGGGAGTAGATCCGCACCGTGCGCCGCCCGCCCTCGTCCGCGCCCACGACGACCTGCACACTCAGGGCGGTGTCGGCGGTCAGCGTCATCGGCTGCCCGATCACCAGCTCCTCCAGCACCGGGGTGCCGGTCTCGTCCCCGGCACGCACCGCCAGCTCCACCATCGCCGTGCCGGGCACCAACACCGCACCGGAGATGACGTGTTCGCCCAGCCACGGCTGGGCCCGTACCGACAGCCGCCCGCTGAGCTGCACACCGCCCGTCTCCGGCAGCTGCACCACGGCGCCCAGCAGCGGGTGGCCCGCCTCCCCGAGGCCCACCGCGCCCACATCGCCGGACCCGGCGGCCCGCTCCAGCCAGTAGTGCTCATGCTGGAAGGCGTACGTCGGAAGGGCGACGCGCCGGGCGCCGGACCCGGCGAACAGCGCGTCCAAGTCCACCGGCACACCGCGTACGTACAGACCGGCGAGCCCGGCCAGCACCGCCTGGGCCTCCTGGACGCCCGGACGCAGGGACGGGACGAACGCCCCGTCCGCGACCGCGGCCGCCTTCCCATCCGCATCGGCATCCGGCAGACAG
The DNA here is from genome assembly GCF_052665095.1 of Streptomyces sp. NEAU-174. Taxonomy (NCBI): domain Bacteria; kingdom Bacillati; phylum Actinomycetota; class Actinomycetes; order Kitasatosporales; family Streptomycetaceae; genus Streptomyces; species Streptomyces sp. NEAU-174. The sequence goes on along the minus strand of NZ_JBQTCE010000007.1, from coordinate 5,496 downwards.
TCCTGGCCCATCGCGGTCAGCACCCCGTCCGGGCCCAGCTCCAGATGGGTGCGTACGCCCGCGTCGGCGAGCGCGCGGACACCGTCGAGGAACCGCACCGCGCCCCGCACATGCCGCACCCAGTACTCCGGGGTGCACAGCTCCTCGGGATCCGCGATCCCACCCGTCAGATTCGACACCACGGGCACCCGGGGCGGTGCGTAGGTCAGCCGCGACACCACCTCGCGGAACGCGTCCAGCATCCCGTCCATGTGAGGCGAGTGGAACGCGTGCGAGACCACGAGCCGCTTGGTCTTGCGGCCCTGCCGCGCCAGCGTCTCCGCCACCGCCGTGACCACGTCCTCGTCACCGGAGACGACCACGGACGTCGGGCCGTTGACCGCGGCGATGGAGGCCAGGTGCTCCTTCCCCGTGAGCAGGGGGACGACCTCGTCCTCGGCCGCCTCCACCGCGACCATCGCCCCGGTCGCGTCGAGTCGCTGCATCAGCCGCCCGCGCGCCCGCACCAGTGCGCAGGCGTCCGGCAGGGACAGGACCCCGGCCACATGAGCCGCGACCACCTCGCCGATCGAGTGGCCCAGCACATACGCGGGGCGCACCCCCCACGACTCCACGAGCCGGAACAGCGCCACCTCCAGCGCGAACAGCGCGGGCTGGGTGAACTCGGTCCGGTCCAGCAGCGCCGCCCTCGCCGACCCCTCCTCGGCGAACACCACCTCGGCGAGCGACACCTCGTCGCCCCCGCCCCCGTCCCCGTCTCCAGTGCGCAGGTCGCCGAACTGGGCGCATACGTCATCGAAGGCCCGCGCGAACACCGGGTAGTGGCCGTGGAGTTCCCGGCCCATTCCGGCGCGCTGGCTGCCCTGGCCGGTGAACAGCACCGCGACCTTGCCGGAGGCCACGGACCCGGTGACCGCCGACCTGGCGGACGCGCCCGAGGCCACCGCCTCCAGCCCCGCGACGGCCTCCTCGGCATCGGCGCACAGCACGACCGCGCGGTGGTCGTGGAGGGTCCGGGTGGTGGCCAGCGACCAGCCCACGTCCCGCACGCTGTCGGCGTCCGACTTCCGTACCTGGGTCAGCAGCCGGGCGGCCTGGGCCCGCAGCGCCGCCTCCGTATGGCCCGAGAGCACCCACGGCACGACGTGGCCGGTGGCGACCGGACCGGGCTCGGCGGGCTCCTCCGGCTGTGGGGCGGTGGTGTCCGCCGGGGCCTGCTCGAGGATGACATGGGCGTTCGTTCCGCTGACGCCGAAGGACGAGATTCCGGCGCGGCGTGCGTGTCCCGTCTCCGGCCACGCCCGCCCCTCGGTGAGCAGGGACACCGCACCCGTGGCCCAGTTCACCTTGGAGGTGGGCTCTTCGGCGTGGAGGGTCTTCGGCAGCCGGCCGTGCCGTAACGCCATGACGGTCTTGATGACACTGGCGATCCCGGCGGCGGCCTGCGCATGTCCGATGTTGGACTTCAACGACCCCAGCCACAGCGGCTGGTCCTCCGGGCGGTTCCGGCCGTACGTGGCCAGCAGCGCCTGGGCCTCGATCGGGTCGCCGAGGGCGGTGCCGGTGCCGTGGGCCTCGACCGCGTCCACATCGGCCGCCGTCAGCCCGGCGTTGGACAGCGCCTGGCGGATCACCCGTTCCTGGGACGGGCCGTTGGGCGCGGTGAGGCCGTTGCTCGCGCCGTCCTGGTTGACCGCCGTGCCCCGGATGACGGCCAGGACGTCGTGGCCGTTGCGGCGCGCGTCGGACAGCCGCTCCAGCAACACGAGCCCGACACCCTCGGACCAGGTGGTGCCGTCCGCGCTCTCGCCGAACGACTTGCAGCGCCCGTCGGGCGCCAGGCCACGCTGGCGGGAGAACTCCACGAACGCGGTGGGCTGGCCCATGACGGCGACACCACCGGCCAGCGCCATGGAGCATTCGCCGGACCGCAGCGCCTGTACGGCGAGATGGGTGGCCACGAGCGAGGAGGAGCAGGCGGTGTCCACGGTCACGGCGGGCCCGGTCAGCCCGAGCGTGTACGACACGCGTCCGGAGATGACGCTGCCGGAGGCGCCGACCCCGAGATAGCCCTCCAGGCCCTTGGGCGCCTCACCCGGACCGCCGCCGTACCCCTGGCCGCTGCCCCCGGCGAACACCGCGATGTCCCGGCCCTCCACCGACCGCGGATCCATCCCCGCCCGCTCGAAGGTCTCCCACGCGGTCTCCAGCAGCAGCCGCTGCTGCGGGTCCAGCGACAGGGCCTCGCGCGGGGAGATGCCGAAGAACGCGGCATCGAAGCCGCCCGCACCCTCCAGGAATCCCGCCTCGCGCACGTAGGACTTGCCCACGGCGTCCGGATCGGGGTCGAAGAGTGTGTCCAGGTCCCAGCCGCGGTCCTGGGGGAACGGGCCGATCGCGTCCCGCCCCTCGGCCACCAGCTCCCACAGCGACTCCGGGTCGGTCACCCCGCCCGGCAGCCGGCACGCCATCGCCACGATCGCCACGGGTTCGGTGGACTCGGCGATCAGCCGGTCGTTCTCCCGCCGCAGCCGTTCGACGTCCATCAGCGAGGTACGCAGCGCCTTGACCAGGTCTTCCCGGGACGCAGCCATGTGTACTCCTCTCCGCAACCGCGGCGTCAGTCGTTTCCGAAGGTCGTGCCGCGCATCGCCCGGCTCACCAGTTCGTCGGCGTCCAGGTCCGCGATCGCGGTGTTCTCCGCCTCGGCGGCGGTGCTCGGCTCGCTCAGACCACTCAGCCCGCCCGGCCCACCGGCCGTGGAGTCCGCGAGGCGCACCAGCGCGTCCAGCACCCCGAGCTCCTGGAAGCGGCGCAACGGCACCGAGGCAAGCACCCGACGGAGCTCCCGCTCACGGCCGTCGGCGTCGGTGGCCGCGCCGTTCGCGAGCCCGTCCACGGTCCCGTTGGCGGTCTCGGTGGCGGTCTCGTCCGCGGTGGGCAGCAGCTCCGTACGGAGCTTCCTCGCCAGCGTGGTGGGTTTCGGATAGTCGAACACCACCGTGGGGGAGAGCTGGAGACCGGTGGCCGCGTTGATCCGGTTGCGCAGCTCCACCGCGGTCAGCGAGTCGAACCCGGTGTCCTTGAACGCGCGCTCCGGCTCCACCGCGTCACCGTCGGCATGCCCGAGTACGGCCGCCGCCTCGCGCCGTACCAGGTCGGTCAGGAACGCCTCCCGCTCCGGGCCGGTCAGCTCGGCCAGGCTGTTCAGGAGCACCTCGCGCCGCGACGCGCCGCCGCCCGGCGCGTCCGCCGCCAGGATCTCGGCCACCTCGGGCAACTGCCGCAGCAGCGGCCGCTCCCGGGCCATCGTGTATCCCGGCACGAACCGTGCCCAGTCGATGTCGGCGACGATCACATTCGGCGGGCCACCGCCCACGGCACGCGCCATCGCACGCAGCGCGGGCGCCGGGTCCATCGGCAGGATCCCGATACGACGCCACTGGTCGCCGCCATCGGCGTCGATCATGCCGACGCCACCGCCCCAGCCGCCCCACGCCACCGACGTGGCCGCGAGACCCCGGGCGCGGCGGCGCTGCGCCAGCCCGTCGAGGAAGGCGTTGCCCGCTCCGTACGGGGCCTGACCGCCACTGCCCCAGACACCGGCACCGGAGGAGAACAGCACGAAGGCGTCCAGCTCCCGGTCGCCGACGAGCTCGTCCAGGACCAGCGCGCCACGCACCTTCGCCCCCGTCACAGCGGCGAACTCCTCGGCGGTCACCTCGGTGACCGGGGCCGGGGGCAGCCCGGCACCGGCGGTGTGCACCACCGCGGTCAGCGGATGTGTCCGCTCCGCCTCCGCCAGCACGGCGGCCACGGCGTCCCGGTCGGTCACATCACACGCGGCGACCGTGACCCGCACATCTGCCAGGTCCGCCACCAGTTCGGCCGCACCCGGCGCGTCACCGCCCTGCCTGCTGAGCAGCACCACATGGTCCGCCCCGTTCGCGGCGAGCCAGCGCGCCACGTGTGAACCGAGCCCGCCGGTGCCGCCCGTGACCAGTACGGTGCCGCGTGGCTTCCAGACGCTGCCCGAGCCGTCCCGGTCCCGCAGCATCCGGCGCGCGAAGAGCCCGTCGGCGCGCACCGCGAGTTGATCCTCGCCTTCTGGGGAGCACAGCGCCGCGAACAGCCCGTCCGGCACCTCCTCGTCGTCTCCTTGGGTGGGCAGGTCGATCAGGCCGCCGAAGGTGTCCGGGTGGTCGAGCCCGAGCACGGCGCCGAATCCCCACACCGCCGACTGCACCGGGTCGGCCGCCTCACCGGCCACCGCGACCCCGCCACTGGTGACACACCACAGTGGTGCGGTGACGCCGTGGTCCCGCAACGCCTGCGCCGCAGCCAGCGTCGCGGCGGTGCCCACGGACACCGTGCCGTACTCGGTGTCGGCGCGGTCGTCCCACGAGAGCAGGGACACCACCCCGGCGCAGCCGTCCGCCGACTTGACCTGGTCGCCCAGCGCCTCCCGGCTGGTCTCGGCGACCTCGACGGCCACCACCTCGGCGCCCCGCGCGGCCAGTCCGTCCAGCACCGCGCGGACCCGTGCCGAACCGGCCCGTACGGCCGGGACCAGCACCAGCCACCGGCCCGCCAGGCGCGGTTCGGCGGCGGCCACCCCGTTCCAGCCGACCCGGTACCGCCATGCGTCGGCGAGGGAGTCCTCCCGGCTGCGCCGGCGCCACGAGGCCAGCGCGGGCAGCACCGTGCCCAGCGCCGCCGCGTCCACCTCGAGGTCCCGCGCCAGGGACTGCGCGTCTCCGTCCTCGATGGCCGCCCACAGGGAGCTGTCGGCGGTCTCGGCCCGCGTCGGTGTCCTGGCGGGCTCCAGCCAGTAGTGCTGGTGCTGGAAGGGGTAGGTGGGCAGGGGGACTTTACGGGCTCCGGAGCCGGCGAAGAGGGTGGGCCAGTCCACCGGTGTTCCGGTGGTGGTGAGTTCGGCGAGGTGGGTGAGGAAGCGGTGGGGGCTGTCGTCGTCGCGTCGGAGGGTGCCGGTGATGGTGGCTTGTAGTTCGGGGTGGGTTTCGGTGGTGTCTTGGATGGCGGTGGTGAGGACGGGGTGGGTGCTGACCTCGGATGAAGGTGCGGTAGCCGTGGTTGAGGAGGTTTTGGGTGGCTTGGTGGAAGCGGACGGTGTCGTGGAGGTTGCGGTACCAGTAGTCGGTGGTGATGTGGGTGGGGTCGGCCCAGTCGGCGGTGACGGTGGACATCCAGGCTGTGTGGCCGGGTGTGGCGGTGACGCCGTCGAGTACCTGGTGCAGCTCTTCCTTGATGGTGGTGACGTGTCCGGAGTGTCCGGCGAAGTCGACGCCGGGGAGTTGCCAGCGGTAGATCTTGGCTTTGGAGAGGGTTTTGCCGAATTCGGCGAGTGCGTCGGGGTCTCCGGATACGGAGACGGAGGCGGGGCCGTTGACGGCGGCGATCCACAGGCGTCCGTCCCAGGGGGCCAGCGCTTCCTCGATCCATTCTTGGGAGGTGAGGACGGACATCATGCCGCCG